>JBBSTF010000001.1:0-161040 GCA_038236135.1 Lysobacterales bacterium
ACCGACCCGCCAAGGGCGCATCTTTGGCCTACGTTTCTCTGCGAGGAGAAAGGTAGGGCGGCGGGCGGCAGCCCGGCGAAACGCTTGACCAGTCTGGCGAAAGCTGACAATAGCGAAGCGGCGGGCGGCAGCCCGGCGAAACGCTTGACCAGTCTAGCGACAGCCGACAATCGCGACGCGGCGGGCGGCAGCCCGGCGAAACGCTTGACCAGTCTAGCGACAGCCGACAATCGCGACGCGGCGGGCGGCAGCCCGGCGAAATGCTTTACCAGTCTGGCGACAGCCAACAAGAGAGCACCGGCGTTACGCCATGAGCCAAGACGGCGAAGAGTCGAGGGCGTAAGATCGGCGGCGTCGCGTCAAAGGGGGCAGACATGGAACGTCGCAACACGCCAAGTCGTGCGGTTACACCGATCACGGCACTCGCCGTTCTCACCGGCGTGCTCGCCGCGCAGGCACTGCCGGCGCAGCTTCCGATCATCGTCAACCTTGCGGCTGCCGTCGTCGCGCTATGTGCATTGCGCTTCCCCCGCGCGCGCTGGATCGCGCTCATCGTGCTTGCATTCGCGTGGAGCGCATTGCGCGGCCAGTGGGCGATGGATGCGCGACTTCCGGTCGAGCTGGAAGGGCGCGACTTCGATGTGATTGGAGTGGTCGATGAGCTGCCGCAGCGACGTGAAGACGCCAGCCTGTTCGTACTGCGAATCGAAACGGCGGAATTGGCGGGCGAACCGGTTTCGCTGGGCGGACTGGCACGATTGTCGTGGTATGCCGTTGACGATCCAGAGATCGCTCCGTGCAGCAGATGGCAGTTGCGTGTGCGGCTGAAACGACCTCGCGGTTTGGTTAACACCAGCGGATTCGATTTCGAGCGATATGCAGTGGAACGCGGCATCAATGCCGTCGGCTACGTGCGTGAAGTGACGAAAGCGCGCGAATTACCGGCGCCGATGCTGTGCGTGGACCGTTGGCGAGATCGCATTGCGCGGGGCATCGCAGCAGCGGTCATCGATCCGCATGACGCGCACTTATTGCAGGCGCTCGCTGTTGGCGACACGCGGGGCTTGACGCCAGCAGACTGGGACGTGGCGCGTGCCAATGGCGTGACTCATCTGCTGTCGATTTCCGGATTCCACGTCGGCGTTGCCGCGCTCTTCGGCGCGTGGCTGGCGCGTGCTTTTTGCTGGCTCTTGCCTGCACTGCTCCTGCGGCTGCCAAGACCACTTATTGAATCCAGCGCGGCGCTACTGGCGGCGATTGGCTACGGCGCGCTGGCCGGCAACAGCTTGCCGACGCTGCGCACCGTGTTGATGATTGGCGTTTTCGCCCTGACTCGTGGAACGCGTCGCAACAGCAGCGTGCCGCAGTCACTGGCACTGGCGGCGATGGTGCTGCTGCTTGTGGATCCGCTGTCGGTGCTGGGCGCGGGGTTCTGGTTGTCGTTCGTCGGCGTCGCATTCCTGATGCTGGGGCTGGAACTGCCGCGCAGTTTGATCGGGCATCTCAAGGCGCTGGGCAGCGCACAGATGGTGATGACGCTGTCTTTGCTGCCGCTGAGTTTCTGGTTCTTCGGCCAGACTTCGTCGCTTGGCGGCGTGTCGAACTTGCTTGCGGTGCCTTTGGTCAGCGTGGCGATCGTGCCGTTGGCATTGATCGCCGCGTTGTCGTTGCTGATCTGGGCTCCACTGGCAACGCCATTCCTGATCGGCGGCGCTTGGCTTGCGCATGGACAATGGTGGTTGTGGCAGGTCATAGCGACGTGGCCAGGCGCACACTGGACATTGCCGGAAATATCGCCGCTGGCGTTATCGCTGGCGACTCTGGGTGCGGCGTGGTTGTTCCTGCCGCGTGGTCTGCCTTTGCGCTGGCTGGGTCTGTTTCTGTTCCTGCCGTTGCTTATGCCAGTGATCAAACGTCCGCCACTGGGCGGTTTTGATGCCTTGTTCATTGATGTCGGACAAGGCCTTTCGGTGCTGGTGCGGACGCACGACCATGCGATGATCTACGACGCTGGTGCGCGATTTCCGTCCGGTTTTGATCTTGGCAGTGCGGCAGTGTTGCCGAGCCTGCATGGTCTGGGAGTAGAAAGCCTTGATCTCGCATTTGTCAGCCACGCCGACAATGACCATGCGGGTGGAATGCCCGCGGTACTCAGCGAGTGGCAGCAAGCTGAAGTGTTCGGTGGTGAGGCAGGGCGCGGCGATATTACATTGCAACCGTGCCGGGACGGCCAACGCCGGGATTTCGACGGCGTTGCCATTCGGGTCGTGCGCCCGCTGGCGCAGGATGCGAAGGGCACGAAAAGCAACGATCAATCCTGCGTGGTTCTTGTCGAAGGGCAGGGCGGACGGCTGCTGTTAACCGGCGACATCAGTACGCGAGCCGAACCAGCCATCGCGAGCATGCTCGCTGCCGATGATTCGCGCCCGTTGCTGCTTTCAGTGCCCCACCACGGCAGCAATCGGTCTTCGTCGCAGGCATTCATCAACGCGTTGCATCCACGCCTGGCGGTTGCGTCGGCCGCATGGCTGAGCCGGTTTGGCCATCCGCATCCACTCGTAGTAAAACGTTACGCCGATGCGGGCGTGCCTATGCTCAACACGGCCGACAGTGGTGCGGTGATGATCCACGTTGCCGCGGATGGATCGTTCGATGTCGTCAAACAACGCGAACGACGGCGAGCCTATTGGCGCGAGTGACGTTCGTTTGATCGCTGGAAGCGTTGTGAACACCGCTTCAGTCGCGCGTCGATGTCTTCGAAAAACGTCGTCGGGAGCATCGCGGATACCGCCAGGTAATGCATTTGCTTGTCGGTAAATGCTCGACACTTGATCGCATCTTTCTCGGTCATCAGGACCGGCAGGTCGTCGTTGAAGGTAACGTCCTCGATCACGAATGGATGATGGTCGGGAAGTGGGTGCTCGATCACGACAATGCCGGCATCGCGCAGCTGGTGAAAGAATCGATCTGGATTGCCAATTCCGGCGACGGCATGGACGCGCCTGCCTGACCAGCTTGCCAATGATTCGCGATGACTGGCGTCGAGCAGCGACACGACGCCATCGATGCTCAGCTGCATCGAGATTTCGCCGTCGTTCGACATATCGCCATTGACGACGTGGAACGGAATATGGGCCAGCCGAACTAATGGCTCGCGTAATGGACCAGCAGGTAGCAAATAGCCATTGCCGAAGCGGCGCACGCCATCGATCACGCAGATTTCGATGTCTCGTGCCAGCGCGATGTGTTGCAACCCGTCGTCAGCTATCAGCACGTTGGGCGGGATTTCGTTCTCATCCAGAAGCAATAAGCGACCCGCATCGGTACGTCGGCGTGCAACAGCCAATGGCGCGCCACTGCGCTGGCGGATCAGACACGGCTCGTCACCGACGAGAGCAGGATCGCTGTCATCGTCAACTCGCATCGGGATGGTCGCCTTGCCACCATAGCCACGTGAAATCACGCCGGGATTCCATCCGCGCTCGCGCAACGCATCAATCAATGCAAGCACCAGCGGCGTCTTGCCACTGCCACCAACGGTGAGGTTGCCAACGACGATGACGGGTAGGGGCAAGCGTTGCGATGTTCGCAGGCCCAGTCGATACGGCAGTCGGTACAGGTTGCGTAATCCGGCGTAGAGCGGGACCAGTGCGCGCAACGCGAGCGGTGGCGGCTCGGTGCCATACCAGATCGCTTGCAGGCGTTCGGCGATATTCACTTCGCGTGGTCGTGAAACTGCATGCGATGCAGCGCAGCGAAATAGCCATCGCGAGCGAGCAGATCGGCGTGGCTGCCGCGTTCGATAATGCGGCCCTCGTCCATCACAACGATCTGGTCGGCATCCGCCACCGTCGACAGACGATGCGCAATCACCAGTACGGTGCGCTCGCGCATCAACAATTTCAGCGCGTCCTGGATCAGCCTTTCCGACTCACTATCGAGTGCGCTGGTTGCCTCGTCGAGAATGAGGATCGGTGCATTTTTCAGCAACGCTCGGGCAATCGCGATGCGCTGGCGTTGTCCGCCTGACAGTCGCGATCCGCCTTGGCCGACAGGCGCATCCATTCCACCTTCCAGCTTGTCGGCGAACTCCAGCACGTGGGCCGCTTTCGCAGCAGCGCGAATATCGTCCGCGCTGACCCGGTCGGCGCTGCCATACGCGATGTTGTTGGCGATGCTGTCGTCGAACAACACCACTTGCTGGCTGACCAGTGCGATCTGCGAACGCAGGCTGGCCAATCGATAGTCGGCGAGAGGATAGCCATCGATCAGGATTACGCCTTGGTCGACGTCATGGAACCGCGGCAGCAACGAAACAAGGCTGGATTTTCCACCACCCGATCGCCCGACCAGCGCAGTCACGGTGCCGGCAGCGCAATGCAGGTCGACGTCGCGTAAGGCAGCGGCGCCGGCGCCGGGATAGCTGAAGCCAACGTTGCGAAACTCGATATCGCCGAGCGAGCGCTCGACCACCAGTTCGCCATCGTCGACTTCTTCCGGCGCGTCGATCACTTCGAAGATGTCGCGCGCCGCAACGATGCCTCGTCCGAGATTGGCCTGCACGGTGGTCAGGCGCTTCATCGATGGCAGCATTACCAGCATCGCGGTGATCAGCGACATGAAGGTACCGGGGCTCATCTCATCGAGCGTCGCTGGACGCGTCGCCAGGAAGATCACCAGCGCCAAGGCAATCGCCGCGACCAGTTGAACGGTTGCCGTGGACAGCGCATTGGTCACGGCGACCTTCAGATTCAAGCTGCGGATGCCGCGATTGGTCACCCCGAAGCGCCGACGTTCGTAGTCGCCGCCGCCATAGACCTTCACTTCACGAAAGCCGCCGATAGCCTCGTCGACGATCCCGGTTACGGAACTGATCGAATCCTGGATACGCCGGTTGATGGCGCGATAGCGCTTGCCGACCAGCCAGACAACGGCGCCGATCAATGGTGCCAGCAGGAACAGGGCAACCGTCAAACGCGCGCTGTGATACAGCATCACGCTGACTTGGCCGACCACCATCAAGCCGTCCAATACCGCAACCTTGAGCGCGTCAGTACTTGCGTTGGCGACCTGTTCGACGGTGTAGGTCATCCGCGAAATCATCCTTCCAGACGGTTCACGGCCGAAATGCGCAGCAGGCAGCCGCAGGTATTTTCCAAAGACTTCCTCGCGCAGCGTCATCACCACGCTGCGGCCTATTCGCGCGATGCCGTAGTCGGCAGTGAACGTCGCGACGCCACGGATCAGGAAAAGGCCGACGATGAAGAACGGCATCCAGAAGATGATGGTCGCGTCTTTGCGCACGAACAAGTCGTCGAGCATTGGCTTGATCGTGAACGTGAACAGTGATCCACAAGCCGCATCGAAGACCATGCCGACCAGCGCCAGCACGCCCATCGGCCAGTAGCGCATCGAGTAACCGAGCAGCCGGCGATAGACCGCTCCCGAGCCCATCCCGACGACGGCATCCGCCGTCATTTGGCGGTCGCGTCGGCCGGCGTGGTCGCAATCGACAACTGGCTGAAACCGAGCGAACCCAACGCATCCATCGCGGTTACGACAGCCTGGTGCGGTGTCATCGCATCGGCGCGCAGCATTACAGGACGCTGCCGATCATCGCCAGCGATGCGCGCGATCATCTCCTTGAGGCTGGCGAGACTTGGGTCGGCCACCGTGTTGTTGTCGACGTAGTAATTGCCGCTGCGATCTATCAGTACGAGCAAAGGCTCGCGCAGCTCTGCTTGCGCGCTATTGTCGGCTTGCGGCAGGGTTATCTTGATCCGCGCCTGCTCGACAAACGTCGTCGTCAGCACGAAGAACATGAGCAAGGTCAGCATCACGTCGATCAAGGGAATCACGTTGATCTCGAAATCGTCTTCACGGCGCTGGCTGGCGATACGCATTGCGGTCAGCGGCCGGCGCGTAGCGCGGTGGTGGGTAGCTCTCTGGCAGCGGTTAGATCGTCGACCAGCACCCCGGCTTCTTTTTCAATCTCGACACCCAGCGTTGTCACGCGTGCTCGCAGGTACCGGTGGAAGATGTAAGCGGGTATCGCGACGACCATACCGGCAGCTGTGCAGATCAATGCTTCGCCGATACCACCAGCCATTTTGGCTGGGTCGCCGACGCCGCCGGCCATCACGTCGAGGAACATGCGGATCAATCCGAACACGGTGCCGAGCAGGCCGAGTAGAGGACCGATCAGGGCAATCGTGCCGAGCGTATTGAGATAGCGATCCAGCCCATGCATCACGTGGCGGCCAGCATCTTCGACGCGTTCGCGAATTACCTCGCGCGGTCGTTGACGCACGCTCAGCGCGGCGGCCAGCACTTCGCCGAGCGGGGAGTTTTCAGCGAGTTCGCGGACATGGGCCGGGTCGATCTTCGGGCTACGCGACCATTCCAACACCTGTGCGCCCAGCTGCGGCGGAAGCACCGCGCTGCGTCGCAGGGTCCAGAAGCGTTCCAGCACAATTCCGAGCGCAATAGCGGAAGCGAGCAGGATGGGTGCCAGCGCCCATCCACCAGCCTTGAGAATTTCCAGCACGAAGCCTCCAAGATGAAGTGCGGTCTCGGGATGACGACCGTCGCGGATGATAGCAAGGCCGCTCGTGCGGCAACTGCTACAGCGTCGCAGAGATGATGCGAGGTTCGGGTTCCAGGATTACGCCGAATTTCTCGTTCACCGTTGCAACCACATGGCGCGCCATCGCCAGCAAGGCGGCTCCACTCGCACCGCCGTGATTGACCAGAACCAGGGCGTGCTGGTCCGAGACGCCAGCTGCGCCTTCGCGATAGCCCTTCAATCCGGCCAATTCGATCAAAGCTGCGGCCGAAGCCTTGTACATGTCGTCACCGGCTGGCCACTGCGGCAACGTCGGGAACGTGCTGCGCAATCGCGAGGCCGTCGCCGAGTCCACGATCGGGTTCTTGAAAAAACTGCCGGCGTTGCCGACGCGTTGTGGATCGGGCAACTTTCTTGCCCGAATCCGCGCGATCGCTTGCGCGACTTGCACGGGTTGGGGGTCGTTGTATCCAAGATCTGCCAATTCTTCGTGGACACCTGCGTAATCCAGTTGGACCGGCCTATGTCGAGGCAAGCGGAACTCGACGGCAGTAATCACGTAGCGATCAAGCTCATGCTTGAACACCGAATCGCGATAGCCGAATGTGCAGGCCTTTCGATCCAGACGGACGCGTTCTCCATTGGTGCGGTCGAACGCTTCCACCATCGTGATGAATTCTTCGGCCTCGGTCCCATACGCACCAATGTTCTGGATCGGTACTGCGCCGACCGTGCCGGGGATCGACACCAGGTTTTCCATGCCGGCGTATCCCTGCGCCAATGTGTAGTGCACGAATTCGTCCCAGTTCTCGCCAGCGGCAACACGTAGGATGGCATGATCATCGGCATCGACGATGCATTCGATGCCGCGAGTCTGCATGGCGACGACAACACCTTCGACGTCGCCGGCCAGCAGCAGGTTGCTGCCGCCGCCGAGTACCAACAGCGGCCCATCTTTCAATCGCGGCAACTGGAACAGCGCGTCAAGCGCCGCGTCGTCGTGAACTTCGATGAGCAGTTCAGCCTTGGCCGCAACGTGGAGAGTATTGCGAGCCAGCATCGGCGCGTTCTCCATGATCGAGTAGCCCGATCCCGCGTCTATCGATGAATCATTGGCCGGCGTACTCATGCTGACATCTTCGCGTTCCGCCACGCGTGCACGCATTCGCCAATCAACGCAGGGCCGCGATAAATCAGACCCGTGTAGACCTGCACTAGCGCTGCGCCAGCATCGCGTTTGGCAACGGCATCGCTGTGGCAATCGATGCCACCTACGCCGATCAATGGGATGCGTCCGGCCAGGCGCTGCGACATGCCACGCAACACATCCGTTGATTTTTGCAGCAACGGTCGACCTGACAATCCACCACTCTCACCTTGGCGCGGATCGCCCGCCACGACGTCGCGATCCAGCGTCGTGTTGGTCGCGATGACGCCATCGATGTTGCTATCGAGCAAAACGTCCGCGATTACGTCCAGTTCCGCGATGGACAAGTCCGGGGCGATCTTCAGCAGCAACGGTTTGCGCGCTCCGTGGATGCCCGCGAGCCGCTCGCGCGCATTGCAAAGCTCGCCTACCAGCGCCCGCAACACATCACCGCCTTGCAAGTCCCGTAAACCCTGCGTATTCGGCGACGAAACATTCACCGTCACATAGCTGGCGCAGGCGTAAACGCGCTCCAGGCAGGTGAGGTAATCCTCGACCGCGCGCTCGTTCGATGTGTCCTTGTTCTTGCCGATATTGATGCCAACGATGCCGCCAGAACGTGAACGCTCGACGTTGCCAACCAAAGCATCCACGCCCCTGTTGTTGAAACCAAAACGATTGACGATTGCGCCATGGCCCGGCAGGCGAAACAGTCGCGGCTTCGCATTGCCGGGCTGCGCTTTCGGCGTCACCGTTCCGATCTCGATGTGCCCAAAACCCATCGCGGCCAGCGCGTCAATGTGATCGCCGTTTTTGTCCAGTCCCGCAGCAAGTCCCACTGGATTGGGGAAATCGATGCCGAAAACGCGCACGGGAAAATCGGCGGGGCGCTGGCTGAGCACCCGACTTAAACCGATGCCATGCAATGCATCCAGCGCCGCGAGACCTAAGCCATGCGCGCGCTCCGCATCAAGCGAAAACAGCAAGGGACGAATCAGTCGATACATGTCGCCATTATCGGGTCTGCGCTATTTCGATGCCCAATCGACACGACGATTGTGCTTCCGTGCGTCGGATGAAGGCGTCAGGCAACCATGCTGCCAACGAACGCGCGGGTGTCGTAGTCGAAGCTGATGACGTCATCGTCTTCGCAGGTGGCAAAGAGTTCCTGCAAGGCTTCGAGCATGGGTTCGTGCATGGGATCGCCACGACGAGGCGCGTACGAGCACGACATCAATCGTCCGCGCAGTGCCTTGTAGTCGAGCATCTGGCTGTGCGGAAAGCTGGCCATGCCGCGAAAGCCCATGCCGAACCATGCCTGCATGGTGGCGTCGTCGGCGTAGCGTTCGGCGATGGTGGAGTAATCGTCGCAGTATTCCAGCAACAGTTCCTCGTAGCCTTCCAGGAACTGGCTGCCTTCCAGACGGCGCGTGTTCCAGTAGACCGCGGCCAACCCACGCGGTCTCAGGATGCGCGCCCATTCCGCCTTTATCGTGTTGACGTTGAACCAGTGGAACGCCTGTGCGGCGGCGATCAGGTCGACGCTGTCGTCATCGAGCGTGGTCTGCTCGGCCTTGCCATCGACGATGCGAAGTTTCGACTCCTCACCCAGCCACTTTTCGCAAGACGTGCGCATCGCGACATTCGGTTCAACGGCAACGACATCGAAACCCGCATCCAGAAAATAGCGCGTGGAGATACCGGTGCCAGCGCCGATGTCCGCGACCAGCCAGTCGGTATTTACGCCGTGTTCGCCCTTCAGCCACTCCAGCAGTTGGTCAGGATAGTCGGGCCGATAGCGAATGTAGTCGTCGACGCGATGGCTGAAACGATCAGTGGAATCCAGGTTGCTCATGCAGGTCTCGCGAAGTATTTTCTGTTCGTCGGTGGGTGCCGACAGTCAATGTCGATGCGAGCATGACCACCCGCATCCGAGGGACCCAAGGGTAACCCGATGAGACAGCACGGTGGCAAGCGACGGGCGTTCGACAACGGGTAAACAAATCACTGCATTCAATCCGTTGCAACGATCATCGATCAGTTGACGCTCTCCGCGCTATAACGAGCCAGCAGTCCACTGCGCGTCGCGTAGCGGTGGACCCGACTGAACCACAGAAACGCCAGCCCGATCTGCAGCAGCGCCAGGGCTGCGGCCCACATCAGGCTGGCCAGCGGATACGGGTTGCCATTAACGACCGCGCGCATGCCTTCGAACACGTGTGCCGGCGGCAGCGCCAGGCCGATCCACTGCATCCACGTCGGTAGTACAGCGAGCGGATAGATTACTGCTGCGAATGGCGACAACAAGGCCGGTATCGGCCACACCAGCCATTCCGCCGCTGGCCCCAGACGCAGTACCAGCGCGGTCGAAAAGATGCCCATCGCGATGCCGAACAGCACCAGGATCATCACGAACGGCAGCAGCATCAGCCCGTAGATGGCAAACGAGAAACCAAACGCACCAGCGGCGAGAGCGACCATCACGATGAAGCCGAGCAGGCTGGTGACGATGCCGCTCAATACCAGCCCGCCAAGGTATTCCGAAATCGTCAGCGGTGACGCGAACAGGTTCAGAAAATTGCGCGACCACACATCCTCGAAGAAGGCGGTCGAGATGCCATGCATGATGCGGGTAAAAAAGTTCCAAAGCAGAACGGCGCCAAGCAAGCTGGGCAACAGGCGTTCCGGACCGATGCCACCTAAGCTGCCGAGGTAGCGAATGATGAAACCCCACAGCACCACGTCGATCGCCACCCACGCGAACAACGGAACCACGCGCACCGGGCTTCCACGCAACAAATAGAATTGGCGTAGCGCAATCGCGGCGACACGTTGCCACTTCATGATGGCTCCTCGCTGAGGCGTTCGTTGGCGATCTTGACGAACAGGTCGTCGAGTGTTTCAACGCCATGTTCTGCAGGTAGTCGACGTGGATCGCCTTGCAGCAGCAATCGACCCTGCGACAGAAACAACACGCGGTCGCAGACCTCGGTGACTTCGACCATGTTGTGCGAGGTCCACAGGATGGCGCCGTCGCCGCCACGGCCGATCTCGCGAATCTTGCGGCGCAGGTCGCGCGCGGTGGCCGGGTCCAGCGATGCGGTTGGTTCGTCGAGCAACAGCAGGGCAGGTTTGTTGAGCATCGCCTTGGCCAGGCTGACCCGCGTCTGTTCGCCGGACGAAAGCAGGCCACAGCGAGTGTTGCGGAAAGCGCGCAAATCAAATTCTTCGATCATCGCATCAATGCGCGCACGCAACTGTGGCACGCCGTAGATCATGCCCATAAGGTGCAGGTTTTCGACGACCGTGAGGTTGCCCGGCAGAGGCGCGTAGATAGCAGCGAAATTGGTGGTCGCCAACGCCGCTTCGCGCTCGCGGGCGAGGTCGAGGCCATTGATCGTGATGCTGCCACGATCAGGTTCCAGTACGCCAATCAGCATACTGATGGTCGTTGTCTTGCCGGCGCCATTCGGGCCGAGCAAACCGACGATTTCATTGCGACGGACCTGAAACGAAACGTCGCTCACTGCGTCGCGCGATCCGTACTGCTTGCCAAGATCGGCGACGTCGAGAATTACGGGTTGATCCATGCGCCCAGTGTACTTTGCAGCATGGCTTACGAACGCGGTTGGGCGGGTGACGACGTCTTAAGTCGCGCCGATCATAGACCATCGCCGTGGTTGACGGGCTGGACACTGCTGACTGCTGCCGGTGTAATCCGCCCTCGACTATTTGAGGCACGCGCTGGATGAGATCGTGGATATCGACATTGCGCCCCTGGCTGGTCGAGCCGGAGCGCCGCCGCTTGCTTATTGGTTTCCTGTTGCTGGCAATTGCCTTGTGGGAGTTGCAGTACGCAGTGCGCTACATCTATCAGGTGCCGGTTTGGGACCTTGCTGCCTTGCACGAAACGCTACTCGGTCGGATTGAAATCCAGACCCATCGAACGGTGTGGGATGTCGCGGTCAACTTCGTCGTCAACGGGCACTGGCCGCTGATTCCTTTCTTCGCTTACTACGCGGACTTCGCGTTCGACAACGCCAGCGGACGAATTCCGATGGTGCTGTCGTGGATGGCCTTGATTGGAATCGCCGTGACGCTGGCATGGTCGGTGCGTTCGCGCGGCAAGCCCATCGCGATTCTGGTTGCGCTCGCCTTGTCCATTCTCGTGTTGTGGCCGGCACAGATGGAGAGTGTGATCTCGCCGATGCAAGTACTGATCAGCCTGTCGCTGCTGTTCGGGATATTGGCACTACGCACGGCGGCCGCCGACGATTCGTGGCGCAGCGTGGTTGCCACCTTAATTCTGGTGCTCGCATCGATTTTCAGTTTCGGATACGGCGTGGTGCTGTGGCCGACGATACTGATCCTGTTTGGCCTGAAACGGCGTTGGTTGCACGTTGCCATCACGCTGTTGTTGTCAGTGCTGGTTGTTTATGTTTACCAACGCAATACGGTAGGCAACGGGCTCATTCCTCTGCGGGCCATCTTCGCGGCTCCTTGGGATGTGATGGGCTATACATTGGCCCAAGCCGGAGCCTTCTTTGCTTACCTTGTGCAACAGTCTTTTCCTGCGGTCGCGCAGTTGGCTGGCGCGTTGATCGTCGCCGTGCATGGCGCGTTGACATGGCATTTGTGGCGAAGTTCGCGTTGGAGTGACCGCAGCATTTGCTTCCTGTGGCTGGTCTCACTGTGGCTGATCGGCATGATGTTGCTGACGGGTCTGGGTCGCCATTCGCTTGGCCCCGACCAAGCCATGAACACGCGCTACCTGATCGTGTCGAGTCTCTACTGGGCCAGCCTGTTTCTGCTCGGGTGGCGTTTGATAGAGGACAAAAGACGGCAATGGCGACGCTCGCTCATTGCCAGCGCATTCATGGCGCTAATTGCGCTGCTGCTTGGAATGCCGACTTACGTCGACCGCATGCGCGCCGTTCAAAGCAACCAGCGCCTGGCAACATTGGCGTTGACCGTAGGCGTTGTCGAAACCGATGCGCAAGGGCGTGCAAATTCCGCCCTGCATCCGTGGTCGCTGCAACATCTGTATGAGTACTTCCGGCGTGAACGCATGACCATCTATCGCGAAGACTGGTCGACATGGATTGGCAGCGACTTCGCCACCCGGTTTGGCAAAGCAGTTCCACGTCGCTGCCAGTTTGCTCAGGACCTGCGCACGAAGTTCCGTGGAGGTGACCGATTGATCGGCTGGATTTATTCACCGGATACTCGCGAAGCACCAACCCATGCCTTGTTCGTTGATGCCGGCAAAATCGTCGGATCTGGCTTCGTGATGATGGATCGGCCGGAGGTGGCAACTTTTCTCAGCGATGAGCTCGCCTTGCGCAGCGGTTATTACGGTTATGTCCCGGAGTCAGCGAATGACGCAGTAAATGTCTACGGTCGCTTCGACGACGGATCAATCTGTGCCGCCGGTTCGTTGCTGCCACATGCTGTCGAGCCAGTCGCGCCGTAGCCAGGTTTCGCTGCGATCGATCAGAAACCAAGGCCGTACATCGCGAAAGCAACGGCGAGGCCGACCAGCGGAATCAGCACGCATAGTGCGGCCATCGGGAAGTAGGCGGCGCGATGGGTTTCGCCACAGACCGCGCGAATCGTGGTGACGACGTAGCCGTTATGCGGCATGGCATCGAGCGTACCCGATGCCAGCGAGACCGAACGATGCAGGTGTGCTGGATCAACACCCTGGCTCAGATAGAGCGGAGCGAGAATAGGCAGTGCAATCGCTTGTCCTCCCGACGCACTGCCAGTCATTGCGGCAATCGCCGCGACGGCAAACGCCGCATTCGCCACGCCATGGCCGGGCAGGTGGGTGATCCATTCGACCGCCAACGCGAAACCCGGCACCGCTTTCGCGACCGAGCCGAAGCCGACCACCGCTGCCGTGTTGCCGATCGCGATCAACGCGCCAACGCTGCCCATGTTTAACGCCTCGCCAGGCTTGACCAGAAAACGCCAGCCGACGGCGGCGGTCAGCAGGCAACCGGCACTGAGCGCGACGATAAGGGCCGCCGTACCCAGTCGCTCATGGAGCAGGAAGCTGATCGCGAGCACGGCAATCAGCGGGATCAACGACAGCGCAGGATTTGGCAAGTCGCTGCGACCACCCATTGGATCGCCCTCGCGCGCGTCGAAACACTCGCCGCGCGCCTTGGCACGACCGATCATCCAATTCAGCCAAAGCTGGCCGACGATCAACATCACGATCGCTGCTGCAAGGCTGGCCTGCCACGCCGCCCAAGGCGTAGTGCCGAGATATTTGATTGGAATCCAGTTCTGGATTTCCGGCGAGCCGGCGGAAGTCATTGTCACCGTCACCGAGCCAAAACCCAGGGTTGCTGGAATGAATCGGCGAGGCAGGTTTGCAGCACGAAACAATGCAAGCGCAGTCGGGAATACCGAGAACGCCACCACGAACAAGCTGACGCCGCCGTAAGTCAACACGATGCAGGCGATGACGACGGCCAGCGCGGCGTGCCGTGGACCCATCGTGTTCAAAATCCAGCGCGCGATGCTGTCGGCAGCACCGCTATCTTCCATCAGCTTGCCAAAGATGCAGCCGAACAGAAACATGAAAAACCAGCTCGCAATGAAGCTGCTGAAGCCCGTCATGTAACTTGTCAGCGCATTGGCACTCTCGGCTCCGCCAACCAATAGTGGCAAGCCTCCGCACAGTGCCACCACGATCGCGCAAAGTGGCGTCGCGATGAACAGGCTGACCCCGCGCATGGCTAACACGGTCAACAGGACCAGGCCCGCAAGCAGCCCGAGCAAACTCATCATTGGCAATGCGTCCCCTGCGAAACCGGCACGCAGTATCCCCATCCGAAATCACGCTGCGCATTGTACGAAGGTACAAGTGTTCGCCTTTCGTTAAGCCGGCAGACTGCGCGCCATTCCGGTCGACATCGATGGTGGTTGCGTATCTACGCTCCTTCACATTGACAACGCCCACGCACCGTCCATATGCAACGAGGGGAAAACATGAAACGCAACCACCTGAGCCTGGCGATCGCCCTGACCCTTGGCCTCGTTGCCGGCAGTTCGGCACAAGCGGCGGAAGTCGTTATTGATGCGGTCGATGTCAACGCCGACGCCAGCGCGCAATCGGATGGTGGCGACGGCCGCGCTGATCGCCTCGATCCGATCACGGTGACCGCGCGTCGTCGCGAGGAAAGCATCCAGGACGTGCCGCTTTCCGTTTCTGCATTCGACGCTCAGGACCTCGAACAGATTCAGGCGCAGAACATCGACAGCCTGCAAGGCGCGGTGCCGAACCTCAACATTGTCCAGGGTCGTGGTTCGTCGAATGCGGTCAACGTCTTCATTCGTGGCATCGGCCAGCCCGACGCCTTGCAGACCTTCGATCCCGGCGTCGGCATGTATGTCGATGACGTCTACTACTCACGAATCCAGGGTGCGCTGTTCGGCCTTTATGACATCGATCACATCGAAGTGCTGCGTGGTCCGCAAGGAACCTTGTACGGAAAGAACTCGACCGGCGGCGCCATCAAGATCGTTACCCGCGAGCCGGGCGACAGTGCCGAAGGCAAGGTCGAACTGACCGCGGGAAACTTTGGTCTGTTTGAAACCAAGGCGTACGCGGCGACACCGATCAACTCGACCTGGGGCATTAGCGCTGCGTTGATGAGCACCGGCAACGACGGCTTTGTCAAGGATCCGGTTACCGGGAAGGGCTACAACCAGAATGACACCGAGGCGGGCCGCGTCAAGCTGGTCGCCACGCCGAATGATGCGTTCAAGGCCGTGTTCACGCTCGACTACACGCATCAGGACAATCCGCTCACGCTGGGCAATCCGGAAGCACCGTTGATCCAGACCGACTTCGCCACCGGTCCACGCATATTGCGTCCGGTACGACCCGGCGAGTACAACTTCGAGACGCGAACCTCGTTTGGTCCCGACCAAGGCCAGAAGCTTGTCCACAAGGGCATCGCGTCCAACCTCACCTGGAAGCCCGACGACGCCTGGACGCTGAAAAGCATCACGGCCTATCGCAAGTTGACGACCAAATCGTTCATCGACATCGACGCGTCGGAGTTCTCGCTCGGCGACGTCTACGTCGGCGTACACCAGAGCCAGTTCAGCCAGGAGCTGCAAGCGCAATACGACAACGGCAGCAACCTGCAGGCGACCTATGGCTTGTATTACCTGCGTGAGAAATTGCCATCCAACCAACTCGCTTTCGCAGACAGCCTGTTCGCGCTGGCGACCAACAAGATCACCTTCCTGCGCACTATCGACGATGATTTGAATACAAACAGCTATGCGGGCTATGGACAGGTCAACTACAAGTTTGCAGATGGCTGGACACTCGGCGCCGGCCTTCGTTACACACGTGAGAATAAAGATTACCAACGCACCACCAGCGCGATTTTTGGTCGGCCATTCCAGGGCTCCAATAACACCGTGGCGCTGGATACGGACAAGAGTTGGGGCGCATTGACGCCGTCGCTGAGCCTGCAAAAAGAACTCGGTGATCACATGATGGGTTACGTATCAGCCAATCGTGGCTTCAAGTCGGGTGGCTTCAACGGTCGCGCCAATGCAGCGGTCGAAGCAGCCAAGCCCGAGTACGATCCGGAATATGTGTGGACCTACGAAGCAGGCCTGAAAACCAGCTCGGCTGACGGCAAGCTGGTCGGCAACTTCAGCGTGTTCCACAGCGACTACGAAGATTTCCAGGCACGTGTCAGCGGCGAAGTCGTCGGCAGTTTCCCGGTCATCAACGCCGCCAAGCTCAGCATCCAGGGTGCGGAATTTGAGGGCATCGCATTGATCGGCGAAGGTACGCGGTTGTCGACGCAGATCGGTTGGCTGCATGCGCGTTACGACGAGTTCAACGATCCACGCGTTGCCACGACGCCAGCACTGGCCAATCTGCACGACCACGTTCCGTTCTCGCCGGACTGGACCGCACGCGTTGCCGCTAGCCATACCTTCTATCTCAACGATGCCGGCAGCTTTACCGTTGGCGGTGATTACTCGTTCCGCGACAAGGCCTATCTCAGCGTCGACAACCGCGAGGCGCTCAGCCAGAGCGCATTCGGCATCGCCGGCCTTTACGGGATCTGGGATTCGTCGAGCATGAAGTGGCAAGTCCGCGGCGGGGTGCGCAACCTGACCGACAAGGTCTACAAGACCGATGCGCAGGAATTCTCCAGCGTCGGCAACATCCAGACCGCCTACTACGGTATGCCGCGCAACTACTATGTGACGGCGCGTTACAGCTTCTAATTGTCACCCGTTTCATTACACGCTTTACTTCAACGTCTTTCGCCGTTCCCGCATGCGCGTGAACGGCGATCTTTTTTTGCGATGCAGGAGAATCCCATGCAGTTTTCCACTCCGTTGCGCGGCCTCTGCGCCGTCGTGCTCGCCTCGTTCGCGTTGAGTGCCTGTGCGAAGGAGCCTGCGGTCGCGTTGCCCAAGATCAATGTCGATCCGGCGCGGGTGATGATTGCCGGACTGTCATCGGGCGCCTACATGGCGACCCAGACACACGTCGCGTTGTCCGACAGAATCCACGGTGCGGCGTTGCTCGCCGGCGGGCCGTACGGTTGCGCCGGTGGCAAACTCGATGTCGCGCTGTCGTCGTGCATGAAGGGTGATCCAGCAATCGACGTATCGGCGCTGGTCGCAAAAGCGACGTCGCGTGCCGCGAAGGGCGACATTGCGCTGTTGTCCAATCTCGCTGGTGATCCGGTGTTCGTCCTGCATGGCAGCAAGGACACGACCGTCGCCGAATCGGTGAGCCGTGCCAGCGCTGAGTTCTACGAGGGCCTGGGCACCGATCAGCCAAAAGTGAGCTGGGACGGCGCGCGCGAATTTCCACATCTGTTTCCGGTCGCCAGCGGTGAGGCGTCTTGCGACAAATCCGAATCGCCGTATATCGGCAACTGCGGCTACGACGCCGCCGGAGCGATTTTCACCGCGCTTTATGGCCCAGCGCCGACGGCGGTTTCCACGGAAACGGGGGCCTACACCACGTTCGACCAAGCCGCCTACGCGACGGTCAACAAGAAAACGCACATGGCCGATCAGGGAGAAATCTATGTGCCCAAGGCGTGCGCCAACGGCGAGCCTTGCGGCGTATTGATTGCCTTGCATGGCTGCCAGCAGAATCGTGATGCGGTCGGTGAGGCGTTTGTCAGACAAAGCGGATTCAATCGCTGGGCGGACGTCTACAGGGTTGCTGTGTTGTACCCTCAGGCCAAGGCCAGTCTGGCGCCGTTGAATCCAAAAGCATGTTGGGACTGGTGGGGTTACACGGGCGCCGATTACGAGCTGCGCAGCGGCGCGCAGATCAGCTGGATGTCGAACGCGCTGGACGCGTTGACGAAGTAACCCAGCCAACCCGGATACATCGGACGGCGCGATGCCAAGCCTGATCGTCATCGCGGCAAGCCTCGTATGGCTGGGTCTGTTGTTCGGTGCGGCAATCTGGGGTGAGCGTCATCCGGCTGGCCTCGAAAAACGCTGGTCGATCGTTTACGCCTTGTCCCTGGCGGCGTACTGCACGTCGTGGACGTTCTACGGAACGGTGACGCAGGCGGCTCGCTCGGGCTGGTGGCTGCCACCGACCTTCATTGGCACCATCGTGCTGTTTGTGTTCGGCACGCGCTTGCTGCAACGACTGGTTGCACTGGTTCGCGAAACCCACAGCACGACGATTGCCGATCTGGTTGCCGCGCGACTCGGCAAGGATTCACGTCTTGCGGCTGCGATCACGCTGGTGAGCGTGCTCGGCATCATTCCCTACATCGCCCTGCAATTGCAGGCTGTAGCAATGAGTTTCGGCATGTTGACGCGCGCCAGCCAGATCGAAGCGCCGCCCTGGCAGGACAGTGCGCTGTACGTCGCATTGGTTATGGCCGTATTCGCGATGCTGTTTGGCACGCGCAGCGTCAGCAGTGCCGAACACAATCGTGGGCTGGTGCTGGCAATTGCGCTGGAGTCGGTGCTCAAGCTTGGGGCGATGCTTGCCATCGGCATCTGGGTTCTGCTCGGCTATGGCTGGGTAGACGCGGCACCAGCGATAACGACCAGCGCCAGCGGGTTCCCGGGACTGATCGTCCTTGGCGTGCTTGCCATGTTCACCTTGCCGCACCTCTATCACGTGGGCATCGCCGAATGCCGTAGCCCGGCTGATCTGAAACCGGCGCGCTGGTTGTTCCCGCTCTACATGGGTTTGATTGCGCTACCGTTGCTTCCGCTGGCGCGTGCTGGCGATTTGCGACTCGGTGCGCTCGGCGTTTCGTCCGATCTTTATGTGCTGGCGTTGCCCCTGGCGGATGGTCATGCCGGGCTTGCCCTGTTCGCCTTTCTGGGCGGTTTGAGTGCCGCGACCGGCATGGTGGTGGTTGCGACACTCGCGCTCAGCCTGATGATCAGCAACCATTGGCTGACGCCCTTGCAGGTGCGCGGATCGTGGCGCCAGGACGACGGCGGCGATCTGCGCGGCAGCGTGTTGAGACAGCGTCGCGTCGCCATTCTTGTTGTCGTCCTGCTTGCCTGGATCTATGGCCGCGCTACCAGCGGCAACGAAGCGCTGGCGGATATCGGCGCGTTGTCGTTCTCGGGCTTGGGAACGCTCGCGCCGGCCGTATTGTTCGCGATGTTGCGGCCGCAAACGCCACCACGCGCGGTGCTGATCGGTCTCGGAACCGGCGTGGTGGTGTGGGCTTGGTGCCTGCTCGTTCCGACCTTGATCGAGCCGACGTGGCTCGCTGATGGGCCATTCGGAATCATCTGGTTTTCGCCTGATCATCTTTTCGGGCTTTCCGGTTGGAGTCGTCTGAGTCGGGCCGTGCTACTTAGTCTGACCATCGAGACGCTGGTGACTTTGCTCGTCGCCGCGCTCGCAACAAAACCCGTTGCGGCAGTCGAGGTCGATCTTGATGTACGTGCACTGCGCGATCTTGGCACGCGCTTTCTTGCGCCGGATCGGGTTGATGCACTTATCGGCGCACCCGTAAACGGCGTCGCCAGCAGTGGACAGCTCGATCGTATCGAACGCGAACTGGCGACCGTGTTCGGCGCGTCGTCGGCGCGATTACTACTCGACGCTGCGAAACGCGAGCAGGGCCGCGATCTTGAAACGGTTGCGACCATCGTCGGCGAAGCGTCGCACGCGCTGCGATTCAACCAGCGGATCCTCGAAGCCGCACTGGAAAATATGAGTCAGGGCATCAGTGTGGTCGACCGCGACCTGAAACTGGTCGCCTGGAACGCGCGCTATCGCGAATTGTTTCGCTTCCCGGACGGCATGCTTGAGGTCGGCAGACCGGTCGCTGATCTTTCAGCCCACGTCCTGCAGTCGGACGGATACTACAGGCAATCCGTTAGCGCCATGGTTGCGCGCCGACTGGCACACATGAGGACCGGAACGCCGTTGCTATCGGAACGGCGTTTCCCTGATGGCAGCCTCATTGAGATACGTGGCAACCCCATGCCGGACGGCGGTTTCGTCGCAACATTTACCGATGTGACCGCGTTTCGGGCAGCGGAGGCCGAACTCAAGCGCGCCGCTGAAGATCTTGAACGTCGCGTCGCTGCACGCACGACTGACCTGGCAACCGCAACGGCGGCTGCCGAATTGGCCAATCGTGCGAAGTCCCGGTTTCTGGCTGCAGTCAGCCACGACCTCGCGCAACCCTTGAATGCCGCTCAGCTTTTCGTTCACAGCCTGGGCCAACGCATGGCGCACGACGAGTACCGCGAAGCCATCGCCAACATTGATGGCGCGCTGGGATCGGCTGAGGAACTCCTCGCCGGCTTGCTTGACGTCTCGCGGCTCGACGCGGGCGGTATGGTTGCCCAGCCCCGTTCCTTCCCAATCGACGATCTGCTGCAGGCGCTGGCGTCGGAATTTCGCGTACTCGCCGAGCAGAAAGGCTTGCGACTTGATTATGTGGCATCGACGGCGTGGCTCGACAGCGACCCCGCCTTGCTGCGCCGCATTCTGCAAAACTTTCTCGCCAACGCCATCCGCTACACGCCGCGCGGCCGAATCGTGTTGGGTTGCCGCCGCTTCGGCAACGCATTGAGAATTGAAGTGTGGGACAGCGGCTCCGGCATTGCCGAGGAGCATCGAGAACTGATTTTCGAGGAGTTCCGGCGGCTTGATCGCGGTGGTCAGGGCTTGGGATTGGGCTTGTCGATTGCCGAGCGCATTGCGCAATTGCTCAACCTGCGGTTGGGTCTGCGTTCCTGGCCGGACAAGGGCAGCGTGTTTTTCATCGAAGTGCCGATGACCTCGGCGCGACCTAATCGGGTCGTGGAGTCGACAGGGCTGGTGTCGCAGCGACTACCAGCGCGTGTTCTGGTGGTCGACAATGACGTGGCCGTGCTTAAAGCCATGGTCGAACTGCTGGCGGGTTGGGGCTGTGATGTGGTCGCCGCAACCGATTCGTTCGAGGCGGTCACGGCAGTGGAACGCCGACGGCCTGACTTGCTCGTCGTGGATTTCCACCTGAATAACGGCGCAACCGGGCTTGATCTGTGCACGGCGCTGCCCGCGTCAATGCAGGCAGTCCCGTGCATCGTCGTCACCGCCGATCACGGCGCTGTGGTTCGCGATGCCGTGCGCAGTGCTGGCTGCCATTTGTTGCACAAGCCGTTGCGGCCGTTGGCGCTGCGATCGCTGATGGGTCGTCTGATCCAGTAACAAGTCGAATCGGTTGCCGTTGTGTTGGCAGCCGGTTACTTTGTGTCGCACTTTTTCAAGGAATTCATCGATGTCGATTTCGTTTCGTGTTGTCTGTCTGGCAGCGCTGTGCAGCGTGGTCTCCTGCGCTGGGCCGGGTGGCGTGAAATCCGGACGTGGCACGCATGCGGGAAGTGGCGATGCGGCGGTCGACGCCCTGTACGCACGACTTGACGGTGAAATACGACGTTACGAGTCCGGTCTTAGTGCCGCACGCCGTGGCGACCAGGATAAGGCCCGCGCAGACATGAAAACGGCGCTCGATCATCTGCGCACGTCGACCGTCAGTTGCGAGAAGTTAAGCGGCTGCGACAGCAATCGCTTCTACGCGGCTTACGATCGGCTGCTGCGGATCAATCTGGATGGTGTCGCTGTCGAGGCGGCAATCGGAGAAACCGATACGCCAGAAGCGAATTCTGCCGTCGGCGAAGCGTCGCCTGTGCTGGGCAGCGTGCCCGAGCTGGGCCGCACCATCACCTTGCTCAAGGGTCGCGAACTGTCGGAAGTCATCGCGGTCAACGCGGCGGTTAAGGCCGGCATCCAGCAATGGCTGACCCAGTATCGCCCAAACCTCATGACCGCCTACGTCAACTATCAGTACATGCGTTACGCGATGTGGCCCGAATATCACAAGGCTGGCCTGCCGGAAGCCATCCTGTTCGGCTTTATGGCCAAGGAATCCGGCGGCAAGGTGCATGCGGTATCGCGCTCGGGTGCGGCTGGCCTGCTGCAGTTCATGCCGGCGACCGGCATGCGCTTTGGGCTTGGCACCGTCGACGGTTTCGACCAGCGCTATGACCCGGCACGTTCGGCTCGGGCCAACGCCGAATATGTCAACGAACAGCTGGCCGCGCTGAACAATAATCTAGAGTTGGTGCTTGCGGCCTACAACGGCGGCGAAGGTCGCATGCGCCGCCTGACCGCCACAGCGCCGCAAGCCAGTTTCTGGGACCCTCAGATTTATGGATCGCTGTCGCCGGAAACCCGAGACTACGTGCCAATGGTGCTGGCCGCCGCGTGGCTGTTCATGCATCCGGATCGCTACAATCTCAAATTTCCGAACATCGATGGTCGACCGGGACGAATTACCCTGGCCAAGCCGGCGTCGCTGGCGGAATTGACGGTTTGTTTCGGACAGGAGGGCAACAACGCCG
The DNA here is from genome assembly GCA_038236135.1 of Lysobacterales bacterium. Taxonomy (GTDB): domain Bacteria; phylum Pseudomonadota; class Gammaproteobacteria; order Xanthomonadales; family Rhodanobacteraceae; genus Dokdonella. The sequence continues at coordinate 22,614 of JBBSTF010000001.1, forward strand.
ACGGCTGGTTCCGCACGCTACGCAATCTCAATCCCCGCTACGAACACGACGAACGCATCGCTGCAGGCACCCAATTGCAGGTTCCGTTTCCGCTGGAACTGGCCTACCCGAAACTCTGCGCGGCCGGAAAGTGGCAGGCGCTGGCTGCTGATCTGCAATCGGCGGTTCCACCGCCAGCGCCGATCGTGGTCGCCCCGGCGGCGGTGGCGCGCAGTTCGCCAGGTCGGAGTGCAGCCACACCTGCCGGCAAGACCAGCAGCTACACGGTTCGAAAGGGTGACACCTTGTCCTCCGTTGCCCGCAAAACTTCGTGCAATAGTGCAGAAATCGCCAAGGCAAATGGACTGCGGGCACCGCGCTATTCATTGCGCGTCGGTCAGCGCGTCAAGCTGCCAGCGTGTTCTTGAAGCCGTCCACCTGCATGAAGCTGATCCCATGACCGACACCATTTTCAGCAAGATCATCCGCCGCGAAATTCTGGCCGATATCGTTTTCGAGGACGACGACATTCTCGGCTTTCGCGATGTCAACGCACAGGCACCCAAGCATGTGTTGTTCATCCCCAAGCGCGCTATCGCGACGCTGAACGATCTTGCTGCCAACGACGCCGAGCTGATCGGTCGCCTCGTCCTTGCTGCGACAGGTTTCGCAAAGGCGCAGGGCTTTGCCGAAGACGGCTATCGGCTGGTGATCAACTGCAACGAGGATGGCGGCCAGTCGGTGCATCACCTGCATCTGCACCTGCTCGGCGGCCGCAAGATGAGCTGGCCGCCTGGGTGAGCGCTCGAGCAAATAGTGGTTTGAAGTTAAAAGCCCGGCTTATGCCGGGCTTTTAACTAACGCGGTCGGCTGCTACTTGCGGCGTTGACTTACTTGTGGCGTCGGGGCGCGTTGGCGTGGGTTGACGATAATGATCGGTCGTGGGCCACCAAAACCGTAGTAACCGCCGTAGCCAAATCCGCCGCCGTAACCAAAGCCGCCGCCAAAACCGCCCCAGAACGGATCGTAAAAGCCGGGGCCGTAACCTGCGATCCGCTGTACGCGCTTGGGCCAAAGATACACGGTCGATGCGGCGACTCGCGGATAGACATAGTCGAATTCGCCAACGCGGCCCGTCACCGTTCCGCTGAGCCGCCCGATTACGGTAACTTCGCGACCCTTTGGATAGTCGCCGGGTTCAACGAATCCGTCTTGGCACGCCATAAAGCGACCGTTACTGCGTTCCGTATCAATTGGCCGAGCAGTAGAACCCAGTTCGTGGCCGAGCACTTCAACGCAGGTCGTGCTGGTTTTTGGTTCGACACGGATCACCTCGCCACCCCAGCGCACCGTCTCGCCGGCTTCGGGCAAAGCGCGCGGAGTCGAAGCGACGAAATTTCCTTGCAGCGGTGCGGGAACCGTCGCACAGGCACTCAAGCCGAGCAGACCGGCGACGATAATCAGATGTTTCAACATGGTGGGTAACCTCGATGTTTCGATGTGTCAGTCGACGAGTGATGGAGACGTTGCGTCGCAGCTCGGACCAATGCCGGCGTCATTGTCGCGGGTATCGATGCAGCAGGACGTGAATGTCACGTAATCGGTCACCAACTTGAAGGAAATTTAGCTACTGAACCTGCGAACGCCGCGACAGCGCCCGAATCGGCCTTCGGCTGACTGTAACGCAAGGCGACATAGCGCTCGATCAACCCGACAGCTTCGATCGTTGATGCAGCCGAATCAGAAGCGACCCGCTCGGCATAGTCGCGTGGCCCTTCATTGTCGCGTCGCGCCGGTCCTTGCCTGGCGATTCGTTTGCACAACAGTATCCATGCTCTTTCCAACGCGTCGCTACGACGCACCTTGGGCTGGCGCAGCGCCCACAGCGTCGCCAGCGTCAGCATCACGATCACGGCGATCACCAACGCCGTCATCAAATCGCGCTGGCTGGCATCGCTGATGCCAAAGCGGGTCAGCGCCTGTTTCTGGCGCAACGCGTTGAACTGCACGACCGCTTCGGTCCAGAGCCGATTGACGCCGTCCATGCTATTTCTCGCATCGCGAAACCAGCGGTTTTCGAACCATGACAACTGGCCACTGGCATTGTTGCCGTAGACGATGCGTGATGGATTCACCGCTGCGGTCGGATCGACGCGTACCCAGCCCTGTCCGTCGATCCAGATTTCGGCCCAGGCGTGTGCGTCTGAATGCCGGATCAAAAGGTAGTTGCCGTTTTGGTTCCACCAGCCACCCTGATAGCCAGTGACGATGCGGGCAGGAATGCCGGCGGCGCGCATCAGCACGACAAAGCTCGACGAGTAGTGCTCGCAGTAGCCGGCTTGGGTTGAGAAGAGAAACTCGTCAACCGAATCGATACCCAGCAAGGGTGGCGCCAGCGTGTAGGTAAAGCGCGCGTAGTACATCGCCAAAGCGGCGTCGACGATACTTTGTGGATCATCGGGAAAGAGTTGTTTCCACTCGTGACCCAGCGCAAGTGTGCGCGGATTGCGTTGGGCGGGCAGGGCCAACGCACTCGCACGGTCGCTGACATTGAGGCGTTCCCCCAGCCGGTAGCGCAGCGTCGAACTCAGCTTGAATGCACGCGGCTGATTGATCCGATCATTGGCAAGAATCACGCGCTCGCTGGAAAGACGCGTTCCGTCCGGTGCGCTGAGTGGCACGTCAAGGCTGGGAACCCAGCGTCGCTCGCTGGCTTCCATCGTCGCCGTGTAGTGGGTCGGCTGGACGATGGCCTGCACCGGTTCGGCCTGCTGGTAGTCGGCACGTCGGCCGCGAATCCACGTCGTGCCGTCGAAGTCCCACAGCACCACGGCGCGAAAGAATTGTCGATCCGGTTGTGCGATGGGTTGATCAAACACGACCCGCATTGCCGGGCTTTCGTCGATCAGCAGATCGGTCATCGAACCTGGCTTCATCTCGTCGTTGAGACCGATGCGCGGACTCTGGTCGGATGGCGTCCCCCATAGCGGCGATGACAATCGTGGAATCAATACAAAGCCAGCGAGCGCCAACGGCACGCCGACAGCGAACAAGGTCAACGCCAGTTTGAACATGACCCAGTTCGGTCGTGCCGCTGGCAATGGCGCGGGCTGCAACGCGGCCAGTGCCGCGATGACGACGATCAACGCCGCTGATACCAGCACGGTCGCGGTCAGGCCTTGGTCGAACAGCAAGGCGCTCATCAACACGAAGGCGGCAAAGCCAAGGCCGACGCGCGCGTCGCGGGTTTTTTCCGTTTCAATCAGCTTCAGCGCGAGTAATCCGGTCGCCAATGCGGCGCCAGCATCGCGACCGAAAACGTTGCCGTATTCGTGCCAGGTGAGCGCGACGAGGGCAATCGTCAACGGGAGTCGGATCCAGCGAGCCGCCGCGCCAAGTCCCCGTCGACGCAGGATCACGCGAACTGCAACGATGATAACCAGCGCCACTGCCAGCCAACCCGGCAAGCGCTGCAGGTGGGGCAACAGCGCGCAGCCCACGGCAAGCCCGAGCAGATCGAACTGACGCGTGCTGAGTTGTTCGGTCATGGCGGCAGCAAGGCCAACGCGCGCAGGCAGGCGCTGCGATGTTCCGGTCCAATTGCCGCTTCGATGCGCAGATCGGGAATTACCAGAGAATAAGCCGACTGGTTTGACTCGGCAGCGAGCACCCATGCGGTCAGTCGCGAAATCCTCGTTTCGTGGTCGAGTCCACGCAACGCGCTGTAATCGAGCACCAGTGCATCGCCGGTCCGACGCTCGCTTTCACGGTTCAACAAGCTGTCGCGATGTGCGGATGCCTTCCATGCGATGCGACGAGGTGGGTCGGTGGGTCGGTAGTCGCGCAGGCCGGAATAGTCCTCGTCGCTGCCGTTCGCCGCGTGGTCGCCATTGTTGGAGCTGTCGTAGGGCAGCGCAGGCGGCTCCGCTTCGGCGTATGGCAGCACCAGAATTTGTCGGTCTGGATGTAGCCAGCTCCAAGCGTGGAACAACCCGAGCGGATAGTTGGTTGCAATCACGATGCGCCCCGGCAGCCACCAACCACGCACAAGCGCAGGCACATGCAGCCTGACGACGTCATCGTGGCCGCTGGCCAGCGCGAACCAGGCAATGGATTGATCGTGGCGGCAACCCAAACTGGGCCGATCCCGCAGTCCCGGCGTGAATCGCAGTTCGACGGTTGCGGTCGATCCGGCGTGCACCTCGCCGATGCCACGCATACCAATTACCCGCAGACCGGCGAGGTTGCGAAACGCGAAATACAGGCTGCCGCTAGCGGTCGCGGCGAGCAGGCAGGTCAACAGGATCGCCGCGTTGTTGCCGTAGTTGAGCGAGCCCAGCAACATCACGAACAGGAGAAGCGCGAAGGCCACACCGAAGCCGGTCGGCAAGGTGTAGATGCGGCGGCGATCAAGAATGATCGGTAATGGTTCCGGCCGACGCAAACGCGTCAGTGCGGGCAGTTTCTGCTCGGCAAACTCAAGCGCGCGTTGTCGCCAGTGTTGCCAATGCGACATCACTGAAGCGACCGGCGACATCAACGCAGCGGCGTTGCTTCGAGCAGCTTGTTGGCGAGCAGGTCGCGATCAGCGCGACTGCCTGCGGCTGGCGTCAAACGATGCGCGGCGACCGACGGGAAGATGGCCTGCACGTCTTCCGGCAGCACGAAGGCTCGATCGGCGAGCAGCGCGTGTGCGCGCGCCGCCGCCAGCACGGCGAGGCCCGCGCGTGGCGACAGACCAATGCGGATTTCCGGATGTTGCCGACTCGCCGCCAACAGCGATTGCAGATAGTCGATCAGTGCGGGACTGGCGACGATACCGGCACACTCGCGACGCAGGCTGATGATCTGTGCCGGCGAAAGGCATGGCTTCAATTCTTCGAGAATCCGTCGACGATCCGGACCGAGCAACATGGCGTGCTCGGCCGCAGCGTTGGGATAGCCCAGGCTCATTCGCAACATGAAGCGATCCAGTTGCGAATCGGGCAGCGGCCAGGTGCCGGCGAGGTCGACCGGATTCTGCGTGGCGACTACGAAGAACGGCGCCTCCAGATGCCTCGTGTTCCCGTCTACCGTGACCTGGTCCTCGGCCATTGCTTCCAGCAGCGCGCTTTGCGTTTTCGGCGTGGCCCGGTTGATTTCGTCGGCCAGCAACAACTGGGTAAAGAGCGGACCGGGATGGAACTGGAACTGTTCGGACTCGCGCTGGTAGATGCTGACGCCGATAATGTCCGACGGCAGCAAGTCGCTGGTGAACTGGACGCGTTGGTAGGAAAGGTCGAGCGTAGCCGCGAGGGCATGCGCGAGCGTCGTCTTTCCGACGCCTGGCAGATCCTCGATCAGCAGGTGACCGCCTGCGAGCAGGCAGGTGAATGCCAGATGGACTTCGCGCGGTTTGCCAAGCAGCACCGCGTTGACTTGCTTGATCGCTGCGCCCAGTGCGCTGCGAAGTTCCAGGTTGCTGGCTTGCGCCGGATTGGCAGTTGTCATCAGAGGCGAGGTCGTTGAACGTAAGCAGGATCGAAGCCCCGAGTGTAGCGACGCCACGCGATTCCGACGAACCCGGGCGCTGGCATGCGACGTTCTGGACGATGATGTTGGTGACGCTGGTTACAAAGCTCCTGCTTGCGAGCCGACTTTCGCTGTTCGTCGACGAGGCGTTCTACTGGCAGGAAAGCCGACATCTCGCGTGGACGTACAGCGATCTGCCGCCGTTGACAGCGTGGCTGATTCGGGCTGGCGAAACCCTGTTCGGTCACTCGACGTTGGCAGTGCGCTCGTTCTTTATCTTGATGGCGTTGTTGATTGCGTGGGTCGTGCGGTCGATTTGCGCCAGGCATTTTGGCGCACGTTTGGGGTGGCAGGCTGGCTGCTGGGCGTTGGCCATGCCGTTGCTGGCGAGTTTTGGTGTCCTCGCGTTGCCCGATGTTCCGTTGACTCTGCTGTGCCTGCTCGCAGTCGATGCACTTGATCGAGTCGCTTCGCAGGCGCGACGCTACTCGGTAGCAACACTTCTTGGCATCTGGCTGGCGCTGGCTTGGCTCACCCACTATCGCGCCGCCATGTTGTGGATCGCCGGACTCGTGTTTTTGCTTGCGACGTCGCGTGGCCGTGGACTTTGGAAATCGCCTGGACTTTGGATCGCCGTAGCCATCGGCATGACGGGTATGCTGCCGTTGCTGCTGGGAAATCAAGCGATAGGTGCTGATGCAATGCGCTTCCAGTTGCTGGATCGCCACCCATGGGCCTTCCACGCCGACGCATTGGTTCAGCCACTTGAGCAAGCCGTGGTGACGACGCCCATGCTCTACCTGTTGCTGCTCACGGCCATGATCGCCGCTTGGCGAAGGGTCTCGGGCAAGCAACCATCGCCGCTGCCGTGGGACGTTGTCGGTACCATTGGCAGCACCTTTCTGATCGGCTACTTCGTTCTCGGTCTGTTTGCCGACAATCAGCGTTTCCGCGTGCACTGGCCGCTGCCGGGGTATCTGGCTTTACTTATCGTGTTGCCGGCGTTGCTGGACCAGTGGCAGCAGCGACGGCCTGCGCTGCGCTGGGCAACGTGGCTCTCCGCTGCTGGTGCACTTATCGGAACGATGCTGGTGTACGCATATTTTGTTGCTGCGGCGACATCCGCGGGCACAGCGGCATTAGCTCGCTACAAGGCATTTCCGGAGCATTTCGTCGGCTGGGAGGAAGCCGCCGCGAAGACGCGCTACTTGCTCGCGAAGCCCGAATTCGCCGATGCCATCCTCGTCGCGGACAATTTCATGCTGTGCGCCGAACTCGACTTCGCGTTGGACGGGTCCAAAGCGGTCTACAGCCTGGATCACCCGCTGAACACCAAACATGGACGGGCTGCGCAATTGCAACTTTGGCAACGCGACGAGGCTGGCCTGGCGACCGCGGCCGGACGCAAGGTACTTCTGGTGGTAGAAGAAAGTGCCGGTCGTGAGCGCGAACGAGCAGATTGGCTTATCAGCCTGTGCCATCGCGTAGACGAGCTCGCGCCACTTGCGCGTATCGATCTTTTCGGCGGTGCCAAGCAATTCGCCTGGTATCAAGGCGTCGTGCCGACAATGCGGGGCACCAGCAACTGCCGCTATCCGCCATTCCCGAAATCTTGATATCGCGCCGGTTGAGCGTTCGAAGGATGGTCGATCAAAGCGCAAACGCTTGAATTCCTGCGTATAATCCTCGTTTGCGCAGTGCAGCACGATTGACGGCACGGCGGCTCACCCCTAACATCGCGCGCCCTATGTCTTCTGATCTTCCCCCAAGCGTCGACGTGGCGCGCATGGTGCAATCGCGCCGCAGCTTCACCGGAAGCTTGCCGTTGATGCGATTCACGCGATTGGCGGGAAGCCTGGCGGGCAGTGAAGGCGAAGTGACCTATCATCTCGATTTCGATCGCGATTCGTTCGGCACGTCGATGTTGCATTTGAAGGCGACAACGCAGTTGCCGTTGCTGTGCCAGCGAACGCTGGAGGTTTTTCTGGAACCGGTTGTGCTTGACCAGCAGCTGGGATTGATCAGCGACGAAAGCGAGGAAGCGGCATTGCTGCCCGAGTATGAAGCGCTGCTGGTTGGCGCGGATGGACATCTCGATCTGGTCGACGTGATCGAGGACGAATTGATTCTGGCCCTGCCGCTGGTTCCGACCCGGCCGGGTGCGCCGCTTGAACACATCGAGATGGCCGACGACGAGATGCAGCCGCCGCAGGATAATCCGTTTGCAGCGCTGGCCTCGTTGAAGAAGCATTGAACAGCGCCACACCCTGAATTTACATCGTTTTTCAACTGATTCTTTTATTCCCAATTTACCGATCCACCGAATTTCTGGAGAGTCACCATGGCAGTTGCCAAGAGCCGTAAATCGCCTTCCACCCGTGGCATGCGTCGTTCACACGATTCGCTGGATGCCAAGCAGTTGTCCACCGACCCGACCTCGGGCGAGGTGCATATCCGCCATCACGTCACCAAGGACGGCTATTACCGCGGCAAGCAGGTTATCGCGCCGAAGGCCGTCGCGACCGTCGAAGACTGATCGCAAAGCATCATCCGAAAACGGCGAGCACCACCACGCTCGCCGTTTTTATTGATGCGCACTGGTGACATTGCATTCGGCAATGCGCCTCGGGCAGATGATCGAATCAACTTTGATTTGTGCATCGCGCCGACAACGTAGCAAACTGCACGGGCTGCACCCGGCAGCGGCCCTCAGCGGGGGATACGGTCCTGATTTACTCACGCATCGCAGGCACTGGCAGTTATCTGCCGGATAAAGTCCTGACCAACGCCGATCTTGAAAAAATCGTCGATACCAGTGACGAATGGATCGCCAGCCGCACCGGCATTCGCGAGCGACATGTCGCGGCCGAAGGTGAGACAACGGGTGACCTTGCGCACGCCGCCGCGCTGAAAGCGATGGAAGCAGCTGGAGTCACCGGCAGCGACATCGAGTTGCTGATTCTGGGCACCACCACGCCCGACCTGGTATTTCCATCAACGGCGTGCCTTTTGCAGGCACGAATCGGTGCGAACGGCTGCACCGCATTCGACGTGAACGCTGCGTGCAGCGGCTTCATGTATGCGCTCGGCATTGCTGACAAGTTCATTCGCTCCGGCTCGGTTAAGACCGCGCTTGTGGTTGGTGCGGAAACGCTTACCCGCATGGTCGACTGGACGGATCGTCATACCTGCGTCCTGTTTGGCGACGGTGCTGGCGCGGTCGTGCTGAAGGCATCCGACGAGGCTGGCATCCTGTCGACCCACCTGCATGCCGATGGCGGCTACGGCAACCTGCTTCGTTCCACCAATGGTGTTTCCACGGGCTTCGAGGAGAACCAGCCCAACGCCGGCCTGCGCATTCTGATGAGCGGCGCGGAGGTCTTCAAAGTCGCCGTCAAAACCCTTGATGCCATCGTTGACGAAACCCTGCAGGCGAACGGCCTCGACAAGCACGACGTCGACTGGCTGATCCCGCACCAGGCCAATCTGCGCATCATCCAGGCCACGGCAAAGCGCCTCGACATGCCGATGGATCGGGTCATCATCACCGTCGACAAGCATGGCAATACGTCGTCCGGATCGGTGCCTCTGGCGTTGGATCACGCGGTACGCTCAGGCAAGGTAGAGCGTGGGCAGTTGCTGTTACTGGAAGCATTCGGCGGTGGCTTCACTTGGGGATCCGCACTTCTGCGCTATTGATCGTGATGACCGACACGGGCGGCAACGTTGATCAGAGCACTCCTGCAGCGAAACTGGAGCCGTAATGACCGATTCTTCCTTTGCATTTGTTTTCCCTGGGCAAGGCTCACAGAGCGTGGGGATGCTTGCCGAGCTCGCTGAGCAGCACGCGATTATTCGCGATACGTTCGATGAGGGGTCGCAAGGTGCCGGTGTCGATCTGTGGACGCTATCGCAGAGCGGCCCGGAAGAGATGCTCAATCGCACCGAATACACGCAGCCGGCATTGCTCGCCGCAAGTGTTGCCGTGTGGCGGCTGTGGCTGTCGCTGGGCGGTCCGCGACCGGCAATGCTTTCAGGCCACAGCCTTGGCGAGTACAGCGCATTGGTTGCGGCCGAATCGATCAGCCTGCACGACGCTGCGCACCTGGTGCGCATTCGCGGCCAGGCTATGCAGTCCGCAACACCCGCCGGTGTTGGCGCAATGGCCGCCGTACTAGGTGCCGACGATGCATTGGTCGAGGCAACTTGCAAGGAAGTATCGGGCATCAGAGTCGTCGTTCCTGCCAACTACAACTCACCGGGCCAGATAGTCATTGGTGGCCATGTCGAAGCGGTTGACGAAGCGCTCGCAAGGCTCGCTGAAGCCGGCGTTCGCAAGTCCGTCAAGCTTGCCGTGAGCGTACCTTCGCATACGCCCCTGATGCGTGAAGCGGCGAACGTGCTTTACGAAGCGATGACGGCGTACGCCTGGAAAGAACCGACCATTCCCGTCGTACAGAATGTCGACGGCGAGGTACACGATGGCACCGAAGCTATACGCACGATGCTGGTCAGCCAGCTTTATCTACCCGTGCGCTGGACCGAATGCGTACAAGCCCTCGCAGCAAGCGGAGTCAAACGTATCGCCGAATGCGGTCCAGGCAAGGTTCTGTCGGGCTTGATTCGACGCATCGACGAAAATATCCAGACGCAGTCACTAGGTACGCCGTCGGAATTCGATGCCGCACGAGTGGCTTGGTCCGCCGGCTGATTGCTCGTTATTTCCACAATATATTGAATAAAAAGGGGACGAGTGATGGCCGCAACAATGCAAGGTGAAGTCGTACTGGTGACCGGCGCCAGTCGCGGCATTGGCGCTGCCATCGCTGACGAGCTGGCGGCGCAGGGTGCGACCGTGATCGGCACCGCGACCACAGAATCGGGTGCCCATTCGATTGCTGAGCGGCTTTCGGCACAAGGCGGAGCAGGGCGCGTTCTTGATGTCACCGAGAAGGGCGCGATCGAGGCCCTTATCGAATCGATTGCCACCGAATTCGGCCCGGTCAGCGTGCTGGTCAACAATGCCGGCATCACCCGCGACCAATTGTTGATGCGCATGAAAGACGACGATTGGCAGGCGGTGATGGATACCAACCTGTCATCGGTGTTCCGCAGCAGCAAGGCGGTGCTGCGCGGCATGATGAAGGCGCGCAAAGGTCGCATCATCAATATCGCTTCGATAATCGGCGTGACGGGCAATGCCGGTCAGTCGAACTACGCGGCAGCGAAGGCGGGCATTATTGCCTTCTCCAAGTCGCTGGCACGGGAAATCGGATCGCGTGGCATCACCGTCAATGTCGTCGCGCCGGGTTTCATCGATACCGACATGACGCGTTCGCTGCCTACCGAACAGCGTGACGCTCTGGTTGGACAGATCGCGCTGCAGCGGCTCGGGGAGCCGTCCGATATAGCGAAGGCCGTTGCGTTCCTCGCGTCCCCGGCAGCGGCATACATCACCGGGGAAACGCTGCACGTCAACGGTGGCATGTACATGGCGTGACAGGTACACGGCTGGATGGCGTGATTGGCGAATTCTTGGTTGGATCGACCACCTGCTGGACGTGCACGTGCTTCGCACGCTCCTGAACGGACTGGACGTCCCCCTCCGCACTTGCCTGAGAATCTCTCGGTTGACGAAGAACGCGCCAGTTTGGCGTGAAACCTCCCGAACGCTGCGCTGAAGCGCTGCCCGTGCCAGAAATCGTGCAAATCGTGAACACCGACCCGGCGCGCGTTGAGTCCACCATCCGACCGGGTTGGCGACCTTGGTCGGCATACCTTACAATCCGCTCCGCTTGGCGCAGTGCGCCGTCACTACGCAGGCTTCCCGCCCGCGTCGCACCCAAATCCCATCGTGAGGTAGCAGTACATGAGCACTATCGAAGACCGCGTCAAGAAGATCGTCGTCGAACAACTGGGCGTGAAAGAAGACGAAGTCACCACCAACGCCTCCTTCGTCGATGATCTGGGCGCTGACTCGCTGGATACCGTTGAGTTGGTGATGGCGCTCGAAGAAGAATTCGAGTGCGAGATTCCCGACGAGGAAGCCGAGAAAATCACCACCGTGCAGCAGGCCGTGGATTACGTGAAGTCTCACGTCAAGTCCTGATTTCGCAAGCATCACCGTGCGGTGAACGAAGCTGCGTCATACCGACGCAGCTTTTCGTTTTTTTGAGTCTGTAAACACTACGCGTGCGTATGGAGCGGACGCTTTCGTTGCCTCGCCGAACGGACCGCAGCCACCGCCGAAAAATCGGGATTCCTCATGAGTAAACGTCGTGTCGTCGTCACTGGTCTTGGCATCCTTTCCCCGGTCGGAAACGATGTCGATACCGCTTGGGACAACATCCGTTCCGGGCGCAGCGGGATTGGCCCCATCACCCATTTCGATGCCAGTTCGTTCCCAACCCGGATCGCTGGCGAAGTCCGTGATTTCGATCCGACCAGCGTCGTCCCCGCCAAAGACGTCAAAAAGATGGATCCGTTCATCTACTATGGGATCGCCGCATCAATCCAGGCAATGCAGGATTCCGGCCTGGTCGTTGACGACAGCAACGCCGAGCGCATTGGCTGCGCGATCGGCGCCGGCATTGGCGGCATCTATACGATCGAAAAAACTTCGATCACTTATCACGAACATGGTCAGCGCAAGATTTCGCCATTTTTTGTGCCGAGTTCCATCATCAATATGGCGTCTGGCGATCTGTCGATCATGCTTGGCCTTAAGGGTCCGAACATCGCGTGCGTCACCGCCTGCACCACCGCCACGCACAACATTGGCTTGGCGATGCGGATGATCCAGTACGGCGATGCCGACGTTATGATCGCCGGCGGATCGGAATACGCCACCGTCGGTACCGCCGTCGGCGGATTCTGTTCGGCGCGCGCATTGTCGACCCGCAATGACGAGCCGACCAAGGCCAGCCGACCGTGGGACGCCGATCGTGATGGCTTCGTGCTCAGTGACGGCGCCGGCGTACTGGTGCTGGAAGAATACGAAGCGGCCAAGGTGCGCGGCGCGAAAATCTACTGCGAACTGATTGGTTTCGGCATGAGCGGCGACGCTTACCACATGACATCACCCAGCGAGAATGGCGAAGGCGGTGGTCGTTGCATGGCCAATGCGGTTCGCGATGCCGGCATCAATCTGGACCAGATCCAATACATCAATGCGCACGGCACATCGACACCTGCCGGCGATCTCGCCGAAGTGATGGGCATAAAGGGGCTGTTCGGCGACCACGCCAGCAAGCTTATGGTCAGTTCGACCAAGTCGATGACCGGGCATTTGCTGGGCGCCGCCGGTGGAGTCGAAGCGATTTTCACCATTCTCGCGATCCGCGATGGCGTGGTGCCTCCAACCATCAACCTCGATAATCCCGGCGCCGGTTGCGACCTGGATTTCGTACCCCACACGGCGCGCGATTCCAAGCTGCAGGTGGCGGCATCGAACTCGTTCGGATTTGGTGGAACCAACGGCACCTTGGTGTTTCGCAATATTTAGTCGTTCCGCGTTGCCGCGCAAGTGGCCTGCGTCTATGCTGCCGGGCTCAAGACGGGAAGGACGATGCGATTGAACAGCAAGTCCGAAACGAGAAATGATCAATGGGCGCCCGACGACCAGCCGTGGGTTGAACGGGTAAGTGGGTTGTCGGTCGACGAGTTTGATCGCCGCTACCGCAAACCGCGCCGTCCTGTCATCCTCACCGACGTCAGCCGCGATTGGCCGGCGCATGGCCGCTATTCCTTTGAATACTTCAAGCGCGAGCACGGTGATCGAATGCTGCGCGTGCAGGGTCACGAGCAGCGACTTGCCGCCGTCATCGACCAATTGATTGCTTCTACACCTGAAGATCCAGGGCCGTATCCATGCACCCTGCCAGGCGACCGGACCCTGTACGCCGACCTGTCACCGCGCTTCCCACACGCGTCTCCAACCCGTATCAGGAACGAGTTGGTGCCGTCCGCACTGTTCAACTACGGCAATCATCTGGAAGTGCTTTTCGGCGCGCCGGGTGGCAGGTTCCCGCGACTGCATTTCAACCTATTGCACCTGCATACCTTCAGTACTCAGGCGCTGGGCGAAATGGAATTCACCATCTATGCGCCCGGCCAGGAAGCTCTGTTGTACGTGAATCCCGCAACGCCATGGATGTCGTCCGTAAAAGAGCTTGAAAATCCCGATCCGGTCAAATTCCCGTTGCTCCGCCAGGCACGCAAGCAGACCGTACTCGTGCGGGAAGGCGAAACACTTTTCATCCCCTGTGGCATTTGGCATACGGCGCGTTGCGTAACCAACAGCATCAGCGTGGCCTTCGATCATCTTGATCGAACCAATTGGTGCGATTTCAGCGCAGACAGCGTGAGTTTCCAGCGCCAAGCTGGACAGCCATTCAAGGCCGCATTACTGGCGACGTGGTTAAGCATGATCGGACCTGTGCTGAGCCTGCAGGAGACTTTCAGACGTCGACCTGTCGGTGGTGCTTGGACTTGACCTCAATCTACGCCGCCCAATGATGGCCCACGCTGCTGCAAGTTTGCCGACGACTGAGACTGACGCCGCTGTACCGCTGCTTCGGCGTCGTGTTCTAAGTCCCCCGGATTTGCTAGCGCTGGCGGCTGCGCTGCCGGCCCGCTATCCCGGTCTTCTGGAAAGTGCTGCTGATGGTGCTGGCGCTCGCTGGGACATCCTGTTTGCATTCCCCGAAGCCGTCATCGACGCCGACAAAGTGAATTTCCTGCCTGCGCTCGACGCGGCATGGAGCGCGGCGAAAACGTCGCACGATGACACCGACCTGCCGTTCCGGGGCGGTTGGCTGCTCTACCTTGGATACGCACTGGCTGCGTCCATCGAACCCGCATTGCGCCTGCCAGCGAGCGGCGGAGCAATGCCGACGGCGCTCGCATTGCGCTGTCCCGCCGCCATCGTTGTTGATCGTCTCGAGCGCTGTTGCTGGTTGATAGCGGAATCAGATCGCGCTGATCTTATCGACCAGATGGCGTCTGATATCGAGGATATCGTCACGGTACCGACTGCTTTGCCGACACTCGTCGAAGTGATTGAAGACAAACCAGCAGACTATCTCACTGGGGTCAGCCGAATTCACGATTACCTTCGCGCCGGTGACGTATTCCAGGTCAACCTGTCACGCGGCTGGCACGCTCGCTACGAATCCACCGTTCCGCCAGCGACGTTGTACGCATCGCTGCGACGCGCCAATCCCGCACCGTTTGCTGCGATGCTGACGTGGCAAGGATCGGCCGTGTTGAGTTCCTCGCCCGAGCGCTTGGTCTGCGTGCGCGGTGACATTGTGCAGACGCGACCTATCGCCGGCACGCGCGCGAGGTTCGCAGGCGATGACGACAGCGCCCGCCGCGACGAACTGGTCGGCAATCCCAAGGAGCGCGCCGAACACGTGATGCTGATCGATCTGGAGCGCAATGACCTTGGCCGCATCGCCGTGCCAGGCAGCGTTGTCGTCGATGAAATGATGATTGTGGAAAGTTATGCGCATGTGCATCACATCGTTTCCAATGTCAGCGCGCGTCGTCGCGATGGGGTGACGCCCGCGCAAGTCATTGGCGCGGTATTTCCTGGCGGCACCATCACCGGATGCCCGAAAATCCGTTGCATGCAGATCATTGCGGAACTGGAAGGCGTTGGTCGAGGCGCTTACACCGGCTCGATCGGTTATCTCAATCGCGATGGTGACATGGACCTCAATATCCTGATTCGTACGCTCAGTATCGACGGCCAAAGGGTCGACTTTCGAGCCGGTGCAGGTATCGTGGTCGATTCCGATCCCGAGCGCGAGTTGCAGGAAACCCGCGCCAAGGCGCGCGGCCTGCTCAATGCACTCAGCGGAGAAGAGCTGGACGGAATTCGTGCACAGCACACCCCGATCGCTGCAACCAACGTGGAGAAATGACGCAGTGCCAGTGTCAGGAGATCGAATGGGGGCTCGTCCAAGCATTGCACGGGACGATAGCCCGGTGACCAGCCGGCATCAGAGCGGTCGCATACGCTGGGGCTGGACTCTTGGCTTGTTCGTAATCGCTGTGGCGTTTGCCGTTGGTGTGGTCGGGCTCTGGATATGGCAGGACATCAGGCGCTTTTCGAATGCGCCGTTGAACGTGACGAGGGCTGATGCAACGTTCGATGTTGCGCGCGGCAGTCATGTGCGCGGCATCATCGATCAGTTGCGGCGCGACCAGATCAGCTTGGGCACGCCATTTTACTGGCGAGTGCTGGCTCGACAGATGCAGGTGGATTCAAAGCTTCATGCCGGCGAGTACGAACTGCCGCCGGGAATCACGCCGCGTGAACTGTTGCGCAAGATGGCGGATGGCGTAGTGCGCCAGCATCATTTCCTGATTGTCGACGGTTGGACGTTTCGCCAGTTGCGCGTCGCGCTCGCCAGTGACCAAGGTTTGACGCAGACCCTGACGACACGTTCGGATGCCGAGCTGGCAAAGCAACTTGGCATTGAAGGCGACCAACCGGAGGGCTGGTTTCTCCCCGAGACCTACGCCTGGATAAAAGGTGAATCGGACGTTGACGTGCTGCGTCGCGCCCATCAGGCGATGCGTCGCACGCTGGACGGTCAGTGGGCAAAACGTGCCGATGATTTGCCATTGAAGACGCCGTACGAAGCGCTGATCCTGGCATCGATCATCGAGCGCGAGACCGGCATTGGCAGCGAGCGCGCAGACATCGCTGGCGTGTTCACGCGTCGGCTTAAACTCGGCATGAAGTTGCAGACCGATCCAACCGTTATCTACGGCATCGGCACCAGCTACGACGGCAACATCCGTCGCCGCGATCTTGAAACCGACACCCCTTACAACACCTACACCCGCTTCGGCCTTCCGCCGACGCCGATTGCGTTGCCAGGCAACCCAGCCATTGAAGCCGCCCTGCATCCGGCACCGGGCGACGCGTTGTACTTCGTAGCGATCGGCGATGGCAGTGGACGCCACGTTTTCTCGCCAAACCTCGCGGACCACAATCGCGCCGTTTCCGATTACCTCAAGCATCAGCGTCGGCAATGAGAGGAAAACTGATCACGCTGGAAGGTGGCGAGGGCGCTGGCAAGAGCACTGTTCTCACAGCGTTACGCAACAGGCTTGGCGAACTTGGCATCGCGCACGACATCACTCGCGAACCGGGTGGAACGGCGCTGGGCGAGGGTATTCGTGAGCTGGTCTTGGGTGCGCATCTCAGCGGGCAAGTCTTCGCCGAGAGCGAATTGCTGTTGATGTTCGCCGCCCGCGCCCAATTGGTGCGCGAAGTCATCGTTCCTGCGTTGGCGGCGGGCATCTGGATCGTCTCCGATCGCTACGTCGACGCCAGCTACGCCTATCAAGGCGGAGGACGTGGCCAGCCCGTAGATCGGATTGAAGCGCTGGAAGCATGGACTTGCGACGGAATTCGCGCCGACCTGACCTTGCTGCTGGACCTGCCTGTCGAACAAGGTTTGTCGCGAGCGAGCCAGCGCGGCACAGCCGACCGTATCGAGTCCGAGCAAGCCGATTTCTTCGAACGCGTCCGTGCCGGCTACCGTGACCGCGCCGCAGCCGAACCGGATCGTATCCGCGTGATTGATTCCAGTCACGACATTGAACAGGTCCGCGATGATGTTCTGGCTGCGCTGGACGCATTCGTCGCAACGACCGGGCTTTATTCGTGAGCGTCCGCAAATGGCTGCTACCGGCCTGGAATCGTCTTGCCGAAACGTTGGCACAAGGCCGCCCGCATCACGCGATGCTGATCGCCGGTGCGGCCGGACTCGGTAAGCGAGAATTTGCTGAAGCGCTGATCGCCAGCGTGCTGTGCAGTCAGCGCCACGATGACCTTCGTGCATGCGGCGGTTGCAAGAGCTGCCTGCTATTGGCCGCAGGTAGTCATCCTGATCGCATCCTGCTCACATTCGAGACACGAGCGAAGCCGAACGAAAACAAGTTGAGGACTGAACTGGTCGTCGATCAGGTACGCGCACTTTCGCAACGGCTATCGTTGTCGAGCCAGTTCGGCGGCTTGCAACTGGCACTGATCGAGCCCGCCGAAGCGCTCAACGAGAATGCTGCAAACGCCTTGCTGAAAACGCTGGAAGAGCCGACCGAGGCCAGCGTGATGATTCTGGTCTGCAACGATCCATCGCGGCTGCCGGCGACAATTCGTAGCCGCTGCCAGCGCATCGATGTTGCCATTCCCGCGCGCGAACTCGCCCTTGACTGGCTGCGCGCGAAAGGGCTGACCGCGGAACGTGCAGCCACGGCGCTGGATACCGTGCAAGGTAATCCCGGCGCGGCGTGGCAACTTATCGAAGACGGTGGGCTGGATTTACGCGAACAATGCGAGCGTGATTTGGTCGCGTTGACGGGTGGTCGCGCCAGTGCGCTGGCGATTGCCGACAGTTGGGCGGCGGATCGTCCTGAGCAGCGACTTTGGTTGGCAGCAATCCTGGCGCGCGACGAGGCGCAGCGCATCGGCGTTGGCGAAGCGGGACGCTTCGGCTTGACCCGGACCATGGAAATCCAGAAGCTTGCGGCATGGTTCGGCCACGCCAATCGCGTGCGCCGGCTTCTGGATACGCCAGTACGCAGTGATCTGTTGTTGCTTGATCTGATGCGCGACTGGCACGCTGCCACCAATCCTTGACTCCACACGAGGGGACACCATGAGCACCATCGGCGACGCTCCCGTTGCACCCCGGCAAAGCGGCATCCTGTCGTTGGCCATCAAGGACAAGGCGTCGCTCTTCAACGCGTACATGCCGTTCCTAAAAGGCGGCGGCTTGTTTGTGCCGACGACCAAGCGCTATGCGCTGCACGACGAGGTCTTCATTCTGCTCACTCTGCTGGAAGAGCCTGATCGCTTGCCGGTCGCCGGCAAGGTGGTCTGGATCACGCCACCCGGAGCCCAAGGCAATCGCGTCGCCGGTATTGGCGTGCAGTTCGCCGAATCCGGAGAGGGTGATGCGGCGCGGACACGGATTGAAGCGGTTCTCGCTGGCATCCTGACCCAGGAAAAACCGACCCACACCATGTGAGTTGATCAGGTGTCTCTCCGACACTGCGTGATTTTCGATCCTTACGAATCACCTTCTATGGCAGGACGGACATGCGGATACTGATACTCGGCGCAGGTGCTATCGGAGGCTATTTCGGCGCTCGCTTGATCGAGTCAGAGCAAGCCGTGGATTTTCTGCTGCGTCCGGCACGTGCCGAGCGATTGCGAGCGCAGGGGCTACGCGTGACCAGTTCGAATGGCGATTTCACGCAGCCAATTTCCTGCGTCACCGAAACCACCGGCGAATACAGCTTGGTCGTGCTGTCTTGCAAGTCGTACGATCTCGACTCGGCAATCAAGGCGATTTCCCCCGCAGTCGGTAAGCATACGCAGGTGCTGCCCTTGCTGAACGGTCTCGCCCACATGGACGCGCTCGACTCGGCATTCGGTAGCGAGCGCGTGCTCGGCGGTTTCGCGCACATTTCAGTGACGGTCAAACCCGATGGAAGCATCGAGCAGTTCGGTGATGTCGCGCGGCTGGTCTACGGCCCGCGAGACGGTCGCGATGTAAACGACGCCATCACACGGGCGATGGCATCAATGCACGCGCAGGTCATCCAGACGCCGGCAATTGTCCAACTGATGTGGCAGAAATTTGCATTGATCACGGCCCTGGCAGGAGCGACGTGTGTTTGTCGCGGCAGTGTCGGCGACATCCTCGCAACGGTCGATGGACGCGAATTCATCGAACGCCTCTATCGGGAGTGCTGTGCCATCGCATATGCGAGCGGATATGCACTCAGCGCCGACATGCAAGCCGAGGCGCTGGCCGCATTGACCAATCCAACCCCTTTGAAAGCTTCGATGTTGCGCGATATCGAAGCTGGCACCAGAAGTGAAGGCGAACACATTATTGGCGACATGCTCAGGCGCGCAAAGGCACTCGACGTTGATGCACCAATCTTGCTCGCTGTCGCAACCCACGTTCGCGTCTATGACCGTTCGCGCGCGATTCGCTGACGCCCTGTTGGGGACAAACTGCCATGCACCCGGACAAAGTTGATCGAGCGAAACTGGAGCGACTTGTCGATCTTCCCAATGTCGGGCCTGCCATGGAAGGGGACCTGCAATCGATTGGCATTGATCGCCCCGAGCAATTGCAAGGTCGTTGCCCACTCGAACTCTATCAAGCGTTGTGTGTAACTTCCGGGATGCGCCAGGACCCGTGCGTGCTTGATGTGCTCATGTCCATCACATGCTTCGTAGATGGTGCACCGGCGCGGTCGTGGTGGTCGTATACCGACGAGCGCAAGTCGCGCTATGGCGCGTTGTGACTCGCATCGACGCGGGCAATCCAGTCATGAGCACGCCGCGAATCGCATTAGCCAGTGCTGCGGAGGCGCGCGGCATGGACGACGATTTACCGCCTCTGCTGTCCGCGCTCGCTGAAAGATCGGTTGTCGCGGAGGTGGTCGATTGGGATGCACGCGATATCGACTGGAGTGCGTTCGATGCCGTCGTGTTGCGATCAACCTGGGATTACGCTTCGCGAGCCGCCGAGTTTCTCGATTGGGTCGATGCCGTCAGTACTCAAACGCAATTGCTCAACCCGGCCGATATCGTGCGCTGGAATGTTGACAAGCATTATCTCGATGCGCTGGCGGGAGTCGGCATCGCTACGGTGCCGAGTCGCTACGTCGAACCACTGGACAACGTCGAGGCGGCGCTTCGTGGTTTCCTCGACGAATTCGCCGATGCGCAGGACTTCGTCGTCAAGCCGTGCATCGGTGCGGGTTCGAGAGACGCACGCCGCCATGCGCGGGACGACGTGGCGGCGGCGAACACTCAGATCCATGGCTTGCTTGCACAAGGCCGCAGCGTATTGATCCAACCGTACTTGGACCGCGTCGACAGTGCAGGGGAGACCGCCCTGATTTATTGCGACGGCTTTTACAGCCACGCCATTCGCAAGGGTCCATTGCTCAAGCGAGGCGCGGATTCGACCGATCAGCTGTTCGCACCGGAACAGATCGACGCGCGCCAGCCGGATGTTAAGGAACGCGCGTTGGCGGATTGCATCATCGCTGCGATCCCGAGCCCGACACGTCTGCTGTATAGCCGCGTTGACCTGATTCGTGGCGCCAACGGGGATCCACTTTTACTCGAACTCGAACTGGTCGAACCTTCGTTGTTCTTCGCGCACAGTCCCGGTTCTGCGCAACGGTTCGCGACAGCTATTGCAGACCGCCTGTCCTGACGGGTCAATCATGATCGCCACAAAAAATTCACTCTGACTGGTCAAGGATTGACCAACGGCTATTGACAGCGAGTCAGCGCATGGCCGAGCCGTAGTTCATCCCCGACTTGTCCACAGGTGTTCCCAGGAACTTGTGGAAAACAGCCTCGATGGGAAGATGGCGTGAGGGCGCGACGAGATCACGCGCCGGCCGCCGACGATGGCTGCGTTACAATGGCCGCTATCGCTGAAGGCAATCGGGATCCCCAGTTACGATGAAAATTCTGGTCGGTTACAAGCGCGTCGTGGATTACAACGTACGCGTACAGGTGAAGCCGGATGGTTCGGGCGTGGTAACCGACGGCGTCAAGCTCTCGGCCAATCCGTTCGACGATATTGCACTGGAAGAAGCGTTGCGACTGCGCGAGAAAGGTGTCGCAGAGGAAGTCGTGGTCGTAACCATCGGTCCCGCCAACGCACAGGCACACATCCGCAACGGACTGGCGATGGGCGCCAATCGCGCCATCCACGTCACTACCGACAAAGCCATCCAGCCTCTCACGGCGGCTCGTGTGATGGTGAAGCTGATCGAAAAAGAACAACCGGGTCTGGTGCTGTTCGGCAAGCAGGCGATTGACGACGACAACAACCAGAGCGGTCAGATGCTTGCCGCCTTGTGGGACCGTCCGCAAGCTACGTTTGCCAGCAAGATTGAGATTGCGGACCAGAAAGCCACGGTTACGCGCGAGGTCGATGCCGGCCTTGAAGTAATAGAAGTTGACCTGCCAGCGGTAATCACCGTCGATCTTCGCCTCAACGAGCCGCGCTTCATCAAGCTGCCGGATATCATGAAAGCGAAAGCCAAGCCGATCGAGACCATCGAGTTCGACAGCCTCGGCGTCGAGTCTGGCGACCACATCAAAACTACCCAGTTCGCGCCGCCCAGCAAGCGCGGCAAAGGCATCATGGTGAAGGATGTCGCCGAACTGGTTTCCGCACTCAAGAACAAGGGACTACTGTGATGAAACTCAGCTATTTCCTTACCGCCGCCATCGCCGTGTTGAGCCTCGCCTCCTGCCAACGCGATGCCGACGCACCCAGCACGGCTGCTGTCTTACCCGCACCTGATGCGGTACCGGCGCAGACCCCCATGACTGCACCCGCGCCTGCAGAGCCTGCCGCCGATGCACATGTCGTGGAACAAGCGCGAATGGATTTCGCCTATCGCTGTCGCCAGTCAGATGGTGCGTGGAACGAAGCCGCACAGGCCTGCGATGTAACGCCAGCGCTGTGCCCAACGTTCGGAACCTGGGTCAATGACGCCGGCTGCAAGAGCGAGGTTACGAAGGCCGAATGCGTTGCCGAAGGCCAGCAGTTTGTCGAAGGGCACGGTTGTCTGATCCGATCCATTCCGACCGCCGCCATGCGCGAAGCTGATTTCAACAAGGGGTAAGGCATGTCTAAAGTTTTGATCGTGGCCGAGCATCTCGACGGCCAGTTGAATGCGAGCACCGCGCGCTGCGTGACCGCGGCCACCGAGTTGAAAGCCGAGTCGATCACGATTCTGGTGCTCGCCGCGGACGCGTCATCGGTTGCCGCGCAAGCGGCGGAAATTGCCGATGTTAATCACGTGCTGACGGTTACTCGGCCCGAGAACGCCCACTTGCTGGCCGCGACCTGCGCACCGCAGGTTGTTGCAGCAGCGAAGAACGGGTTCACGCATGTTCTGCTGCCATCAACGACATTCGGCAAAGATGTTGCGCCGCGTGTTGCCGCCTTGCTGGGGGTGGCCCAGGTTTCGGACGTGATGGCTGTGGATGGTCCATACCAGTTCAAGCGGCCGATCTATGCCGGCAACGCAATTATCAGCGTCGAGGCACCATCCGACGCGACCCTGGTCGCGACCATTCGGCCGGCCTCATACGCAGCGGCAGGAAACGGTGGTAGCGCCAGCGTCGAAGCCCTTGAACTTGATGTCAGTTTGCCCACGCATACCCGTTTTATCGAGTTGCAGCAGGCCAGCAGTGATCGTCCTGATCTGCAGTCCGCAGCACGCGTCGTTTCCGGAGGACGCGCGCTCGGCTCGACCGAGAATTTCGACATCATTTACAAGCTCGCCGACAAGCTGGGTGCAGGCGTCGGCGCCTCGCGCGCTGCCGTCGACGCTGGCTACGTGCCCAGTGACATGCAGGTCGGCCAGACCGGCAAGATCATCTCGCCCGAGTTGTACATCGCCATTGGTATCTCGGGCGCTATCCAGCACCTGACCGGGATCAAAGACGCCGGTACCATCGTCGCCATCAACAAGGACGCCGACGCACCGATTTTCGAAGTCGCTGATTTCGGATTGGTTGGTGACCTGTTCAAGCTGGTGCCGGAGTTTGAAGCGGCCATCTGATTGCGTGGCGCCGCTTGTATGGGTCACGAAATTGCGTGCTGTATCAAGCGATCACTTTCACCGGATCACCGATCCGGATGCGGCCTGTACGGCGAGGAATCAGGTTTTGCCCGAACGTGACGCCATTTGCTGAACTTCGGTATTGGGTCAACGTTCGCATCGGTTGCCCGGAAGGGTCACGTATGCCGGTCGTCGGATCGACGGTGGGCAATACGCATCGGGAGCAGGGTTTCACTACGTCGAATTCGACGTCACCGATGCGAATACGTTTCCAGTTGTCTTCCGCGTGTGCGTCGTCTGCGGTGACAACGACGCTCGGGCGGAAACGCAGCATTTCGAGGGGTTGATCGAGTCGCGTGTTCAAGCCATCCAGTGATGCCTGCGAGATCAACAGCAACGGGTAGCCGTCCGCCAGGCTGACTTCGTCGCCAGGTTTGGCGTATTTCGGGTCGACGGCGCGATGGGTCTGATTGTCGAGATGGACAATTCGTACTGGCTGGCCAAGGAAGTCGCTCATCCAAGCATCGGCGTTTCTTGCGCCCGTGCGAACCGACAGGCGATCCTTCCAAAGCGTCACGTCGCTGCGTTCGCCGAGTTCGGACGGATCAATGCGAATGGAAGTCGCGCCATCAGTCGCCAGTTTCAGCACGTCGCCGTCAAGCGTCGCGCTGATCAGCCACATCCGTCCGTGCTCGCGCGCTGTGATGAAGCGGCCGTTGGCATCGACCGCCATCCAGCGACGGTCACCGGCCAGACCCAATGGCTCGACCACGGCGCTTGCCAGCGTCTCGGCCGCGGCGGACTTGAATGGGTAACGATGGATGGTGGTGAGCGTGGAAGTCATCGTGCGGTGTTGCTGAAGTCGGGTCGCGAATCGTAGCGGCTATATCAACCGGCTGCTTCGGACTTCGCCAGCACGTTTGCGAGTTGCACGAACGCGGACGGCGGTAATTGCTCGGCTCGATCAGCAGGATCGATACCGGCATAGCGCATTTGCGTTGCGCTGACAACCCCATTCAACGCGTTACTCAAGGTCTTGCGTCGTTGCCCGAATGCAGCGCGAACGATATGGCTGATCGTTGGCATCAAGGCCAGCGGTCGCTCGCTCGCCGGCCGCGGAATCAAGCGTACAACGGCCGAATTCACTTTCGGCGGCGGTCTGAATGCGCTGGGAGGTACGTCAAACAACGGCTCCACGATACACGCGAGTTGGAGCATCACGCTGAGACGTCCATAGACCTTGCTGCCTGGTCCAGCCGCCATTCGGTCCACCACTTCCTTCTGCAACATGAAATGCATGTCGTCAATGGCATCGAGCTGGTCAATGCAATGGAAAAGTATGGGAGACGAAATGTTGTAGGGCAGATTGCCGACAATACGCAGCTTGCGGTCACCAGCAAGTTCCGCGAGATCGACCTTCAGCACGTCGGCCTGAATCACGTTGACGTCACCGAGCTTGGCGGTCTTCGCCGCAATGCGCGGAACCAGATCACGATCCAGTTCGATGACCGTCATTTTTTGCGCCCGACGCAACAAGGGCAGGGTGATCGCGCCTTCGCCGGGACCAATCTCGACGAGGTGTTCGCCCGGTTTCGGATTCACCGCTGCGACGATGCCGTTGATAATCCCGGCGTCGTGCAGGAAGTGCTGGCCGAACCGTTTGCGGGGTTGATGGCCGATCATGCGATTGTCGGCGCTGCCGTTTAGCGCTG
This sequence comes from Lysobacterales bacterium, assembly GCA_038236135.1. GTDB lineage: Bacteria > Pseudomonadota > Gammaproteobacteria > Xanthomonadales > Rhodanobacteraceae > Dokdonella. The sequence goes on from JBBSTF010000001.1 coordinate 47,462, forward strand.
GTACTTCTGGATGAAACCACGAATATGCGGATACACCGATTCGCGCCAGCGCCGTCCACTGAAGATGCCGTAGTGGCCAGCGCCTTTCACCAAGAAGTGATCGTGTTTCGCCTTCGGTATTCCGCTGCACAACAAGTGAGCCGCCTCGGTCTGACCCGCGCCGGAGATATCGTCGAGCTCGCCTTCAATGGTGAGCAGAGCGGTGCGCTTGATAGCTTCGGGTTTCACGCGTTCACCGTTGACGTCCCACAGCCCGCGCGGCAGCAACTGCTGCTGGAAGATTTTCTCGATGGTATCGAGGTAGAACTCGGCCGGCATGTCGAGGACAGCGTTGTAGTCGTCGTAGAACTTGCGATGCGCTGCGGCATCTTCCAGGTCGCCGCGACGCAGGTTCAGATAGAAATCGTAGTGCGATTCCATGTGCCGACTGGGATTCATCGCCACAAACCCCGCGTGTTGCAGGAAACCGGGGTAGACCTTTCGGCCAGCACCCGGATAGTTGTCGGGGACTGGATGAATTACGTTTTGCTTGAACCACGACAGCGGCTGCGTGGTGGCGAGATCGTTGACCTTGGTCGGGCTGCTGCGGGTGTCGATCGGGCCGCCCATCATCGTCATCGTCAACGGCGTGGTCTCGCCCGCCGACGCCATCAGCGAAATCGCGGCGAGTACCGGCACTGTCGGCTGGCACACTGAAATCACATGGAGGTCATCGGCACCAATGTGGCGGATGAATTCCTGGATATAGGCAATGTAGTCGTCGAGGTGAAACGCGCCTTCGGAGACCGGAACCATACGAGCGTCGGTCCAATCGGTCAGGTATACCTTGTGATCCGCCAACAGTGATCGCACAGTGTCGCGGAGCAGGGTGGCATGGTGGCCCGACAGAGGTGCCACGACCAAAACACGCGGTGCTTTCTTCAGCTCCACCAGCGTCTCGACGTCGTCACTGAAACGCTTGAAACGGATCAGGTTGCAGAACGGCTTGGATAGTGCAATCTGTTCTGAGATCGGCGTTTCGTGCCCATTGGCCATGACCGACTTGATATCGAATGCTGGCTTCTCGTATTCCTTGCCAAGCCGATACAGGAACTCGTAGCCGGCGGCTGCACGTTGCGCGCCCGGCAACTGCGACATCCAGTTGTCCGGCGACGACAACACCCGCGAACTGGCGTCGGACCAAGCCACCAGCGGGCGCAGGAAGTTGCGTTGCATTTCATGCAGTCGATAAAGCATCAATGGTCCTGATTGAATGGATCGGTGGAGCGGGGGGCGAAATGGCGCGGTGCAGCAATCTGCCATGTTATCGGACTAAAGCCCCTGCTGTCTGCGCTATTCAGGTTTGCGCGGCCGACGCGGCTTGGCGAAACCGCTCTCAGGTTTGTCAAAACCTCGATCGCCAGCGGGCGCGGGTTTGCCGCGTGGCGCTGGTCGGGCAGCGGGGCGTGGTGGCGCAGAACTTTCGCTACCACCGCGGTTCGGCGCAATCTGCAACTGCTGGCCAGACACCCAGACCTTTTTCAGATGCCGGAAAATTTCGCTGGGCATGCCTTCCGGCAAGTCGATCAAGCTGTGGTCATCACGGATGTCGATGCGGCCGATATTCTTGCTATCCAAGCCCGCTTCGTTGGCAATAGCGCCGACGATATTGCCAGGCTTGACCCCGTGGTCGTGGCCGACTTCAACGCGGAACGTCTCGAAGCCCGGTTCCGACGCGCGCGGGCGATCGTCGCGGCGAGGCGGACGTCGGGTGTCGCCCTCGAACGTCGTCGCCTCGTGCGAGGGTGGGCGGCTGCGCTCGGGGCGCGCGGGGCGTTCCTGACGGTCGGATGATTCGGGGCGCTCGAAGCGTGGCGCGCGCTCACTTCGCTCCGGACGTGGCGTGCGCTCGTAGCGATCGCCGCGCGCTGGGCGCTCTTCGGTCTCGTAACGGTCGCCACGCTTGGGCGGTTGCAGTAACAGGGGGGAATCGCCTTGCACCATGCGCGCGAGTGCCGCAGCAATTTCGCGCGCCGGTACGTTGTGTTCCTGCTCGAAACTATCGATCAGGTTCTGAAACATTCCGAGGTCACCGGTCGACAGGGTTTCACTGATGCGCTGCTTGAACTTGTTGACCCGCTTGTCGTTGACGACATCCACGCTGGGCAAGGTCATTTCCTCGACCTTCTGCTTGGTCGCGCGCTCGATGGTCTGCAACAACCGCTTCTCGCGCGGAGTCACAAACAGGATCGCCTCGCCGCTGCGACCGGCACGACCGGTGCGACCGATACGGTGAACATAGCCCTCCACGTCGTGTGGGATGTCGTAATTGATGACGTGGCTTATGCGGTCAACGTCGAGACCGCGTGCCGCAACGTCGGTCGCACAGAGGATGTCGAGCTTGCCGTCCTTCAATTGCTGAATCGTGCGCTCGCGCTGCGCCTGCTGCATGTCGCCGTTGATCGCCGCAGCGGAAAAACCACGCGCCTGCAATTTATTGGCGAGTTCCTCGGTGCCGAGCTTGGTCCGCGAAAACACAATCATCGCATCGAAGGTTTCGGCTTCCAGGATGCGGGTCAGCGCATCGAGCTTGTGCATGCCGCTGACATACCAGTAGCGCTGGGTGATGTTCGGCGTATTCGCTGTGCTCGCCTTGATCGTTACCTGGACCGGATCCTTGAGGTGGTTCTCGGCGATGCGCCGGATCTGCGCAGGCATCGTGGCCGAGAACAGCGCGATCTGTCGTTCGGCCGGTGTCTTGGAAAGAATCGACTCGACATCGTCGATGAAACCCATCCGCAGCATTTCATCTGCTTCGTCCAGGACCAAGGTAGTCAAACCCGACAGGTCCAGCGTGCCACGATTCAAATGATCGATGACACGTCCTGGCGTTCCAACCACGACATGGGCACCACGCTTGAGTCCACTCAACTGGGGCCCGTAACTTTGCCCGCCATAAATCGGCAGCACGCGAAAGTTCGGCAGATGCGTGGCGTAACGCTGAAACGCCTCGGCGACCTGGATCGCGAGTTCACGCGTCGGTGCCAACACCAGCGCCTGCGGTGCGGTCTGGCGCATGTCCAGGCGGCTCAAAATCGGCAGCGCAAACGCCGCCGTCTTGCCAGTGCCAGTCTGGGCCTGGCCAAGCACATCTTGGCCCTCCAGCAGCGGCGGTATCGTTGCCGCCTGAATCGGCGACGGCGATTCGTAGCCGACATCCGCTAGCGCTTTGAGCAGCGGCTCGCTGAGGCTTAAATCGCGGAATTGCAGCGTGGAGGCAGGTGCCTCGGTGGAGTCGGACATGAGCATGAGCCTTGCGCGTAGACGCCGGCGCAAAGCGCAGCAGCGGCGGGGATTTGGGCGCGAATTCTACCGCAAGTTGCGGTGCAGCATCGAACTCACCGGCAGTTCGGGAGACATTGCCAAGCAGGGAGCTCGACGCGTCGCCGGTTCATATGCGCGAAAAGCGCCACGAAACCATGCGGCCGTCGCGGTACGGCATCACGCCGTGGAAGGCGCGTGGGTCGTCGTCAAACACCAGCGGGAGGAACTGGCGATCACCTTCCCACATCGGCAGGTCCATGATGCTTTCGACCGGAATCCATTCCAGAGTGCCCTCGTCGTTGGATTCCGGCGCATCACCGTCGAACGCGGTGATCAGGAACACGAAGCCCAGCCAATCTTCTCCATTGGGACCGAAGCCGGGCCAACTGATGGTGCCGCGCAATTGCATGTCTTTGCATTCGAGGGTCGCTTCTTCGCGAATCTCTCGACGCATGCATTCGACGACATCCTCGTCGTTTTCCATCTTGCCGCCGAGGCCGTTGTACTTGCCCAGATGCTGATCGTCCTTGCGCGCATTGCGGTGGACCAGCAACAAGTTCTTTCGGTCCGGACTGAGCACGTAGCCGAGCGTGCCGGCGATCGGTGTGTAGGGCATTGTCAAGCGGCCATCGAAGAGGGGGTGGCAACCCCCGCCAGCGACATCCCGGCACCCGAATCATCTACTACCGTTGCTTCCTTCCGGACCTGGCGGAGTTTGCAGACTATCGTCGCGGGAGAACCGACGGGGGTCACCGCAAAAAAACACGCGTCCATTGCGAACACGACTAAAGATGGCGGAGAGGGTGGGATTCGAACCCACGGTGCGTTTGCACGCACGCCTGATTTCGAGTCAGGTACATTCGACCACTCTGCCACCTCTCCGTTTCGGGTCGCATCAGACCAACCGCGCCTGAGTGGGGCGCGCATGATACGAGTTGACCCGTGTTGACACAAGCAGCCTCGAACTACAATGTGCCACCAGCGACTTCCGATGAAACCCGCATGACCCAGATTGCTGTCCCCGTCTCGCATGGTGAGCTGATCGACAAGTTGACGATCCTTGAAATCAAGTCCGAACGCATCAGCGATCCGGCCAAGTTGATCAATATCCACAACGAGCTGGAAGCCTTGAACGCCGCTTGGCGTGCCGATCCGGCAGCGACCATCGACATCAACGATTCGCGTTCGCGGCTGAAGGCCATCAACGAAACGCTGTGGCAAATTGAGGACGAAATCCGCGTCAAGGAAAAGGCGCAGGCGTTCGATGCGCGTTTCATCGAGCTGGCCCGAGCGGTCTACGTGACAAACGATCAGCGCGCGGACGTGAAGCGCGAAATCAACGAGAAGTTGGGCTCGACCCTGGTCGAGGAAAAGTCCTACCAGCCCTATCGGTGACGACTAGGCGTTGCGTTTCCAACACCAGTGCCAAGGTTCATACGCTATGCCGTGGGGATTTTCGCGGGGATAGGAAAGATGAAAGCCATGGTCGTTCGCGTTACGGATTAACCACGCAAACGCCGCGGAATTTTCAAACGCTTCTTCCAGCGCCGCGTAGCCGGGTGTCGTCAGGTCGACGACGCGACCCGAGTGATGCTCGCTATAGCCCGGCGCGGCGCTGACTTTCAGGATTTCATCCATCGACTGGCCGCGATCACACTTGCGACGCAGGATTTCCAGTTGGTAGCTCGCCGATCGAAACGCTGAAACCAATTGCAGTTCGATGCCATCATCCGCAGCAGTTGCATGCATTCGTCGCCATGCTGAAGCTGCTGGAGCGGCCAACCACTGAGAGCGACCATGGATATCCTCGCCAATGCAGCGCAACTTCGCCGGTTCACGAACGATGCGCAATCCGCGATCCCGACCATAGGTTTTTGGAACGCCAAGAGCCTGCGCCGATGTGATAGCAGCGTGACGTTGCTGCGTGGTGCAGCGCACTGGCGGATAAGGTGCTGCCGACACATCAATACTCGATCGGCTTCTGGTTCTCGGCCGGCTTCGGTGGCATTTCGGGGACGACGTAGAACCCCGCCACCTGCCCTTTTGAGTCGCAGGCGACCTGGGAAACCAGATTGCCTTTCTCGAACTTCAGCGGCGTGTAAATCACCGACAAGCCGTCGCCGCGTTTACCTTGGGGTTCACCGCGCATTTTAGGCACGCCAAACTTGGTGAACAGCGATTCCCACCCGTCCTGCAGCTTCTGCTCAGGTAATTGTTTCTTCATGTCTGCATTGAATGCCAGGCGTGCCTTCACGTAGTCGCCTTTGACCAGCGCATCCATGATGTCTTCGGAAACCTGTTTGCAGGTCCGATCAATCGTGTTGGAACCGGCTTCGGTGGATTTGGCACCCGCGGAGGTTTCTTCAGATTTTTTTTCGGCCGGGTCGGCGGCCAACGCTGAACTAGCCAGGACGGCGGCGCAGATCGTACAGGTCCAGCGGAGAATTGAGATTTTCATCGAGCGATCCTTGAGACGAGACGACTTGGGACAGAATGTGTATGTGGTTGGTTCGCAGTCCTGCCGGGCGGGTAACGATAAAGGGTCAACATGAACGTATTGCCCACTCAGTCAGCACGAAACACCAAAGTCCAAAAACGCGGTGTCCGGCCGGCTGGGGTCTGCCCATAATCATCGGATCGGTCGAGCAGTGTCAGCTCGGCGGCCGTTGCAAGCTCGCAAACCTCATTTTCTGAATAGGGCCGAATTTCGTCGCACGTGGTCCATTGGCGTTGAAGGGACTCGCCTGCATCAAGCAACCGATAGCGCCGCTCAATCCGGTTGCGACCATCGTCGAGCGCTGTGATGCGTTTGCTGCGGTGAAGCCAGCCGTCGCCATGGCGGCGGCGGTAGTCGTCGCGGAAGTCGCTGAAACTGGTGACCGGCTGCGGCACGAAGCTGTCGACAATCAGCCGTCCATCCGTTGTCAGCATGCCAGCGAGTTGTTGCAACAGTCGTCGCAATTCCTTGCGATCACTAACGTACGTGATTAACGCGTAGGGCGCGAGGATGCAGTCATAGCGCTCCGCGATCGGTAACGCATGCAAGTCGGCTTGGGACACGTCTGCGATCAGCCCGCGTTGCGCCGCCAGCCGACGAAGTTCATCGAGCATCGGCAGCGAACGATCAACTCCGACCGCATCGACGCCCGCCGCGAGCAACTCCAGCAAGATGCGGCCGGTACCGCAACCCAGCTCCAGGGTGCGTCGGCCACGACATTTCGCGATGTACCAGCCAACATCGTCAAAGGGCATGCTGGCGCCCATGTCGGTTGCGTAAACGGCCGCGAGGCTGTCGTAGCTCCATTCACTCATTGGGTGGCTTCTTTTTTCAAGAGCAGCGACTGGTAAAGCTGCGCCTGTGCTTGTGCGCTGGCCGTCCATGTCAATGCATCGAGGCGGCTGTCCAGTGGCGACTCGCGGCGATGGCGTTCGTCTTCGTCGCGAATCAGGCGACTGATCGGTGCGGCCATGTCGGCGATGTTGATGCAGATTTCCGCAGCAGAAGGCGGATCGTCTCCGAGTCCACGCGCGCCGTCTGCGGTGGTCACGCAGACCCGTCCAGCTAGCAACGATTCCATCAGTTTCAGCGAAGACCCGCGTATGTCGACCAGCGGGTTCAAGGTCAGCGTTGCGGCGGCAAGATACGGCGTCGGATCGACATAGCGGTCAACCAGTTCAATCTGCATATCCGTATAACGCGTATCGTTGCCAACCAACTGGCGGGCACCTACGCCGCCGAGAACGACCAGTCGGATGTCGCCATGTTTAAGACACAGCGATGGCCACACCTCATCAAGAAACGCTTCGATGCCAAATCGATTTGGGCCGTATCGAAGCGGTCCCATGAACAACAACATCGCAGTTGCTGATGGCGACGGTTGATAGGCGTTGCGACGATCCGTCGCACCATTGCGAACCAGATGCGTATCGTCGCGTTGCAGCAAGGCAGCATCTTCCGGCGAACACACAGCAACCGCGTCGTAGCGAGTGACCAAAGCCTGTTGTTCCGAATCAGTTTCGCCGCTATCAACGCCGATCATGACGTCGTGCAGCGACAAAGCCCACGGCAGCTCGTCGACGCGATCCTTGATCAAACGCGCCAACTCCATGAATTCGATCTGGACCAGATCGGGTCGATAGCTTTCGATAAGTTGTTGCAAGGTTGCACTCAGACGCGGCCAGGCATGTCGCTGCATGCGCTCGCGAAAGCGCAGCGGACCTTCGCCGATTCGATCGCCGCGACCTTCAATCAAGTGGAAGGCGCGGAACTGGACGAGGCCTTCGCGAGCGTGCTCGTCGTACAGCGATGCCTCGTCGCTGAGCAGGATGAAGTCGTAGCGATCACGCAAGCGCGACACCAGCTCGGCAACCCGACGCGCACCGCCGTGGCTGGGTGGGAAAAGTGCGAACGGTGATACCAGCAAGACCACTGGTTTGTCGCGCTTGGGCGGCGGTGTGGGATAAAGTTTTTGCAGGTGCGAGTAGTCGATACCATCGCGTTGCGCGCGCAGCGCCGCTGCACGCGAGCGCAACACACGCATCGCGAGACCGTTGCCTGACAGTTCGCGCTGGGTTGCGCCATCAAACGCGGCGATGGCGGCCATCACGCTGTGGATGCTGCGACCGGTCCACCCATGGCGCAGGTCGAACAGAAACGCGTTGCGTCGCACGATGCGATCAATCTCGTCGGCTTCGTAGTAGCGGGTAACTGTCGCGCGATGGTGATGCCAGGCGTGCGAGCGTGGGCAAAACAACACCGTCCAGCCGTCGCGCCAGGCCTGAACGCCCCAGTCGGCATCTTCCCAGTAGAACGGGCGATAGTCGCAACTGTCCGCCACGTAGCGGCGCAGCACATCGGTGCGCAACAACGACGAGCCGCCGCCCGGATACAAACACGGCAACACCATGTCGTCGATCGGCACGCGTTCGTAGACTTCCGGCGTGGCGGAGTTGGCGATGAAATCGCTGAGCCCGGTTTCCTCGCGACGCCGTTCCGGGTCGGCAAAAAAAATCTGCGAGGTGAGCGAGAAGGTGTTGCTGGCGCGATGTGGCAACAGTTCAACCAGCGCGCGCAGGTCAAGTCGCATGTCGCTGTTGAGCAGATAAGTCCAGCCATGGCGTGCCGCTTCAAGACCACGCGCAACGGCGCCGTTGTAGCCCAGCGCGCTACTTTCGAATATCCATTCGACATCGGCATGCAGGCGCACCAGTTCTACGTAGTCGGCTTCCGATGCGCCATTGACGACGACAATTAGTTGGCTCGGCTCATCCACAAGTTGCAGGGCTGCTTTCGCGGCGCGCAACGTTTCGGCGAGCAGGTCCGGCGTGCCGCGTTCGGGAACGATGAGGCTGACACCGACGGGTATTGCCGCATTCGGCGATGGTCGTGATTGACCTTGCAGGCGTGACAGCAACGGTGCCAGCCGCAACGCGACGTACATTGCACCGTAGTGCAGCCACATACGCGGCCCCAGCCACCACGGTCGTCCCGCGCCGCTCATACGAGGAACTCGGCGCGCGCCGTGGCCTCGCCATCCTGCAAGTTCAGCCACCAGCGCAACGCCTGTTCCGCGAATAACGCACACCATATGTTGGTATCGGCTGCGCCGCCGTGCGGCCGAAACGGAATCGAACCGTCGGCACGGATTTCACCGGCGACCAAGGTGGCGAGTCGCTCCATCATGGGCGGTTCGGGCGCATGTACAGGCGCATGTACGCGTAGCCACACGCCCAATCGCAACGCCTGCGCAGCGACATCGTTGCGCGGCCCGGTATCGCCTTCCGCGTCTTCAGGCAGTCGGCCTTCGGCGTCCGCAAGGTCGAGTCCGTGATTCAGCATTGCGGCGATGTCGGCGGCGCGTTCTGGCGCAGCCCAAGCCAAGCCTTCCGCGGCATATAACAAGGGATGCAGTAGGGAAGGGCGTTCGGCGAGCGCCGCAACCGCAGTGCAGCGCTCGATTTCGCGCTGGCAGGCATGGTCGAGTTCGTCCGGCAACGGCCGCAAGCGCGCGCTATGCAAAATACGAACTGCGGGCTTGGCGAGGAAGGCGCCGCCGCGCGTGGACCAGCGTTCCGGCAGTGCGTGATCGGTCAACGGCAATGCCGCCTGCAGGCCATCCGTTCGCGCGTGTTTGTGCAAGCCGGCAATCACATAGTCGAGCGAATCCAGCACCGCGTCGTGCTGTTCAACATCGCGTGCAAGCCCTTGCTGGACGGCGCTGACGACGCCGTTGATCAGCATGCCAAAGTCGAAACAAAATTGGGCGTCGTTGCGCCAGTCTGGGTTGTCATCGAACTGTGCGATGCGGGTTGCCGGAAGTCCAGTTTCGACACAGGTGCGGCAAAACCAGTCCAGCGCCGCCTGCGCGGCAGTCGGGACGCGCGAATCGACTGTTTCCGCGGCCAAACCGGCCAGCCAATGCAGGTAGTAGCCAGTGATTTCGGCGTAGGCGTATTTGGCACGACCAAACTCATCAAGTGAGCCGGCGATGGCACCGGCCTGACCTCCATCGCGCAGTTGCGCCGGTCCTTCCAACAGCCAGTCACGCAGGCGCCGACAGGCGGCGCGAATCGCCGCGAGATTTTCGGATGCAGTTGACAATGAGTGTTCGGTCATCTGTCAGGCCAGGGAAGAAATGTGAGACGGCGCTAGACCGCGCGGCCTCACAGGGAAAAGCTCGGCATGGATTCGCCTGGCAATGCGCTCGCCGGCATGGCCGTCGCCATATGGCGCATCGGCATCGAAGTCGCAAGGCACCGGTCTAGGTCGCGAAAGAATGGTTTCGACCGCGTCGACCAATCCCTCGCCGCGTGGCAACAAGACATGACGACCGCTCAGCAAGGCCTCTGGGCGTTCGGTGCCTGCGCGGGTGATGATCAGCGGCGTGCCGAGATACGGCGTCTCTTCCTGCAAGCCGCCGGAATCGCTGATCGCGAGACGCGCACGTGCCAGCAATGCGATAAAGCGAAAGTAGTCCAGCGGCGGTGTCAGGGAAACGCGATGGTGACCACCAAGTACCTGGCGAATCGGTTCACTCGCAGCAGGGTTGGGATGCAGCGGGCAGACGACGCCGAGCGTTGGATGGCGTTCGAGCAGGTCGAGCAATGATTCGCATAGACTCGTCGTCACCGCGCCCTGGTTGTTGCGGCGATGCAGGGTCAACACGGCAAACTCGTCGCAGGGCGGCAGAAAGTCCAGTTGTTGATCTGGCGCCGCCTCGACCGCCACGCGCAAGAGATCAATGATGGTGTTGCCGGTTTCGTGGATCGCGGATTCGGCAACGCTTTCGCGGCGCAGGTTGTCTGCGGCAATCCGTGTCGGCGCGAAATGGCTGGTCGCGATTCGCGAGATTCGACGCCGGAACCATTCCTCGGGGAACGGATCGCGAAGGCTCGAGCTGCGGAGACCAGCTTCCACGTGTGCCAGCGGCAATCCAAGATCGCGCGCCGCCAACGCACCCGCGTAGGCCGTAGCCGTGTCACCTTGGACCAGGATGTAGTCGATTTTCCGCTCGCGTGCGACCTCGCCAATTCGCTGGCGCAGCGTTGCGACGTTTCGGGTCAGCGACGTTCCCAGCAGCGGTGACAACGCGACATCGACCGGAAGCCCGATCTGATGCGCGGTTTGCGAAACCATGCCTGCATGCTGGCCGCTGCCGAGCACGATTACTTCAAACTCCGGCCATTGCCGCAGTGCGCGCACCGGGCTTGCCAGTTTCAGGCATTCCGGGCGTGTTCCGACGATGGCTAGGATTCGGAGTCGAACAAAGGCGTCAAGCATGCGTGGCCAAGTAAAACGGGCGTGTACCCAGCGCTGCATCGTAGCCCAAATGTAAAGGACCGTAATCACATTGCGAAGATTTGTGATCGCTTTGGCTCGCCGTCGCAGCCGTCTATCGATAGAATGACGTTTTCCTGCGGATGACTTTGCATGACTCCCCTGATTTTCGTCACTGGAGGCGTGGTGTCCTCGCTCGGCAAGGGCATTGCCGCGGCGTCGCTGGCAGCGATTCTCGAAGCGCGCGGCCTGCGCGTGACGATGATGAAGCTGGATCCCTACATCAACGTCGATCCCGGCACGATGAGCCCGTTCCAGCACGGCGAGGTTTACGTCACCGACGACGGTGCCGAAACCGATCTCGATCTTGGGCATTACGAGCGCTTCATCCGTACACGCCTGACCGGTCGTAATTCGATCACCACCGGGAAGATCTACGAGGCGGTGATTGCCAAGGAACGTCGTGGCGACTATCTCGGCGCAACCGTGCAGGTGATCCCGCACGTGACCGACGAAATCAAGCATCGCGTGTTTGCGGCCACCCGTGGCTACGACGTCGCGCTGGTGGAAATCGGCGGCACGGTGGGCGATATCGAATCGCTGCCATTCCTTGAAGCGATTCGCCAGATTCGCATCGAGCAAGGCCCGGAGCATTGCCTGTTCGTGCATCTCACCTTGGTGCCTTTTATCAAGGCGGCCGGTGAAATCAAGACCAAGCCGACCCAGCATTCGGTGAAGGAGCTGCGTTCGATTGGTATCCAGGCCGACATTTTGATCTGCCGTAGCGAAGAGCCATTGCCAGCCGCCGATCGGCGCAAGATTGCTTTGTTCACCAACGTGCCCGAGCGTGCGGTGATCAGTGCTGAAGATGTCGACATCATCTACAAGCTGCCTTTCAGTCTGCACGCGCAAGGTCTGGATCAACTGGTCGTGGACCGCCTGCAGTTGAATGCGAAGCCCGCCGACCTGTCGGAATGGCAGCGCACGGTGGACGCGGCCGAGAACCCCAAAGACGAAGTCGACATCGCTATCGTCGGCAAGTACGTCGAACACAAGGACGCCTACAAGTCACTCGGCGAAGCGCTGCGCCACGGCGGCATCAAGTGCGAAACGCGGGTGAATTTGCACTGGGTCGAATCCGAGGACATCGAACGCAACGGTGCCGCAGCCGTGTTGGCCAGTGCCGATGCGATCCTGGTTCCCGGCGGCTTCGGCAAACGCGGTTTCGAAGGCAAGATCGGCGCTGCGCAATACGCTCGTGAAAACAAGGTTCCTTATTTCGGGATCTGCTACGGCATGCACGCGGCAGCCATCGAATTCGCCCGCAACGTGGCCGGCATCAAGGGTGCCAACTCCACCGAGAATGATCGCAACTGCGAGCATCCAGTGATCGCGTTGATTACCGAATGGACCACTGGCAACGGTGAAGTGGAAACGCGTAGCGAGGAATCGGATTTGGGCGGAACCATGCGGCTTGGTGCGCAGGAATGTCGTCTGAAAGCCGGCACATTGGCACGCAGCTTGTACGGCCAGGACGTGATTCGCGAACGCCATCGCCATCGCTACGAATTCAACAACCGCTATCGGCAGAAGCTCGAAGATGCTGGCTTGGTCATTGCCGGGAAATCACTCGACGACCTGCTCGTTGAGATGATTGAACTGCCCGACCATCCTTGGTTTCTGGCATGCCAATTCCACCCAGAGTTCACCTCAACGCCGCGCGATGGCCATCCGCTGTTCAGTGGTTTCGTCCAGGCGGCGCGCGAGTACCGATTGGTCCGTACAGCGGAACGTTTCGCTGGCGAAGGCGGCGACAAAATTGAGGCAATGGCATGAAACTTTGTGGATTCGACGTTGGACTCGACCATCCGCTGTTCCTGATTGCTGGCCCGTGCGTGATCGAGTCCGAGCAACTCGCGCTCGACACCGCCGGACAGCTCAAGGAAATCACCAGCCGGCTGGGCGTGCCCTTCATTTACAAATCCAGTTTCGACAAGGCGAACCGCACGTCGGTATCCGGCCATCGCGGTCCAGGCTTTGAAGAAGGCCTGCGAATTCTTGCCGAGGTGAAGCGCCAGATCGGCGTACCGGTGCTGACCGACGTGCACGAATACACGCCGATGGAGGAAGTCGCTTCCGTGGTCGATGTGTTGCAGACGCCAGCATTCCTGTGTCGGCAAACCGATTTCATCGTCAAGGCATGCAGCGTCGGCCGACCGGTCAATGTGAAGAAAGGTCAGTTCCTGTCGCCATGGGAAATGAAGCACGTCGCCGCCAAGGCGAAGTCGACCGGCAACGAGCAAATCATGGTCTGCGAGCGCGGCGCCAGCTTCGGCTACAACAATCTGGTTTCGGACATGCGATCGCTCGCCGTGATGCGCGACACGGGCTGCCCGGTTGTCTTCGATGCCACGCACTCTGTGCAGTTGCCGGGCGCCGGTGATGGCAAGTCGGGTGGCCAGCGTGAGTTTGTTCCCGTGCTCGCACGCGCTGCGGTCGCTGTGGGCATCGCCGGCATCTTCATGGAAACCCATCCCGATCCGGACAAGGCGCTCAGCGATGGGCCGAACGCGTGGCCGTTGGGAAAAATGGAAGCGTTGTTGGCCACGCTCATCGAGTTGGATCGCTTGACGAAATCCAGCGGGTTCGTGGAATCGGAAAGCTAAACGACACTTGGCATAGCGGAAGATTCTCAGTAAATAAATCCGAATCACTTACCAGTTGGTACTCATGACAACGATCAACCGAATTCACGCCCGCGAAATCCTCGACTCGCGCGGTAATCCCACACTCGAAGCGGAAGTTACGTTGAGTGACGGTTCGTTTGGACGAGCGATGGTGCCTTCGGGTGCGTCGACCGGCACGCGAGAGGCGGTTGAACTGCGTGACGGTGACACGTCGCGCTACCTCGGCAAGGGCGTGCGCAACGCGGTCTCCAACGTCAACACAACCATTGCTCATGCACTGTCAGGTTTTGATGCCGACGACCAGCGCGGCCTGGACGAAAAACTGGTCACCCTTGATGGCAGCGCGAACAAGGCCAATCTGGGCGCGAATGCCCTTCTCGGCGTCTCAATGGCGAATGCGCATGCTGTTGCGGCGTCGAAGCATTTACCGCTGTGGAAACACCTGCTTGTCGATCGCACGCCGGCACTGCCCGTCCCCATGATGAACATCGTCAACGGCGGTGCCCATGCCGACAACAATGTCGACATGCAGGAATTCATGGTATTGCCAATCGGTCTTCCGAATTTCGCCGAAGCGCTGCGCGCCGGCACAGAGATTTTCCATGCGCTGAAGTCCGTATTGAAAGGTCGCGGTCTTTCGACATCGGTAGGTGACGAGGGTGGCTTCGCGCCGAACCTGAAATCAAACGAGGAAGCCATCGAAACCATCCTCGAAGCCATCAACAAGGTGGGCTACGCGGCCGGCAAAGACATCTGGCTGGGTCTGGATGTCGCCAGCAGCGAGTTCTACAAGAACGGTGCCTATCAACTCGACGGCGAGGGTAAGGTGTTGAGCGCGGATGAGTTGATCGAGTTCTACGCCGAGTGGTGTGCGAAATATCCGATCATCACCATCGAGGATGGCATGGCTGAAGGCGACTGGGATGGTTGGAAGAAGTTGACCGAGCGACTAGGCGAAAACGTGCAACTGGTTGGCGACGACCTGTTCGTCACCAATACGACGATTTTCCAGGAAGGCATCGACAAACACATTGCCAACGCGATCCTGATCAAGGTCAACCAGATCGGAACCCTCACCGAAACGCTGGATGCCATCGCCATGGCGGAAAGAGCAAACTACGCGTCGGTGATTTCGCATCGCTCCGGCGAGACCGAGGACACGACGATTTCCGATCTTTCGGTGGCAACGTCCGCTACCCAGATCAAGACGGGATCATTGTGCCGATCCGATCGCGTGGCCAAGTACAACCAGCTGCTCCGCATCGAGGAAGCGCTGGGAACCGCCGCGCGCTATGCTGGCCGCGACGCCTTCCCGAACTTGCCGAAGTTCAATCGCTGAGCCCATGCCGTGCTGCGCTACGTCGCCCTTGTCCTGGTCATTCTGATTGCTGCGCTCCAGGTGAAACTCTGGACCGGGCAGGGCGGCATGCGAGAAGTTTGGGCGCTGGGCGAAACGGTTGCTGCCCAGTCGACCGAGAATGAACAATTGCGCGCTCGCAACGACGCACTCAGCGCCGATGTCGATGATCTCAGGAATGGTACCGAAGCCGTCGAGGAACGTGCTCGTTCCGAGCTCGGTCTGATCAAGCCCGGGGAGACCTTTTACCAAGTCGTCGAGCCGTCAGCCGCCCCGCTACCCCCGAAGCCTTGAGCACGTGCTGCCGCGCATGACAGGCCTGTGGTGCATTGTTCCTGCCGCAGGACGAGGCAGCCGATTTGCCAGTGAAAATCCCAAACAACATGTACTGATCGGTGAACAAACCTTGTTGGGCTGGACCCTGCGGGCGCTTGCGGCGAGTCCGCGTATTACCGGCATCGTTGTGGTCGTCGCGGCAGGTGACGAGCAGTGGAAGTCCTCTGCATCGGATCTCACGGGCGTGCAGCTGCGCTCCGCTATCGGTGGAAAGCAGCGCGCCGATTCAGTGCTTTCTGGCCTTGCAGCCTTGCCGGAATGCGTCGCCGCGGATGACTTCGTTTTGGTCCACGACGCGGCAAGGCCGTGCATCAACGTGGACGATATCGACGCGTTGATTGAATTCGCCGGTCACTCGGATGGCGGATTGCTGGCCGCGCCACTGCGCGACACGCTCAAGCGTGCTGATAGCGATGGCAGAGTGATGGCCACCGAGCCTCGTGAATCACGCTGGCGTGCGCTGACGCCTCAGATGTTTCGGCGTGGGCCGCTTACCCAGGCGTTGATGGATGCCCGTGACGCTGGCGTCATGGTGACCGACGAAGCGATGGCGATGGAACGGCTCGGCCATAGACCGCTGCTGGTCGAGGGCCGCGATGACAACATCAAGGTGACCACCCTCGCCGATCTACAACTGGCGGCCTTCCTGCTGGGTCACCGCTAACCCGACGTAATGTCTCGACGAGGTTCGCGTCGTGCGACCCCGTCGATGGCTGGTTCTGATGGCGGGTAAAGCGTCTACTTCTTGCCGCTGGTCCCCGGCTTGGTGTTCTGATCCGTCACGGTGCCGAAGTCCTTGCCGACCTTACGGAACAGCGAGCGTGGATCACCACCCTTGTACTGACCGGCTCCGATGATTTGCGGACCACCGACCGCCTTCTCGCCCAATATTGGGCGCTCCAGCGTTTCTTTCCATGCGAAGCGCAAGTCACTGCGGAACACATGTTGTGGGGTCGCTGCGAAGTCGTTTTTCGGGTTCCCGTAGGAATCGTAAAACCCGCGGTGGCTGTCGGCAAAGAAATACAGTCCGTCATCGACAATCGTGCCGGCGGTCGGGAACGGGAATGCAGGGTTGCCGGCATCCAGTGGCATGACACGTTCTATGCTGTGGCCATCGGCTGACAGATGCAGGCGGATGACGCGCTTGGGCGACATGCCAGGTTCAATCGCGACCAGGGTGTTGTCGTACCAGAACAATCCATCGACTCCCGGCAGTACCAGTTGACTGAGGTCATAACGGACGTCGAAAGGCTTGGACGTCGCCAGATCGATGCCAAAAATCCCACGCTGGTAGTCGGCGAAATAAAGCGTCTTTCCGTCGCCACTGACCGTCATGCCGCGCAGGTTGTTCAAGCCGGCGTTGTGCATCATTGGCTTGAGGGCCTTGCCGTCGAGCCGGTACATGATGCTTCGAATGCCATCCACCGCGAAAACCTGGCCGTTCTTGCCAACGGCCAAGGATGACAAGGTGTTGTTACCCTCGGCGGCGGTCGGCAATATTATCTTGTCGAGCAGTTTTCCCGACGAGAGCTGGAATGTGAAAAGCCCAGACTTGCCAACATCTTCGGCCTTGAAGCCTGTGAAGTATTCCGACGCCGTGCTGGCGACGTAGAGCAAGTCGCGCTTGGCATCAACGGCTAGCGCATAAATGCTCCACAAGCCATTGCCCGCGTCCGGCGTGATGAACTCCTCGATCTTGCCTTGCTTGTCCGACAGGTACACCTTGCCTTCCCGGACGCTGCCGAGGAGGAATTTCTCGCGCTTGGGATCCCACGCCATTGACTCGAACAGATACTCACCCTTGGGCAGTGCGAATGCCGTCTTGCCTTCGCCGAACGGCTTGAGATTCGCGCGAAGATTGGCCACCACATAGTCCCAGACCTCGGTGTCAGTTACCTTTTTGAAGCGCTCGTCCTTGGTCAGGTTGTAGCCGAAGCCCTGTGCCTGCATTCGCAGCAGGGTGTCGTAGGTTTTCGATTTCTCGTCGAGGTTGGCGTAAGCGGCGGCCAAGGCGAGTCGTATGTCGCCGTCCATCGGTGACAGCTCCACCATCCGCTCCAGTGTCCACGACATGCGCTGCATGTCGCCATTACCTTGGTAGGTTTCCGCCATGCGATAGAGCGTTTCGGCATCCTCAACCTTGTGAACCTGGTCCTCGGTAATCGTGCTGACGCTCGCTTCACTGGTCTGGCGTTGAGCGCCAGTCTGGGCAATCAATGGCAACGAGGAACAAAAGGCGAGGGCGCCAAGGCACAATAATGTCGTACGCTTCATGCGGTGAATACCTGAGTCAAAGGGGTCCGGTACAAGACCATCGGACCCATGAAAAGTTCGAGGAGATAAGTGTCAATGCAAGCGGTGGAAACGCTGTACCGAGGCGCGTGGCTGCGATTGATGCGTTGCGGCCAGTGGGAATATGCCGAGCGCACCAACCCGGGAGGCGGCGTGATGATCGTGGCTGTCACCCCCGAGGACAAGATCCTTTTTGTCGAGCAATTCAGGCCAGCACTTGATTGTCGCACGATCGAAATGCCGGCGGGCCTGGTCGGCGACGCCGAAGCGTTTGCAAACGAGAAAGCCGTTGATGCTGCTTCGCGCGAGCTGGAAGAAGAAACCGGTTATCGTGCCGCCCGCATCGATTTCCTGATGGAAGGCGCAACATCTTCCGGCATGAGCAACGAGATTATGGCCTTCGTGCTGGCCCGTGACCTTACCCGCATCGGTGATGGCGGCGGTGACGAGCACGAGGACATCGTTGTCCACGAAATCGACCGCCGCAGCGCGCCGCGATGGCTGGTCGAGCGTATCAACAGCGGTTACTCGATCGATCCGAAGATTTTCGCTGGCCTGTACTTTCTCGACCACGCTGCGGAGTTGTTCCCCGCGCAGGATTGACCGGCGCGGAGAACTCGTTGGATCACGCTTGGCGTGCTGCCGGCCTCGGTGCGCGACGACGCTTGTTGCGAGTTGGTGCCGGGTCGCCCGTTCCCGCGTGCGGTCGACGCGAATGTGAGTTTGGACTCGGCTTCGGATTGGCACGCGCACCGCCACCACCCACTTCCAGTCGCAACGGACTGCGCGGCTCGTAGCCGGGATAGTTTTCGATGGTCAACTCGTTCTTCAGCAGCTTGCGAATATCGCGCAGGCGATCCGCTTCCGCGTGCGACACCAGCGAAATCGCGACCCCTTCCACGCCAGCGCGACCGGTGCGACCGATGCGGTGGATATAGTCTTCGGCAACCATTGGCAGTTCATAGTTGATCACGCGCGGCAGGCCACTGATGTCGAGGCCACGTGCAGCGATGTCGGTGGCAACCAGCACGCTGATGCGACCGTTCTTGAAGTCGGCCAAGGCCTTGGTGCGCTGGCTCTGGCTCTTGTTCCCGTGGATCGCGGCGGAGTGGATGCCTTCCTGATTCAGCTGCTTGGTCAGCTTGTCGGCGCCGTGCTTGGTTCGGCCGAACACCAACGTCTGGCAAGCATCTGACTGCAGCAGTTCGACCAGCAGGTCGCGACGCGCCTCGCCTTCGACCGGATGAACCCGATGGGTCACGGTCGCCACGATGCTGTTCGCCTTGGCAATCTGGATTTCGACCGGATTGCGCTGGAACTGACTGGCCAGGGCCTTGATCTCGTTCGAAAACGTAGCCGAGAACAGCAAGGTCTGGCGCTCGCGCGGTACCGCAACCAGGATACGTTTGATCGCCGGCAGGAAGCCCATGTCGAGCATGCGATCGGCTTCGTCGAGGATCAGCGTTTCGATGCCGGACAAGTCGATCGTGCGCTGCTGCATGTGGTCGATCAGTCGACCGGGTGTTGCAATGACAACATCGACACCGCGACGCAGCGATTCGACCTGCGGCTGCATGCCAACACCGCCGAAGATCAGCGATGCGCGCACGCCCACTTCACGTCCATAGGTGCGCAGGCTTTCCGCGACCTGAGCCGCGAGTTCGCGGGTTGGGGTGAGGATCAAGGCGCGTGGACGACCGGGATGGCCGTGGCGCTGACCGTTTGGGAACATGCGTTCCAGCAGCGGCAAGGCAAACGCCGCTGTTTTGCCGGTGCCGGTCTGGGCACCCGCGAGCAAATCGTGACCGGCCAATGCCAGCGGAATCGCTTCGGCCTGGATAGGCGTTGGGTTTTCGTAGCCTTGGCGCGCAAGCGCACGCAGCAACGCGGGCGAAAGCCCGAGTGAAGTAAAGCTCATTGATGACTCCTGATCCCGACGGGGGATCGTCTGGCCCTTCGCGTCCCTGGATCAACCGCGCGGCAGGCAGAATTGTTTGCGAACGCGCCGCCGGATTTGACGGTGCTGTTCGTGTTTGAGCGTCGGGACCGAACGGTGGGAGTCGCTGCTGGCGAGAAGCCAATCAGCAATAGTCCGCAGAGGGAAACGGAGGGTCAACGCGACAAAGCGCGGCGAGTATAGGCTATCTGGCGAAATATTGCGATGCAACATCCAACGTCGTCAGGCGCGTAACACGTCACCAAACAAGCGCGCGAAGTTGCCGCCCAGAATCTTGCCGATGCGTTCATCGGAGTGCCCGCGATGTTTGAGCAGACCGCCGATCACGGCGAAGCGATCAGCCCGGTTCAAATCCGGCACGAAGGTATACACGTCGGGACTCTCGCCTGCCGCGCCAATTCCCATAGCCTTGCGCCTGGCAACCTCTGCCGCGAAAGTCTTGCGGAACTCGTCGGTGAACGGCGTTGGCGAAATCGTGCCGTCGCTACCAATGCCGACGTGATCTTCGCCACAGACCTTGATCGCGTGTTCGATATGGCCGACCACATCGGTCGCCATCGGCTGGCCGCGTTCGCGCAGGAACGGCATCAAGTAGATTCCGGCAACGCCACCCTTATCGGCGAGCGCTTTCAGCTCCGTGTCGGTCTTGTTGCGTGGCAACTTGGCCAACGCCGCGCAGCCAGTGTGGGTAATCGCGACCGGCGCTTTCGATGCGGCAATCGCCTCCAGCGCCGTGCGACGTCCGCTGTGGGAAAGGTCGACCAACACATGCTGGTCGTTGAGTTGCTCGACCACCTTGGCACCGAAACGACTCAGCCCCGCATCACCCGGCTCCATACAACCGTCGCCAACCAGATTGCGGATGTTGTAGGTGAGCTGGATGATACGTACGCCAAAATCTACGAACTCGGCGATCCGATCAATGTCCTCGAACAGCGGTGTGGTGTCCTGGAAGCCATAGATCAGGCCCAGCCGATTGCTCGATTTGGCGAGCGCTATGTCGGACGCATTGCGAACCAGCAACAGTCGATCCGGATGGTCGGCGATCTGTCCATTCCAGTAGGCGATGTTGGCAACCGTCGTGTCGTAGTCATGGCTGTAGCTGCCGACGCCACTGATCGTCACGTTGACAGCAGTCAACCCCGACTTGCGCGCGTCGTCCAGCATCGTCGCCGTCAAAGGTGCGGCAGGGTCGGCACCGTATTGGCCAGGTCCTCCCAGCGCGTCGACAACGGTTGCCGCTCCATAGTTTGGCCACTGGGCTAGCCCGTCGCCCGCTGCCGCCAGCGCCGATTGCATCCAGCCGCCCAGCATTGGCGCGGCGGCAATCGCACCGGTCGAGACGAGAAAATTGCGTCGATCAACGTTCATGGTGGCTCGGCAAAAGTGATCCAATGTCGAGCATAGATGGTATGCGTGATGTGGCCGCCCGTCATTGGTAATGGGCAAGTGCGTAACTGATCAGAACTGGAAGTAGACGAACGGAATCTGTGCGTCGATTTCGCCAAAGATCTCCAGTGCGATGCAGACCAGCATCGCGGCCGTGGCGGCGATGGGGAAGCGGGCGCGCTCGACCAGCCAATCCTGCCACTGGCGATTGCGATCAAGGAGGCAGAACGCCAACGTCAGCAACGGAACCGTGACGATGGCTGGGTGCGCGATGACAAGGGCGAAATCCGGTACGGCGAACGTTGCTTGCAAGGTTTGCCAAGTGCTGGCGAAGTCCGACGCTCGAAATGGGATCCACCCGAGCGTGACCAGAACAAAGGTCAACGCGATCCAGAATGGTTGCAGCACGCTGTGATCGACGACGCGGGTCCAGCCGCGCGCCTCCACGCCACGTCGCCACAGTCGATGCACGATCAACATGCCGCCGTGGTAAAGCCCCCAGACCGCGAAGTTCCAGCTCGCGCCGTGCCACAGGCCACCGAGTCCCATCACAATCAGCAGGTTGAGCAGGGTGCGCGATTCGCCGTGGCGATTGCCGCCAAGTGGAATGTAGAGGTAGTCGCGCAACCATTTCGACAACGAGATGTGCCAGCGCCGCCAGAACTCGCTGATGTCGCGGGCCAGGTAGGGACGTTCGAAGTTGGGTGGGAATCTGTAGCCGAGCAGGCGTGCACAACCTCGCGCAATGTCGGTGTAGCCAGAAAAGTCGAAGTAGATCTGCATCGAGAATGCGAACACGCCAATCCACGCCGGCACACTGCTGCCTTGCCACGCTCCTCCGTTGAAATAGGCGTCGGCAATGGGCGCGAAGAAGTTCGACAAAACGATCTTCTTGAACAGTCCCTTGAGAATTTCGCGCAGGCCCCAGCGTGCGTCGACATCGCTCAATGACAAAGGCTTGCCAACCTGCGGGAAGAAATCGACCGGACGGATGATCGGCCCTGCAACCAGATGCGGGAAGAACGAAATGAAGAGTGCGAAGTCCAGCGGATTTCGTCGCGCCTGAATATCGCGTCGATACACATCGACCGCGTAGGCAATACCCTCGAAGGTAAAGAAGCTGATGCCGACCGGCAGCACGATCCGCAGCGTCACACTGTCGGGCGAAAGGTTCAGCAGCACGGCCAGCGTATCGGCAAAGAAGTTGAAGTATTTGAAGAATCCGAGCACACCAAGGTTGAACACGATGGCGACGATCATCGCGCGCTTGCGCATAGCGCCTGCTTCGCGATCGATCCAAAGTCCAAACAACCAGTTCGCGACTGTCGATCCACCCAACAGGAAGCCGAAACGCCAGTCCCAGCACGCGTAGAAAAAATAACTTGCGCCGACGATCAACCACTTGCCGGGCGTCGGTCTTAATGCGGCGAGCAGCAATACCACCACCGCGAAAAACAGCCAGTATTGGAGCGTGTCAAACAGCATCAGGGCAACATCGACGCGATTTCGGCCGCCATCAATCGAGAAAATTCTTCTCGGCCGTCATGATTCATATGGAGCCGGTCGAAGAAGAACTGTGGTTGTTCCAAAGACACAAATGCGTCGCCAGGTAGCACCTCGACCAGACCTCGATTGGCCAGGTCGGCAACGGCGCCTCCAAGCTCGGGTGGGGGAACGAGCAGCTGATGCCACGGCCCGCGCGGTACCGAAAACACGAAGACCTTCCCGCCAGCAGCGCGATAGCACTGCGCGATTGCGCCGATCCAGCGCTCGACGTAAGCGCTGTTCGCGACAATGGTTTGCTCGTTGGCTCGTTGGTGTAACCCGCGGAAGTAGCCATCCAGGGCGGGCTTGGTCGACTCCGGCAGCCCGTCCCAGTTTCGTGGCATTCCCGTGGAAACGTCGATGTCGAGATCGGGCAGGCGTTCGTCGTGACCGCCATATACGGCAACGGCGTCCATCCAAAGTTGACGGTTGCTCCCACTGTCGCGGAATCGTTGCATGGGTGATGACAGCAACGAAGAGATATCTTCATGCAGTGCCTGCATGGGCAACATCACGGCACGGCGAGCACGCTCTCGCTGTTCTGGACTGGTGAATGACGCCGCGTAGTCGGAAAAATCGGTGAATCTGAGCAAGGGTTGCAGATAATTGGTGTCTGCCGCGTAATTGCCCATGTCCTCCTGATTGATGGTCGGGTCGTAGTCCACCATCATCGCAATGGCGGCGTAACGATTACATCCGGGATCAACTTCGCGCAACAAGTAGTACCAGATGCGCGGCGTGGAACCGGCTACCGAGCCGTTGACGAAGTGGAGGTCCGGTCGGCTCGACGATTGGTCGGCGATCGAGGCCGAAAAACCTTCACCGATCTTGGAGTTGCCCAGGACGAGGACGTTGCGCGCATCGGATCTGGTCTCCTTTTTGATCAACAAGGTCGCGCCAACAACCGAACCCGCGCTGGAATTTGGTTCGATCCAGGTCGAATACCAGCCAGTTCGAAACACGAGCATATCGATCAGTGCAAGACCGACCAAGGCGACCAGAACCAGCTTGAGCAGGGGCCAGATGCGTTGAAGGATCAAGGATGAAAGCGCCTTGCTACGGTAGGGAATCGCGAGGAGCCAAATTCTACATCACCACCAACTGTCGCCATTTTCACCATCGAACAAAAGGCCGCTATTTTCGATAGCGGCCTTTCTTTTACAGCGTGTCGGTTTGTTTCGATCAGCCCTTGGAAACTGCCCTCAACGTCGGCTGCTTTCGCTTGGACTCGCGCACGCCGGCGGCCATTTCTTCGGTGGTGAAATCATCGACGGAAATGAACTCGAAGGTGTCGCGACGGACGCGCGCGAGCAGTTCACTTTCGCTGGCGCTGATGTACCCCTTTTCCTGCGCATCGGCCAGTTGTGCATCGTAGTCGTAACCGGCTACTTCTCCGGCTTTGACGTGCTTGAGGAATTTTCGTTCCACCGGCTCGGATGCAATCACGTCAGGCAGGATATCGTTCATGCGGCCGATCGGATTGTTCGCGGTCGGGGTAAGGTAGGTCCATTCGCAGAGGCGAGAACGAGCCTCGTTGGGCGCGGTCATGATCGCTGCAACGCGACGACCAAGGCGATCGGTCGGCGGCACTTCGCGACGGCCAAGCGGGAATACCAATACCCGCAGCAGCCAAGCCACCGGTCGAACCGGGAAGTTGCGCAAAACGCCATCGATGGCCATTTGCATGCGCCACACGCACTCGTGGAACGCCCACGCCAGCAGGGCCTGATCGGCGACCGGGCGCCCTTGGTCTTCGTAGCGCTTGAGCATTGCTGAAGCTATGTAGAGATACGACAGCACGTCGCCAAGGCGGCCTGAAATCTTCTCCTTGAACTTGAGCTTGCCGCCAAGGACCAGCATCGAGGTATCGGCCATCAAGGCCAAAGCCGCGGAATACCGGTTGAGCTTGCGATACATGCGCCGCGTGTAGGCATCCCCGGGAGCCGCGCCGATGCGAGAATGTAGAATGCCGTGAATGAAGCTGCGCGCCGCATTGGAAACACCAAACCCAATGTGCTGGAACAGAACCGTGTCGAACGCCTTCAAGCTTTCCGCATAGTCGGGCAGTGCGGCCGCCTGCATTTCCTTGAGCACGTAGGGGTGGCAACGGATCGCGCCCTGGCCAAAGATCATCAGGCAGCGCGTCATGATGTTGGCGCCTTCCACGGTGATCGCGACAGGCACCGCCTGCCACCCGCGCGCAAGATAATTGCTGGGGCCAAGGATCACCCCCTTGCCGCCATGCACATCCATCGCGTCCTTGGAAATTTCACGCGCCCATTCGGTGGCGTGGTATTTCGCAATCGCCGAAGGTACGGCCGGCTTCTCGCCGCGATCAACCGCGGCAGCGGTGGCCTGCGCCAGCGCCGTCGTTGCGTAGGTGTATCCGCCGATGCGGGCGAGCGCTTCCTCGACACCTTCGAAGCGCCCAATCGCCAAACCGAACTGCTTGCGAATGCGCGCATACGCACCGGTCGCCGCGACCGCGGCGCGTGCGCCACCGGCGGAATTGGATGGCAGGGTGATCGAGCGGCCGATCGACAGGCACTCGACCAACATGCGCCAGCCCTCGCCGATCATCGCTGGTCCACCAATGATCTGGCTTAGCGGCAGAAACACATCCTTGCCACGCAATGGACCATTCTGGAACGTGATGTTTAGGGGGAAATGACGGCGGCCAATTTCCAGGCCTTCGGTGTCGCGCGGCATGAGGCTAAGCGTGATGCCGCGGTCTTCGACCTCGCTCAGCAAATGATCCGGATCAAGCAAGCGATAGGCCAACCCGATCACCGTGGCGACGGGCGCCAAGGTGATGTACCGCTTGTCGAAGGTCAGCCGTACGCCGAGCACTTCCTCGCCCTTCCATTGACCCTTGCAGACGATGCCGTAATCCGGCAACGAGGTGGCGTCGGATCCCGCGAACGGGCCGGTCAGCGCAAAACATGGAAGCTCACGGCCATCGGCGAGGCGTGGCAGGTAATGATCTTTCTGCTCCTCGGTGCCGTAGTGCAGCAGTAATTCGGCTGGACCGAGCGAGTTGGGTACACCAATGGTGGACGCGACCGTCGACGACAGCGTCGACACCTTCTGCAAAACGGCGGAATGCGCCAGTGCCGAGAATCCCAAGCCGCCGTAATGCTTGGGAATGATCATCCCGAAGAACTTGTTGGTCTTCAGGTATTCCCACATGGTCGGCGGCATGTCGGCCAATTCATGAGTAATTTCCCAGTCGTCAATCGTGCTGCACAGCGTCTCGACTTCGCTGTCGAGGAAGGTCTGCTCATCGTGGGAAAGTTCGGCCTTGGGCTGGTCAAGCAACACCTTCCACTTCGGCATGCCGGTGAACAATTCGCCCTCAAATCCAACCGTGCCGGCATCGAGCGCGGTCTGCTCGGTGTCGGAAAGCTGCGGAGTGATTTTCCGATACACCTTCAGCATGGGCGCGCTGATCTTGCGCCGACGAAAGTCGGGCAGGTTGAGTGGCACAGCGATCAACGCGAGCGCGATCAATGGCAACGCGATGGCCAGCGTTGGCGATTTGGCAACGATACCGACGACGATGATCGCGACGGCCATGGCGATGCTCCACGTGCGTAACGAAACGCGAAGGTAAGCGGCCGTGATCGAAACGATCAGGGCAGCGAGCAGGGGCAGCAGGTAAATCATTTCCGTTCTCCCGTTTCAGTAGGGTAAGTCAGTGCAGCGAGGCGATGAACGCGCCAACCTGCGCCGTGAATTCAGCATTGTCGTCCCCGGCCACCATGTGAGTGGCCTTTGGGACGGAAACGTGTCGAGCATGCGGCGCCAGCTTGAGAAACTCCTCAATGGTGGCGTTTGACACAACATCGCTGGCCGTCCCGCTGACCAGCAGCATCGGCACGCGGATAGCGCGTGTCGCGGCGAACAATCGTGGTTGATAGCGCTCGACATCGCCGGAAACCATGTCGAGCAGATTCGGATCCCAGTGCCAGCGCAATCGTCCGTCGCCATGGCGCACCAGCAATTGGCGCAAACGCTCGGGTGACTTGCTTCGACTGCGATGCGGTAGGTACGCAGAAATCGACGCAGCAGCTTCGTCGAAATCGGCAAAACCATCGGGATGGCTGCGCATGAAATCGATGATGCGTTCCACGCCGGCGGCTTCCCAGCGCGGCGTCACATCAACCAGCAGCAGTGCCTTGAATAGTTGTGGACCGAAGTGTTCGCCTTCAGCTATCAGGCCTAACAGGCCACCCATTGACGCGCCGACGAGTATCGGTGGTTGGTCCAGCCAGGTGGTGACCGCGATCAAATCACCGCGAAACCGGTCCATGCAATAGGCGCCGCCTACCTGCCAGTCACTGTCGCCGTGGCCGCGCAAGTCGATGCTCACGCAACGGTGGCCCACTTTCGCCAGGTGCAATGCCGCGTTGGTCCACGCGCCGCGGGTCTGGCCAAAGCCGTGGCAGAAAAGGATCGGCTCGCCATCGACGGGACCCCATTCCTCCACCTGTAATTCAACGCCATCGACCATGCGCAGCCGATGGCGGCGCGAATTGTTGACAGCGTGTGCAATGGGAAGGGCCGGCATGTCGGGAGTATGTTGGAGCTTACGATGCAAGTCAATACGCATGCGTATGGTTGATTCGTGGGTGCCGATGTGAGCCCGCTCCGGCATACTTCACGAATGATCCGCACAGCCCTTCAAATCGAGCCCAAGGGAAGACTCTGCGCCGCCGACTGGGAACAGGCTGCGTTGGATGTTTTGGCCGAGTCGGGCGTTGCCGCCGTGGCCGTCGAGCCGCTGGCACGTCGATTGGGAGTTACCAAGGGCAGCTTCTATTGGCACTTCCCGAATCGCGATGCGCTATTGTCAGCGGCCATCGAGCGCTGGGAAAAGGGTGATGAAGCCGACGTGCTCGTCCCTGCGGAAGCCATAGCCGATCCCAAACAGCGCTTGCGCGAGTTGATTCGCCAGGTCAGCTTCGAGCGCCAGTCACATGCGATTTTCGCGGCTTTGCTCAAGGCGTTGGACCAACCCTTGATCCAGCCGATGATCGAGCGCGTATCCGAACGACGCCTGGATTTTCTCAGCGCTGCGTTTCGTGATGCCGGCCACGATGAGAAAGCGGCGATCAATCGCGCGCGGCTTACTTACACCGCCTACGTCGGCTTCCTGCAGTTGTCCCAGATTGGCCAGCCGCGCATGAACCACGATGAGTTCGAAGCGTACATTGCCGATTTCATCGAAACCCTGATTCCCGTCTGATCATTCGTTGCCGGCGCTTGCCTGATCGGCAGCGCGCCGATAATGTCGCGCGTTCACCACCAAGGCGCTGTCGCGCCCACAGGACACCATGCCCAGCCAGCTTGCCGCCTTGAACGAATGGGTCGATTCGGTCGCCCAATTGACCCGTCCGGATCAGATCCAGTGGTGCGATGGTTCCGATGCTGAATTCGCGCAGTTGGTGGCCTTGATGGAGAAGACGGGCGATCTCTTGCCGTTGAATCCTGAGACCCATCCCAACTGCTGGCTGCATCGGTCCAGTCCGTCTGACGTGGCCCGTGTCGAACATCTCACCTTCGTTTGCAGCAATGCGCGCGACGATGCTGGGCCGAACAACCATTGGATGGCGCCGGCTGATGCCCACGCCAAAATCGACGCTCTGTTCGACGGCTGTATGCAGGGCCGCACTTTGTATGTGGTGCCATATTGCATGGGGCCCATCGACTCGCCGATCGCACGTTGCGGCGTCGAAATCACCGACAGTCCGTATGTGGTTGCGAACATGCGCGTCATGACCCGCATGGGCGCGGCTGCCTTGGCGCGTATCGAGCGCGAAGGTCGTTTCGTGAAGGGCCTGCATTCGACCGGCGAGCTCGACCCCGAGCGCCGTTTCATCATGCATTTCCCTGAAGAACTCACCATCAAATCCTATGGCTCGGGTTACGGCGGCAACGCCTTGCTCGGCAAGAAATGCCATGCGTTGCGCATCGCGTCGTGGCAGGCCCGCGACGAAGGCTGGCTGGCGGAGCACATGCTTATCGTCGGAATCGAGAATCCGCAGGGCGAAACTCATTACGTCGCGGCGGCGTTTCCAAGCGCCTGCGGCAAGACAAATTTGGCCATGCTGATTCCGCCCGAGGGCTATCGCGAAGCGGGCTGGAACGTGTGGACGGTCGGCGACGATATTTGCTGGATGACGCCGGGCAGCGATGGACGGCTTTGGGCAATCAATCCGGAAGCCGGATTCTTCGGCGTCGCGCCGGGAACAAGCGAAAGCACCAATCCGAACGCGCTGGCCTGCGTTGGCCACGACACCATCTTCACCAACGTCGCCGTCACCGCCGACAACCAACCGTGGTGGGAAGGCTTGCCCGGGACGCCGGTGAAGGACTGGCAAGGTCGCGACTACGATCCAGCTAATGGACCGGCTGCACACCCCAATTCACGTTTCACCGTATCGGCGCGACAGTGCCCAAGCTGGTCTCCAAAGGCCGAGGCTGCCCAGGGCGTGCCGCTCAGCGCGATCGTTTTTGGCGGTCGACGCGCCAATCTGCTGCCGTTGGTGATGCAGGCTCGCGACTGGACCCACGGTGTGCTGCTGGGCGCGGCGATGGGTTCGGAAACCACGGCCGCTGCAACTGGCGCCGTCGGCGTTCTGCGTCGCGACTCCATGGCGATGAAGCCGTTCTGCGGCTACAACTACGCCGACTATTTTTCGCATTGGCTGAGCTTTGATCAGGCTGGCACGAACCTGCCGAAGATTTTCCACGTCAACTGGTTCCGCAAGGATGCGAATGGCAAGTTCATCTGGCCCGGCTTCGGCGACAACCTGCGCGTGCTGGAATGGATAGTGGGGCGCTGTAAAGGCGACGCAAGCGCTAACGAAACACCGATTGGTAATTTGCCACGCGCGCAGGATTTGAACCTCGACGGTTTGAAACTGGACTCCAGCGCCATGCAAAGCCTGCTCGGCGTTGACATCACTGGCTGGCGCGCCGAGCTCGACAGTATTGGTGAATACCTCAGGGATTTCGGCAATCGCATGCCCAAGCGGCTGCTCGACGAGCAAGCAAGAGTTGCAGCAGCACTTGCCGATGCCGCACACGCCTGAGCGCGCGCACGACCGGTAGTGATTGGCGTGTGTAAACGCTTTCGAGCGCATCGGCATCTGAAGCGGCACCATGAATGCAGCTTGCCTCACGATGATTAGAGCGCCGCGCCTTGAACGCGCTGCCGATGCTGACCGGGCCGAACCGACCGATTCCGATCTGGTTCGGCAAGCGGTCAGCGGCGACATGCGCGCGTTCGAGAGTCTGTATCGCCGCCACAGCAGTCGCGTCCACGGCGCGGTCTGGCGCTTGTCGGGAATGAATCCGGCGCGGGCCGAAGACCTGACCCAGGAAGCCTTTGTCCGCGCCTGGCAGAAGCTCGACAGCTTTCGCCATGAAAGTGCGTTCACGACCTGGTTACATCGGCTGGCCGTCAATGTCGCCTTGATGGACATCCGCCGGCAGCGACCGGAAGACAACGTCGAAGATGATGTGCTTGAACTGGCAGCCGAGCCGATTCGCGATTTCTGCGCCGGCGAGCGCGGCGACCTCGAGCGCGCTGTTGCCGCTTTGCCGCCACGAGCGAGAGCAGTGCTGGTGCTGTACGACATCGAAGGCTGGAAACACGAAGAAATTGCCAACGAGCTGGGCATGGCGGTTGGATCGTCCAAAGCCCAATTGCATCGGGCGCGCGGTTTGCTCAAGCGTGCCCTTGGAGGAAACGACGATGACTGATTTCGAACTGCAACGCCGACTGCGCGACATGCGCGTTCCGGTGGCTCCTGAGCGCGACTTGTTTCCCGCCATCGCGGCGCGGATTGAGGGACGCCAGCTGGCACTCACGCCCATTCGCCGTCATTCGCCATGGCTGTATGCGGCAGCCGCAGCGATTCTGGTGTGCGTCATCACCGTCGTCGGTGTCGGCCAGATGGCGACGCAACGCGTTGATACCAATCTAGCGCATCGCAGCGTCGATCCAGCCAGCTTGCCTGGAATGAATGCCGCGGCGGTCGCCGGTGCTCCGGGTGGTGATCCCAGACTCGCTGCTGCGGCGATGGTCATTGACGATGCACGTTCGCAACTGGAGCAGGCGATAGCCGAGCGTCCCGATGCGGTTTTTCTTGTGAGCCTGATGAACCGTACCAATGCGCAGCACATGAAACTGGAACGGCTCGGCAGCAATGGTTGAGCCACTAGGAAATCCTATGACCATTTTTTCCGTCGCCAACACGAACGAAAAACGTCCACGGGGGCCAAAAGCTTTTGTGGGCCGTGGTCAATGGCGAGCCGTCGGTTACAGCTTGTTTTCGCTGGTGCTGCTGCATGTGTTCAACAGTGGGATCGCTATGGCTGGCACGGCGATCAACGAAACCCGCGACGTCAGTGCAGACGTCACGGTTGAAGTCTCGAATGTGCGCGGATCGGTCACCGTGCGAGGCTGGGACAAACCCACGGTGGAGATCACCGGAACGTTGGGCGAGGGAAGTAAGGGCCTCACTGTGGAAGGCAGCGGCAGCCGTCTACGCATCAAGGTCGAGCCGCCGGGTTCGCAAGGCTGGTTCAGTTGGGGATCAAGCAACAACATGCAGGACAGCACGCTCGATATCCGAATTCCCCGAAAAGGCTCGTTGCAGGTTGATGTGGTCAGCGCCATCGTCGACGCATCGGGCATTGCCGGCCGTGAACTGCGGGTAGAGACGGTTAGTGGCAAGGTCAAGTTGGAAGCAAAGGTGAGCGAGCTGGCCGTGGACAGTGTGTCGGGCAATATCGACATGAACGGCAGCGCCGACCACGCCAATTTCGAGTCGGTATCCGGTGATATTCGATTACGTGCCGGTGGTGGCGACTTCAAGTTCGATACGGTGTCGGGCGATATCGATGCAGAGCTTGCCAGTTATCGCGGGATCACTGGTGGCACCGTTTCCGGCGACATGCGTCTACGCGGAATACCCGGGCGCGATGCCCGAGTCGAAGTCGAAACCATGAGTGGCGACGTCAACCTCGACTTGCCCAGCGATACCTCGGGCAAGCTGCATGCGGAAACTTTCAGTGGCAGCCTCGATAGCGATTTCGGCAAAGTAGCCGAACCCGATCACGGCCCCGGCCGAAGCCTCGAAGCAACGATGGGTGAAGGGGCAGGTCGCTATCATGTGGAAACCTTTAGCGGCGATATCGTGATTCGCAAGCGCTAGATCGGTGCCTGCAGCCGTCGCGTACAATGCGCGGCTTTGTTTCAAGGCTTGCTCATGTCTGACCACGTCAGCGAAATGCGCCGTCGGCGCACCTTCGCGATCATTTCCCATCCCGATGCCGGTAAGACGACGCTGACCGAAAAGCTGCTGCTGTTCGGCGGCGCGATCCAGATGGCCGGCTCGGTGAAGTCGCGCAAGACCGCGCGCCATGCGACCTCCGACTGGATGGCGCTGGAGAAGGAACGCGGCATCTCGGTAACCAGCTCGGTAATGCAGTTTCCGTATGCGGAGCGCGTCATCAACCTGCTCGATACGCCGGGACATGCGGACTTCTCCGAAGACACCTACCGCGTTCTGACCGCCGTCGATTCCGCGCTGATGGTGATCGACTGCGCGAAGGGCGTCGAAGAACGCACCATCAAACTGATGGATGTCTGCCGATTGCGCGATACGCCGATCATGACCTTCATCAACAAGCTTGATCGCGAAGGTCGTGAGCCAATCGAACTGCTTGATGAGGTTGAGTCAGTACTCGGCATCGAATGCGCGCCGATCACCTGGCCGATTGGAATGGGCTCGCGATTGAAGGGCGTCTATCACCTCGTCCTCGACGAAGTGCATATCTTCGAACCCGGCAAGAATTTCACGCGCCAGGATTCGACGATCTTCAAGGGTCTCGATGATCCCGGCCTGACCGCCCGTCTCGGCGACGCGGCGATGGCTGAGGTGCGCGACGAACTGGAACTGGTTCGCGGCGCTTCGCATACCTTTGATATCGAGCGCTATCGTGCCGGCAAGCAGACGCCGGTGTTCTTCGGATCGGCGGTCAACAATTTCGGCGTGCAACTGCTGCTGGACTTCTTCGCCGAAAACGCGCCTTCCCCTCAATCGCACGAAACGACGGGACGCGACATCAGCGCTGACGAGTCGAATCTCAGCGGTTTCGTGTTCAAAATCCAAGCCAATATGGATCCGATGCATCGCGATCGCGTCGCTTTCATGCGGGTCTGCTCGGGCACCTTTCGCGGTGGCATGAAAGCCTTCCATGTGCGTACCGGCAAGGACATGAAGCTCGCCAATGCGTTGACCTTCATGGCGTCGGATCGCGAGATCGTCGACGAGGCGTTTGCCGGCGACGTGATCGGCATTCACAACCACGGCACCATCTCGATAGGCGACACATTTACCGAAGGCGAGTCCGTGAGTTTCACCGGGATTCCCAACTTCGCGCCCGAATTGTTCCGCCGGGCACGATTAAAAGACCCGTTAAAAATCAAGCAATTGCAGAAAGGTCTTGCACAGCTTTCTGAGGAAGGCGCGACCCAGTTTTTCCGCCCGCTGATGTCGAATGACCTGATCCTGGGCGCGGTCGGCGTGCTGCAATTCGAGGTGGTCGCCTATCGGCTGAAGGATGAATATGGCGTCGAAGCGATCTTCGAGCCGGTCACGGTCAACACCGCGCGCTGGGTGCATTGCTCCGATGCGAGGAAGCTTGAAGAGTTCACCGAAAAGAACGCACTGAATCTCGGTCTCGATGCCGCGAACCAGTTGGTCTACATCGCGCCGACCCGGGTCAACTTGCAACTCACGCAAGAGCGCTGGCCCGATGTCGAGTTTCGCGCTACGCGAGAGCACGCCTACGCGATTGCCAGCTAGCTTGGTTGAGGGATGCTCTGATTATCCCCACGCAGGCGGCATGATGTTCGAAAGGTTCCAAGATTGGGGTCTGCGGCGCAGTGCAGGCTGGCCGCCTGGACAAGCCGCGCGCGTCGATCTGGGGACCTTTCGGGCATCACCCGTCATTCAAAATCAATACGTTGAGGCCGACCTGCCTGCTCGCGGCTCTGCGTTGCGCCGGCTTGGCAGACGGCCAGTCTGGGTTCTCCAACGCGCCTTGAGCCGCGAGCAGACAGACCGGTGACGCCTGTGCGGGGTTGATCAGAGCAGCCCTAGCTGCGCAGCAACCAATGCGTCAGTGCGTAGCCGATCAACGTCAGTGCCAGCGAGCCGATCACGTGGCTGCCGATGATGGCGCCGGTCGCCAGCCATTCCCCGCGTTCCATCAACAACACGGTTTCGGCCGAAAAGCTGGAGAACGTCGTCAGGCCGCCAAGAAAGCCAGTCGTCAGTGCAAGTCGCCAGACCATCGGGATCGAGTCGTACTGCACGAACACGGCCATCGCGACGCCCATCAGAAACGCGCCGATCAGATTCGCCGCCAGCGTGCCGAGGGGCAGGGCTGGCAGCATGCGATTGAGGCCGAGTGAGAGCAGCCATCGCGCGATGGCGCCGAGTGCTGCGCCAACGCCGATGGCGGTTCCGAAAACGATATTCATCGATGTGCTTGTGCCACTTGTCGTGGATGACGTGGCGAAGGCTGCCGTTTAGCATGATGCTTTGCAAACGGATGCCTCATTGAATCCCATCGTTCCGCCGAGCCGCAAGCGACTCGCGCCGTTGTTGGCTGGCCTGTCGATGCTCGGGCCGTTCTCGATCGACACCATGTTTCCGGCGTTCCCGGCGATGGCGGCGCAATTTCACGCGAGTCCGCTGGCGATGCAGCAGACCATCAGCGTGTATTTGATTGCCTACGCCGCGATGTCGTTGTTGCATGGGCCTCTGTCTGACGCATTGGGACGCCGACGGGTGATTTTTGGCGGCATTGCCGTGTTTATCCTTGCGTCGATCGGCTGCGCCTTGTCCGGCAGCATTGGATCGCTGCTCGCATTCCGTGCCTTGCAAGGCGTCTCCGCTGGTGCCGGCATGATCGTCGGCCGCGCGATCATTCGCGATTGTTTCGACGGCGCGGAAGCCCAGCGCTTGATGGCGACGGTGTCAATGATTTTCGGCATAGCCCCTGCCGTGGCGCCGATCATCGGCGGGTGGGTGATTCTGGTCGCCCAGTGGCCAATTATTTTCTGGCTACTCGCAGGTTTTGCCGGACTGTTGTTGCTGGCGGCCTCGTTGCTGTTGCCGGAAACTTTGCCTGCCGCGCAACGTCAGCCGCTTTCGCTGGCTGCGATGGCGACCAGCTATCGATCCATCCTGCATGACGAGCAGTTCTTTCCGCTGGCATTGGCCGGCACGCTTAATTTCAATGCGATGTTTGTCTACATCGTTTCCGCACCTGCGTTCGTGTTGAACCTGTTGCGCCTGGGCGAAGCCGATTTCATCTGGCTGTTCGGGCCAGCGATTGGCGGTCTGATGCTGGGATCATTCTTGTCCGGTCGAATGGCTGGGCGGACCACCGCCACGCGCACAATCGGCATTGGATACACGTTGATGCTTGGTGCTAGTGTCTTGAACCTGATCTTGTCGGCCGCGATGGCGCAGGCGAAGGTTCCGTGGTCGGTGCTACCGATAAGCTTGCATGCGATCGGCATCGGCATCTGCTTCCCGACATTGACCTTGATGCTGCTCGACCGCCACCCGCGCCATCGCGGCGCGGTGTCGTCGTTGCAGGCGTTCGTCAGCTTGTTGATCAGCGCCGTGCTGGCCGGCGTTGTTTCGACGTTGCTGTCTGACAGCGCTTTGAAACTGGCCGCCTGTGCGGCGGCGCTGACCCTGCTCGGCTTTGGCAGTTGGCTTCGGGCGAAGCGGTTGAGCAAGGGCGAAAGGATTTAAATGCTTTCGCCTGCCAAGCTTGCTTTCGTTGTTTCTGCCGCGTTACCGGTAGACGCGCCGAGCAAGTTACGCATCGCTGTCAGCACCTCCTCGCGAGTACCGACCACGGTGATCTGGTTTTCCCGTGAATAGTCGATGCCGATCTGCACGCTAAA
This sequence comes from Lysobacterales bacterium, assembly GCA_038236135.1. Taxonomy (GTDB): domain Bacteria; phylum Pseudomonadota; class Gammaproteobacteria; order Xanthomonadales; family Rhodanobacteraceae; genus Dokdonella. The sequence goes on from JBBSTF010000001.1 coordinate 83,111, forward strand.
CGCCGTGCCCATGTCTTCACTACCGTCTTCGTACTGGGCGAACGATTGTGGCCGGCCGACAACGACAACTCGATTGGCGTCGATGAATCGACCATCCGGCAGCTTGATCCAGCGTTGCATGAAAACTCCTGCTTGATGACGGACCGGCGCATGGCCGGTTCTGTTTGATCCGATGACAGCGTCAGCGACTCTTGTTGGATCAGCTTCCCCAACCGCAGGTCTGACCCTTGTTCTGCTCTTTCAACCAGGTTTGCAACGGCGCGAAGTATTCTAAAATCGCGCGGGCGTCCATGTCGCGTCCGCCGGTCAGTTCTTTGAGCGTATCTTGCCAAGGCTGGCTCTGTCCCTTCTGCAACATTGCCAAGTACTTTGCGCCAGCCGCCTTGTTGCCGTAGAAACTGCACTCGTTGAGTGGGCCCTTGTAGCCAGACGCATCGCAAAGCGATTTGTAGAACTGGAATTGCAGGATATTGGCGAGGAAGTAGCGCGTGTACGGCGTGTTGCCAGGCACGTGATATTTGGCGCCGGGATCGAAGAATTCTTCGCCGCGCGGAGTCACTGGCGCGACGCCTTGGTACTTGGCTTTCAGTTGCCACCAGGCTTGGTTGTAATGATCGGGTGTGATGGAGCCGTCAAACACACCCCATCGCCAGCGATCAATCATCAGCCCAAATGGCAGGAACGCGACCTTGCCCAGCGCCATCTTCATCTGCGCATTGATGACAGCTTCCTTGTCCTGAGATGGCTTCGCGACCAAGCCGATCGAGCTGAGGTAGGCCGGCGTCATCGCGAGGAGGATGGTGTCGCCGATAGCCTCGTGGAAGCCGTCGTGCGCACCGTTCTGGAACAACGGCGGCTGCGCGTTGTAGGCCATGTCGTAATACAGGTGTCCCAGCTCGTGGTAGATGGTGCGATATTCCTCGCCACGCGGCTCGATGCACATCTTGATGCGCACGTCGCCTTCCATGTTCATGTCCCAGGCACTGGCGTGGCAGACCACATTACGTTCAAGCGGCTTGATCAGCTGCGAATGGGTCCAGAAACTGTCGGGCAGTTTACGCATGCCCATCGACACATAAAAATCCTGCGCGCGCTCGGTCATCTTTTTAGCGATGGCAAGGTCGGCGTCGCGTTCGAACTGGAAGCTCTGCGCGAGGGTTGGCGTGCCCTTGAATGCCAATCGGATTTTTTCCAGTTCCGCATTGCGCTGCTGCTTCAACGCGGAATCGATATCCAGGCCCGCACTTTTGTATGGCTGCAAGATCGGCCAGAGGTTTGTCCATTCCTGCTGCCAGAGGTTGCCGGTCAAGTGCGCTGGCAACATGCCGTTGACTTGCCCCTTTTCACCGTACTTGTCGACCAGCTTGCCGCGCACGTAGCACTGAAGATCGGTGTAAAGCGGCTTGACCTGATCCCACAGTCGATCGGTTTCGGCCTCGAACGCGTCGGCAGGCATGTCGTAGCCGGAGCGCCACAAAGCACCGGCGTCAGCGAAGCCCATCTCCTTTGCGCCTTCGTTGATAAGTCCGGCGAAGCGCTGGTAGTCGGCGCGCATCGGCTTGAACTGGTCGTGCCAGCCACTCCAGGCATCCAGCTGTTGGTCGTAGCTGGCATCGGGGTTGGCCAACACTTTCGACAGTTCCCCAATCTCTCGGCATTCCTCATTGCCATCACGCTGGCTGCAATATTTTGCAGAGCCGTAATCGCCTTCCATCTTGGTCGCGACGCGGGTCAGCTCTGCAAGCTTTATCGGATCGGTCGGCGCAGGCATTGCCGTACCCAGCTTGAGCAGATGAATCGCACGCGCCGTGTCCGCTGACAGCTTCAGGCCCTCGAATTTTTTGGCCTCCTCGAGATAGCCGTTGAGCCTGGCGAGGCTGCGTTCGTTGGTCTTGGACGCGACAAGCGCGGTATCGTCGTTGATGTAGGTCACCGACGCCCACTGCGCGGAAGTGGATTCCGGATAGTCCTTCTTCATTTCCGCATTGACGCGAGCGACGAAGGCATCCGCATCCGCTGCGGTGGCGGGCTGCGCGGTCTCGGCGGCGAACGCGCTATTGACCAGCGCAATAGCAATGGAAACAACCAGCAAATGGCGACTCGACATCAGGACTATCCCCCAACTTGAAAGATCGGCAAGGCTAGTCGGGGACGGTCCCTGCTGCAAGGTTCGGCGCGGCATTGCTGGCATTTAAAATGCCGCGTTCCACGAGCCAGGCGTGCGCATCACCGGCATCGTTCTCGAACCAGGCGCGCGCGGAGCCGAGTCGAAAGCTGTATCCCCAAGCATCCATGTCGGCCATCAGCAGGGCGCTGCCAACATCGTGCAACTGGCTGGCGAGAACGATCTGCAAATAGCAGGTGGCGTCTTCTTCCTGATCGCAATCGGACGCATCGGTATGGATAGCCGGACGGCGTTCGGGACCCGCGACGATCAGATGGCTCGCCTCATGTAACACCGAATGCACCGGCGTATCGGCCCGGGCATAAACCCGATCCACAATCACGCCAGCTTCGGGTTCGCCCCAGTAGCTGCCGGGAATGTTTTCATCCACGGCAACCGTGACCAGCCTCAATCCGTGGCCCGCGAGTAGCGCGGTGATTGAATCGTGGTCAATGTCGCCCAGCTGCTGAACTTGCTGCAACCCTTGCGTTTCAGCAGGTTGACGGGCCATCGCAATCATCGTTGCGACGACCGGTCAGCGCGTTGCGGTGACGAAATCCGGTTTGTCCGGCAACGAGACGGAAAGCTCCAATACCTCGTGATCGCCGTCGCGCTCGACGTTGATCTGCACCGCATCCGGATCGACGTTGACGTACTTGCGGATCACTTCGAGGATCTCACGACGCAATACCGAAATGTAATCCGGCGTGCCACGTTGGGCACGCTCCTGGGCGACGATAATGCGCAGACGTTCTTTCGCGACGTTTGCGCTGGGCGGTGCTTTTGCACGCAGCTTCAGGAAATCGAAAACTCCCACGTCAACCTCCGAACATGCGGGCGAACAAGCCCTTTTTGTTGGCCTCGGTAAAGCGCATCGGCAACTCCTCGCCCAGCAACCGCGCGACCGCATCGTCGTAGGCTTGGCCGGCATTGGATTGGTCGTCGAGAATTACCGGCACGCCGGCATTTGACGCCGCCAATACACCTTCCGATTCCGGGATCACGCCAACAGTGCGGATGCCTAGGATTTCCTCGACGTCCTTGATGCTCATCATGTCGCCGCTTTCGACACGGCTGGGGTTGTAGCGGGTCAGCAGCAGATGTGGCTCGATGTTCTGACCGTTTTCTGAACGACGGGTTTTGCTGGCGAGGAGGCCCAGGATCCGGTCCGAATCGCGCACCGACGAGACTTCGGGATTGACGACAACAATAGCGCGATCAGCGAAATACATCGCCAGTGAGGCACCCTTTTCGATACCGGCTGGCGAATCGCAGATAACGAAGTCGAAGCCGTCGGCGGCCAATTCGTTCAGTACGGCTTCGACGCCTTCACGACTCAACGCGTCCTTGTCACGCGTTTGCGAAGCCGCCAGCACGAACAAACTGTCAAAGCGCTTGTCCTTGATCAGCGCCTGCTTGAGCGTGCAATCGCCCTGAATAACGTTGACGAAGTCGTACACCACGCGGCGCTCGCAACCCATGATGAGATCCAGGTTGCGCAGGCCGACGTCGAAGTCGATGACGGCGACTTTCTTGCCGCGTTTCGCCAGGCCGACCGACAGCGATGCGCTGCTTGTGGTTTTGCCTACGCCGCCCTTGCCGGATGTGACAACGATAATTTCAGTCAAGGCAGCAATCTCCATGGGTTGAAGCAAGGTATAGAAGACTCGGCATGGCGTCAGGCCAGCTTGCCGAGCAGCAGTTTGTCGTTTTCCAGCCACGCCTGCACGGGCTTGCCGCGCATCTCCGTCGGAATGTCTTCGATCACGCGGTAAATTCCAGCGATCGAGACCAGCTCCGCGTGGAATTCCTGGCAAAAAATGCGCGCCTTTTCGTTGCCTTGCGCGCCCGCGAGCGCTCGACCTCGCAAGGCACCGTAAACATGGATCGAGCCGTCGGCAATCACTTCCGCCCCGTTGCCGACCAGGTTCGCAATCACCAGGTCACCGTGCCGCGCATACAGTTGCTGACCGGAGCGGACCGGTTTGTCGGAATACAGGCCAACAGCCGGCTGCGCGCTTCCCGCTCCGCTGCCGCGCGGCTTGGCGACTGGAGCGCTTTCGGCCTTGGCGCGCGGTGGGTGCGCATCGTTTTCTCCGTGATCGCGTTCGAATGAGGCACGAAATTTCGCCAGCAGGGGTAGGTCGAGCTGCTGCGCCAGTTCTTCGTTGTCGCGTGTTCCATACGCCAGCCCAACCGGCAACAGGCCGCACTCGTGGATCATCTTCAGCAACGCTGCCGTCGACTCACGCGAGGGCAGACTGGGCAGGTGGCTGAGGTCGACGACCAGAGGCGCACGCGAAAACAACTGTGGGGCCGTCTCGACTTTTTGGGACAGCTCGGAACGCAGGCGATCCATGTCCAACTCTTTAACGCGCAGGTTGGCGATGCCAACCTGGCCGAACTTGATTTCACCGACTTGCTCGAGGTCGCTTTCGCGTTTGCTGGTGCTCATCGTCACGTCGCCTGCTGATGCGCAGCATTTTTGCCACCGACGCGTTCATGCAGCCAGGGAACATCAGGCAATTGCGCAGCAGGACCGTGCAGGTAGGTCTCATCGACGAAAGAAAAGCTCGGCAGTTGCTTGGCCAGCAGCGAAACGCGTCGGTTCACTTTTTCCATCACTTGTTGACCGACTTCCTGGAATCCGTAGGTGCCGTGAAAAAGCAGCGACACGTCATCGCGCGGCTCCAGGAATACTTCGCAGGTCAGCATCGGCACCCGTGCCTCGGCGAAACTGGTGATGTCGGCATATAGCAATCGCCCCAGCCCAAGACCGCGAAACGGTTGCGCGACGACGATACGGTCAATGTAAATGAAGGCGGGATACTGCTGTGCAAACCAACGATAGTTGGGGCTGGCGTAATCGGTGCCATCGGTGATGCCGACCAGGAATGCGGCCAATTGACCATCCACTTCGGCGACGCGAAAATAGCGTGCGTGCTCGTTGAGCCAGCGAATCCCTGCGTTGTCTATGGGCAGGATGGTCGTTCCTGCACTGTTGTTGAGGGCAAGGACGGCGTCCAGCTCAGGCTCGCGCACATCGCGGATGGTAACGGGCATTTCCGGCTCCTGTCGGGCGAGCTGCGCGATTTCCATGGCAGTCGTGGAGTTGAGGTCTGGTGATATCGCCACAACCCACGATTATGCCACGGCCAGCTCCATGCGACGATCCTATGTTGCTGTTCACGCATGACGTGTATCGGATCGCGGAGGGTTCGTGCGGGCCTATGATGGTGGGATGCCACCCAGCTCCCAGACCCGCTTCTTCGATCACATCCAGCTGCTGCGCTATACCGGCCTATTCACTTGGTTCTGTGTCGGCATCCCGCTGCTGCGCCGCGAAACCATTCTCGACCAGATGGCCGAGATCGGACGTTCTGCCGCGTATTTCAACTGGTGGTTTGTCTGTTATGCCATGTTCGGCGTGGTGTTCTGGTTTTTGACCCACGACATGGGCAAGCCGAGCCCTACCGTCTTGCGTCGATTCGCGCAGGTGATCCTGTTGTTGCTGCTCAATGCCTGCGCCTTGGCGATCGGTTGGCTGAGCCAGAGCGGTATCAGCGCCTTGTTGCTCGTCGTCGTCTCCGTCGCGTTGCCCTGGATTTTGACCTTGCGGGTCGGCATCGCATGGATGGTGTTGCAGAATTTCTCACTGCTGCCGGTGTTCGCGGGATCGCCGGGCTTCACGTTGGCTGATGCGGTGCTGCAATCCAGCCTCTACCTGGGCAGTTCCGCGATTGCCTTTGTCGCATCATTGGTTGCCCGCCAGCAAACTGAAGCGCGGGAAGTGCAGCGGCGATTGAACGCCGAGTTGCGGGCGACACGTGTTCTGCTCGCTGAGTCCAGTCGGCTTGGTGAACGCATGCGCATTTCACGTGACCTACACGATCTGATGGGCCACCACTTGACTGCGCTGAGTTTGAATCTCGAAGTCGCCAGCCACTTGACCGCCGAACCGGCTGTAGTCCACGTCCGCCAGGCGCAAGCGGTCGCGAAACTGTTGCTGGTCGATGTGCGAGAAGTGGTCAGTCAACTGCGCGAGAGCGACAGCATCGATCTCAGCGAAGCATTGGCCAGCCTGGTCGAAGGCGTGCCTGGTCTAGACATAGAGCTGGAATTGCCCGACCAGTTCGGAATTGGTGACCCGCGTCGCGCCCAGGTGTTGCTGCGTTGCGCCCAAGAGGTGGTGACCAACACGGTTCGGCACGCGGCGGCAAGCAGGCTGATCCTGCGGTTTTCGCGCGACGGTGCGCGTAACGTGGTCATGCATGCCAGCGATGACGGGCGAGGCGCGGACCAGCTATCGTCAGGCAATGGTTTGAATGGCATGCGCGAACGACTGGCGGAATTTGATGGCCGACTTGATATCGTGACCGGCAAGGATCAGGGTTTCGCCTTGTCCATCGTTCTGCCGGCTGAGGGGTGAAATGATTACTGTATGCCTGGTCGATGATCAAACTCTGGTACGCCAGGGAATCCGGTCGCTGTTGCAACTGTCCGATGCCATCGAGGTGATCGCTGAAGCAGCCGACGGCCGCGAGGCGATCGAGCTGATTCCGCGCATCAAGCCCGACGTTGTCTTGCTCGACATGCGCATGCCTGGGCTTTCGGGCCTGGACGTGTTGAAAGCGCTCGCCGACGCGGGCCAGTTGCCGCCCACGATCATTCTGACCACCTTTGATGACGATCAGCTGGTGCTCGGCGGGCTCAAGGCGGGTGCGAGAGGCTATCTGTTGAAGGACGTGTCGCTGCAACAGCTGGTTGATGCAGTGAAAGTGGTAGCGGCTGGCGGCTCGCTGGTCGCGCCAGTGGTTACCCAGCGGCTGTTGTCGGGCCTTGAGCGAATGCAGAATTCGTTTACCAGCCTGGACCGCCCCGATCCATTGACCGAGCGCGAGACCGAAATCCTGCGCCTGATGGCCGGCGGTTACAGCAACAAGGAAATCGCGAACTCGCTCGGCGTGGCCGAAGGGACTGTTAAGAATCACGTTTCCAACATTTTGTCCAAGCTCGGCGTTCGCGACCGCACCCGCGCTGTGCTTAAGGCGTTTGAGTTGGGTATCGTCTGATCGGGGCGGCGAAGCGGGCGGTTGCTCGGCGACCGCGAGTCAAGGATGCGATGAGATTCACACCCGTAGCGTTTCCGGCCTTGGGCAAGTTACCATGCGGTGCCTGCTTCGATGAATCCTGCCATGCGTTTGATTTCAGGGGCCGGGGAACCGCTGCACAATCGAGTGTCACCCATCCAATATCGCCTTCGACCGGCGTTGCGACACGTTGAGTCCTGGAGAAGCCCGGAATGATTCGCGTACTAGAAATTATCCTTTCACTCATCATCGTTTTTCTGATCGCCGTCGTGGTCGCGGTGTTCCTGCCCAGCAGTGGACACGTCGAACGCGTCGTCGAGCTTTCCAACCCGGTGCGACAGGTCTTCGACACGGTCGACGGCTTCGGTCGTTACCAAGACTATTCCGCCCTGCGCACATTCGATCCGGCGGTGAAGTTCACTCGATCCGGCCCCGAGAATGGTGTCGGCTCGAAGGTGGCGTGGAATACCAAATACGAGCAGATCGGCGACGGTAGCCTCACCATCACCGAGGCGACCCAAGACAGCCAGGTGAAGATGGCAGTCGAGAACGGCTGGATGGGTACCAACAAGCGCTACACGATGGACCTCGCGCCGGCCAGTAATGGCAAGACGGTCCGCGTGAAGATGTCTTACGACGTCGATTACGGCTGGAATTTGCTCTGGCGCTTCGCCGGCTTGTACATCAATGGTGTTCCCGATTCGACGCTGCAGACCAACTTGGCCAACCTTTCCGGCTTGATGGGCGGATTTCCGAACGTGGATTACGCCGATCTAGCGATTCGCATCGTCGATGTCGCGCCCAAACCAATCCTGTTTGTCAGCACGAAGGCGCCGCGTTCGCTCGAGGAAGTCGAAGCGGCCAGCGATGCGGCCAAGATGGAAATCGAGGCAGTTATGCTCAAAGCCGGGCTGGTCGCGGCGGGTCCGCCGATCACCTATACGACGAACTGGGGCGACGAGTCCTACACGTTCGACTATGCGATCCCGGTCGACAAGGCCAATTTCACGCTGGACGGCAAGGAACTCACCGTCACGGGCGTCGACCCGGACGCTGTTCGCTCGTCGATGATGGAAGAAGAAGAGCCCGTCGCTGAGCCGACCCCACCAGTCCTGGGTGAAAAAGATCGCAAGGGTAACCTGGTACTCGGTGGCAACGTCCGGGCGACTCAGTCTTACGCCGGCAAAGCGCTCTATGCTGAGTACACCGGCAGCCCGGCCGCGCTTCCGCTGTTGCGTCTGAAATTGCGTGGCTTCGCTGAAACGCATGGTTATAGATACAGCGAGGCCGGTTCAGGCCGGTTCTTCGACGAATCGCTTTCAGCGATTGAAGACATCTACTTGGGCAGTGGTGAATACCGCGTTTATTTGCCGATCCTGCTGACCGCGCCGTGACCGAACTGGCTACATCGGCGGCGGCTCAACCTTGATCCGGCATTGAAAAGATAAAAAAAGGCGACCTGAGGGTCGCCTTTTTTTTGAAGTAAGGCGCCAATATCAGCGCCCGCGCATCAACGAGCCCAGAATGCCTCGGACCAGTTTGCCGCCGGTCGCGCCACCAATTTGTCGGCCGACCGAACTGCCAACGTTGCGGATTGCCGACTTCGCGAAACTCTCGATGAGTCCCTGCCGGCGTCCGCTTCCAAGGACCATGTCCTTGATCGTGCCCATGAAGCCACCTTCATTTCCGACTGCCGCCTTATCCGCCGACTTTGAAGTAGTTGCGGATGCGGCCTCCTGTTCGGCAATTGCAGCGGTCGCCTCGGTTCGCTTAGCGAGGATTTCGAACGCGGACTCGCGATCGACCGATGTGTCGTAACGCGCCCCGACTGGCGAGCGATTTCGTATCGTGCGACGTTCTTCGTCATTGATGGTGCCTATCCGGCATCCCGGTGGCGCGATCAGAGCACGTTCGACCGGTAAGGGAATGCCGCCTGCCTGCAACGTTGAAACCAGTGCTTCGCCAACGGCCAGCTCGGTGATCGCCGCGACCACGTCGACTTTCGGATTGGGTGGGAATGTTTCGGCGGCGGCGCGCACTGCTTTTTGATCTCGGGGCGTGAACGCACGCAGCGCGTGCTGGATCCGGTTGCCCATCTGGCCGAGTATCAAAGGTGGAATGTCGTCGGGATTCTGGGAACAGAAATACACGCCAACACCCTTTGAGCGGATCAGGCGTACGACCTGCTCGACGCGCTGCACCAAGGCAGGTGGCGCATCGTTGAATAACAGATGGGCTTCGTCAAAGAAGAACACCAGCTTCGGAACGTCAAGATCACCAACTTCCGGCAGGTTCTCGAACAGTTCCGACAGCAGCCAGAGCAGGAAGGTCGAGTAGAGCTTGGGCTTCAGGATTAGCTGATCGGCAGCCAGCACATTGATGATGCCGCGGCCAGACATGTCCTGGCGCATGAAGTCAGCAAGATCAAGCGCGGGCTCGCCAAAAAACAGATCACCGCCAGCCGACTCCATCGACAACAGGGAACGCTGGATAGCGGCGATGGAGGTCGGGCTGACCAGCGCGTATTTCAGTGAGATTGCCTTGGCGTTGCTGCCTACGTAATTGAGGATGGCGCGCAGGTCCTTGAGATCAAGCAGCAGCATTTTCTCGTCGTCGGCAACGCGGAACACCACTTCCAGGACGCCACTCTGGGTGTCGTTCAACTCGAACAGACGCGCCAGCAGGATCGGCCCCATCTCGGAAATGGTCGTGCGCACCGGCGTGCCGAGCTTGCCGTAGATATCCCAGAACACGACCGGATTCGCTGCTGGCGTCCAGGTCATGCCGAGCTTGTCGATGCGCTGTTGCAAGCGGTCACTGGGAACAGCCGCCTGGGCAAGTCCAGCCAAATCACCCTTGGCGTCGGCGAGGAAAACTGGCACGCCGAGTTTGGAGAAACCTTCTGCCAGCAACATCAAGCTGACTGATTTTCCCGTTCCGGTCGCGCCGGCAATCATTCCGTGGCGATTGCCGTACTTGCCGCGCAGATAGACGTCGATGTCACCTTTGCCAATCAGGATGTCGTTCACGAGTTGCTCCGGCAGGGCCGCGTTATTCCGCTACGGCGATTCGCGATTGTATCGACACGATGCGCGCAACGCCGATGTCTCCGCTTTTCGTTTCCGCGATGATGGCGTGGGGAAGTATCATGCCGCGGCCTTCTTGGCGATGCGCGGATCCCACTGACACGCCGCCGGCAACGCCGGCTTACTAGGCTGATCGATGAGCGAACAGGAAACCAGCAAGGTCGGCAATCCGCTGCAGGGACACCTCGCGCGGGTCGTTGATCTGCTGCGTCGTCAGCGCGTCGTTGAAGAGCTCTCCCATCGTCAAGCGGGTTCCAGCGCAGAGCTCGTTGACGACCTCGTCCAACGGCAAAACCAGGTCGAGCTGCAACGCGAAATCGACTTGCTTCATCCGGCCGATATCGCGCTGGTGCTCGAAGCGCTGCCGACCGACGAACGCCTTGAAGTCTGGAACCTCGTCAAGGCCGACCGCGATGGCGAGACTCTGCTCGAAGTTTCCGACGCGGTCCGCGAGTCCTTGCTGGCCGACATGGATCTGCCGGAAATCCTCGCCGCCGCCGAGCAACTTGATGCCGACGAGGTCGCCGACCTAGCCGAAGACCTTCCCGATGACGTGCTGCACGAACTCATGCAGCGCATGGATGTCCCCGAGCGCGAGCAATTGCGCTCGGCCATGTCCTACGAGGACGACCAGGTCGGCTCGATCATGGACTTCGAGATGGTCAGCATCCGCGAGGATGTGTCGCTGGAAGTTGTACTGCGCTACCTGCGCCGCTTCGACGAACTACCCGAACACACGGACAAGATCTTCGTCGTCAACGACGACAATCGCTTGACGGGCGTGTTGCCGATCAAGTGGCTACTGGTCAACGATCCATCGCGAATGGTTGGCGAATTGATGGCGTCCGACGCCAACACGTTTCGCCCCGAAGACGATGTCAATGAGACGGCCGAGGCGTTTGAGCGCTATGACATCGTTACCGCGCCAGTTGTCGACAGCGAAGGGCGGCTGATCGGTCGCGTCACCATCGATGCAATGGTTGACGTCATCCGCGAAGAGGGAGAAGCCGAGGCGCGCGGTAGGGTCGGCTTGCGTGAAGAGGAAGACATTTTTGCCTCGGTATGGAGTTCGGTACGCAACCGCTGGGCATGGTTGGCGATAAACCTGGTGACCGCGTTCCTCGCATCGCGCGTCATCGACCTTTTCCATGGCTCGATCGAACGCTTGGTGGCGCTGGCTGCATTGATGCCGATCGTCGCTGGCATGGGCGGCAATTCCGGCAACCAGACCATCACCATGCTGGTGCGCGCGATGGCGCTTGACCAGGTTGGGCTGGACAGCCGCAAGCGCCTGTTGCGCAAAGAATTGGTGGTTTCGATCTGCAACGGTCTGATCTGGGGTAGCGCGATAGGAGTAGTTGCTTCGCTGCTTTACCGCAATGCAGCGCTCGGCGTAGTGATGATGGCGGCGATGACCTTGAATCTGTTGCTCGCGGCGTTGATGGGAGTATTGATCCCGATGACCCTGGTCAAGCTCGGCCGTGACCCTGCGATGGGTGCCAGCGTCATGATTACCGCCATCACTGACAGTGGCGGCTTCTTCATTTTCCTTGGGCTGGCGACCGTGTTCCTGTTATAGAAATCCTCATATCAACTCTATGATCGCCACGCGGGCACTACCAGATGAAGCACGCGGCAACGCGCTGCGCAGGCACATCCCTCACCGGTTCGCCGTCTGTCCGAAATTTGCAGGGTTTCGCTGTCGCTTATACTGGCAGACTTTCCTGCGAGCAGATTTTAATGCGAATTCTCGCTGACGCCCTTACTTTCGATGATGTCTACTTGGTCCCCGCGCACTCCAACGTGCTGCCCCGCGATGTGGACACGTCCTCTCGCCTGACCCGCGATATCCGGCTTAACGTGCCGATACTTTCAGCGGCGATGGATACGGTCACCGAAGGCCGCCTCGCGATCACTATGGCGCAATGCGGCGGCATCGGCATCATCCACAGGAACATGTCATTCGAGCGCCAGGCCGCCGAGGTTCGGCTGGTCAAGAAGTTCGAGGCCGGCGTCATCCGCGATCCACTCACGGTACGCCCGGATACCTCGATTCGCGATGTCATGCGCATCACCCGCGAGCATGGTATCTCTGGCGTGCCCGTGGTTGATGGCGAGGAGTTGGTAGGCATTGTGACCAGCCGCGACCTGCGCTTCGAGAAGAAGCACGACGACCCGGTCAAGAACATCATGACCCGCAAGGAACGCCTTATCACGGTCAAGGAAGGTGCCGGCGAAGATGAGGTACTGGCACTGTTGCATCAGTATCGAATCGAAAAGGTGCTCGTTGTGAACGACGCCTTCGAGTTGCGCGGATTGATCACCGTGAAGGATATCCAGAAGGCGCGCGATAACCCCCATTCTGCCAAGGACCGTCAAGAGCGCCTGCGCGTCGGGGCGTCAGTTGGTGTTGGTGGCGATACCGAAGCGCGCGTGGCGGCGCTGGTCGAAGCCGGCGTCGATGTCATCGTTGTCGACACAGCGCATGGTCATGCGCAATCGGCGATCGATCGCGTGCGCTGGATCAAACGCACCTATCCCGATTTGCAGGTGATTGGCGGGAACATCGTCACCGGTGACGCGGCGCTGGCATTGCGTGATGCGGGTGCCGATGCAGTGAAGGTCGGCGTGGGCCCGGGATCAATCTGCACGACGCGGGTTGTCGCAGGTGTAGGCGTTCCTCAGATTACGGCAATTGATCTGGTTGCCAATGCATTGAAGGACGACATTCCGTTGATTGCCGATGGCGGCATCCGCTATTCCGGCGACGTGGCGAAGGCGCTGGTGGCGGGCGCATCGACAGTGATGCTCGGCAGCATGTTTGCAGGTACAGAAGAAGCGCCCGGTGAGATCGAGCTGTACCAAGGCCGCTCGTACAAGAATTATCGCGGCATGGGATCGGTGGCTGCGATGGAGCAGGGCGGCAGTGACCGCTATTTCCAGGACGCGTCGGAGCCGGAAAAACTGGTGCCGGAAGGCATCGAAGGCCGCGTTCCATATCGCGGCCCGTTGCGCAGCATCATCCATCAACTGGTTGGCGGCTTGCGCGCATCGATGGGCTATTGCGGTTGTGCGAATGTCGAAGCGATGCGAACCGGGCCGCAATTCGTCAAGGTCACCAGCGCCGGCGTCCGCGAGGCGCACCCCCACGACATCCAGATCGTGAAGGAAGCCCCAAATTATCGGCTGGGTTGATCCTCGCCGAGTAGCGCATCGTGTGGTTGTGCCTTGCGCTTGAAGCAGCGCTCAACCTCGCATCCTTCGATGCGTGCTTGATATCTCTGATCGGGCGCTAAGCACTGATCGACACCTGATTTGTGCCACTAATGACCAATATTCATAACGACAAGATCCTGATCCTCGACTTCGGCGCGCAGTACACACAGCTGATCGCGCGCCGTGTCCGCGAGATCGGCGTCTACTGCGAAATCTGGGCCTGGGATCACGACCCCGTCGAAATCGCTGCATACGGTGCGAAAGGCATCATTCTTTCGGGAGGGCCGGAATCGACCACGCAAGCTGGAGCGCCAAAGGCGCCGCAGCAGGTGTTCGATTGTGGGCTGCCGCTGCTGGGTATCTGCTACGGCATGCAGACCATGGCGGCGCAGCTTGGCGGCGAAACCGAAGCCGCTGACCAACGCGAGTTCGGTCATGCGCAAGTAGACATCGTCGTTGCCGATGCGTTGCTGTCCGGCATGAATGACCACCCAGACACCACACCGCGGCTGGATGTCTGGATGAGCCACGGCGACCACGTGTCGAAACCGCCGCCCGGTTTCGTCGTCAGCGCGACAACGACACGAATTCCTGTCGCGGCAATGAGTAACGACGACAAACGCTGGTACGGCGTGCAGTTCCATCCGGAAGTCACCCATACCAAGCAAGGTCAAGCATTGTTGCGTCGATTCGTCGTCGATATCTGCGGCTGCGAAACGCTGTGGACGGCGGAAAACATCATCGACGATCAGATCACTCGCGTTCGTGCGCAGGTCGGTAACGACGAGGTGATTCTTGGTCTGTCCGGCGGCGTCGATTCTTCGGTCGTTGCGGCGCTGTTGCATCAAGCTATCGGCGATCAATTAACCTGCGTGTTCGTTGATACCGGCCTGCTGCGCTGGCAGGAAGGCGATCAGGTAATGGCGATGTTCGCCGCTGAATCCGCGCGCGGCGGCATGGGTATCCGGGTCGTTCGCGTCGATGCAGCAGATCGCTATTTCGACGCTTTGGAAGGCGTCTCAGACCCCGAATCCAAGCGCAAGATCATCGGTGGATTGTTTATCGATATCTTCGACGAGGAATCAACCAAACTCGCCAATGCGAAATGGCTGGCTCAGGGAACGATCTATCCCGACGTGATCGAATCGGCCGGCAGCAAAACCGGCAAGGCGCATGTCATCAAGAGCCACCACAACGTCGGCGGCTTGCCGGCGCGAATGAAGATGGGCTTGGTCGAGCCGTTACGCGAGTTGTTCAAGGACGAAGTTCGTCGCCTGGGTATGGCACTGGGTTTGCCCAAGGCGATGGTCTATCGACATCCGTTTCCGGGACCGGGACTGGGTGTGCGCATCCTTGGCGAAGTCAAACGCGAATTCGCGCAAATCCTCGCCAAGGCCGACGCCATCTTTATCGAAGAGCTGCGCAAGGCCGATCTGTACGACGCCACCAGCCAGGCATTCGCCGTATTCCTGCCCGTGAAATCGGTCGGCGTCGTCGGTGATGCTCGCGCCTACGAATGGGTGATCTCCCTGCGCGCCGTAGAAACCGTCGACTTCATGACCGCGCATTGGGCACACCTGCCGTACGACCTGCTCGGCACCGTTTCCAGCCGCATCATCAATGAAGTCCGCGGCGTCTCCCGCGTCGTCTATGACATCAGTGGCAAACCACCCGCGACAATCGAGTGGGAATAGATCAACTTTCCGATCAGACAGTGTCAACCGGACAAGTCGACCCTTGATGAACGTGACGAGTGAATTTGACGATCACGACCTGCGCTGGATGCATCAGGCTCTGGAACTGGCGCGCCGCGCCGAGCGCGAGCACGCGGAGGTGCCGGTCGGCGCGTTGCTGGTCATGGACAATGAAGTGATCGGGAGCGGCATGAATCGAAATATCGTCGATCACGATGCCAGTGCGCACGCGGAAATTGTCTGCCTTCGCGATGCGGGTCAACGCATGGCCAATCACCGTTTTCCGGGATCGACGCTGTACGTGACGCTGGAGCCTTGCGTGATGTGCGCAGGCGCCATGGTGCATGCGCGAGTGGGTCGAGTCGTTTACGCCGCGACCGATCCTAAAACCGGTGCAGCAGGCAGTGTTTTCGATACCTTAATCAGTGATCGCCACAACCATCGCGTCGAGGTCGGTGGCGGATTGCTGGCCGACGAATCGGCCAGCTTGTTGCAGTCGTTCTTCCGATCCAGACGCTGACGCGTGCTGCGTGTCAGTGGCCGCCGCGCATGCGGCCGAGAAAGCGTGTGCCAGTGTCACCCATGGTTGGCAATTTGAGCTTGCCAATCGTTTCAATGCGCTCCTCGGCAAGACGATCTGCAGCTACATAGGTCGGGATATTCTGCTCGGCGGCGATCTCGAAGATGCGCGAAACGTTGAGATAAATGGTGCGCATCATCCGCATCGCGCGCTCGCGGTTGTAGCCGTCGATTTCCAGAGAAATGTTCATAACGCCGCCGGCGTTTACCGCGTAGTCGGGTGCGTACAGGATCTTGCGTCTTTCCAACTCATCGCCGATCTCGTTGTTGGCAAGTTGATTGTTCGCCGCGCCGCAGATGATCCCCGACTTCAGGCGCGGTAGGGTTTCTTCGTTGATCGTGCCGCCGAGTGCGCACGGGCAGTACACATCGGCATCGACGTCGTAGATTTCGTCCAATCCGACCGCTTCGCAGCCATACTCATCGACGGCCCGCTGCACGTTGTTCTTGTTGATGTCGGTAACGAAAACCTTGGCGCCACGCTCACGTAGCAGCTTGATCAGTTCCATGCCAACGTGGCCCGCACCCTGCACGGCATAACTGTATTTTTCGACGTCTTCATCGCCGTATCGACGATTGAGCGACGCCAGCAAACCCTGCATAGTGCCGTAGGCCGTGAATGGCGAGGGGTCACCGGAACCGCCGTGAACCTGGTGCACACCAGTAACGAATTTGGTTTCGCGATAGACCTGTTCCATGTCGTTGACGTCGATGCCGACGTCTTCAGCAGTGATGTAGCGGCCATTTAACGTATTGACGAATCGACCGAACGCACGGAACAACGCCTCTGATTTATCGGTCGCCGGATCGCCGATGATGACTGCTTTGCCGCCACCCAGATTGAGTCCCGCGACCGCGTTCTTGTAGGTCATGCCGCGCGACAGCCGCAGCACATCCTTCAGCGCTTCGGCCTCCGTTGCGTAGGGCCACATGCGCAATCCGCCCAAGGATGGGCCGAGCACGGTGTTGTGGACAGCGATGATGGCCTTCAGGCCGACATCCTGGTTCTGGCAGAACACGACCTGTTCGTGGCCAGTCTTGGCGATCGTTTCAAAAAGCATGGAAAACCCCGGGCATCGTTGGAGGGATGGACAACGGCGTCGGCGACGGTCGTACTGGCCGGTGCTAAGACGCCCGCTACAAGGGCGCGCAGTCTAGTGCGCGACGGGCGACAGGACAAACACTTGCTGGAACAGGCTGCAACTAGGCCATTTCCCCTATTCGGTTGCGGCGTGCTGCCGCGATCAGCCGTCGAGACTGGCGTCGAGCGTGATCGTCGCGTTGAAAAGTTTTGACACCGGGCAGCCGGACTTGGCCTTGTTGGCGAGTTCCTGGAATGTGGCATCGTCGGCGCCGGGAATCTTCGCGCTCAACGTCAAATGCACTTTCGTGATCGAGAAGCCTTCGCCGTCTTTTTCCAGGGTGACATCGGCCTTGGTCGCGATCCGGTCGGCGGTGAAGTTGCTCTCGCCGAGAATCTTCGAAAGCGCCATCGAAAAACAGGCTGCGTGGGCAGCGCCGAGCAATTCCTCTGGATTTGTACCCGGGCCATCTTCGAAGCGCGCCTTGAAACCGTATGGCGCATCACGCAACACCCCGGTTTCGGTTGAAATCGAGCCTTCGCCGGTTTTCAAATCGCCTTTCCAAACTGCGGATCCTGACTTCTTCATCGGGTGCTCCTATTGGCAAATGGGACTACAGACATAGCTGAATGCGACTGGAGGCGACGTGAACGACGCAGAAAGGAAGGGCGGGTCGCTTAGCTCTACGTGGGTTTGATCGGCTAACCTCGATAGTCCTATCCCACGGAGCAGTGCCATGTCAGCAGCCGTCCGCCACGAGCCAACCAGCCACCGCTTTGTCATTGAATGTGACGGCGAACAATCTGTCCTCGACTACCGACTCGAAGGCGATGTCATGACAATCACTCACACCGGCGTTCCGAGCGCGCTGTCAGGTCGAGGTTTGGCCGGCGACATGACGCGGACTGCGTTCGAAACAGCACGCTCGAAAGGTTGGAGAGTCGTGCCAGCCTGCTCCTACGCGGAAGGATGGATTGAAAAGCACGCCGAGTTCAAAGACTTGCTCGTCTGACTCCGCACCATTCGCTAGCCGCGTTGCTGCGAAAGTTCTGCGGCCAGTTCTTCAACCATTTGTCTCAGACTTTCCACTTCACGCTCAAGGGCTTCGACGCGATCAACCAGATCGAAACTACCCTTCAAGTCGCCCGAATGATCGCTGCGGGAGCTGACGCGACCTGATTCGGTCATCTGTTCGCCGCGCTCGCTGGCATAGTCGGGACCGCACAACAAATGCATATGCCGATCTTCACGCTGGCCGGAACCACGGCCTACACAGATTACCAGCGGTTCGGCGCGCTGCGCCATGCGTTCCAGTTGCACGCGAACTTCGTCGGCGTCGGGGAAATCGGCCAGACGTTCGCACCGCGTATAGAGTTCATTGACGGTCTGCGGGCCGCGCAGCATCAGCATCGCTAGCAGTGCGCGTTGGCGCGGCGTCGCTTCATAGTGGCGATCAAACTTGTGTTCGTAGCGCGTCGAACGCGCGCCCATCGAAGCGCCAACCAGACCACGACCTTCCAATAGTCGCAACGAGTGCCCTACCGCACCCTGCTCCAGTTCCATTATTGGATCGCGACTGGTTTTCTGGTTGCAGGCGACCACGACGGCGTTGAGCGTCATCGGGTAGGCGTCTGGGGTTGTCGCCTGTTTTTCGATCAGGCAGCCAATGATGCGTGCCTCGCCAGGATCAAGCGGGACCAACGCTGGCGTGCTGTCGTTTTTGTCGTTGCTGGTTTCGTTCATCGAGTGACGATTTCCATGCGGGAATTCGACAGCCTAGCAGCAGGTTCACTTTGCGCTGGCGGTCTTGTCGCGAAATGCACAAAGGTCGCGCACGACGCAGCTCGGGCAATCTGGCTTGCGCGCCTTGCACACGTAGCGACCATGCAGGATCAGCCAGTGGTGAGCGTGCTGCTTGAACTGTGCTGGTACGACTTTTTCGAGTTTGTCCTCGACGACACGGACATCTTTTCCGCATGCCAGTCCGGTGCGATTGCCGACCCGGAAGATATGCGTGTCGACCGCAATCGTGGAATGTCCGAATGCGGAATTCAGTACCACGTTTGCGGTCTTTCGGCCGACTCCGGGCAATGCTTCGAGTTCCTCGCGTGTCTGCGGAACGATGCTGTTGTGTTGCTCAACTAACAGGCAACAGGTCGCGATCACGTTCTTCGCTTTGGCGTTGAACAGGCCAATTGTGTTGATGTGCTGCTTGAGCGATTCCTCGCCGAGGTCAAGCATCGCTTGCGGCGTGCCGGCAATCGCGAACAGATGCCGGGTTGCTTTGTTGACGCCGACATCCGTCGCCTGTGCAGACAGAATCACGGCGATCAACAGTTCAAACGGATTGCGATAGTTGAGTTCGCTACGTGGCGCGGGTTCCAGTTCCTGCAGACGCGAGAAGAACGCGATGACATCGACTCGCTTCATCTGCGTTCTTCGCGGCGGGCATGGCCGCGTGCAACGGCATCGAGTACAGCGCTGCGCGACAAACGAGTCGATTCGGTTGCGACGGCGATCGTCGGCAGGGGCGCGTCGATGGATTCGTCTACTTCGCTGGCAAGGCGCTGCTCACGCGCTTCGTAGCGTTGACGAGCAAGCTCGGCTCTTGCCAACAC
Source organism: Lysobacterales bacterium (assembly GCA_038236135.1). Lineage (GTDB taxonomy): Bacteria > Pseudomonadota > Gammaproteobacteria > Xanthomonadales > Rhodanobacteraceae > Dokdonella. The sequence goes on from JBBSTF010000001.1 coordinate 102,640, forward strand.
CCCGTCTCTAGACAATGGGATAGATGCAATAGGCAGGATGGCGATGCAGTCGACCGGACAGGGCGGTATACACAGTTCGCATCCGGTGCATTCACTGGCGATGACCGTGTGCATGCGCTTACCGGTGCCGACGATGGCATCGACCGGGCAGGCGGCGATGCACTTGGTACAGCCGATGCAGATATCTTCGTCGATGACGACGACAGTCGGCGGCGCCTCAAGACCGAACTCGGGATTGACCGGTTTCGCCGCGACGCCCAGCAAATGGGATAGGGCCACGACGCCATCGACGCCACCTGGAGGGCATTGGTCTATGTCGGCCAAGCCATCGGCGATTGCTTGCGCGTATGGCCGACATGCTGGATAGCCGCAACGCGTGCATTGCGTCTGCGGCAATAACGCATTGATGCGATCAACCTGCTCGGCGTCGGTCACGGTCAAGGCGCGTCCGGATTCAGCGAACGTTGGCGCCTGCCATTGCGCCGTTGTCGACATCGAGCAGGAACAAATCATCGCCGCCGCTACCGGCCGACAGGATCATTCCTTGCGACATGCCGAAGCGCATTTTTCGTGGTGCGAGATTGGCGATGAAGACCACCTTGCGACCTACCAGCGACGCAGGGTCGGAATAGGCGGCACGAATACCGGAGAAAATCTGCCGTTCGCCAAGTTCTCCTGCATCGAGTCGAAAGCGCAGCAACTTGTCCGACCCTTCGACAAATTCACATTCGATCACGCTGGCAACGCGCAGGTCGAGTTTGGCGAAGTCGTCAATCGAAATCGTTGCTGACGCATGGGCTGGCGTTGGAGGCGAGGCAGGAGAAGTGGCAATGATTGCCGGATTTGCCGGCGCTGTTGGTGCGTCGGCGGTGGGTTGCAGGGATTCCTTGGATGCTTCGATCATGGCAGCGATTTTCACAGGGTCGATTCGGGTGAGCAGCGCCTGGTAGGGCTGCACGTGATGGTTGCAAAGGTGCTGCGGGATCGAAGCGAAACTGTCGAAGCCGCCGGCTGGTAGCGCAAGGAATTGCTCCGCACGGGCGACCGTCGCAGGCAACACCGGCTTCAATGCGCAGGCGATGGCGCGGAACAGGTTGATGCCGGTGCTAAGGATCACGTGCAGTTCGTCACGTCGCGAGTCGTCTTTGGCGACGGCCCACGGTGCGGCATCGGCGATGTAGGCGTTGGCCTGGTCAGCACAGGACATGATCGCGGTGATGGCCTTGCTGAACTCGTCGCTGTCGTAAAGCGCTGTAGCGGAAATCAGGCTTTCGCTGGTGTCGGAAAGCAACGCCGTCGCCGTCTTTTCAGCCAGTGTCGGTGTCTGCTTGATCCAGAACGCATCGGCCAGTTGGCCTTCGAAATGCGTCTCCAGCAACTTTGCGCAGCGACTGGCGATGTTAACGAACTTGCCCACCAGATCGGCATTGACGCGCTGGGCGAAGTCTTCGAGGTTCAAGTCGATATCGACGACGCCGCCGGATGATTTCGCCGCGAAGTAGTAACGCAGGCAATCCGCATCAAGGCCAACATCCAGCCAGGTCCGCGCCATGATGAAGGTGCCTCGCGATTTCGACATCTTCGCGCCGTTGACGGTCACATAGCCGTTTACGTGCAACCTTGTCGGCATACGCATCCCGGCACCATGTAACACCGCCGGCCAGAACAGACCGTGGAAGTTGACGATGTCTTTGCCGAGGAAGTGATGCAGTTCGGCTTTGCTGTCGGGTTTCAGGAAGGCATCGAAGTCGATATCACGCTTCGCGCAAAGCGCCTTGAAGCTGGCCAGGTAGCCAATCGGTGCATCCAGCCACACGTAGAAAAACTTGCCCGGTGCATCGGGAATCGGGAAGCCGAAGTAGGGCGCATCACGCGAGATATCCCAGTCCCGCAAACCGCCATCCAGCCACTCACGCAATTTGGCCTTGACGCCCGAGTGCGCGACCGGGCCTTGCAGCCACTCGGTCAGCACATCAGCGAATTTCGGCAGCTGGAAAAAGTAGTGCTCGGACTCTCGCAATTCCGGTGTGGCGCCAGATACCACGGAGCGCGGATCGAGGAGTTCAGTGGCCGCATACGTTGCACCGCAATGCTCGCAGTTGTCGCCGTACTGGTCGGGCGTACCGCAATTCGGGCAGGTTCCCTTGACGTAACGATCAGGCAGGAACATTTCCTTGGTCGGATCGTAAAGCTGGGCAATGGAGCGCTGTGCAATTGCGCCGGCTGCGCGCAGGCGACCGTAGATCAGTTCGACCAGCGCCTTGTTTTCGGCCGAGTGGGTCGAGTGGTAGTGATCGAAATCGACCCCGAATTCGACGAAATCCGCTTCGTGCCCACGTTGGATCTCGGCGATGTAGTCTTCAGCCGCGAGACCGGCTTTTTCGGCCGCGAGCATGATCGGCGTGCCGTGTGCGTCGTCCGCGCAGACAAAGTGGGCGACAGCGCCGTTCAACCTGTGCGCCCGCACCCAGATATCGGCCTGGATATAGCCCAGCAGATGGCCAAGGTGCAGCGCACCATTGGCGTAAGGCAATGCGGCGGAGACTAGAAACTGGCGCTGCGACGGCATTTGATCGGGTCCGGGATTTACTCTGGCAAGCCGCAAATTATCGCACGCGACGGCGTGGCCCCTATTACTGCAACAGGAATTGACGGTCACCCTCGCTACAATGGCCTGCTAGTTCATACAGAGCGCCGCAATGACTGTCGTTACCGCTGAATCTGTCAAAGCACTCCTCGCAGCCATCATTGACCCGCACACCGGCGTCGATGTGGTGAGTGGCGGCAGCGTGCGCGGTGTGGGCGTGGATGGCGACAACGTCTCATTGGATGTCTGTCTGGGCTACCCGGCGCTGCGATGGCCGGCCGAACTCGCAGCGATGATGCAGACGACGCTGCAAGCCGATCCCGCCATCGCCCACGCCAGCGTCGGCATTCGCTGCAACGTGCAACGTCATCAGGTACAGGAAAGCCTGAAACCGTTGGCGGGTGTGAAGAACATCATCGCGATTGGGTCAGGCAAGGGCGGTGTGGGCAAGTCGACAGTCGCCGCAAATCTCGCGCTCGCCTTGCAGGCGGAGGGTGCCAGCGTCGGCATCCTTGATGGCGATATCTACGGTCCCAGCCAGCCGCGCATGTTGGGCGTGTCCGGCAAGCCGGAGTCACCCGATGGCAAGCGCATCATTCCGCATCGCGCCCATGGCTTGCAGATGATGTCGATTGGCTTGCTGGTCGAGGAAGACACGCCGATGATCTGGCGCGGTCCGATGGCGACGCAAGCGTTACAGCAGTTGTTGAACGAATCGATCTGGGAAGATCTCGATTATTTGATTCTCGACCTCCCGCCCGGCACCGGCGACATCCAGTTGACTCTGGCCCAGAAAATTCCGGTCGCCGGCGCGATCATCGTCACCACGCCCCAGGATATTTCCCTACTTGATGCGCGCAAGGCACTGCGCATGTTCGAGAAGGTCAACATTCCCGTGCTGGGCATCGTCGAAAACATGGCGAGCCACGTCTGCTCGAACTGCGGCCATGAAGAGGCCATCTTCGGCAGCGGTGGCGGGCAGGCGATGGCTGATCAATACCATGTGCCGCTGCTGGGGCAATTGCCGCTCGATATCGAAGTACGCCGCCAGGCCGACAGTGGCACGCCAATGGTCGCCGCGCGGCCGGATTCGGAGATTGCCTTGCGCTATCGAGAAATCGCTCTCAATGCGGCGGGGCGTTTGTCGCAACGGCCACGCAACAAGGCCATGTCGCTGCCGAACCTGGTTGTGGAATGACCTTGCGCTACGACGCCGCTACGATTGCCAACTCTTCAAAAATCAACCGGACCGTTACTGCATGAGCATCAAGAACGACAAGTGGATCCGCCGCATGGCGACCGAGCAGGCCATGATCGAGCCGTTCGAGACCGGCCAGGTAAAGACCGATGCGTCCGGCGGGCGGCTGGTGTCGTATGGAACATCGAGCTACGGCTACGACGTGCGCTGTTCCAACGAGTTCAAGGTGTTCACCAACATCAATTCAACAATCGTCGACCCCAAAAACTTTGACCCCCTGAGCTTTGTCGATGTTCAGGCCGATGTCTGCATCATCCCGCCAAATTCTTTCGCACTCGCACGCACCGTCGAATATTTCCGCATACCGCGCAGCACGCTCGTCGTTTGCCTTGGCAAGTCCACTTATGCGCGCTGCGGCATTATCGTCAACGTGACACCACTGGAACCGGAGTGGGAAGGACATGTCACCCTGGAGTTTTCCAACACCACCACGTTGCCGGCGCGCGTTTATGCCAATGAAGGCGTCGCACAAATGTTGTTTTTCGAGTCGGACGAGGAATGCGAGACCAGTTACCGCGACCGCGGCGGCAAGTACCAAGGCCAGCGCGGCGTTACACTTCCCCGAACCTGAACACTGCTGCCCCGGCGCTTCGCAGCACAAAACCTATGGAGTTACCCGATGTTGTCAACGTTTCGCCGTAGCGGTCCCCTGGTCGCCCTTGTACTTGCGTTATTGCTGGTCGGCGGTTGTTTCAAGCGTACCCGGCCCGGCGAGGAATTCAGTAAGGCTGATATTCCGACGACGTTTGACGTCACCATCACTGCCGCCAAGGATGGACTGTACGAATACAACGATGTGCCGCTGACATCCGTCGACCTGAAGGACGCGATGCGTTACCGCAAGGATCAGGCAGAGCCGCTGGCCACCGTGCTGATGCAACGCGGCGAGAAGCAGCGCGTCACCGACTCCTACATCTCCACCATTGCCCGTTTATCGCATGAACTAGGCTTTCGCGCCTTTATCAAGGACAAGGAAGGAATTTCCGAAATCCGCACCAGTACCGCCCCCGCCCAATAACAGGACATCGCCATGAAATTCGCTATCAAATCAGCACTGCCGAGAATCTTGTTCGCCAGCCTGTTCGCTCTGTCGGTGGCACCGGCGTTTGCTGCGAAGGATGTGCGCGATGGCAAGGTCGTCGTCTATCCGGTGAAAGACGACCATTTTAAGGTCAACGAATACTCGTCGATGCCGAAGGCGCAGTTGTACGGCTACATCGGTGACTTGCGTGATTCGCAGGGCCTTAAAACGATCGTCCTCAAGCGCGCCGAGCGTGCGTCGCCGGAGCAGCTCAATTCAATCAGTTCGATCGCGCGTCACTTGGAGATCAACGCCGTCGACGATGACGGCAACAATCTGATCAAGCCAGTCGCCGAGCCAGTGCCTGCAGCGCAAGGGCAGCCGATGGCTGAGCCGGCCAAGCCTGCCGAGCCGGCTGTCGAGGCCGAACCGGTCAACTGATTGCCGCGGGCAACCCGCGCAGCGCGTTGCGTTGTGCGGGTTTGTCGTCATGTCAGGCACTCGGTGCCCTGCCGCGTTCGCACACGTCCCATGAAGTTGTCCCCATTGAATTTCCTTCTATCCCGCCAGCGAACGCTGTTCGCCGCGCTGGTCCTCCTTCTATGCGTGGCGAGCGCGTCACCTGCCTACGCCGGCTGGCGAGAGGTGCTTGGCTGGACCTCGCAGAAGGCCGTCGACACCTTCAGTAGTTGGCGCGACCGAATGTTCACTGTGATTGGTGACGACAAGCCGCTGGCAGATTCAAACTCGAATCTGCCGATTGTGCCGACCATGAACGTACCCGAGCGCTTCGTGATCAGCACACAGTCACCCCAGCGGGCATTCCCGGAAGGGGAAAGCCACTATCGGCTGGTCGAACTTTCGCGTTCTTTCGCTCACGTGGCGGTGCGGCTGCGCGTGATGGCGGTACCGAATCCCCACGCGCGCGGCAATAGCGTTTTCAAGCCAATCATCTATGTAATCGGAGACGACGAGCAAGTGCGCGAGTCGCAAGAAGCCGAACCGTTGCTGATCGACATCCAGCCGTTCAAGCGCACTCGGTTACTTGCCTGCGTAAGTCTTGAAAACGTTCGTCGTTTCGCGATAGCGACACCGGCAGCGGCAATCGATACCTTCTACGAAACCAAGTCACGCAGCACGCTGAAGGCGCCCAAGACCAGTTATGGCTTTTATTACTCGACCGAGCCGGTAAAAGTGAAATTGCCTTACAAGGCGACCGGTGAAATGGTGCTGGAAGTGACGAGCGAAGACACTGCTGGCGAGGGTTGTGATGGCCACGGCGATGAGCCAAAACTCGACAACAAGGCCAAAAAGGGTGACGCGTCGGATGACAAGTCCGATAAAGCGTCCGACGAGAAAAAATCCGGCGACTGATCGTGGCTAGATACGCCGCGTCAGTGCGTAGTTCCGGCCGCCAATGCAATGTCGGCTTCGTGGGAGAGGCTGGTACGTAGGGTGAGAAGCACGCCTTCGATCATCGTTTCCAGCGCCATACTCGGTTGCCCCGGATGGTTTACGCCCTGCTCGGGTAGCCATGGCACGTGGATGAAGCCACCGCGACCCCGGCCGGTTGATTCGGCAAGGCGCGACGCGGTCAGAAAAAACACCTGGTTGCAGACGTAGGTTCCGGCTGAATGCGAAATGGCGGCGGGGATGCCCGCGTCGCGTAACGCCACCAGGATGCGTTTCAACGGCAGGCTGGCGAACAGGCCAGCAGCATCTCCTATTTTCACTGGGACATCGACCGGCTGGTTGCCGTCGTTGTCGCAAATCCGCGCGTCGATGAGATTTACGGCGATTCGTTCCAGCGACAGTTCGGCGCGACCGCCGGCTTGCCCCAAGCCGATCACCAGCACGGGGTTAAGTTCATCGATCCATTCCGCGATCAGGGATTCGCAAGGCGCAAAAGCGACCGGCATTACCCGCCCGACGATGCGATGGCCATCGATCAGCATGCCGTCGAGCACTTCGACGATTCGTTGTGAGGGATTGACGGTTTCGCCACCGAAAGGCTCGAAGCCGGTCAACAGGATGACCTTGTCGGATTTCATCGAAACACCAGTAGCGCCATCAGCGCGATATTGACGACCAACAAGCAAAGCGCTGTCGGGATCTGCGACACGATTACCGCGTACTGGCTGCGCAGTTCCAGCAGCACCGCCGGCACGATGTTGAAGTTCGCCGCCATCGGCGTCAGCAGCGTTCCGCAATAGCCAGTCAACATGCCGAGCGCACCGAGTTCTGCGGGGTGTGCGTGGTGCTGCACAATCAGTAGGGGCAGGCCGATGCCTGCCATCATCACCGGGAAGGCGGCAAAGGCATTTCCCATGATGACAGTGAACACGACCATGCCAAATGCGAACGCCAGCAGTACGACCATGCGGTTGTCGACCGGAATCGCTTGAGTCGTAAGCATGGCGATGGCATCGCCAACGCCGGTCGCAGCGAAAACCGCGCCCAAGGTTGCCAACAGCATTGGAAGCAACACCGCCCAACTGATCGAATCGAGCAGGCGACTGCCTTCACGTACGCCGACCGCGAACGATGCGCCGGTCGTCCGCATCGCCATGAACAAAGTCAGGACGCTCGCAACGCCGAGCGAACTCAGGGTGATCGCCTTGTCCTCGAACAGGCTGACGCCGCCGGGCTTCAGCCAGGTTCCGGCGAGGAACAACAGCAGAGTCAGCGCTGGAATTCCAAGCGCCGGAGTGAACAGTCGATTGCCAAGTTGTTCCGCCGACGTGGTGCGCCGTTCCAATTCGCCGCGACTTTCCGCGTGACCACCCAAGCGAATTCGCGTGGCCATGAGGCCGAGCAGGATCACGGCTGCGCCCATCGCCTGCACCGGCCAGCGCACACCATTTTTTTCTGCCGCCAGCATGGCGTCTCCGAACAGGAATGGTAGTGCGAGCAACGCCCAGAAACCGACCAGTGGCCAACGACACGCACGCAGGTTGAAGAACGCCGTCGCCAGCAGGAAAGCGCCGACCAACCAGTACAGATACTCAAGCTTGAGCATCGTCTTCCCTTTGCTGGTTGCGCTGAGCGAGTTGCTTGCGCAACGAGGATTGCAGCAGGTTGATACGGATTGCGTGGATGACGAATGCGGCAATCGCCGTCGGCAAAGCCCACAGTGCAATGTGTAGTGGTTCCAGCACAATGCCATTGCGCGCGTAAAAACCTTGAATCAGCAGCACAGCGCCAATGGCGACGAAAACATCCTCGCCAAAGAACAAACCAATATTGTCAGTGGCCGCTGCACTGGCGCGCACTTTTTCGCTAGCCTCTTCGTCGAGCTTGCCAATGCTGCGCTCGGCAGCGGCAAGACTCATCGGGGCGACCAGTGGCCGAACCGTCTGCGCGTGGCCGGCAACGTGGGTCAGACCGAGCATGCTCATGACTTGGCGGATACCGAGATACGCAATCTGGAATCGCGCGAAGGTCAGGCCACGAAAGCTGGCGATCCACATCGAGGCCCGTTCGCGCAAGCCGAAGTATTCCAGCAGGCCGATCGTCGGCAAGGTAAGTACAAATAACAGCAGGGCACGATTGCTGACGAAGGCGCTGCCGAGCAGGGCGAGCATGTCGCCAATGCTCAGTCCAGCAGCAATGGAACTCACCAGTCCCGCCACGACGACGACCAAAACCGGATTGAAGCGCAGGGCAAAGCCAAGTACAACCGCGGCAACGCCCAGTAGCGGGTACAGATCTGCGATGGTCATGTGATCTCTTGTTTCGGCGATGGAGAAGACTAACCGATGGGGATGCGGCTCCCAATGTCCCAACCGTCACGCTTGCAGCGCGACCACCTCAACGGAAGCCGCATCCAGAGCGAGCCGCAAGCGCCGTGCAAACTCCGCCGCATCTTCGCGATCGCCGTGCAGGCACAAGGTGTCGACCGCGAGCCGGATAAGGCTCCCATCATTGGCGAGCACCTCACCGCGCGTGGCAAGGTTGAGCGCTTGCGACACGGCCTGGTCGATATCGTTGATCACCGCACCGGCAAACGATCGCGGCATCAAACTGCCGTCGGCACGATAGCGACGGTCGGCAAACACCTCGTGGGCCACGCGCAAGCCGCGTCGCTCGGCGGCCTTGATTGATTCGCTGCCTGACAAGCCAACGAGAATGAGTGTCGAATCGAAGTCGGCAACGGCTTCGGCAATGGCGTCAGCGAAGACCGGATCGCGCGCCGACATGTTGTAGAGGGCGCCATGCGGTTTGACGTGGCTAAGTCGCGCGCCAGCTGCGGTCACGAAACCGGACAGCGCGCCCACTTGATAGAGAACCATGGCGTGCACATCGGCCGCACTGACCTCCATCTCGCGCCGACCAAATCCTTGCAGGTCGGGCAGGGATGGATGTGCACCAATCGCAACGTGGTAGCGCACGGCGGCGGCCACCGTCGCGCGCATCGTGGCCGGATCGCCAGCATGGAATCCGCACGCGATATTGGCCGAGCTGATGTGCTGCATCGCTTCGTCGTCGTCGCCCATGCGCCATGCGCCGAACGATTCGCCGAGGTCGCAGTTGAGGTCGATGCGATTTTTCATAAGCGTTCGCCGATGGCACGAATCAAGGTGGCAAGTTCGCGTTGTTGCGCAAGATAGCGCGCTTGCGCCTGCTCCACGCTCAACCATGCAAATCGCACGCGCTCGCCGGGTCGACGCTGGGCAAACCGGCCCAAGTCAATCGCGGCAATCTGCGCGATCCGCGGATACCCACCCATGGTCGGGTGCTCGGCCATCAACACAATCGGTTGACCGCCAGGTGGTAGCTGGATGGTGCCGAAGTTGACCGGTTCGCTGACCAGTTCCAATGGTTCGCGCAGTCGCAGCGTTGGTCCACCTAGGCGAATGCCGACGCGATTGCTGTCAACGTCAATTCTGAATTCGTCGCGCTCCAGTGTATTGATCGATTCGGCATCCAACGCATCGCGATGTCGTCCGGCGATGCAATGGATCGGCCGCGAGGCGTCGGTATCAAACCACGGCAACGGATCAAGCGACCAGTTGCTCCGCGATGCGGACAGTCTTGGCGTCGCTGCCATCGGCAAAACATCCCCTGCTTGCAAGGCTCGCCCGTTATTCGGACCGATGCCGGCATTGAGGTCCGTTGCACGACTGCCCATGACCGGTTCGACTGCGAGACCGCCGGCAATCGAGACATAGCCACGTACGCCACTGCGCAATCGTCCACAGTCGAGTTCCGCCCCTCCTTCTATAGTCAGCGGCCGCCAGCAGCCGACCGCGACGCCATCGATTTTCGGCCGGGCGAAGTCGCCGGTTAGCGCGAAGCAGCAGCCAACATTGAAACGCAGCACAGGGCCGTTGATGGTGACCTCAAGCGCGGCCATTTCAGCACTGTTTCCGGCCAGCGCCTGCGCCAGTCGGAAGAGTGTGGAATCCATCGGTCCGCTGTAGCCGACTCCGAGCGATGCCATGCCGATCCGTCCGGAATCCTGCACGCTGGTCAACATACCTGGCTTGACGACAAGGATGCTCAATCGCTATCCCTTGCCAGCGCGTCGAATTGCTCACGGGTGATCGATACGAAGCGAACGCGATCACCCGCAGTCACCAGCTGTGGTGGCTTGCGAGTCGTGTCGAACAGCCGCAGCGGAGACCGTCCAATCAGATTCCATCCACCGGGCAGGGTGGTCGGATAGATGCCGGTTTGCGCGCCACCAATCGCGACCGATCCAGCCGGCACGCGCAAGCGCGGTTGGCTGCGTCGTGGCAAATGCAAGCCCGGATCCAAGCCAAGTAGGTAGGGAAAACCTGGCGCGAATCCGAGCATCGCGACACGGTAGTTGCCATCGACGTGGCGAGCGATCAGTTCATCAACGCCGATTCCGAGCATGCGCGACGATTCCACCAGATCCTCGCCGAGTTCCGCGTCGTAGCAAACCGGAATTTCGACGAGCCGCGCCGTCGTGCCGTCATCGTCGTCAAAGCTGTTCGCCAATCGATCCAGTAAGGCACTGGCGATTTGCTCGGCAGGAGATTGATCGATGTTGGCGTCTATCCATTCGGACGGATCGTAGTGAACGGCGAGGCTGGCGTAGGCCGGCACCAGTTCGACGATGCCGCGAATTGGCGGCGACTGCAGGGCGCGAACGGCGGCATGTACTCGGTCGTTGCACCATCGCTCGATGTGTTCACCGAAGCGCAGCAGAATCGTACACTCGCCGGTTGATTCGACCTGCGGCGGCGCTCTGCGTGCCATCAATCCAGTGCAAGCCGAAGCTGCGCCAGTGTTTCGCCAGCATTTTCGTACGATTGGGCAATGCCACGCCCCCAAACGGGAGCTGGCCATGCGTCATCACCGATGCGCCGGGCGATCACATGCACATGCAACTGGGAAACGACGTTTCCCAGCGCGGCGACGTTGAGCTTGTCGAATGGCGCAAGTTGGCGCAATGCGATTTCGGCACGATGAATTTCGTCGAGTAACTGGTGCTGCGCGGCGCGATCCAGATCCGCCAGTTCGACCATGCCGTGCAGGCGAGGCACCAGCACCAGCCATGGATAACGCGAATCGTTCATCAGCAACACCCGACAGAGGTCCAGATCCGCGACGACAAAACAATCGGTCGCCAAACGCTCGTCGACAACAAAATACGCCGCCACTAACCCAGCTCCCGCTCGAAGAATTCCAGGGTACGTTGCAGCGCCAGTCCGGCCGAAGCTGCGTCGTAGCCAGGCCGCGCATCGCAATTGAACCCATGGTCGGCCGGGTAGGTGTAGATTTCGGCCTTCGACAATTCGTTGCGATGGCGTTCGACCATTTCCAGCGGAATCGACTTGTCGTGGTCGCCAAAGTGAAACTGCATCGGCGCCTTGGGTGCTTCGTCAAAAAACTGGACGTTGCGCATGCCGTAGTAGCTCACCGATGGCATGGCGAGTCGCGCGGCGGCGAGATAGGCGACCGTGCCACCCCAGCAATAGCCGACACAGCCGATTTTCCCTGCCGAGGCAATAGAACTCGCTGCACTTGCAACGTCTGCAACAGCGCGCTCGAACCCGACCTCGGCCACCAGTTGCTTGCCGGCAGCAACGCCAGCGCGATCGTAATTCAGTTCAACACCGTTCTCGACATGATCGAAGAACGCCGGCGCAATCGCGACGTAACCCAACGCGGCGAAACGCTCAACGACACTGCGGACATGCGCATTGACGCCGAAGATTTCCTGAGCAACGACAATGCCTCCGCGTGGCTTTCCGATCGGCTCTGCCAGCCAGGCACCGATGCAGTGCATGCCGCCACCATCGATACGGATTTCGTGGCCACGAATGTCAGCATCGGTGCTCATGGAATTGCCAGCCTGTTCTCGTCGCTACTTGCCACGCGATTCCTTCCGCGCGCCTTGGCTCGATACAGCGCTTGGTCGGCGGCATCCAGCAAGGCGTCGAGCGATGGTTTTGGCAGTCCCGAGAGGCTGGCGACACCGACGCTGATCGTGCCGGTGTCATCACCCGCCCTCAAATTTGACAATGCGTGTTGCACGCGAGCCCGCAGCCGACCGGCGATGGTAATGGCCGATCCCAAGTCGACCTCGTCGAGGACGACGACGAACTCCTCTCCACCATAGCGTGCGAGGTTCTCATCGCCGCCGAGTTCAGATGTCATTGCGTTGACGGCCGCGACCAGTACCACGTCTCCATGCAGGTGGCCACGCCGATCATTGATCGCCTTGAAGTGGTCCATGTCAATGATCAGCACGCTGACTTCGCCGCCACGCGCAATCGCTTTCGGGACTATTCGTTGCAGGTTATGCATCAGTTGCGCTCGGTTGTAGCAGCCAGTGAGCGCGTCACGCATCGAGATGGCGTGCAGCTCGCGGGAGTGTTCCAGCAGTTGTTGGTTAGCCTGATGCAGTTGCTCGCGTTGTGACTCGATCTCGTGGTTCTTGTCCCTGAGATCGTTATTCAAACGCCGGATACGGGTATAGCGCCAGGCTCCGATCACCGCCAGCAGCGCAAGCGCGAAAATTCCGTACCAGGTGATTTTTTGTTCCAGCGACTGCATTCGCAGACGGCTGGCCTGCAATTCGTTGCGACTGCGCAAGCCTTCCAGTGCCTGGTCGCTGGCGATGCGCGAGTTTCGCACTTTGAACTCGGCAAGCTGGCGACTGGCGCGCACCCCCAGCATCAGTTCGCGCTGTTTTGCATGACTCTTGGCGAATGCCAACTCCGCTGGCAAGTTGCCCTCGCTGGCGGCCAGTTGTTCACTCAGCGCATAGAACTCGACCAGTTGAGGAAGCAATCGGGCGTCTTCGAGGACCGCGCCAGTTTCGTCCAGGTGGCGCTGCGCCATGGCGCTGTCACCGCGTTGGATCGCGATGCCGGCCATCGGCAGCAAGGCGCGGGCAACGATTTCGCGGACACCCGATTCGCGGCCAGCTGCCAACCCTGCCTGGAGTTGAACAACGGCCTCGTCGATTCGACCCAATCCGACCAGCGCGCGACCGCTCTCGATCAGGTTGAAGCCAATGGACGAACGATGGCCGCTCATCCCGTCGATCAATTCCGCCTGACGAGCCGCATCCAACGCCGCTGCAAATTCACCTTGATCATTGAGCACGGTGGCACGGCTCCCCAGGATGGAAGCGAGGCCGAACGTGCTGCCCTGCTTGATCGCGACAGCAAGGGCCTTGTCGAGATAGTCGCGCACCATCGCCTGATCGTCTATTTCGCGATACAGCAGGGCAATGTTTCGATAGGTCGTGTCCAGCCGATAGCCGCTTGCACGTCGCGCATCGCTTGCCTGCAGGAGGGTTTCCAGCGCGTTAGCGAAATCACCTTGGTCGCGATACAACGACCCCAGAGCGTTCAACGCATCGCCAAGTAGTCGCTGAGACCCTGCGTTGCGCGCGCTCGCAACGCTGTTCTGCAGGTCTTGCAGCGCCGCATCGAGGCGACCTTCGCGTCGGCGCGCAACCCCGCGCAGGCGAGAGGCTGCGGAGTCCAGGCCCGGCTCTCCGCGTTTGGTCGCAAATGCTGCGAGGCGGTCCGATGAAATTCCTGCCGATTCCGTATCGCCTGCTTGCAGATCCAGATCACCGAGGATTTCCAGAGCCTGCACCAATTCATTTTCGTCGTTCAGGCCAGTCGCGAGCTCTTCGACGCGGCTCCAGGAATCCCGCGCCGGCTCGATCGAACCGAGCGCCAGAAAAATGCGGCCCAACCCGCGGCGGCCCTCGAACTCGATGCGTGGTCCGAGCAATGGGCCCGCCAGGTCGAGCAGCGGTGTAACCCCGAACGTCATCAGGTTTGTCAGGTCCTGAGTGCGTCGCGCAGCATCGACGTAGGGATCCCGTGACCCCGAAAACGGCTGAGCGGTTACCGTGGCTTCGCCTAGGATGGCAAAGGCGCAGAGCAGCATCGTGGCACTACGTGTATAGCGCTGTCGCCGGGGCATGGATGGGCCAAGGGTGAAATCAGTCGAATTGTAGCCGTAGCGAAGACTACAGCCGCTCACTCTGTGCAATTCAGGCGCTCGCATCTCGTCTGGCAGTGGTTTTCAGGCCGTTTCATGCCCGCGCCGAAACAGCCCGCTGGCCCAGTCGATATCATGGCGGCCGTCTTGAGCCGATCAGAGCCTATCTTGCAAACGTCCAGCAACACGCCAACCGTGGGTTTTGTCAGTCTTGGCTGCCCCAAGGCCTTGGTTGATTCCGAACGCATCCTGACCCAGTTGCGCGTAGAGGGTTACGCGGTCGCGCCGAAGTACGAGGGCGCCGACGTGGTCGTGGTCAATACCTGCGGATTCATCGATGCGGCCGTGCAGGAATCGCTCGATGCGATTGGCGAAGCCATGCGAGAAAACGGCAAGGTGATCGTCACCGGTTGTCTGGGTAAACGTGCCGACCTGATTCGTGAAAGCCATCCCGACGTGCTTTCGATCAGCGGGCCGCAGGACTACGCCAGCGTGATGACCGCTGTGCACAAGGCGCTGCCGCCTCGCCACGACCCTTTCATCGACCTCGTTCCGCCGCAAGGCATCAAGCTGACGCCGCGCCACTACGCCTATCTGAAAATTTCCGAGGGCTGCAATCACCGCTGCACGTTCTGCATCATTCCTTCGATGCGCGGCGATCTGGTTTCACGGCCCATCGACGAAGTGCTGGGTGAAGCGGATCGACTGGTGCGCAGCGGCGTTCGTGAATTGCTGGTCGTTTCGCAGGACACCAGTGCCTACGGCGTCGACCTTAAGTATGCCGAGCGGGAATGGCGCGGAACGATGCACGCGACGCGCATGAAATCGCTTTGCGAAGGACTGTCGCAGCTCGGCGCCTGGGTGCGCTTGCACTACGTCTACCCGTATCCACACGTGGACGACATCATTCCGCTGATGGCCGAAGGCAAGATTCTTCCGTATCTGGACATACCGTTCCAGCACGCGAGTCCGCGAATCCTGAAACTGATGAAGCGCCCCGGCGCGATCGACAAGACCTTGCAACGCATCCGCACATGGAAATCAATTTGCCCGGAGTTGACCATCCGCAGCACGTTTATTGTCGGCTTTCCCGGCGAGAGCGATTCGGAGTTCGAGGAATTGCTGACGTTTCTTGACGAAGCGCAACTGGATCGCGTCGGTGCCTTCGCCTATTCGCCAGTCGATGGTGCGCGCGCCAATGAACTGCCCGACAGCGTGCCGGAAGCACTCAAGCAAGAACGGCTTGCGCGCTTCATGGAGCGCCAGGCCGTGATCAGTGCGCAACGGCTGCAACGAAAAATTGGCCGTGAGATGGAGGTACTGATCGACGAAATTGATGGCGATACCGCTGTCGCTCGATCCGCTGCGGACGCTCCGGGCATTGACGGACTGGTTCACGTCACTGGCGCTGGCAGACAGCGTGTAGGCCAGTTGATACGAGTCCGCGTCACCGCAGCCGATGCACATGACCTTTTCGCTGAAGTTGAAGAGGAAGCCGCATGATCGTCGTCCATCACCTCAACAACTCGCGTTCGCAGCGCATCCTGTGGCTGCTGGAGGAACTCGGTCTGGATTACACAATCCAGTCCTGGCAACGCGACAAGAAAACCATGCTGGCGCCGCCGGAGCTGCGTGCCATCCATCCGCTGGGCAAGTCGCCCATCGTGGTCGATGGCGACCGGGTACTGGCCGAATCTGGCGCGATCATTGAGACGATCGTCGAGCGCTACGACACCAGCAACACGCTGGCTCCGCCGCGCGATAGCGCCGACTTCCAGCGCTGGCGCTACTGGCTGCACTACGCGGAAGGCTCTGCAATGCCGCCACTCCTGTTGAAGCTTATCTTCGACAAAATTCGAACCGCACCGATGCCATTCTTTGCGAAGCCTTTCGCGCGAGCGATAGCCGACAAGGCAAACGCCGCTTTCATCGGGCCGCAACTCAAACTACATCTGGATTTCATGGAAGGCGCGTTGGCCAACAGCGAATGGTTTGTCGGCGAACGGTTTTCCGCTGCCGACATTCAGTTGAGTTTCCCGCTGGAAGCGGCTGCGAGCCGGGCAGGGCTGGACCAAAGTCGTCCTCGCCTGTTGCACTGGTTGCAGCGCATCCATGCAAGGCCAGCCTATCAACGTGCTTTGCAGCGCGGAGGACCTTATGACTACGCCTGACGAGAATTCCGGGCGCGGCACGCGGCTCAACAAATTCATTGGCGAATCGGGTTTTTGCTCTCGGCGCGAAGCGGACCGCCTGATCGCCGCGAACCGGGTCAGCGTCAACGGCAAGGTCGCGCGAATGGGCTCGGAAGTTGGACCCGACGACGAGGTCTTGATCGACGGCCAAGCGCTGGCCGCCCGCAAGGTGATCACCAGCACGGGCCGCAAGCATGTCTACATCGCATTGAACAAACCGGTGGGCATCACCTGCACCACCGAACTCGAAGTGCCCGGCAACATCGTCAGCTTCGTCGATCACCAGCAACGCATCTTTCCGATTGGCCGTCTCGACAAGGAATCGGAAGGGCTGATCCTGCTTACCAGCAACGGCGACATCGTCAACGAAATCCTGCGTGCCGAGAACAACCACGAAAAGGAATATCTGGTCGCGGTGAACAAGGCCATCACGCCGGAATTCATCATAGGCATGATGAAAGGTGTTCGCATCGGTCGCGACGAGACACTGCCATGCAAGGCCGCGAAGATCGCAAAGTTTGGTTTTCGCATCGTGTTGACACAGGGCCTGAATCGACAAATCCGGCGAATGGCGATTGCATTCGGCTATCGCGTCACCCAGTTGCGCCGGGTACGCATCGACAACGTAAAAATTGGCGCGCTTAAAGAAGGCCAGTGGCGCAATCTGACCGAGCAGGAATTGCGTGGGCTGCTGCCCAAACGCACCTCGTGGTGAAGCGCGCCAGCGTTTGAGCTGGCGCTTGCTTCAGTCGGCGGACTTGGCCAGCGCCGGATTGTCCCAGCCTGGTCGTGCCGCAAAGCGCGATCCATATTTGCCTTCCAGGGCTGCCAGTCGCATCTTGACGGCATCAATGCCCGTCTCACGCAAATACTGCAATGGGCCGCCACGAAACGGCGCGAAGCCGGTGCCGAAGATGACGCCAGCATCGAGCAGGTCAGCGCTGTCGACGACGCCATCGTGCAGGCAAGCGACTGCTTCGTTGACCATCGGCAGGATCATGCGGTCTCCGAGATCGTCCGGCACCGAGGCATTCGGATCGACTTCGGGTTTGATCGGCTTGCCGTCCTTCCACACGTACAGACCTTCGCCGGTTTTTTTGCCTTTTTTTCCTTGTTCCAAATAACTTTCCAGACCGGGGGGAATGTCGAGTCCAAGGAACTCACCAAGCTCTTTGCCCACCGATGCGGCAACGTCCAGTCCAACCGTGTCAGCCAGTTCGATCGGCCCCATGGGCATGCCGAATTTCTTCGCTGCCTTGTCGAGGATCGGTCCCGGCACGCCTTCCTCGAAGATGCGTAGCGCTTCAAGCAAGTAAGGCATCAGGATGCGGTTGACGAGGAATCCCGGCGTTCCGGCGACTGCGATCGGCAGCTTGTCGATACCCTTCGCAAACGCCAGCGCGCGCTTCTCGTTGGCCTCCGACAACTTTGGGTGGCGAACGATTTCGACCAGCGGCATCTGCGCGACTGGATTGAAATAGTGCAGGCCAACGAATCGAGAAGCGTCCTTCACCGCGCTGGCCAGATCGGCAATCGGAATGCTTGATGTGTTGGTCGCGAGCAACGCGTCCAATTTCATGCGTGGCTCAAGATCGCGATACAGCGCCTGCTTGGCTTCCAGGTTTTCGAAGATGGCTTCAATGACCAGATCAGCCTTGGCGACCCCCGTGCCCTCGACATCGGCGACCAATCGCGCCATTACCGGGTCAATTCGATCCGCAGTCTTAAGTCGTTTCGTAAAAAGTGCCTTGGCACGGTCCAGCGCCGGCTGCACGTACTTCATCTCGCGATCCTGCAAGGTCACGCTGAAACCGCGCATCGCGCACCACGCGGCGATATCACCGCCCATGACGCCAGCACCGACGACGTGAACGTGAGTGACGCCATGGTCGACCTTGCCGCTCTGCGCCTTCAATGCTTCCATCAGGAAGAAAACGCGAACCAGGTTTTTCGCGGTGTCGCCAGCAGCCAGCTTGTCGACTGTGCGCGCTTCGTTCTGCAGTCTTTGCTGGATGTTGCCGCCACGACGCCAGGTTTCGATCAAGGCGAATGGCGCAGGGTAGTGCTCGGGCCGCGCCTTGGTAGCGGTTTGCTTACGCACCATCGGCGCAATTATCTGGCGGGCCGGCCAGAAGTTGGTCGCCCAACTCAGCGCGCGTTGCGAGAACGGACGCGAGATGCGTTTGCGAACGAGCTTCGTCGCTGTTTCCAGCAGTTGTTCCGGCGTGGTCACCGCGTCAACCAGTCCGACGGCTTTCGCCTTGTCGGCCGAAAGCGCAGACCCGGTCAACATCAGTTCCAGCGCTTTCGGCGCGCCGATCAGGTAGGGCAGGCGGGAGGTGCCGCCCCAGCCGGGAATGATGCCAAGTTTGATCTCGGGTAAGCCGATCTTCGTCGACGGGTCGCGGCTGGCAACGCGAATGTCACAGGCAAGCGCGATCTCGGTGCCGCCGCCCATGCAGTGACCATGGATGGCCGCAGCGGTGGGACAGCGTAGTTGTGCGAGCCGTTCGAATACCCGCTGGCCGTTGCGAATCTGGTCCAGCGTGCTGCCTTTGCGGGCAAAACCCGCGAACTCCTTAAGATCGGCGCCGACCACGAAGCCCGCCGGCTTGCCGGAGCGGATCACGACACCTTTCGGAGGGTCAATCTCCAGACGTTCCAGCAACGCATCAAATTCATTGATCACATCGCGGTTCAGGGCATTGACGGCGAGGTCCTCGCGGTCCAGCGTTAATACGACGACACCGTCAGAATCGGTCTCGGCACGCCAATGGCGGAATTTCAGGCCTTCAAACATCGTTCCTCCCGGTCCGCCGTACGCGGATGAACGGTTATGATCGGCGCAGCTCGTGCGCGGGTCAACGTGAGACGCGCCCGATATGTTCGTTCCGAATTCTTGTGGATGATCCCTTTACACCCGTGATTGATGCCGCTCCCCCCTCCGTTCTGGTGACTCCGAAATTGTTCGAGTCGCTGCTGTTCGCCGACAAGAATTTAATTGTGATGAGCACGTCGGAACCCTCTGTTGCGCTGTCGCAACTGCGCCAATTGGCGATGCGTGGCGGCCAGGCCGTCTACGTCTGGGAACCGCAGCTTGGTATCGCACCGATGCGCGATGTCACTGCCCGCATTGCCGGAACCGAGCGACTTGGCGATGCGCTCCGGCACATCCATCGCAGCCGCCATTTCGGCATTTACGTATTTATGCGCGCCGAGCGGGAATTGCGCGCTGAACATACCGGATTGCTGCAAGCGATCAGCGACGGTGATAACCCGGCCGCACGCAAACTCGCCTTCCTCGGCTCCAGTTTCAACATGCCAGCCGACCTTGTTGATTCCGTCGAGTATCTTCGCTGCAACGGATCCAGCACAGCGCGGCTCCGTCTTCGCGACGGCAAGTGGCTGCGCTGATGGGAGCCGTCAGCAGCCCGGCTTCCATCCTGATCGTATCGGCGTCAGCGGATGACCGCAGCGTGCTGTTCAAGGCGCTCGATGTGCTGGAATTCGACGCTATCTACACAGCCCACGACTACGCGCAGGCGCGCAGCCTGTTGCACCAGAACCTCAGCATTGACTTGGCCATCCTGGATTGTCGTGGTGAAGAAAGCGTGGTGACCAGTTTTTGTCGCGAACTGCACGATCTGAGCGAGGACGGGCGCGTGCCGATCATCGGCATCCGCGCTGGTGAAACCCGTTCCACGCCGTGGTACGTAAAGTCCCCACCCGAAGACATCGTCGAATGGATCAGCAGTCCGATCGATTCCAATCAAGCGCTGGCTAGGATCGATACGGTCCTTAGTGGGCGCATGCTGGTCGACGACAGAGCGATGAGCGCGGTCGAAAATCACTATCACTCCCTGTTCGAGGACGGCTTCGATGAATTGCTGGTAGTTGATGCCGAAAACGGTCGCATCGTCGACATCAACGGTGCTTTCGTCGAGCTCACCGGGTTTGCTCGGGTGCAGGTTATGGGCGGGTTAATCGAGTCCTTCGATGGGCTGAAAGCCGGTGCACCACGCGACAGCTTTCTTCTGGAACTGGTCAGCAAGGGACGTGCCACCCAGCGTGGCCGCCGAGTGCGCGCCGATGGCACCTCGTATGCGGTCGACGTGCGCGCGCGGGTCAGCAACAGCGAGGGCCGTCGCCTTTACCTTTACACCTTCCGTAAGCAGGATGAAATCGGGCTTTACGAACAGGCGCTGTCGATTTTGGCGCAGATGAGCCAGTCCAGCGGCGGCGAACTCGGTTTGAACGACGTCGTGCGCAATGTGGTGGACTGGCTGGAACTCGATTTCGTCATGTTGTCGGTGATGCTCGCCGAAGGCGGCGATGGCACGCAGACCTTGATTGCCCACTGCCAGCCGCCGGCCGTGAACGGCGCTGTAGATCCGCGCTGCGAAGCGTTGATGTTGCGGGTCAACGACGGAGAGGAATTCATCCACTCAAGCGGGGCGCTGAGCTTGCTCGGCACCGACAGTTTTCTGAAGGAACGCGGTTACGAATGCATCATAGGTTTGCCGATGCGCGATACCCGTGGCGCAATTGTTGGTGCCTGGTTGCTGGCGCGACGCGAACCGCTGGAGCTGGGTTCGCCGGTTCTGGACACTTTGCGCATCATCACCCATCGACTGGCGCTTGATCTGGAAGCACGCCGCGCCCGTGAAGAGTGGCGCGTGCGTGGTCTGCAGGACGCGTTGACAGGTTTACCGAACCGCCTGCTTTTCAACGATCGCCTTGAATCGGCGATCAAGGAAGCGCTGTGCACTGGGGAAAGCTTCGCCGTGATGTTCTTTGATCTTGATCGATTCAAGAAAATCAACGATTCGCTCGGCCACGCGATGGGAGATCAGGTGTTGCGAAGTGTGTCGCGTCGACTTCGCGAGTGCGTGCGTGCGCCCGACACAGTGGCCCGTTATGCAGGCGATGAATTCACCTTGATCCTTCGTCACATCACCAATCGCGACGATGTCTTGAAGATCGCAGAAAAGATCGTGCGGTCAATGGAAACGCCGCTGACCCTGCCGGACAAGCTTGAGCTTCACCTCACCGCGACACTCGGCGTCAGCTTCTTCCCGGATGATGCCAGTTCCGCCGAGGAGCTCGTCAAGTGCGCTGACGAGGCCATGTATACGGCGAAGGCGATGGGTCGCAATACCTACCAGGCCTATGTTGCCAAGACCCAGGAAAGCCACCAGCAGAAATACGCGCTTGAGGAACAGCTACGCCGGGCCCAGCGCAACAACGAACTGCGCGTCTATTATCAGCCACAGATCGACACGACCAATGAAGACATCGTCGGCATGGAGGCGCTGGTGCGTTGGGAACACCCCCAGCTTGGGCTGATCAGTCCCGGCTTCTTCATCCCGCTGGCCGAGGAAGCCGGCCTGATAATCCCAATAGGCGAGTGGGTGTTGCGCACTGCTTGCGCCGACACGAAGCGCTGGAACGATCACTTCCAGTTGCCGCTGCGAATCAGCGTCAACCTTTCAGCACTGCAGTTGAGGCAAACCAACCTGGTTCAGATCGTCGAGTCGGCGCTGGCCGAATCCGGGTTGGAAGCTCACCTGCTCGACCTGGAGGTCACGGAAAGTGTCAGCATCAAGTCGATTCCGAATTTGCAGGAAACACTGCAAGCCTTGCGACTGATTGGTTGCAAGGTATCGATCGATGATTTCGGCACCGGACATTCATCTCTGGACTACATCAAGCGCTTCCCGGCCGATCACATCAAGATCGATCAGTCTTTCGTGCGCAACATCGGCGTCGATCCCGACGACGAGGCGATCGTCCAGGCGACGATTAGCATGGCGCATAACCTGAATCGCAAGGTGGTTGCCGAAGGCGTCGAGACCGAACACCATTTGGACTTCCTTCGCGAGCTGGGTTGTGACACGTTGCAGGGTTATTTGTTCTGCCGGCCGTTGGCACCAGTAGCCTTCAAGACCATGCTAGAGGGTCGCGATCTGCTGATCCGGGCGTCGATGCTTGAATAGTCCGCCAGGAGGTTTCCTGGCTCAATGAAACTTTCACCAAAGGGTCGTGGTCTAGCATCCTGCTGACCGACCCATACCAGGGAGATGTGCCCGGATGGGCGAAACCGAGACCGACCAGGAACTCGTCGAGCGCGTGCAGCGTGGCGACACCCGTGCGTTTGACCTGCTGGTGCGCAAGTACCAGCACAAGATCGTCAGTGTCATCACCCGTTACGTTTCCGACTGGAGCGAGGCTCAGGATGTCTCGCAGGAGGCATTCCTGCGCGCCTACCGTGCCATCCATGCGTTCCGTGGCGACAGTGCGTTCTACACGTGGATGTACCGTATCGCCATCAATACGGCTAAAAACTACCTGGTTTCACAGGGACGCAGGCCGCCAACCGACGATATTCCGATCGAGGACGCGGTGATCCACGAAGGTTCGTTGCGGCTGCGCGAGATGGCGACACCTGAACGCGAATTGATGCGCCAGGAAATTGAACAAACCGTGTTTGCCACGGTCGAAGCCCTGCCTGAAGAACTCCGCGTCGCGATTACGCTGCGTGAAGTGGACGGGTTGAGCTACGAAGAAATCGCCGAGACGATGAACTGTCCGATCGGCACGGTGCGTTCCCGGATTTTCCGGGCGCGCGAGGCGATCGAAGTGCAATTGCGGCCTCTGTTGTCCGATCGGGATGATGGAAGCTGACGATCCAGCAACGAGGCCGCCAATGGCCAGACAGACAAACGCAACTCAGACAGGTCGACGACCATGAACCACGATTACCTCGAAAATATTTCGGCGCTGATGGACGGCGAGCTCGGCAAAGACGAGTTGCGTTTCCTGTTGCGCCGACTCGAAGCCGAGCCTGAGCTCGCGACCCGATGGTCGAACTACCATGTCGTGCGACAAACGCTACGACGTCAGGAAGTTCTGGCGCTGCGTGCCGATTTTTCGGAAGTGATTTTTACGCGCCTGCAGGCAGAAGCGTTGCCGACACGGCAGCGACTTCCGCTATTGCGCTGGGCGTCCGGCGGTGCGATTGCTGCTGCGGTCGCCGTCGCCGCATTGATGGTCACTCATCCCGGCGGTGTCGACGACAGTCATCCCGCTACCGACCTTGCCGCCACCGGCGCGCAACGTCTCAATACCCAACCCTTGCTGGTCAACGCGCCGGCCCCAGCATCGCCTGCGACGGCCACCACCAGCAATGTTCGTGGCGGTTCGTGGCAACCCTCCGGTGGCATCCCGGCAATGACGGTATCGACGGCCAGTGACTGGACCCAGGCGGGAGCCGTTGATCGACGGCTCGCACCGTATTTGATCCAGCATTACCAATCGGCCGGTCAGGCAGGTCCGTCCAACGTCGTTCCGTACGTTCTGCTGGCAAGCCCGGTCAACCTCGGCGAGGTCAGTGAAACTCAGGCCATACGCGAGGCCAGCAGCGGCGATCGCTGAAGTCATCGCTCGGCGTCGAAAGCTTCGGTTAGCGATGTCTACCTCGATTGCTTTGACTCGAACATTTTGTTGCGGCACGTTTGCCGTTTCGCCCATGAGTCAGTGGGGCTTCAGAGCTGACGTCTTCGCCATTTTGCGCACCTTTGCGATTTGCTTTGGCCTGCTTGTAGAAGTTCCCGCATTGGCTGAAACACCTGCGCCCTTGGAGCAGCTGCGTCAGATGGCGCACTCGCTGCGCGCGCTGGACTACGAAGGATCGTTCATCTATCAGAGCGGCGCCCGTGTCGACACCCTGCGTATTGTTCATTCCGCATTTGGCGATGAGAGCGAACTCCTGACGCGTCTGTCGGGTCCGCACAGTGAAGCAACGCGCCATGGCCAGTCGATCACCGTGAATCAGGATGGCAAGGCACCCGTGTCTTTCGCGGCCGGCGCGACCGCGCGACTGCTACCACTGGTGCCAGCCGATGCGGCATCGCTACCTAACAACAACTATCGACTGCGCATGGCGGAGCCGGATCGCGTCGCCGGTTACGACACGAATGTCGTTGATATTGCCGCCACAGACGCCTTTCGCTACAGCTATCGCCTTTGGCTGGATACCAAGCATCAATTGCCGCTGCGTGTTGCGGTGCTCGACGGTAACCAGCGCACGATCGAACAGTACATGTTCGTGATGTTTTCGATAGGCAGCGTGCTCGCCGATAGAGGTCTTGACGCGTCTGCGCCGATCATCTCGCCAGCTGTCGTGGTCACACTTGGCGGAAGCGCACGTTGGCTGGTCAACGACGTGCCAAAGGGGTATTCGCTGCGTGCCCGTCAGGCCATGTCAACCGGCAAGGACGGCGAGCAACTGGTCTTCAGTGACGGCCTGGCAAGCGTGTCGGCCTACATCGAACTGACGCCCGAACCGATCAGTGACGACGTGGCGCTTTCGCGTGGCGCAATGAATGTTTACATCCATCGCGACGGCGGTTGGCGATTCACCGTGCTCGGTAATGTCCCCGCAGCAACCGTGCAACGCATTGCCGTATCCATCACGGCCGTGCCGGACCGCACCAATCCGAACTGAACATCGGCTGCATCCATAGCAGCGACTGATCGGAACTTTGTCGAAGACGATCCATCAAAGTCGCGCCGATGCCAACCTGCATCTTCAGTCCTAGCCCGAGGTCAATCGAATGTTCGCAACTGCCACCGCCCGTTTGTTCCTGACTCCTTTGGCGCTGATCGCCTTTGCTGTTTCAGCGCATGCTGACGAACTTCCCAATTTCACCCAACTGGTCGAACAGGCCGGCCCGGCTGTCGTCAACATTCAGTCGACCAGCAATGCCCAATCCGATGGGCAAGATCAGCAAGTCCCGGAAATTTTCCGGCGCTTCTTTGGACCAGGCCAGATGCCGCAGGCGCCGCAACAGGGTCAGCGTGTTTCGGCCGGTTCCGGCTTCATCATTTCCAGCGATGGCTACATTCTGACCAACAACCACGTCGTCGATGGTGCTGATACGGTGACCGTGCGTTTGGTTGATCGTCGAGAACTCGACGCCAAGGTGGTGGGTACCGATCCACAAACGGATATCGCGTTACTCAAGATAAACGCGACCGGATTGCCGACCGTCAAGCTAGGTGACTCCACCAAGCTCAAGCCTGGTCAATGGGTGGTTGCCGTAGGTTCCCCGTTCGGAATGGATCACTCCGTGACCCACGGCATCGTCAGCGCGCTCGGTCGCGGTTATGACCGTAGCCAGCAGTACGTGCCCTTCATTCAGACCGACGTGCCGATCAATCCCGGAAACTCCGGTGGCCCGCTGTTCAACCTCGATGGTGAAGTGGTGGGTATCAACTCGCAGATTTTCTCCAACACTGGCGGCTACATGGGCATGTCTTTCGCGATTCCAATTCGCGTCGCCATGAATACGGTTGACCAGCTCAAGGCGACCGGCAAGGTGTCGCGCGGCATGATCGGCGTGCAGATCCAAGGTGTTGGTCGTGCCGACGCACAGGCGCTTGGCCTGCCACGTTCTGGCGGCGCACTGGTCAACGCGATAACGCCCGGCAGCGCAGCGGAAAAAGCCGGTGTGAAACTGGGTGACGTGATCCTTTCATTCAACGGCGTTGACGTGGTTACCTCGAACGACTTGCCCCCGATGGTTGGCCTGACCAAGCCCGGCAGCAGCGCGCAACTGGGCATTTTCCGAGACGGCAAGAATATGACCCTTCCAATCACCGTTGGCGAACAACCTGCCGACGCCAATGCAATCGCAGCAATGCCCGGTAGCGCTGCAGCGGGTGGCAACAAGCTCGGCATCGTCGTTGACAACCTGACTCCGGAACAGCGCAGCCAGATCGGCGTGAAGGATGGCGGCGTCGTCGTAACGCGAATTAGCGGAGTCGCTGCTCAGAGCACACCACTGCAGCCGGGTGATGTGGTTTTGCGGGTCGGTCGCGCCAACGTGAAGTCCGCTGCCGATTTCAATTCTGCCGTCAAGGACGTAAAGGCAGGCGAGTCGGTAATGCTGCTGGTGCAACGTGGAGAGACAACCCAGTTCGTTGCTGTCACCGTTCCCAAATCCGCTGCCGAAAAGCAGTGATCGGACTGAGCACGTTGCGCGCAGCGCGCTGAGTCGGTCTTCGGACTTGCCTGTTTAATCACGCGAGGCGGATCAACCGGAAAAAATAAGCGCGTCAGACTATGCTTGCGGGCATGAATCTGACGCGCTTTCTTTTTATCTCGACTTTTCTTGTTCTGCTTACGGCTTGCCAGGCATTCCAGCCCAAGCCGCAGGCGCCCGCTGCGATTGTTGCAAACACGGACGCGACCGCGCGATTGGTTGGCGACTTCGACAACCACTCACAAGCCGCCAAGTCAGGCTCGGCGCACTGGCGATATTCGATTCGCCAAACCGACAAATCAGGCTGGCTGGCTTGGACGATTCAACTGGAATCGCCACGACCGCTGCAACTCGCACTGGCCATGCGCCTTGAGCGCAGCGCGGACGGAATCGTAAAGCTCACCCCGTTTCGCAGTGGCGATTCAACGGCGGCGACCGGAGAAAAATTCGATCCGAAAAACTGGACCGAGTTGGCGGCATGTTCACTCAGCGGTCGTGAAGACGTCGGCGTGCTGAAGCTGAGCGCCGACCGCAGCCGCTGCGCGACGTTGGCACCCGCGTTGGGCGAACTGGCTGGACTGCTGCCAATGGAAATCGTTGCAAGCGGCAACACCCTTCAAGTGCGAAGCTATTCCGACCAGGCACTCGCGGCCGACTACCGGACGGACGCCCATCGAGCGCGCGGGTTTGGCGGCTGGGCGGCCATCAACGGTGCCGGCCCGCAAGCGAAGGCTGACAGCAGCGATTGGCACATGAATCGGGATCTGCGCATTGACAGCGAAGGCGGCCGAACCAACGTCAATTTCCGCGATGGCCAGGCGTCAGGTTATTCGCTGCTGCTCGAAACCCTCGTCGTGCAGGCCGGCGAGTTGCCCTTGCTGAAATTGTCGATAGTCGATGGCGCAGGGCAGGTCATTGCCTACGTTTGGTCCGATCCGGATGCGAAGCGCATCGGCATCAATCTCGGATGGATACAGGTGGGGCTGCAAGCCAGCCAGCCATAACGTAATTGCGTGCGGTGGCCAGTCCTCTCGTCAGGCGCGCCCGACTCACGTACTCTCCGCTCGCATGACGCAGGGATGGCGTTGGTAAACCAATATTCTCTATTTCGGGGGTTTCCATGGCTTCGACTTCGTTGCGACCGCGTCGACTGGCGTTTCAGATTTCTCTCGCTGTTGGCATCGCCGCTTGCGGACCGGCCTTTGCAGCCGACGTGGTACCCAGCGTTCGTGCCACCGCGCAGCAGACCGGCAAAGCTGACGTGCTGATCGGGATGGCCGCGCAAGCACCCAAACAGTTACTTCGTACCGATGGCAATTACATCGAACGCCGCACCGCGCTGGTCGAACTACTGCGTTCGACTGCCGAAGTGTCGCAGGCCCCTGTCCGTCAGTGGCTGGACTCACAAGGCATCGCCTATCGCAGCTACTGGATCAACAACACCATTCAGGCCGAATTGACGCTCGATCAGATTGACGCGCTCGCTTTGCGTACAGATGTTGCACGCGTTGTCGGCAACAACCCGATTCACCAAAAGCTGATCGCGGACGAACAGCCTTCGACCGTGATGACACCCGATGCGATCCAGGCGATTACATATGGCGTGACCAAGGTTCGCGCACCTGATGTTTGGGCGCTCGGCTTCACTGGCCAAGGTGTCGTTATCGCCGGGCAGGACACCGGAATTCGATGGACTCATGCCGCGATCAAGCAGAAGTATCGTGGTTGGAATGCCGGCACCAGCACGGCGAACCACAACTACAACTGGCACGATTCCATCCATGCACCGCAGAGCGGTGGCTCGTGTGGCCCGGATCAGATTGCTCCCTGTGACGACAACAGCCACGGCACGCACACGATTGGAACCATGGTCGGGGATGATGGCGCTGCGCAGCAAGTTGGCGTGGCTCCTGGTGCGAAATGGATTGGTTGCCGAAACATGAACGGCGGTGACGGCCGCCCGGCCAGTTACAACGAGTGTGCTCAGTGGTTGCTCGCACCAACCGATCTTGCTGGACAGAATGCTCGGCCCGATCTCGCGCCTGATGTCATCAGCAACTCATGGGGCTGTCCGGCCTCGGAAGAATGCACGGCGGGTACTGAAGTCAAAGCGGCAATCGACGCCTTGGTAGATGGAGGCATCCTCTTCGTCGCGGCTGCGGGCAACGGCGCCAATAGTTGTGGCGGAATTATCGATCAGCCTTCGATTCTTGATTCTGCATTCGTCGTCGGTGCAACGGACAATATGGATCGACTTGCCAGTTACT
Organism: Lysobacterales bacterium; assembly: GCA_038236135.1. Lineage (GTDB taxonomy): Bacteria > Pseudomonadota > Gammaproteobacteria > Xanthomonadales > Rhodanobacteraceae > Dokdonella. The sequence continues at coordinate 131,452 of JBBSTF010000001.1, forward strand.
CGCTACGCGGTCCAGTCCCAGGGGTCACGCGCATTCGTCCCGACCTTTCCGCCCCAGGTAGCGCCGTAATATCAGCGACGAACGCCAGTGACTCGTCGTATAGCAGTTTCAACGGTACCAGCATGGCGACGCCCCACGTCGCTGGCGTCGCTGCGCTCATCATGTCGGTGAATCCGAGCCTGAAAGGCGACCCGCATCGCGTTGAAGCCATCCTGCGCGATACCGTGACGACCTCGGGCGTTACAAATCCGGTATCGCAGTCATGCGGTGGCATTCCTTCGACGACTTGGCCGAATTATGCGTTGGGCTTTGGTCGCGTCAATGCTTATAACGCTTTTCTCGTCGCCGAAAAAATCATGGCAAGTGGATTCGACTGATCGCGAGTTTGGGGTTTCAATCGTTTTCAACAAAAAGCCCGACGCGAGTCGGGCTTTTTGTTTTCAGCTTTTCGCTGCGCAACTCATTACAGAGCCTCAAAAATCCCTGCTGCACCCATGCCGGTGCCGATGCACATGGTAACCATGCCGTATTTGCCGCCGGTGCGGCGCAGGCCGTGAATCAACGTCGCCGCACGGACGGCTCCGGTTGCACCCAGCGGATGACCCAGTGCGATCGCGCCGCCGAGCGGGTTGATCTTGCTGGCGTCGAGATCGACATGGCGAATCACGGCCAGCGCCTGTGCGGCGAAGGCCTCGTTGAGTTCGATCCAATCCATGTCCTGTTTGGTCAGGCCGGCCAGCTTCAAGGCTATCGGGATGGCCGCAATCGGGCCGATGCCCATCACTTCCGGGCGAACGCCGGCGACCGCGAATGAGACAAAACGCGCGATCGGGGTAAGGTTGTATTCCTTGATCGCCGCTTCGCTGGCGAGCATGCAGGCGCCCGCGCCATCGGACATCTGCGAGGAGTTGCCCGCGGTCACGCTGCCACCGGCTCGGAACACGGGTCGCAACTTGGAGAGGGTTTCCACCGTCGTGCCAGGCCGTGGGCCTTCGTCGGTGTCGATCGTGCGCGAATCAGTCTTGATCGAGCCGTTCGCGAGATCGGGGTAGTGATCATCGAGCATGAAGGGCGCCGTCTCGGCGTTGAAGTGGCCAGCGGCAATCGCGGCCAGCGCCTTGTCGTGACTCTTCGCAGCAAATGCATCCTGGTCTTCGCGACTGACTCGCCATTCCTTGGCTACGTTCTCGGCGGTGATGCCCATGCCGTAGGCAATGGCGACGTTCTCGTCGGTGAATGCGGCCGGGTTCATCGCAATCTTGTTGCCCATCATCGGCACCATGCTCATCGACTCGGTGCCGCCGGCCAGCATCAAGTCGGCGTCGCCGGTGCGGATGCGATCAGCCGCAAGTGCGATGGCTTGCACACCGGACGAGCAAAAGCGGTTGATGGTTTGTGCCGCGACGCTGTTGGGCAGCCCCGCGAGCAGCACGCCGATGCGTGCGATGTTCATGCCTTGCTCGGCTTCGGGCATGGCGCAGCCAATGATCACGTCGTCGATGCGCGAGGTATCGATGCCGGGTGCCAGCGCGACGGCATGGCGTAGCACGTGGGCGAGCAGGTCATCCGGGCGCGTGTTGCGAAACACGCCGCGCGGTGCCTTGCCAACTGGTGTGCGGATGGCGGAAACGATGTAGGCGTCTTGCAGTTGCTTGGTCATGGGTTTTCCTTCGCGCTCAGTTACGCAGCGGCTTGCCGGTGGAAAGGGTATGTTCGATGCGCGTCTGGGATTTCTCGGTCTGCGCAAGTTCCACGAAATGTTTGCGTTCCAGCGCGATCAGCCAGTCTTCGTCGACCAGCGATCCACGCTCTATGACGCCACCACATAAAGTGTCGGCAATGCGGGATCCGATGTCGTAGTCGTGCTCGGAAATAAAGCGACCGGCCAGCATGTTGACCAACATCATCTTCAACGTTGCAGTGCCAACATCGCCGGCGGCAACGATGTTGCGCGCCGGCAGCGGTGGTCGATAGCCACATTCGGCCATGGCGGATGCAACCTGCTTGGCGATGTAGAGCAGTTCATAGTTATTGAAGATCACGACATCGTCTGGGCGCAGCAGACCGAGGTTCTTCGCCTCGAACGCCGAAGTGGATACCTTCGCCATCGCGACGGTTTCAAATACCTTTTTGATACTGGGGAACGGATCGCCATCGATGCTGTTCTTCGATGCGCGAAGCGCGAGTTCTTTTAGGCCGCCGCCAGCCGGCAGCAAGCCAACTCCAGCTTCAACCAACCCGATATAACTCTCCAGCGACGCGACCGTGCGCGCCGAATGCATCTGGAATTCGCAGCCACCGCCAAACGCCATGCCGCGAACGGCGGAGACGACCGGAATCAGCGAGAACTTGATGGCTTGGCTGGTGCGCTGGAAGTTTTCGACCATGCCTTCGAATGCGTCGATCTTTCCGTCCTTGATCAGACCGAGTGCACCCTTGAGGTCGGCACCGGCCGAGAACGCGTCGCCGGTTTGCCAGATCACCAGCGCCTTGAATTGCTTCTCAGCCATGACGATTGCCTGCTGGACGCCATCAAGCACGTGATCGTTGACCGTATTCATCTTGGTCTTGAAAGACAGGATGCCGACGTCGTCGCCGAGGTGCCAAAGTCGCACGCCCTCGTTTTCCCAGACCGTCGTTCCCTGGTCGAAGGTCTCACCAAGAATTGGATCGGGATAAAGCTGGCGCGCATAAACCAGATGCGTCGAACGCGGCAGCAGCTTCTTCATGCTGGCCGACCACGAACCCTTCGCCTCGTGTACGCCATCGCGACCATCGCTGACCCATTCCGGCAGTTGCGCATCGCTCATTGCCTTGCCGGCGGCGATGTCTTCGTTGATCCATTGGGTGATCTGACGCCAGCCCGCCGACTGCCAGGTTTCGAAGGGCCCCAGCTTCCAGCCGTAACCCCAGCGAATGGCCAGATCGACATCGCGCGCACAATCGGCGATGTCGGCGAGATGAAACGCCGTGTAGTGGAACAGGTCGCGGAACATCGCCCACAGGAACTGCGCCTGCTTGTCGTCGGACGCCCGCAACGCAGCAAATTTTTCCGCCGGGTTGCGAATCGCTAAAATCTTCGCGACCTCATCGGATGCCTTCTTTTCGGCTTCGCGGTAATCCTGCTTGCCCAAGTCCAGAACTTGGATTTCCTTGCCGACCTTGCGGAAGAAACCGGCACTGGTTTTCTGACCGAGAGCGCCTTTTTCGATCAAGGCCTCCAGCCAAACCGGCGCATTGAAATACTTGTGCCACGGGTCGTCGGGCAGGGTGTCGGCCATGGTCTTGATGACGTGCGCCATGGTGTCTAGACCAACAACGTCGGAGGTGCGATAGGTGGCACTCTTCGGACGTCCGATTGCGGGGCCGGTAATCGCATCAACCTCGTCGAATCCAAGTCCGAACCGTTCGGTGTGATGCATCGTCGCCAGGATCGAGAACACCCCGATGCGGTTGCCGATAAAGTTCGGCGTGTCCTTCGCGTAGACGACGCCCTTGCCGAGATTGGTTACGAGGAACGCCTCCAGACCAGCAAGCAGATCACGGTCGGTATTCTCGGCCGGGATCAGCTCAACCAGATGCATGTAGCGCGGCGGGTTGAAGAAATGGATACCAGAGAAGCGGTGGCGCAACTGTTCCGGCAAAGCTTCGGCCAGTGCGTTGATCGACAGGCCAGACGTGTTGCTGGCAAGAAAGGCCGTGTCGGACACGTACGGCGCAATCTTGTCGTAGAGGTCGCGCTTCCAGTCCATCCGCTCGGCGATGGCTTCGATGATCAAGTCGCAGCCTTCAAGAAAGGCGAGGTCCTGGTCGTAGTTGGCCGGAGTGATCGCCGCGCCCAGCGCGTTGTCGGCCAAGGGTGCCGGCGACAACTTGTTGAGATTGGCGAGTGCCTTCAGCACGATGCCGTTCGGCGGACCTTCTTTGGCGGGCAGGTCGAACAGAATGGTCTCGACGCCGGCGTTGGTCAGGTGCGCGGCAATCTGCGCGCCCATGACACCAGCGCCAAGCACGGCGGCCTTGCGGACAGGTAGGGTGTGGCTCATCGAATGCTCCGTGGTTGTGATTCATTGAAAGCTCGGCGCGGTGTCGCCGATATAAATTGGTGCGGGTAAATCAAAGCGTGACGGTCAGGGCGCGCGCAGACCGGCAGCAGCGAAATTGATCAGGTGTTGCGCGCTGCGCTGGCGGTGCGCGTCACTGCTGTCGTCGCGGCGCTGGATGACGCCAAAATCGGTCATCGCATACGTCAAAGCGCCGGAGATGATGTCGAGCCTTGCGTACATTTCCTGCTTGGCAAGATCGGGCAGGTGACGACTGAATTCGGAGACAAACTCCTTCAACACGTGGCCGTAATTTTCAGACAGGAACTTGCGCAGGCGTTCGTTGTGTTCGGCGAATGCGCGGGCCAGCACCCGCACGAAGGTCAAACCACCGCTGCTGTCGAGCGACACATCCAGCGCGGGATGAATGAAAGCCGCGAGCACATCTTCCAGCGTCGCTGCGGGATCAGCCTTGACCCGTTGCAATGCCTGCACGCGGCGTTCATTGAGGTTGTCGAGACGGCGACGAAATACTTCCTCGATAAGGTTGTCCTTGGACCCGAAGTGGTAATTGACCGCGGCAAGGTTGACCTTGGCATTGGCCGTCACTTGCCGCAGCGACGCGCCAGCAAAGCCATGCTGCGCGAACAACTCTTCGGCTGCGCCGAGGATGCGCTCCTTGGTGGAGAAAAAAGTTGTCGATGCAGCTTGTGGCACAGAGAAAACCTGTTTCAAACGATCGTTTGAATAATAGGCGAGGCCTGATTCGCGGTCAAACCCAAGGGGATCGCGATGGACTGCTTGCGATGGCAATGCCGCGTCGCAGCACAGCCGGTTGTGACGCCAATCAGCGCCGCCAAATATCCCCAAGACATACCGAATATGCGACTTTGGTCCGTGCAAAGTGGCGTCAGTTTGCTAGAATCGACGGTCAATTCGTCATGCAAGTGCGCGATCCTGCACGCTTCCGTGTCAACCGCATCGACCGGTTCGTCGACAATTTACCTTCCTGGAGTCCCTCGCATGGCGTTGGAGCGCACCCTTTCGATCATCAAACCCGATGCCGTCGCCAAGAACGTTATCGGCGAAATTTATAGCCGTTTCGAGAAGGCTGGCCTGAAGATTGTTGCAGCGCGCTATCGGCAATTGACGCGCCAGCAAGCAGAAGGTTTCTACGCCGTCCACAAGGATCGCCCGTTCTTTGGAGCGCTGGTCGAGTTCATGATTTCCGGTCCGGTGATGATCCAGGCGCTGGAAGGCGAGAACGCCATCGCACTGCATCGGGAGCTGATGGGCGCGACTGATCCGAAGAAGGCCGATCCGGGAACGATCCGCGCTGACTTCGCCGAATCGATTGACGCGAACGCCGTCCACGGCTCCGATGCTGCCGACACGGCGGCGGATGAAATTGCCTACTTCTTCGATTCATCCGACGTCCATTCACGCTGAGACACACCGACGTGACGACGGATAGAACCAACCTCTTCGACCTGGACCGCCAAGGGCTTCGTGATCTGTTTGCGCAGATTGGCGAGAAGCCCTATCGCGCGGAACAGGTGATGAAGTGGATCTACCATCGTCACGTCACTGACTTCGCGCAGATGACCGACGTCGGCAAGGCCTTGCGCGACAAGCTTGAAAAGGTCGCGCGCATCGATCCGCCCAACGTGCTGTTCGAGAAGCAGGCCGGCGATGGCGTGAACAAATGGCTGCTCGGTATGGACGGCGGCAACGCGATCGAGGCGGTGTTCATCCCCGAAACGTCGCGCGGCACGCTTTGCGTATCGTCGCAAGTAGGTTGCAGCCTGGCCTGCACGTTTTGTTCGACCGGTACGCAAGGCTTCAATCGCAATCTCTCCAGCGCTGAAATCATCGGCCAGGCCTGGGTTGCGTCGAAGCAGTTGAACAACGTCCCGCATCAGCGTCGCACACTCACCAACATCGTGATGATGGGAATGGGCGAGCCGCTGCTGAATTTCGACAACGTCGTTCGCGCGATGAGCGTGATGCGTGATGATCTGGGCCTTGGGCTGGCCAACAAGCGGGTGACGCTGTCGACCGCCGGCTTGGTGCCGATGATCGACAAACTCGGTGAAGTCGCCGATGTGTCGCTTGCCGTGTCGTTGCACGCAGCCAACGACGAGTTGCGTACGGAACTGGTTCCGCTCAACAAAAAGTACCCCATTGCCGAATTGATCGACGCCTGCAATCGCTACGCAGCGCGGCGTCCGCGTACGACGATCACGTTTGAGTACACGATGATGAAAGGCATCAACGATCAGCCGGAACATGCGCGTCAGCTGGTTAAGTTGATGCGCAAGGTTCCGAGCAAGGTCAACCTGATTCCGTTCAATCCTTTCACCGGCACGAAGTACGAACGCTCAGACGAAACAACGATCCGCGCATTCCAGACGATCTTGTTGAATGCAAACGTACTGACCATGGTGCGTCGCACACGTGGAGACGAAATCGATGCGGCCTGTGGCCAGTTGAAAGGGCAGGTGATGGATCGCACCCGTCGCCAGGCCGCCTTCAATCGCAGTCTCGAAAATTTCGCCGACAAAAAGGACGTAGCCGATGCCGCATAAGCTGCGCTGGTTGTTCCTTCTTGTCCTGCTCGCCGTTGTGGGCTGCTCTACCGGCGGTGGTAGCGGTGGTGGCGTCAGCGGCGTGCGCAGCGACAGTCGCGACCAGGCGCGCGAAGCGGCCAGCGCGAATACCCAGCTTGGCCAAAGCTACATGAAGCAGGGCAAGTACGAGGTGGCTCTGCAAAAGCTGCAACGCGCGCTCGCGCTTGATCCCAACTTCGTCGACGCGCATACGGTTATTGCGGTGCTTTACGAAAACATCGGCGACAGCAAGCAAGCCGAACAAAACTACAAGCGCGCCAGTCAACTCAAGCCCAAGGGCGGTGACGAGGCGAATAACTACGGAACCTTCCTGTGCAAGTTGCAGCGCCCGGACGAAGCGGAAAAATACTTTCAGATCGCCTTGGCCGACCCGTTTTATCAGACCCCGGATATTGCATTGGTCAACGCGGGGACTTGTTTTGCCGGCTCAGGCAAGTACGATGCAGCTGAACGGACGCTGCGGACTGCGCTGGAACGCCATCCGGACAACGCAGATGCGTTGTTCCAGATGGCCAACGTGCAGTATGGGAAGGGGCAGTTTCTCCAAGCTCGCGCATTCATGCAGAGGCTGGATGCAACGGGAACGATCGGACCGGACGCGCTTTTGCTGGGGCGAAACATCGAGGCAAAGCTGAACAACGTGCAGGGCGCGACGGAATTCAGCCGCCGACTGATTCGCGATTTTCCGAAATCTCCACAAGCCAAATCGTTGCGACCTGCTCAAGGCGCGGAGTAGCGGTCTGGATTACGCCGGCTGATGACGAAACCGTCAGTCGCATAACAAACAATCAGGTTCAAACATGGGCATCGATCCCGGGAACATTGAGAACACCGCCACCGCTGCGCCGAGCCTCGGCCATCAGTTGCGTGCGGGGCGAGAGCGATTGGCACTAACCGTGTCGGACGTTTCCGCAAAGTTGAAGCTGTCGCAGCGAATTGTGACTGGCATGGAGGACAACACTCTCGGCTCGACGGAAGATAGTGTGTTCCTGCGTGGCTACCTCTTGAGCTATGCGCGCCTGGTGGGCCTGCCGGCCGACGTGATCCACGACGTGGTTCGTGAATTCACTCGGCCCGTACCACTGGTTGCGACTGGCACGATTCCCAAGTCACGCTATCTGCTTGACCGCTGGTCGGTCAGTGCGACCTATTTGATCCTGACCGGCCTGATCGTTGGACCGACGGTGTGGTTGGCGATGACCCACGGCAGCATCGAGCATCAGCTGGTGAACACCACGCCGCTGGATCGCGCGGCACAGGTCGCGCTCGCGGACACGGCGCAGAACGGGGCCCGTTCGCCCGCGAGCGAGGAGTTGCCACTCGCTGAAGCAACGTCAGCGATAGCATTGGCTGATGCGTCGTCGGGTATCGGATCCCCTGAGCCCGTCAAGGCTTCGCTGGCTCCATTCGGCGGTATGCCAACTTCAGCAGCAGCGGAGTCGGCAGTCGATGCGGCGGCAAAGCGGATTGTGTTGTCGACCAGCGAGGCATGTTGGGTTGAGGTACTCAAGCCCGATGGCAGTCGCGTTGAATATGGCGTGTTACCGGCCGGCGCCGAGCGCAGCTACGACGGCGAAACGGCGCTCACCATTCGAATTGGCAACGTCGCGGGAGCACGCCTCGTGGTTGATGGCAAAACGGTCGACCTCGCAACGCTCAGCCGCGGCAATGTCGCGCACCTTCGCCTTTTCGGTGACGAGACCACGGTAGCTCGCGTCGAGCCATAGGCTTGGCCGGGGCGTGTCCTGCCATCTTCAAACGCGTTTTCAGGTGCCTATGCAGGCCCAATCCTGCTAGGCTAGCGGGCTACGCGTGACCTGAAATCCCCTGAAATCTGCGCCGGAAATCGACGATGGCTTTTGACGATCTTGACGAACACGAACAGGGCGAACTCGTCCGTAAATGGCTGCGCGAAAACTCGATGGCGATCGTTGTTGGGGTCGCACTCGGATTGGCTGCCTTGTTCGGATGGCGCTACTGGCAAAGCTACCAGATCGGCCAACAAGCCGAGGCGGCGCTCCAGTTCGGTGCGATTACCAAGGCCGTAGAAGCCGAGAAGATCTCCGACGCTGACGTCATCGCTGCGGCGATGCAGCAAAACTTTCCGAAATCCACCTACAGCGTTCTCGCCGCCCTTGGCGTTGCCGAGCGCGCGGTCGCGAAGAATGACCTCGACGCCGCCGACAAGGCGTTGGCTTGGGCGGAAGGGCATGTCGAAGCGGCCGAACTCAAGCAGCTGATCGCCTTGCGACAAGCACGAGTAACGCTGGCACGTGGCAAAGCCGACGACGCCCTTAAGCACTTGGACGCGATGGTGAAAGGTAACTATCCCGGACTGGTTGCGGATCTTCGCGGCGATGCCTTGTACAAACTTGATCGCGCCGATGAGGCGCGAGCGGCGTACCAGGACGCCTTGGCGAATGTCGATCCACGCGCGCCAAGTCACGCCTTGATTCAAATGAAGCTCGACCGCATTCCGCCTGCTGCAGCGGCTGCTGCCAAAGCCGTACCCGCGTCGTCCACCACCCCGGCCACGACGGCGGAGAAGAAAGACTCATGATGAATTCGACGATTGGCCGCACCACCTTTGCGTTGATGCTGTTCGCAGCGACGCTTGGTATGTCTGGCTGCAACTGGATCAAAGGTCTGGGCAAGAAGGACAATGTGGCGCCTCCCGCCGAATTGGTCGATTTCAGCCCGACATTGAACGTGCAACGACTCTGGTCTACCGGTATCGGCGACGGTTCTGGCAAGTCCGGTGCACGGATGGTTCCGGCCGTGGCAGCAGGGCGCGTTTACGCGGCGGGCGTTGACGGCCGAATCAGTGCCCTGGACGCAACTAGCGGCAGCAAGGTCTGGAGCGAGAAGTCCGGCGAGCGAACTGGCTGGTTCGGTCGTGGAGGAAACAGTGTGCGCTGGTCCGGTGGACCGGCGGTCGCCGGCGACTTGGTCGTCGTTGGTGGGCTCGATGGACAATTGCAGGCGCTCTCATCGATCGATGGCAGCGTGCGCTGGGAAGCACAACTTGGCGCGGAAATAATCTGCGCGCCGGCGATCGGCGACGGCGTCGTCGTGGTTCGTACGCAAGACGGAAGGTTGCAAGCATTCGATAGCGCGAACGGCAATCGGCGTTGGGTTTATGAGGAATCGGTTCCCACGCTCAGTCAGCGTGGAAACTCGTCGCCACTGATCGGCAATGGCGTTGTATTTGTTGGATTCGACAATGGTCGCGTCGTTGCGGTCAACCTTGCCGATGGCAGCCCGGTATGGGCGACGCCGTTGTCGCTGGGCGAAGGACGCACCGAGGTCGAACGCATTTCCGATGCTGACGGGCGGATGGTGCTTGATGGCAACAACCTCTTCGTCGCCAGCTATCGAGGACAGATCGCCTCACTATATGCCGACAGTGGCCGCGTTGCCTGGCAGCGTGATCTATCCAGTTATTCCGGCGTCGACGTGAATGCGACCGCGGTGGTCGTCAGCGATGCGGACGGTACCGTCTGGGCTTTCGATCGCCAGAGCGGTGCCAATTTGTGGAAGCAGGACGAGCTGGCCCATCGCTGGTTGAGTGCGCCGGCGATCGTCGGCAACAGTGTGGTTGTCGGTGATCTCGACGGATATCTTCACTGGCTGAGCTTGGACACGGGTGCATTGGTTGCCCGGGATCGCCTCGGTCGCAAAGCTATCGAAGGCGCACCGATTTCTGTCGATGGCGTCGTTTACGTGGAAGATGTCGCAGGCAAGCTCGCCGCTTACCGCGCATCGCCCTGATTCGCCGTAGCGCCGATGTTGCCCGTCGTCGCCCTCGTAGGGCGTCCCAATGTCGGCAAGTCGACAATCTTCAATGTGCTCACGCGCAGCCGCGATGCCTTGGTCCACGATCAACCCGGAGTTACGCGTGATCGCCACTACGGCTTTTGCCGGCAATCGTCCAAACCGTTCGTCGTTGTCGATACCGGCGGCATTGCCGATACCGATGAGGGTCTGGCAGGACTGACCACGCGTCAGGTTGAAATGGCAATTGGCGAAGCCGATGTGGTGGTCTTCGTCGTCGATGCCCGTCAGGGTTTGTTGCCCAGTGACGAAGCAATCCTCGCGCGCTTACGGCGTACTTCGCGCCCCTTGCTGCTTGCGGTCAACAAGGTCGATGGGCTGGACGAGCTGGCAGCTGTTGCCGAATTCGCCCGATTCGGATTTGCCGAAACGTTGGCGATGGCGGCATCGCATGGCCGTGGCATGCCGCAGTTGTACGCCGCGCTCGACACGTTGTTGCCGGATGTTGAGCCGGAACCCGATTTCGAAAACGATGGCATGCGCGTCGCCATTGTCGGGCGTCCCAATGTCGGTAAATCCACGTTGGTCAATCGACTTATTGGCGAAGATCGTTTGATCGTCTCCGACGTAGCCGGAACCACGCGCGATTCCATCCGCGTGCCGATGCAGCGCGACGGCAAACAGTACACGTTGATCGACACCGCCGGCGTGCGGCGACGTTCGAAAGTTGAAGACGTCATCGAGAAATTCAGCGTCATCAAGACGCTGCAATCAATCGAAGCCGCAAACGTCGTCGTGATCCTTCTGGACGCGAACGAAGGCGTCACCGACCAGGATTCCGGTTTGATCGGCCATGTGCTGGACGCCGGTCGCGCCTTGGTGATAGCGGTCAACAAGTGGGATGGCCTGCAAACCTACGATCGGGACCAGTGCAAGAAATCGCTGGAACGAAAGCTCGAATTCGTCAGCTGGGCTCCGCGCGTGACGATTTCCGCGCTGCACGGCAGTGGCATTGGCGAATTGATGAAAGCCGTCAATCGCGCCCACGCGGCGGCACATCGCAAACTGACATCGTCCGAATTGACCAAGAGCCTGGAAGTGGCAATCGAGGCATATCAGCCGCCGCTGGTTCGTGGTCACGCGCCCAAGCTGCGTTACGCGCATCCGGGCGGTTCCAATCCGCCCACCATCATCATGCACGGCAGTCGCACCGCGCACTTGGCCGATTCTTATCGACGCTACCTGGAAAACTATTTCCGCAAGCGCTTCAAGCTCGAAGGAACGCCGGTCCGAATCATTTTTCGTGATGGCGAAAACCCGTACGCCGACAAGAAAAACGTGCTTACTGAAGGGCAGAAGCGCAGTCGGCAACGGTTGGTCCGCAACGCCAAGCGCGGAAAGCGCTAATCAATTCGCGGTGGGCGATGCGTCGGTCACGGTGGCGGTACTCGCTGGCGGGCAGGGGCGGCGTCTTGGTGGAGTCGACAAAGGCCTGCACCTTCTCCACGGCACGCCTTTGATCGCGCATGTGGTCGCGTCAATTGAAGCGATGCAGCCGGCGAATGGCGCACATCGCGAACTCGACGTGTTGATTCTCGCCAATCGCAATCTCGATGTGTATTCGACGTACGCATGGTCATTGCCCGACGCTGTAGACAGCGGCGAAGGTCCACTGGCCGGTATCGCGACGGCTCTGTCGGCAATCACCACACCATGGCTGCTTACCGTGCCGGTTGACTGTCCGCGCCCGCCAACAGATTTGTGGCAACGACTGCACTTCGCAATTGGGGATTCCGATTGCGCGGTTGCCTACGATGGCTCGCATCGTCAGCCACTATTCGCGCTGTATCGGACCGGCCTGGCGCCATCAGCGCTTAAAGCGGCGCAGGCGGCTTTGGGGCCGCAGGCGTGGCAGGATCACATTGACACTGTCGAGGTCGATTTCTCTGACCGGCGCGACAGCTTCGCAAACTTCAACAGCGATGCCGATTTTCTGGGCTCGCAATCCATTGACGAAGATTGAGCCCGTGATTCCAACCATGCTGTCAGTCACCGACGCACGCGCACGACTGATCGGTCTTGCCCAAGCACGACCGCTCGCCAGTGAGTCGGTCCGACTCGCCTGCGCAAGCAACCGCGTCATGGCCGAGGACATCATTGCGCCGATCGCCTTGCCGCCGTTTGCCAACTCGGCGATGGATGGTTTTGCCATTCGTGGCGAGGATATTCCGACAACGGGCCGACGCAAATTTCGCCTTGTGGGAACGCGTCTTGCAGGTAGCGTCGAGGCGCTCACAGTTGGCGAAGGTGAATGCCTGCGCATCACCACGGGCGCCGCGATACCAATCGGTGCCGACACCGTCGTCATCAAGGAAAATGTTGAAGTCGACGCTGACCATGTGTGGGTAGCGACAGGCGAATCGACCGGCGCAAACGTCCGAATGGCAGGTGAAGATCTGGCATCCGGTGCAATGGCGTTTGCCGCCGGCACGCGCATCAATCCGGCGCGTCTTGGGTTACTGGCAAGTCTCGGCATGGCGCGAGTCAACGTGATCAGAATGCCGCGAATAGCTTTGCTGACGACGGGCGATGAGCTGATCGCTCCGGGTCACGCGTTGTTGGCGGGGCACATCTACAACAGCAACGGCTATTCGCTGGCCAGCCAGTTGCTGCGACTCGGCGTGGAATTGGTATTGCCACTTGAGCTTGAATCGAGTCACGCGACGCGAATGGAAATTGATGGCAGCGAGCTTCGATTCCTGCACGTGCGCGACAACAAGGACTCGCTACAGGCGTGCCTCAAGGCCGGCGCAGCGGTTGCCGATATTGTTATCAGCAGCGGCGGCGTGTCTGCTGGTGAGGCTGACTTCCTGCCGAAACTCTTAACTGAAATCGGCACCGTGCATTTCTGGAAAGTAAAGATGCGACCCGGCATGCCACTGCTATGCGGCGAAGTTGACGGCGCTTTGATGATTGGCCTTCCGGGCAATCCCGTGTCGAGCCTGGCCACCTTGGTCGCGCTTGTCGCTCCAGCGCTGGCCACGATGCAGGGCGTTGCAGCCAGCAAACAAACAAAACCTCTTCGCCTACGCATTGATCGAGATTGGGAAAAACGCCACGACCGCACCGAATTCCTCCGTGCGCGCTTGCAGTGTCGCGACGATGGCAGTCTGTGGGCGACGCCAGTTACCCGGCAAGGCTCAGGCATGCTCGCAGGCATGGCGGAAGCGGACGTGTTGCTGGAAATCGAAGAGCACATGCGCCAGATTCCTGCTGGCACCGTATTGAACGGTCTGCGGTTGGATTGATCCTTCCGCTTTTCGATCGCGGCGAGGTTTGAACCGTTGCCCCGAGCGGACTGCGCGACATGAGCCACGATCACTCGCGCCTGTCATGTTCATCCATTGACGGGCATGCTTGTTGATTGGTTTATCCGAAGTTTCCACTGGAGCGCACATGCCCAAGTCCTACGCCACATGGACGCTCGCCGTACCGATCATTCTGCTGCTCGCGGCAATCGTCAAAATCGTCATGCATACGATGCGGAATGCGGAAATCTACAAAGGTCATAAGCGCCCCGGCAAATTTGACTTCAATCTGATCGTAATCGGCGCGGGCTCCGCGGGTCTGGTCTCCGCGTATATCGCTGCGACAGGTCGAGCCAAGGTTGCCTTGATCGAGCGCGACAAGATGGGCGGCGACTGCCTCAATACCGGTTGCGTCCCGTCCAAGGCACTGCTGCGCACTGCGAGACTTGCCGCCGAAGCGCGGAATGCCGAGAAATTCGGAATTGCGAAAGTGGAGACAGAAATTGATTTCGCGCAGGTGATGAAGCGCGTCAACGAAGTGATCGGGAAGGTCGCACCGCACGACTCGGTCGAGCGCTACACCGAACTTGGCGTCAACGTCATCAAGGGTGAGGCGAAGCTGGTTTCCCCTTGGGAAGTGACCGTCGGCGACAAGCGCATCAGCGCGCGCAGCATCATCATCGCGACGGGTGCCGGCCCGTTGGTACCACGGATCGAAGGTGTCGACAGCGTCGATTACCTCACCTCCGACAATCTCTGGGACTTGACTGTTCTGCCCAAACGCTTGGTAGTGCTTGGCGGTGGACCGATCGGTTGCGAAATGACCCAGGCCTTTGCGCGGCTGGGCAGCAAGGTGACCCAGGTAGAGATGGCGCCTCGCCTGATACCACGCGAGGACGCCGATGCATCGGCTGAATTGCAGAATGCGTTCGACAACGACGGCATCAAGGTGATGACGCAGTGCAAGGCGCTGCGCGTAGAGGCCGGTGGCGAAGGTGGTCATTTGATTTGCGAGCAGGATGCCAAGGAAATTTCGCTGCCGTTTGATCGTTTACTGCTGGCACTGGGTCGCAAGGCGAACGTCGACGGGTTCGGGCTTGAGGAGCTCGGCGTCGAGCTGACCGATCGGGGCACCGTGCAGGCCAACACGATGCTGCAAACCAATTTTCCAAATATCCTCGTTGCCGGTGATGCGGTCGGGCCATTCCAGTTCACCCACGTCGCAGCTCATCAAGCTTGGTACGCGTCGGTCAATGCACTGATCGCGCCGTTCTGGAGTTTCAATGTCGACTATCGCGTGATTCCTTGGGCGACCTTCACCGAACCGGAGGTGGCACGGGTTGGGCTATCCGAAGTCGAGGCCAAGGAGCGTGGCATTGATGTGGAAGTGACGCGCTATCAACTTGACGACCTCGATCGTGCGATTGCCGATTCGGCCGACTATGGTTTCGTCAAGGTGCTGACCAAGCCCGGCAAGGATGAAATTCTTGGCGCGTTGATCGTCGGCAACCATTCGGCCGACCTGCTCGCGGAATTCGTGCTGGCGATGAAGCATGGTCTGGGCCTCAACAAGATCCTCGGCACCATCCATACTTATCCAACGATGAGCGAGGCTAATAAATACGTGGCAGGTAACTGGAAGCGCGAACACGCGCCGGAGCGGTTGCTGCAAATCGCGGAAAGATTCTTTGCCTGGCGGAGGGGTTGAACGATGCGTTGGTTGATGTCAATTTTCGTCATGGTTTTGTCAACAGCTGTCTCGGCGCAAGACACGTTCGACCTTGATCATTCGCAATGGAACAGCCTGCTGTCTGCCCATGTCAGCTGGACTAGGGACGGCACAGCGAGTGTGGCCGACTACGCCGGCTTCGCAAAAGACCGCAAGTCACTCAAGGCGTATCTCTCGCGTGCCAGCAAAGTGTCGAGTGCGACGTACGGCAGCTGGAACAACGCGGATCGGCAGGCATTTCTGATCAACGTGTATAACGCGGCGACGGTGGAGTTGATCCTCACCCGCTATCCCAATCTCAAGTCGATCAAGGACCTCGGTGGCCTGTTCAGTTCGCCATGGAAGAAGGAGGTCATCAGCTTGCTGGGCAAGCAGCGCAGCCTTGACGATATCGAGCAATCGATGATTCGTGGCGCGCCTGATTACAGCGAGCCGCGTATCCACTTCGCAGTAAATTGTGCTTCCGTTGGCTGCCCCGCCTTGCGGCCGGAAGCCTTCGTAGGCAACCGTTTGAAGGCGCAACTGGACGACCAGACCCGGCGCTTCCTGCGCGATCAAACGCGCAACCGCTACACATCTGGCGACGGCTTGAGGGTCTCGAAGATTTTTGATTGGTACTCGGGCGATTTCGACAAGCACGCCGGCAGCGTTGCAAAGTTCCTCGCCGGCTACGCAGACGCCCTGAAACTGGATCGTGATGCGAAAAGCAAGCTCGAATCCGGCTCTCTGTCGATTGCGTATACCGACTACGATTGGCGTTTGAACGATAAGTAGGCTGCCGCGACAGGGGCCGAATATGGAATTGCCGGAGTACACATGAATTTGATGACGACCCACGACGATGTTCGCCACTACTACGGCGAGGTTCTGCAATCCAGCAACGACCTCAAAACGGGCGCATGTTGTCCGCTGGAAGCGATGCCCGAATCGCTGCGAGTGATGCTTGCGGACATGCATCCCGAAGTGATCGAGCGCTTCTACGGCTGCGGCTCGCCGATTCCGCCTTCACTCGAGGGCAAGACCGTGCTCGACCTTGGGTGTGGCAGTGGTCGTGATGTCTATCTGCTGTCGCGCATGGTCGGCGAGAGTGGCCGCGTGATCGGTGTCGACATGACCGTAGAACAACTTGAAATCGCGAAACGCCACCAGGCGTGGCATGCCGAGCGTTTCGGACACGCGGCTTCAAATGTTTCCTTCGTTCACGGCTACATCGAACAGCTGGATGCTTGTGGTGTCGCGGATGCCAGCGTGGACGTGGTCGTGTCCAATTGTGTGTTGAATCTTTCGCCACAGAAAGATCAGGTGTTCGCGGAGATCTTTCGTGTGTTGAAACCCGGCGGCGAGTTGTATTTTTCCGACGTGTTCTCTGACCGCCGAGTTCCCGACGCATTGCGCAGCGATCCGGTACTGCTCGGCGAGTGTCTCTCGGGCGCTCTCTACACGGAAGACTTCCGTCGCCTGATGGAGAAGCTCGATTGTGCCGATATGCGCGTGGTCAGCCAGGCGCCGATTCCGCTGCTCGATCCACAGATTGAAGCGAAGATTGGCATGGTCGTGTTTCGTTCGATAACGATGCGCGCGTTCAAGATGTCGCTGGAGGATCGCTGCGAAGACTATGGCCAGATTGCCACCTATCGCGGCGGGATCGCAGGCTTGCCGCACGCTTTCGTGCTCGACGATCACCATAAATTCGAAACTGGTCGGCCGATGCTGGTCTGCGGCAATACCTTCGACATGCTGGCGCAGTCGCGCTTTGCACCGCACTTCGACCTCGTTGGCAACAAGGATACGCACTACGGGCTGTTCGACTGCGCGCCGGTCGCTGCCACGGCATCAGTCGCCGGCGCCTGCTGCTGAGTACATGCTGGATCGACTTTCCATTGTGATTCCTGCAGGTCCGGGTGACAGCGCATGGCAGGGGCTGTTACCGCAACTACAGTTGATTTCGGCCCGCGAAATTGTTCTTGTGAGGACGGATCTTGACGGTGCGCTAGCGACGAGGTTGCCAGCGAACGTACGTGAAATCCGAAGCGTCACTGGCAGGGCGCGCCAAATGAATGCCGGCGCCGCAGCGGGCACGGGTGACTGGTTGTGGTTCCTCCATGCTGATTCGCGCGTGACGCCTGCTTCCATCGCGGCGCTGACGCGCTTCATCGCAAAAGATTGTGACGCCATCGGCTACTTCGACTTGCGCTTTCTCAGTGACGGCCCCGGGCTGATGGCAATCAACACGTTCGGTACGTGGTGGCGCACCCGACTGTTTGGCCTGCCATTCGGCGATCAGGGTTTCGTCATGCCGCGTCGAGTTTTCGATGCCTTGGCTGGTTTCGACGAGCGCTTGCCGAGCGCCGAAGATCACGCCCTGGTGTGGACGGCACGTCGTGCAAACGTGCCCATCAAATCAGTCGGTGCATTCATCCACACCAGCGCTCGCAAGTACGCACAACGCGGTTGGTGGAAAACGACGTGCCAGCACCTGACGCTGACCTGGTCACAAGCGCGCACATTCTCGCGAGAAGACGCAGGTTGAAACGCTGCGGACTAGGCATTTTCGTGAAGACGCCGGCGCTGTCGCCAGTGAAGACGCGCCTGTGGCCTGCGATTGGACAAGAACAAGCCACACAGTTGTTCGAACTTTCCGCCGACGCCACGCGTTCGGTGGTCGCTCGCGCGACGGCGCTTTGCGACCTTCACGCTTACTGGGCAGTGGCGGAAGCCGCAGCGGTCCATGAGGATCGCTGGGCCGGACTGCCAACGATTGCTCAAGGGGCGGGCGGCCTTGGTGAACGCATGGCGCAGGTTTATAAGCAACTTCGGCGCGATCATCACGCCGCCATCCTTATCGGTGCCGATAGTCCGCAGTTGCTTGCGGGTGCATTGGAAGCTGCTGTCGCGTGGCTGGATGTGATTGAACCACGCCTTGTGATCGGGCCTGCTGAAGATGGCGGATTCTGGCTGTTTGGTGGCAACGTCCAACTACCAAACGCAGCGTGGATTGAGCCGCAATACAGCAGGGGCGACACAGCGAATGCGTTTCGTGCCGGGATGGATAAACATGGCAGTTGGCTCACCCTCACGAGCTTGCGCGACCTGGATCGCGCCGACGATTTGCACCCCGTATCCAGCGCACTGGCTGAGTTGGTGGACCCGACGGAACAACAGCTGTCGTTGCTGAGCTTCCTTGCGCAAATGCAGGTTGATGCGGAGGCCTCGACATGAAAGGGCTTCTTGATTCGATGCTGGTCGATCATCCTGGCTTGGTGCGCGGCGCCGTTGTCGGTTTCCTGTTTGTTGCGCTGTTGATTGTTCAGCGCTGGCGGCCACGTCGAGGAACGGAAACCGGATGGCTGCGCTTGGTTCGCAATATGGCCATGACAGCCATTTCGGCCGGAGTCGTCTACTTGCTGTTGCCTGTTACAACGGTGGCACTCGCGTTCGTGGTCGAGCAATATGGCTGGGGCCTTTTCAACCGTCTGGGCTGGTCGCTGGTGCCGGAAATCATAATCAGCGTGGTCATGCTCGATCTCGCGATCTACTGGCAGCACCGCTGGTTTCATGCGATTCCCGCGCTATGGCCGATCCATCGCGTACACCACAGTGATACTGCGTTCGATGTGAGTCTTGGCCTTCGCTTCCATCCCGCGGAAATCTTGCTTTCGCTGGGTTACAAGATGTTGCTGATCACGCTGCTCGGCATCGCTCCCTTGGCGATTGTCATCTATGAAGTTTTGCTGGCGGCATTTGCGCTGCTCACGCATTCCAACATCGCACTGTCGGGACGCTGGGATGGCTGGCTGCGTACGCTTTTCATCACGCCGGACTGGCACCGTGTACATCACTCGGTCCATCGTGACGAAACCGACAGCAATTACGGCAACATACTCGGCATTTGGGATCATCTGTTTGGGAGCTACGTGGCCCAGCCGCGCGATGGTCATGTCGACATGCAAATCGGGTTGGTCAACTTTCGCAACCCAGCCGCACAAACCGTGCCTGCATTGCTGCTACAGCCATTGCGGCGCGAATCCACCTCCCCTTCGACTCCGTAGATTTTTCCATGCGCGATACCTGGCCAATGCTACAAGACAGCGATTTTCCCGCGATCACACGAGGGAAAGTCACCACTTTGCAGCTCAATCTGGGCTACCTGTGCAACCTCAGTTGCATTCATTGCCACGTCAACGCCGGACCTCGTCGTACCGAGATGATGGATCAGGAAACCATGCGTCTGGCATTGCAGGTTGCCGAGCGCGTTGGCGCGACGACGCTGGATCTGACCGGCGGATCGCCGGAAATGAATCCGCATTTCCGCTGGCTGGTTGAAGAGGCGCTTGATCGCGGTTTACATGTGATGGATCGGCTCAATCCGACCATCATGGAAGAGCCAGGCTATGAATGGGTTGGCGAATTCCTGGCCCGCAACGGCATCGAGGCGGTCGCATCGCTGCCGTGTTACAGCCAGGAAAACGTCGACGAGCAGCGCGGAGACGGCGTGTTCGAAAGCTCGATCAAGGCGCTCAAGGAACTCAACGATCGCGGCTACGCGAAACCTGATAGCGGGCTGACCTTGAACTTGGTCTACAACCCGAACGGTGCCTTCCTGCCGCCCAACCAAACCAAGCTGGAAGCCGACTACCGAAAGCTGCTTGGCGAAAATTTCGGCATCGAGTTCAACAGTCTCTATGCATTGGCGAACATGCCGATCCAGCGTTATGGCAGTTGGCTGTTGTCGAAAGGTCACTTCGCGACCTATATGGCCACGCTGCGCGATGCGCATCAGGATGCAAATCTGTCGGCTGTGATGTGCCGGTCTTCAATAAGCGTCGACTACAACGGCTATCTTTACGACTGCGACTTCAACCAGATGCTCAAAATGCCACTGGCTGGCCGTCGCCAAGGGACGCACTTGCGCGACCTGATGAAAGACGACGTACCACGCCAGATCGCGGTCGCCGGACATTGCTATGGCTGCACGGCGGGGCAGGGTTCCAGTTGCGGCGGTGCGTTGAATTGACCGATGAATTGCCCACTTGGCCGGCGCAGATTCACGCTCGCGGGTAGACAATGGTGTTTTCGCGGCGATGCGTTGGCGAGGCCAATGGAATCGCTCCTGTCTCCGCAAACTGTGAGGAGTGCGCCTTGAGTCAGGCCAAGTCCGATGCGTTCGTATTTTTTGGCGCTACCGGCGATCTCGCCTTCAAAAAGATTTTTCCGGCCTTGCTGGCCATGGTCGAGTGCGGAGAACTGGACATTCCGGTAATCGGTGTTGCACGCGCCGGCTGGGACATCAAGCAGTTCCGCGAACGCGCACGTGAAAGCGTCGCCGCGCATGGCAAGTTCGACACGAAAGCATTCGCCAAGCTGTCGAAGTTGCTCCGATACGTGGATGGTGACTACAAGGATACCGACACCTTCACGCGCTTGCGCGCGTCTCTAGGCGACGCGAAACATCCCTTGCACTACTTGGCGATTCCGCCTTCGCTGTTCGGTACGGTTGTAAAGGATCTCGACAAAGCCGATTGCGCGACCGGTGCGCGGGTCATCCTGGAAAAACCTTTCGGGCGTGACCTTGCTTCAGCAAGGGCACTCAACCGCGAAGTATTGAAGGTGTTCGACGAGACGGCGATATTTAGAATTGATCATTACCTGGGAAAGGAGGGAGTACAAAACCTGCTCTACTTCCGCTTCGCCAATGCCTTCCTTGAGCCGATCTGGAACCGAAACTTCATCGACAATGTGCAGGTCACGATGGCCGAAAATTTCGGCGTGCAGGGCCGAGGCGCTTTCTACGAAGGGGGTGGTGCGATTCGGGATGTAGTCCAGAATCACTTGCTGCAGGTCATTGCACTGCTGTCGATGGAAGCTCCTGATGGTGGCGACCCGGAGGCTTTGCGGGTTGAAAAGTTACGTCTTTTCCGCTCGATTCGACCGGTGGAACCCGAGCATGTGGTGCGCGGCCAGTTTCGTGGCTATCGCGCTGAAGAAGGTGTAGCTAAGCAGTCGCAGGTCGAGACCTTTGCCGCGTTGCGCCTCTACATCGACAACTGGCGCTGGCAGGGCGTGCCGTTTTATATCCGCGCAGGAAAGAGCCTCGCGACGACCACGACGGAAGTTCTCGTCACCCTCAAGCCACCGCCGGTTTCCGTCTTTGACCGGATCGGTGTGCAGCAAGCCAATTACTTCCGCTTTCGATTGAGTCCTGAAGTCGTTATCTCAACCGGCGCCAGGGTCAAGAAGGCGGGCGAAGAAATGCAAGGTGAAGCGGTCGAGTTGCTCGCGCGCCATTCCTCGATTGCCGAGATGTTGCCGTACCAGCGTCTCCTTGGCGACGCGATGCGCGGCGACAAATCGCTGTTCACCAGCGGAGACAGCATCGAGGCGGCATGGCGCGTCGTCGATCCGGCGTTGAAGGACGGCGGTAAGGTGCACCTGTATTCCGCTGGCAGCTGGGGCCCAAAACAAGCGAACGATGTCGTCGAGCGTGGCGATGGCTGGAGCAATCCCCAACCGGAAGTTTCGCAGCCGTGTTGAACGCGAACACCAACATAGTTTTCCTGCTTGATGTCGACAATACCTTGCTCGACAACGACCGCTTCAGTGAAGATCTTGATGGTCGGCTACGCGAGGACTTCGGCGAACCGGAACGCGTTCGCTACCGGGGCATCTATTCTGAGCTCCGCGACCGCGTCGGCTTCGCCGACTATCTCGGTGCATTGCAGGAATTCCGTCGAGGCGTGGACGCCAAGGCGGAAGAAAAATTGCTGGGAATGTCCGAGTTCCTGCTTGAGTATCCGTTCAAGCAATGTATCTATCCGAAGGTAGGGGAAGTCATCCAACACCTTGACAGCATCGGTGACACGGCAATCCTGTCGGATGGCGACATCGTTTTCCAGCCGCGAAAAATTCAGCGTTCCGGCCTCTGGGATCTCGTTCATGGCAGGGTGATGGTGACGCTCCACAAGGAGCGCCGAATGGATGATGTGCAGCGGCACTTTCCCGCGGATCATTACGTGCTCGTCGATGACAAGCCCAAGCTGTTGGCTGCGACCAAGGAGCTTCTAGGCGACAAGGCAACGACCGTATTCGTGCGCCAAGGACACTATGCCGACGAGGCACGTGGCACTGATCAGTCAGATAATGACATCAGTATCGAATCAATTGGCGAACTGCTGAGCTTTGACCGGGGTCGATTCTCACCGCGAAACTCCGGTGCAGAATGAATCGCCTAATCATTTCCATGGAGGCAACATGAGCAATACACACGACTTGCACCAGGTTGGCCAAAGCCTGTGGCTGGACAACATCACCCGCGACATTCTCGATGACGGCACGCTGGAAAAGTACATCGACCAATTCGATGTCACCGGTCTCACCTCGAATCCGACAATATTCGACAAGGCGATCAGTGGCAGCGAAGCCTACGACGACGCCATCGCGAATAACGCCACGTCTGGCAAGTCGCCGGAAGATATGTTCGTCGAGCTGGCGCTGGAGGATCTGCGCCGTGCAGCAAAATTATTTGAGCCGGTGTTCAAGAGCAGTAGCAAGGTAGACGGGTGGGTATCGATGGAGCTGTCACCGTTACTTGCCGCCGATACAAAAGGCAGCATCGAATCAGCGAAAGCGATTCACAAGCAGGCTGCAACTGAAAATTTGCTGGTGAAGATTCCAGGGACACCCGAGGGTATTCCAGCCATCGAGGAATCGATTTTCAACGGCATACCGATCAACGTGACCTTGTTGTTTTCGGCCGAGCAATACCTTGCGGCTGCGCATGCCTACCTGCGCGGTATCGAGCGCCGCATTGAAGCCGGGCTCGATCCTGTTGTCGGTTCTGTTGCATCGCTGTTCGTCAGCCGTTGGGACAAAGGCAGCGCCGACGACCTGCCAGAAGAACTGCACAACAAACTCGGCATCGCGATGTCGCAACGCGCGTACCGCGACTATCGAAAGTTGTTGGCATCGCCGCGCTGGAGGAAACTCGCGGACGCAGGAGCGCTGCCGCAGCGCTTGCTCTGGGCGAGTACCAGCGCCAAGGATCCAAAGGCGCGCGATACGCTGTATGTCGAAGCGCTGGCGGCGCCAGACACCGTCAACACCATCCCCGAAAAAACTCTGCAGGCATTTGCAGACCACGGCAAGGTCGGCGAAGCAATGGCCGAAGACGGTGGTGATGGTGAGCTGATGCTGAAGAAAATCGCCGACGCCGGCGTCGATATCGATGCACTTGCGAAGCAACTTCAGAAGGAAGGCGCCGAGTCTTTCGTTGAATCCTGGAATCACCTGATCAAGGGCGTCGCCGACAAGGCGAAGAAGCTCGGCGGCAAATAAGGGACGCGCTGATGACTGCCTCATCAAAAACTTCCGCCTTGATCGCGATGCCGCAGTGGCAGGCGTTGCAAGCTCACGCCGACAATGAAGGTGGAAAGCGTCTGCGCGAACTATTCGCTGACGATCCCGATCGCGGAACCCGCCTGGTCATCGAAGCGGCTGGGCTCTATCTCGACTACTCCAAGCAGCGCGTCAGCGATGAAACACTGCGCCTGCTGCTGCAACTGGCCGAAGCCCGCGACCTGTCCGGTCATATTGCCGCGATGTTCCGCGGCGATCGCATCAATCGTACGGAGGACCGTTCGGTACTGCATGTCGCCTTGCGCGCTCCGAAAGATCAGTCGCTGATCGTTGATGGCGTAGACGTCGTCGCCCAAGTGCACGCGGTGCTCGACCGGATGGCAGCCTTCTCGACGAAAGTGCGTAGCGGCGCATGGAAAGGTCAAAGCGGCAAGCCGATGCGGCATGTCATCAGCATCGGCATCGGTGGTTCCGATCTCGGCCCGGTGATGGGCTACGAGGCACTGCGCCACTACAGCGACAGCGGCATCGATTTCCACTTTGTTTCCAATGTCGATCCAACCGATTTTGTCGAAGCGGTACGCGACCTCGACCCTGCCGAAACGTTGTTCATCATCTGCTCGAAAACCTTCACCACGCTGGAGACGCTGACCAATGCGCGCGCTGCTCGCGCCTGGTGCCTGAAGGGGTTGAAGGACGAAACAGCGGTCGCCAAGCACTTCGTCGCCGTGTCCACGAATGCCGAGGAAGTCGAAAAGTTCGGGATCGACACCGACAACATGTTCGGGTTTTGGGATTGGGTTGGCGGACGCTATTCGATGGACTCAGCGATTGGTCTGTCCACGATGATTGCTATTGGCCCCGCGCGCTTCCGCGAAATGCTTGATGGCTTCCATGCGATGGACACGCATTTTCGCAGCACGCCGCTGGAGCAGAACATGCCGGCGCTGATGGGCTTGATTGCCCTGTGGAACAACAATTTCCTTGGTGCGAGCACGGTGGCAGTGTTGCCATACGCGCAATACATGAAACGCTTCCCGGCCTATTTGCAACAGTTGACCATGGAGAGCAACGGCAAGCACGTCACGATGCAGGGCGACGCAGTCGGTGTTGAAACCGGGCCGATTTATTGGGGCGAGCCTGGCACCAATGGCCAACATTCGTTCTATCAATTGATCCATCAGGGAACCCGTTTGGTGCCGTGCGACTTCATTGGTTTTTGCCAGTCGCTCAATCCATTACGCAGCGATGAGGGCACCAGTCAGCACGATTTGCTGATGGCTAACCTGTTCGCACAGGGGGAGGCCCTTGCGTTCGGCAAGACGGCCAATCAACTCAAGGCCGAGGGCGTCAGTGAAGGCTTGATCCCGCATCGAACGTTCGAAGGCAATCGTCCCAGTAACACGATCCTTGCCGACAAATTGACTCCCCATGCGCTTGGTGCGTTGGTCGCGTTGTACGAGCACAGCGTGTTTGTCCAAGGCGTGATCTGGAACATTGACTCATTCGATCAATGGGGCGTCGAACTTGGTAAGCAGCTTGCGAAAACGACCGCGTCGGAGCTCGAGGCGAAGTCCGAACCAAAGCTCGACCACGACAGCTCGACCAACACGCTGATTCGTCGCTATCGCGCGCGGCGTGGTACGAAGAACCCTTCCTGAGATTCCGAGATTCCACGATGAGCAAAACCAGTCCACTCGCTGGCAAGCCCGCACCGAAATCGATACTTGTCGATGTCGGTGCTTTGCTTGCGGCGTATAGCGACATCAAGCCCGATCCCTCTGAACCCTCGCAGCGCGTGGCGTTCGGCACGTCAGGCCATCGTGGCAGCTCACTCGACGGCAGTTTCAACGAAGATCATGTCCTCGCCATTAGCCAGGCGATCTGCAATTACCGCAAGTCAAAGAGCATCGACGGGCCCTTATTCATCGGCTTCGACACCCATGCTCTGTCGATGCCGGCGTTCGAGAGCGCGCTGGAAGTACTGGCGGCAAATGATGTGGAAATTCGCGTTTCCAGCGGTGGCGAATTCACGCCAACTCCGGCTATTTCGCATGCGATCCTTACCTACAATGCGGGTCGGAAAAGCGGCCTTGCTGACGGCATCGTGATCACGCCATCACACAATCCGCCCGACAACGGTGGCTTCAAATACAACCCGAGCAACGGCGGTCCCGCCGAATCCGACATCACTGGCGCGATCCAGAAAGACGCGAACGCGATGCTCGAAAACAAGCTGAAAGGCGTCCAACGCATACCGTTTGATCGCGCTCGTGCCGCATCGACGACGCGAGAACATGACTACCTCGATGCCTACGTCGCTGATTTGGAGAACGTGCTCAACTTCGAGCGCATCCGCGCATCCGGTATTCGCATGGGTGTCGATCCGCTCGGCGGTGCTGGCGTTCACTACTGGGCTCGCATTGCCGAACGCTATCGGATCAACCTGACGGTGATCAGCGACACGGTCGATCCGACCTTTTCGTTCATGACCGTCGACTGGGACGGCAGGATCCGGATGGACCCGTCGTCTCCGTACGCGATGCAGCGGCTGATCGAGCGAAAGAAGGATTACGACATTTCCTTCGCCTGCGATACCGATCACGATCGCCATGGCATCGTGACGAAAGGCAAAGGATTGCTGCCACCCAATCACTATCTCGCCGTGATGATCGACACCTTGTTCCGACATCGCTCCAAGTGGAGCGACTCGGCTGGAATCGGAAAGACAGTCGTCAGCAGCAGCATGATTGATCGCGTCGCCAAACGGCTCGGGCGCAATCTGTTCGAAGTTCCAGTCGGATTCAAATGGTTTGCGTCGGGCTTGTTCGACGGTTCACTGGGATTCGGTGGCGAGGAAAGCGCGGGCGCATCGTTCCTGCGTCGCAATGGCAAGGTTTGGACGACAGACAAGGACGGCATCGTGCCAGCACTTTTGTCGGCAGAGATCTCCGCAATCCTCGGCTACGACCCTGCGCAAGCGTACGCTGCTCTGGAAAATGAGTTCGGCGCAATGTTCACTGACCGAAAGGAAGCCGCCGCCGATTCGAAGCAGAAGGCGGCGCTATCGAAGCTGTCGCCTGACCAGATCAAACTTGACGAACTCGCCGGCGACAGAATTGTGCAGACCGTCAACAAAGCGCCCGGCAACGATGCTGCCATCGGTGGCATCAAGGTAACAACCGAGGCCGGCTGGTTCGCTGCTCGCCCGTCCGGCACCGAAGATATCTACAAAATTTATGCGGAAAGTTTCCGCAGCAACGACCACCTGAAACAGATTCTCAAAGAGGCGCAGGAAGTCGTCGACAAGGCACTGAAGAATTGACCGGAGTTTCATTATGAGCACGTCCATGAACAAAAAATCCACACAGGTTTCCGCAAAGCTGGCGCAGCAGTGCGTCGATACATTGCGTTTCCTTTCGGTTGACATGGTCGAGAAGGCCAATAGTGGACATCCTGGCCTGCCGCTCGGCGCTGCGCCGATGGCGTATGTTTTGTGGACGAAATTCCTCAAGCACAACCCCGCTAATCCGGACTGGGCTGATCGAGATCGTTTCGTTTTGTCGGCCGGGCACGGTTCGGCGTTGCTTTACAGCTTGTTGCATGTCACCGGCTACGACCTGTCCATGGATGACATCAAACAATTCCGTCAATGGGGCAGCAAGACGCCGGGACATCCCGAGCGCAGCCATACCGCCGGAGTTGAAATCACCACCGGGCCGCTGGGGCAGGGCTTCGCGAACGCCGTCGGCATGGCGATGGCGGAAGCGCAACTCGCCGCGCGCTACAACAGCAAGGGACACATCGTCGTCGATCATCACACGTGGGTGATCGCGAGCGATGGCGATTTGATGGAGGGCGTCGCATCGGAAGCGGCGTCGCTGGCCGGACATCTTCAGCTCGGCAAGCTCAATGTGCTTTACGACGACAATCGCGTGACCTTGGCTGCCGGCACTGACATCACGTTCACGGAAGATCGCGCCGCGCGTTTCAAGGCGTATGGCTGGCATGTCCAGAATGTGGAAAACGGCAATGATCTGGAAGCGATTGAGCAAGCTTTGCAACGTGCTCGCCGACAAACGAAAAATCCTTCGCTGATCCTCGTCCGTACCCACATTGGCTATGGCTCGCCGGAGCAGGACAGTTACAAGGCGCACGGTTCTCCGCTGGGTGAGAAAGACGTGGCAGCGACCAAGAAAGAACTGGGCTGGCCCGAATCACCGACCTTTTTGGTGCCGGACGACGCGGCAAAACATTTCCGCGCGGCGCTGGAAAACGGCAGGGAACAAGAGCTGGCGTGGCAGCGTCGTTGGGCAAAGTACGCGAAGGCGGAATCCGCACTGGCCAGGGAACTGCAATGCAGTCTTGACGGAAAACTGCCGGAAGGTTGGGATAGCGACATCCCAACGTTCAAAGCGGACGAAAAAGGCATCGCTACACGTGTCGCCGGGGGGAAGGTGCTGAGCGCCATTGCGCCGAAGCTGCCAGCGATCACTGGCGGGTCGGCCGATCTGGATCCATCGACTCACACGGCCGTAAAAGGTCTTGGCGTGTTCTCGCCCGGCCCCGAGCCGGACGAGCAAGGTGCCGCCGATGAAGTCTGGAGTTTCGCGGGTCGCAACCTGCACTTCGGCGTTCGCGAGCACGCGATGGGCTCAATCGCCAATGGCATGGCGGCGCATGGTGGGACGATTCCCTATGACGCCACTTTCCTGACTTTTTCCGATTACATGCGACCGCCGCTCCGCCTTGCAGCATTGATGGGTCTGCACACGATTCATGTCTATACCCATGACAGCATTGCTTTGGGCGAAGATGGCCCGACTCATCAGCCGGTCGAACAAGTCGCCAGCCTGCGAGCGATACCAAATCTCCTGGTAATTCGGCCCGGCGATGCGAATGAAACCGCGGTTGCGTGGAAGATTGCCGTAGAGACGAAGGCACAGCCGGTCGCATTGATCTTCTCGCGACAGGCGGTGCCGACGCTTGATCGCGACAAATTTGCTTCCGCGGAAGGCGTGCGCAAAGGCGCCTACATCCTGCGCGCCGCCGATGGCGCGAAGCCCGACCTGATCCTGATCGGCACCGGAGCTGAGACCGGCCTCGTCGTCAAGGCAGCCGATCAACTCACGCGCGATGGCGTCAGCGTACGCGTGGTCTCCATGCCCAGTTGGGAACTGTTCGAGGCACAACCGCAGGCCTATCGCGACCTGGTATTGCCCCCCTCAGTAACAGCGCGCCTCGCCGTCGAGGCGGGAGTTTCGCAAGGATGGGAACGCTACGTCGGATCACGCGGAGACACGATCACGGTTGACCGTTTTGGTGCGTCGGCACCGGGCGACGAAGTGCTCGAGCGTTACGGGTTCTCTGTCGACAACATTTGCGCCAAGGCGAAAGCCCTTTTGCGCGAGGGCTAACCGCGCGCGTCTTTCTTTTTGGCTGTCGCCCGAATGGTCAACCCGACCTTCTCACCATATCTGCGAAGGCGGGGACCCATTCTGATCTGGGCTGCTGACGTTGCTGTTCTTTTGATAGCTTCGGCCACGCTGGTCAAGCGTTTCGTCGGTCTGCCGCCCGCCGCTTCGCAGATGTCGGCTATCGCCAGACGGGTCAAGCGTTTCTCTCGCCTGCCGGCGAGCGACCTACCTTTCTCCTCGCTGTATGGACTGGACACATAGCTGACAGGTGTGCGGAGACATGGTTGACACTTTCCCTCAGCGCCGCTGTGGGGAATCACCATGCCTTGGGATGTA
>JBBSTF010000002.1:0-153835 GCA_038236135.1 Lysobacterales bacterium
CAGGATGTGCCTTCAGCCGAACCCGGCCAGTGCTTGCGTACCCGCACGGCTTCACCGTGCGGGCGACAGGCTATCGGGTCGCATCTTTGGCCTACGTTTCTCTGCGAGGAGAAAGGTAGGGCGGCGGGCGGCAGCCCGGCGAAACGCTTGACCAGTCTGGCGACAGCCAACAAAAGAGAAGCGGCGGGCGGCAGCCCGGCGAAACGCTTGTCCATACTTGCGGCAGCCAACACGTGCGAAGCGACCAGATGCAGCCCGTCGAAACGCTTGACCAGTCTGGCGACAGCCAAACAATAAAGACCACAGCGGGCGCGAGGTCGGAACCCTCGCTCTCACGGGTCGCGTAGGATGACGACACCGTAAAAAATAGAGACCCTGCAATGCTGATGCTTGCCTCGAAATCGCCGCGTCGTCGACAGCTACTGGAGCAACTCTGCGTCGAGTTCTCGGTGATCGATATCGAGGTCCCGGAGAAGCGCGCGTCTGGCGAAACTGCGCTCCAGTATGTCCGTAGAGTCGCCCGAGACAAGGCCGTTGCAGGACTCTCGAAGGCTGTGCCCGGTGATGTCGTGCTGGCAGGTGACACGGAAGTGGTAATGGTCGACGAGGTGTTCGGTAAACCACACGATGCCAATGACGCGGCGCGCATGTTGCGTCGGCTTTCAGGCCGTCAGCACGATGTGATGTCGGTAGTCTGGCTGATGGATGGACAACGCGCCATCGCGGCTGATTGCCTCACCAAAGTGCGGTTCGATACGCTGGACGAGGCGGATATTGCTGCCTATGCCGCCACCGGCGAGTGCTATGGCAAGGCAGGTGCGTATGCGATCCAGGGCCGCGCTGCGGCATTCATCAGCGACATTCAGGGGAGCTATTCGAACGTGATGGGTCTGCCGCTGTACGAGACAGCGATCGTGCTTCGGGCGTTCGGATTGCTGTGAAATAGCCGTTCAAGCCCGCAATGAACATCGACAGCAGCCGCTGCGAACGCTATAACCGAACCATCCTTTTTTGAATATCGAACCCCTGTGTCCGAGGAAATACTGATTAATGTGACACCCCGCGAAACTCGGGTAGCACTTGTAGAAAATGGCATGTTGCAGGAGGTCCACGTCGAGCGTTCGTCGCGCCGCGGCTATGTCGGCAACATCTACAAGGGGCGTATCAGTCGGGTCATGCCGGGCATGCAGGCGGCATTTGTCGATGTGGGTCTGGCGCGCACTGCATTCCTGCACGCGTCGGACATCATGCGTCCGATTGATCCCAGTGTTCCCGAAGTGGGCGATTTCAGCGTTCCGACCACGCCGCCGATCAACGAGTTGCTGCACGAAGGTCAGGAAGTGGTCGTGCAGATCGTCAAGGACCCGATCAGCAGCAAGGGCGCGCGGCTGACGACGCATCTGTCGATTCCATCGAGGTATCTTGTCCTGTTGCCATACAGTCGCGTTCTTGGCATCTCGGCACGGATCGAGGACGAGGCCGAGCGGGCCCGCTTGAAAACGCTGCTGGTCGAAGCGGCCGGTGAGTCCAACTACGGCTATATCGTCCGTACGAACGCCAAGGGGCAGGGCATCGAAGCGCTCGCTGATGACGTAGAATATCTTGGCCGCTTGTGGAGCGAATTTCAGGAGAATGTGAAGAAGTCCAGCGTTGGTGACTGCATTTACGAGGACATGCGACTTGCACTGCGCGCGGTGCGTGACCTGATGGGCCCGGATATCGAGAAGGTGCGGGTGGATTCGCGCGAGACTTCCGAACTGGTCCACGATTTCGTGCATCGCTTCATGCCGGATCGTATCGACCACATTGAGCTTTACGTCGGCGCAAGACCGATTTTCGATCTATACGGCGTCGAGGACGAAATCCAAAAAGCGTTGGCCCGCGAGGTACCTTTGAAATCGGGCGGCTATCTGGTGGTCGACCAAACCGAAGCCATGACAACCATCGACGTGAATACCGGCGCGTTCCTTGGCTCGCGCAATCTCGAAGACACCGTATTCCGCACCAATCTGGAAGCGGCCCAGGCATCGGCGCGACAGTTACGCCTACGCAACCTTGGCGGCATCATCATCATCGACTTCATCGACATGCAGGACGCCGAACACAAGCGCCAGGTCTTGCGACAGTTGGAAAAAGCGCTCAGCCACGACCACGCGAAGACCACGGTCTACGAAATGTCGCTGTTGGGCCTGGTCGAGATGACCCGCAAGCGCACCACCGAAAGCCTGGAACGCCAATTGTGCGAACCGTGTGCCACGTGTTCAGGACGCGGCAGCGTCAAGACAGCCGAAACCATCACCTACGAAATTTTCCGCGAGATTACCCGCGCCGTGCGTCAGTTTGAATCAGCGAAGTTGCTGGTGCTGGCCTCGCCGATCGTAGTGGGCCGTATCCTCGACGAAGAAGGCACCGCTGTCGCCGAACTGGAGGAGTTCATCGGCAAGACCATACGATTCCAGGCCGAAGAGCAATATTCGCAGGAGTCGTTCGATGTGGTTTTGTTGTAACAGCGGCGAGCGTCGGTTTGGCGTTGATTCGGCAAGTCGGTAGACGCTGATGGCGGTTCGATCTGGCTGGCGTCGCGCGCGCCGCAACCTGTGGAACCTGGTCGCGCTGTTGGTCATCTTCGCGGCGTTGGGGGCTGGTGTTCTCCAGCTCGGCTTGCCGTGGCTTGTGCGCAATCCGCAAAAAGTCGAGAGCTGGCTGTCTGACAGACTTCAGCGACCTGTCAGCGTCGGAAAAATTACCTCGCGCTGGCTGCGTGGTGGCCCGGAGTTGTCGCTCGAAAACGTCGTGCTCGGCGCTGCTGAAAAGGAAGGGGAAAGCCTGCAACTGGACCGTGCGGCGCTGGCCCTCAATCTGTTTGCTCCGTTCCAGCGTAATGGTGTCTGGAACGAATTTCGGCTATCGGGTCTGGAGTTGACGCTTTTCCGCGAAGCGGATGGTCGCTGGAGCTTGCGCGGCCTGGACCTGCCACGGTCGCCAAGCGGCGAGCGGGATGGCCTTGGCGCGCTTGGCGCGTTGGTGCTGGACGATCTGCTCCTGCATGTCGATGATCCGCGAGATTCCGTCCAACTCGATTTGGCTGCGAGCGAATTACGATTGGTCAATCGCAGTGCCGGGCCGCGAGTTCTCGCAAAGATTCGACGTGCCGGTACAGACAATCCGCCATTGGATTTGGTCATCGACAGCAGTCCTGATCGACGCAGCGGTAACGCATGGATTGGCGGCTCAAGTCTGGATCTGTCCAAACTGCTGGCGACGCTACCGCTCGACGATATTCGCATCGACAAGGCCAATGGCGCGATCGACGTCTGGGCAAAGTGGAACGATGGGGCGCTGCGCGAGGTAAGCCTGCAGTTCGATCTTGCCGCCGTGCACATGCAGCGAACCGATCTTGATACTTTGCCTGCGGTTGATCTGCAGTCGCTGTCCGGTGTCGCCCGATTCCGGCTGAATGCTCAAGACTGGGACATCGAGGTCGCTGATTGGCGTCTTGCCCGGGCGGGCCAGCCCCCTTCGCAGCCAGCCCGCTTCGCGATGCGCCGCAGTGGAAATCCGGCGCAGTGGGTTGCAGCAGCAGATCGCGTCGATATCACCGGGTTGGCACCGCTTGCGACGCTGGCACCCGGCGTGCCGGATGGCCTGCGCAGTTGGCTTGCCGAAGCCGCGCCGCAAGGCGTTCTGGATCGGCCGAAATTTCGCTTCGACGGGCCCGGCGACTACCAGTTGTCGACCGGCTTCAGCGGCCTTGCCGCCAGCGCCGTCGGCCACAAGCCGGGGATAAATGCGCTGTCAGGCAGCATCGTTGGCGACGCTGAAGCCGTGTTGATTTCGCTCCCCGAGCAAGCTTTACAACTGGATTTCCCCGCTGTATTCCGGACGCCGCTTCGCTACTCCGTGCTGGGCGGTGACATTGCTGTATGGCGAGATGACGAAGGCTGGCAGGTCCGCACCGATCGGCTGGTGTTTGAAGGCGACGGCTATGCTGGCGAGTTACGAGGCGGCGTTTCGTTTGCGCCCGATCGCTCCACGCCGTCGCTCGATGTGGCGGCAACGATCCGGCACGCCGACCTGACCGCTGCGAAGCTGTTCTGGCCGATTACGACGCCACCAAAAGCCATGCAGTGGCTCGACAACGCGTTTCTCGGTGGAACCCTCAGTGCGCAGGCGGTTTTTCGCGGAAACCTTGAGGATTTCCCGTTCCGCAACGACGAAGGTCGCTTCGAAGCGATCGCTGAACTCGACGACATGCAGATGCGCTTCAATCCCGAGTGGCCGACGGCCGACCACGTTGACGCCACGGCGACGTTTCTCAATCTTGGAGTGGAAACCGAAATCCACGGCGGCGCCACGGCGGGCAATCGGCTGATGTCCGGCCATGTCTCGATCGAGCAATTAAACAAGACGGTCGTTGAGTTGCAGGCCAAGGTGCAAGGTCGCGGCGCCGACTTGCTTGGCTACCTGCGTGCGACACCGGTTGGCCGCAACGCTGCGGCAGGGCTGGAGGGCTTGACGATAGGGGGACGCGGCGATATCGACATCAAGCTCCATATTCCGTCAGGTCATCCTGAATTGAACACGGTCGATGGCATCGTGCGAATGCGCGACGCGCCCGTTGCGTCGAGGAAGTGGAACGTGCAACTGGACGATGGCAACGGCCTTCTACATTTCGATCAGCACGGCTTTGAAGCGAAGGATTTTTCGGTCACCCACGAGGGAAATCCTGGCAGTCTTTCGCTCGCCATTGGCGAGCCTGTCGTCAACGATGCCAACTCGCTGGAACTTGGGCTGGATATTCCGCTTACCGTAAAGCAGTTGCTTGAGCGAGTTCCAAATGTGGCTTTCCTTGGTGACACCATCGAGGGGAAATCGGACTGGCACGTTGCTTTGTCAATTCCCAAGGCTGATAGCAAGCAGTTGGCCCAACTGAAACTGGCCAGCCGATTGGTCGGTACGAGCATCGAACTACCCGCACCGATCGGCAAGGAGGCCGCAACGCCACGATCACTCGACATCGTGTTGCCGCTGCCGGCGGAGGGTCACGAATATCGGCTTGACTATGACGGCGTGCTCACTCATGTCGGTCGCGTGACGCGCGCAGACCAGCCATACGCTGCCCGGTTCGACCTCGGCAGCAAGTCGGCCGGACCGATGCCGGAAGCCGGAATCGTCATCGGCGGTCGCGCTCGCGAGCTCGATGCCACCGGTTGGATCGCATTCGCCGTTGGGTTGACCGGAGGCGGAAGTGGAGCAGGGCTGCGAAGTGTTGATGTCCATGCCGATGCATTGGCGATCGGCGACAGTCGCGTGCCCGACGTCGACGTGGCCATGAGCTTCGCCGGCGCGGGCACCCATGTCGAGCTGGCAGGCGCGTCGGTGCAGGGCAGCGTCGACATTCCAAAGGACCTGGCGCGTGCTGGCGTCACCGTGCACCTGCCGATCCTGCATTGGCCAACGCCGCCGGAAAAGCCGAGGCCCGACAACGATGCTGACGAAACGCGCAGCCCGTTCGCGCCGTCAAGTGCGCCACCGATGCACGTCTGGGTCGGTGATCTGCGCGTCGGCAAGGCAGAGTTTGGCGAGACCCGCATCGAGACCCGGCCTACGGCTGCAGGCATGCGCATCGACACGCTGGATGCGCGTTCGCCAATGTTTCATCTAAGTGCGAATGGCGACTGGAACGGCAGTCCGGCGAACAACGAAACCTCACTTGACCTCGAATTGACCGCGCCCGACCTTGGCAAGGTATTGGAAGGCTTCGGCTTCAAGGGTTTGATCGATGGGGGCGCCACGGAAGCGCGGTTGAATGGCAGTTGGCCGGGCTCGCCGGTCGCATTCGCGCTGAGTCGGTTGTCTGGCACCTTGACGCTCGACGTAGGCAAGGGGCGATTTCTGGAAGTAGAGCAGGGCGCGGGTGGTCGGCTGTTCGGGTTGTTGTCACTCGGAGAAATCCGTCGCCGACTGTCGCTGGACTTTACCGATTTCTACAAGTCCGGTACCAGCTTCAATTTCATTCGTGGCCAATTCAAGCTGGACGGTGCCAGTGCGACGACGGATGACTTGCTGATCGACAGTCCCGCAGCACAGGTGAAGATCACCGGTCGAACCGGATTGAAAACACGCGATTATGATCAGGAAATGACCGTGTTGCCCAAAGCTGGCGTCGCACTACCGGTGGTTGGTGCGCTTGCTGGCGGCCCGGTGGGAGCGGCGGCCGGGCTGGTCGTGCAGAACCTTTTCAAGAAGCAGATCGGTGCTGCTGCGGCCTCGCACTACAAGGTCATCGGTAGTTGGGAAAAGCCGGAAATTAAATTGATTTCGGGTAAGGCGCCTTCCACCGCGGGTCAGCCGGAATCCGACTCATCAGTGCAGGACGATCCGGCCGCAATGAAAACGCATGAAGTTGTGCCAACGGATGAACCGCCGACCAGTCGCTGATCGTCAGGACTCGGCCGCCTCGACCTCCGCCTGCGCTTCCAGCCACGCGTCTTCAACTTCGGCAATCCTGCTTGCCAGTCGACCGCGCTCATTGACCTTGTCGCGGACTTCGTCGGCGCTGGCACGCTCGTAGAACGCCGTATCAGCCAACTCAAGTTCCAGCTTGGCGCGATGCGCTTCCAGTTCGGCAAGCTCGCGCTCAAGTCGTTGCGTGGTCTTTCGCAGCGGCGCGCTGCGAGCGCGTGCCTGCGCGCGCTCGCGACGGTCGTCGCGGCGTGATGCGGTTGGATCTACGGCGACAGACGTTTCCGTCTCTTCGATGCCCGCCATCACGCGCTTGGCATAATCTTCTAGATCACCATCGAACTCGCTGACCTTTCCATTTGCGACCAATCGATATTCATCACAACAGGCGCGTAGCAAGCCGCGATCATGTGCAACCAGAACGATGGCTCCGGGGAATTCCTGCAAGGCTTCGGCGAGTGCTTCACGGGTGTCGATATCCAGGTGATTGGTTGGCTCGTCGAGCAGCAGCAGATTCGGTTTCAGGAACACCACCAGTGCCAGCGCGAGCCGCGCTTTCTCACCTCCCGAAAACGGAGCGACCAATGACAACGCACGTTCGCCGGCAAATCCGAAGCCGCCCAAAAAGTCCCGCGCCCCCTGCTCGCCCAGCGACGGTTGGATGCGTAGCAAGTGTTGAATTGGCGACGCTTCGCCATCCAGTTGTTCAAGCTGGTGCTGGGCGAAGTAACCAATCGCCAAGCCCTTGCTTTCGCGCCGCTCGCCGGATCGCGGTGCCAATGCGCCAGCGATGATTTTTACCAACGTCGACTTGCCGGCACCATTGGAACCAAGCAGACCGATACGATCGCCCGGACGCAATGCCCACGTCACGCCTTCCAGCACGCGGCGATCGCCGTAACCCGCATCGATTTCGTCAAGGACCAGCAGCGGCGCCGGTAACGCAGCCGGCTGCAAAAACTCGAAATCGATGCCTGATTCGACCCGCACAGCGGAAATTTCCTGCATCCGTTGCAACGCCTTTATCCGACTTTGCGCCTGGCGCGCCTTGGTTGCCTGCGCTTTGAACCGGTCGACGAAGGATTGCAGATGGGCGCGATGCTTGGCCTGTCGTTCGGCGGCAAGGTTCTGTTGCAGCATCCGCTCGGAGCGTTTTCGTTCAAATGTAGACACGTCACCCGCGAAGATTTCAGCATCGTTGTCGGCGATGTGCAGCACGTGTGTAACGACCGCATCAAGGAACTCGCGATCATGCGACACCACGATCAGCGTCCCCGGATAGCGCCGCAGCCACGATTCCAGCCAGAACACTGCGTCGAGATCCAGGTGATTGGTCGGCTCGTCGAGCAGTAGCAGGTCGGAACGCGACATCAATGCCTGTGCCAGGTTGAGGCGCATGCGCCAGCCACCGGAGAAATCGTTGAGCGCGCGCAATTCGTCGCCGGGCGCGAAACCAAGGCCATGCAGCAATTCGGCAGCGCGGGCAGGGGCAGCATAACCACCGATGGCTTGCATAAGCTCGTGCAATTCTGCTTGCGCACCGGCGTCATGGGTTGCTTCGGCGTTCGCCAAGCGCGATTCCAGTTGACGATATTCGGCATCGCCGTCGAGCGCGTAGTCCAACGCTGAGCGATCCAGCGCCGGCGTCTCCTGCCGCACATGCGCAAGTACCCAATCGTTCGGGCGCGAGAACGTGCCGGCATCAGCACCCAGCTCTTTTCCAATCAAGGCGAGCAGGCTGGATTTTCCCGTGCCATTCCGCCCGGTCAGGCCGACCCGCCAGCCCGGATGAATGGAAAAAGTAGCTCCGTTCAGCAAAAGTCGGGAACCACGACGCAGGGTTACGTTGTCGAAGCGCAGCATGTCGGCAAGTTTAGCGGTTGTGGGAACCGGTATTCACCATTTCCCTCACGCGTTTGCCATTGCAGACAGGGGCGACGACAATACGCCGCCCCGACTTGCGGTTATAGAGCTGCGCCCATGGCGTGAAGCTGGTCAGCGTTGATCCCGTAAGGCAGCAATTTTTCCGAATCTTTTATTCATTCCACCCAGGAGCAAACTGATGATTGGTTTTACCCGCAAGACTTTGGTCGCTGCAGTAGTGCTGGCGACGTTTGGACTCGGCAACGCCTTCGCCGCCGATGCGTCACTCAAGACGGAAAAGGACAAGGTCAGCTACATGGTCGGCATGGATCTGGGCAAGAACCTGGTCCGCATCAAGGATGAGATCGATACCAAGATGTTGGTTCAGGGCTTGGAAGCCTCACTCGCTGGTGGCAAGACGGCACTGACTGAAGAAGAAGCCAACACGGTCAAGCAGGAATTCATGAAGAAGCTGCAGGCCAAGCAGGTAGCCGAAGAGAAAGTGGCTGCAGAGAAGAACAAGACCGAAGGCGACGCATTCATCGCCAAGAACAAAGTCAAACCCGGTGTGAAGACCACGGCCAGCGGCTTGCAGTACGAAGTGATCACGGAAGGCAAGGGACCCAAGCCGAAGGCTACTGACACGGTCAAGGTCAACTATTTGGGTACCAAGGTCGACGGCACGAAGTTCGACAGCTCTTACGATCGCAACGAGCCGGCTACGTTCCCGCTCAACGGCGTGATCAAGGGTTGGGGCGAAGCGCTGCAGCTGATGCCGGTTGGTTCCAAGTACAAGCTGGTTATTCCGGCTGATTTGGCCTACGGTGAACAGGCTCCGCCGAGCATTGGTCCGAACGCGACACTGGTTTTCGAAGTCGAGCTGCTGTCGATCGAGAACCCCGCTGCGGCCGCCCCAGCTCCAACGCCTGCTCCAGCAACAAAGAAGTAAGCAGTAATTGTTCTGCATGGAGGGCGCGTCGCTTGCGGCGCGCCTTCTTCATTTGAGCGATGAGGAAGGAATTGTGCGATGCGAGTGACCATATTCGGTACCGGCTACGTTGGCTTGGTGACCGGTACCTGTCTCGCCGAAGTCGGTAACGACGTTGTCTGCGTCGACATCGACGAAGACAAGATCGCCGGGCTGGAACGCGGCGTAGTGCCGATTTTTGAGCCGGGACTGGAAGTACTGGTGCGTGAAAACCACGCCACAGGTCGTCTGCGTTTCAGCACCGATGCCGCAAGCGCGATCGACCATGGCCAACTGCTTTTCATCGCGGTGGGCACGCCGCCCGATGAAGACGGCAGCGCCGACTTGAGCCACGTGCTCGCCGTCGCATCCACGATCGGGCAAAACCTGAAAGAATCCGGGGCGATCATCGTCAATAAGTCGACCGTGCCCGTTGGAACTGCCGACCGGGTGCGCGCAACCATCGCCGACGAGCTGGCGAAACGCGACAAGGATTTCTCGTTCGATATCGTTTCCAATCCAGAATTTTTGAAAGAAGGCGACGCGGTTGCCGATTGCTTGCGACCGGATCGAATCATCATTGGCAGCGACAGCGCAAAGGCGATTGCCGCCTTGCGCAACCTGTATGCGCCGTTCAACCGAAACCATGATCGCCTTGTGCTGATGGACGTGCGTTCGGCCGAGCTGACCAAGTACGCTGCGAACGCGATGCTTGCCACCAAGATCAGCTTCATGAATGAGATTGCGAACATCGCCGAAAAGGTCGGGGCGGATGTGGAACAGGTACGCATCGGCATTGGTTCCGATCCGCGCATCGGCTACAACTTCATCTATCCCGGTGCCGGCTACGGCGGCTCGTGCTTTCCGAAAGACGTAAAAGCACTCGCGCAGATTGCACGCCAGCACGATTACTCACCGCGTTTGCTTGATGCGGTCGAGTCGGTTAATGACAGCCAGAAGCATCGCCTGTTTGCGTTGTTGCAACAGCATTTCGATGGTGAGCTGAAGGGACTCACCATCGCCGTTTGGGGGCTGGCATTCAAGCCAAACACTGACGACATGCGCGAAGCGGCCAGTCGCACCTTGCTCGAAGAATTGTGGACAGCCGGCGCGATAGTCCGCGCCTTCGATCCGGAAGCCATGGATGAGGCTCGGCGCATCTACGGCGAGCGCGCTGACCTTATACTTTGCGAAGACGCCTTCGACACCTTGGTCGATTCAAGCGCCTTGGTCATCGTCACCGAATGGAAGGCGTTCCGCAGTCCCGACTTCAAACGTATCCGCGCCAGCCTGCGTGAGCCCGTGTTGTTTGATGGCCGCAACATGTTCGAGCCCGAGATGGTCGAATCGGCGGGTCTGGCGTACTACGGAATCGGTCGTGGTCGCAGCGTGAAGCGACCAGCATGATCGACGATGCGGAAGTCGCCCGTCTTGAGCAGCGAGTGGCCGAGTTGGAGACGCGCATCGCCTTCATGGACGATCTGGTTGCGTCGATGAACGACATCGTGGCGTTACAGGACCAACGCCTGTTTCGGCTACAAAGCGAAGTCGGACGCCTGCGCGAAG
Organism: Lysobacterales bacterium; assembly: GCA_038236135.1. Classification (GTDB taxonomy): domain Bacteria; phylum Pseudomonadota; class Gammaproteobacteria; order Xanthomonadales; family Rhodanobacteraceae; genus Dokdonella. Next base: position 10,862 of record JBBSTF010000002.1, read on the forward strand.
ATCTCGGCTCCGTCCGCAACACCTTGGCAGAAGATTTCGGCGACGAGCCGCCACCACCCCACTACTGAACGATGGTCTGCCTAGACCAAAATTGAACCGAGATGGCCGAATCCCTACGCGACCAATTGCTCAAGAGCGGCCTTGTCAGTCAGCTCAAACCTGCGAAGCCTGTGCCTGTTCCTGCAGCGGGATCGAAGTCGCGATCCGGCGCCACGTCGCGCGGCAAACCGCAGGATGCACATCCACAAAAGAAATCGCGCAACAGCGACGACATTGATCTCGGCAAGGCATACGCGCTGCGCAACCAGGCCGATACCCGCGAGCGCCAGCGCACCCAGCAGGAGCAGGAGCAACGCGCTCGCGAGACAAAAGAGCGTCGTCAGAATCTGGCCACCGCGCTGGCGGGGAAGTCGTTGAATGCCGACGAAGCCGATGTCGCGCGGCATTTCCCGCATGCCGACAAAATTCGCCGCGTCTACGTTACCGCTGCGCAATTGCCATTGCTCAATCGCGGTGAACTCGGGGTGGTTCAACAGTCCGGTCGCTTCCTGCTGGTCACTCGAGAAGTTGCACTTGCGGTGCAGGAAATCGATCCCGATCAGGTGCTGTTGCTGGTCGATCCCGATCAGGAGGACGACGATGACGTGCCGGCGGATTTGATTTGGTAAGTTTCGCGGAACGTCCTTGCGGCGTTCACTCTTCGCCATGAATGCGGGGCGGGCGCATCGATTTCACGGCTACCGCGACACTCCACAATTTCGTCATTCCTGCGAAGGCAGGAATCCATTCTGACTTTGCTGTTCTGTCAGTGCCTTGACAAAGTTAAAAATGGATTCCTGCCTTCGCAGGAATGACGAGGACGGGCGGGGGAATGCGCGGTTCCTGAAGCAAGCGCTCGAATCAGCCCTTGCTGCCACTCTTCTTCGATGCCGCGCGCGTGGTGTCTGGCTTGGCTGAAGCAGGCTGGTTGGCGCTCTCACCTGGTTTGCCGGCGACAAAACCCTGCTGAAGGTTCTTCCACATATCCATGTTGCGTTCGGTGAGTCCGTTGAGCATCGAAAACGGCGTCTTGCCCATCATGTTGTTGAGCTGGCTGCGAAACTGGTGCTGCTGATCCAAGAACGTCTGCATGCTGCGCTCCAGGTAGCTACCCATGAAGCCCTGCAGCGAGTCGCCGTAGAAGCGGATCACCTGTGACAGCAACTGCGTGGTGAACATCGGCGAACCACTGTCTTCGTGTTCCGAGATGATCTGCAGCAACACCGAGCGGGTCAGGTCTTCGCTAGTCTTGGCGTCGCGCACCTGGAAGACTTCTCCGTCGATCACCAATTGCCGAACTTCTTCCAGCGTGATGTAGCTGGAAATCTCCGTGTCGTAGAGACGCCGGTTCGGGTATTTCTTGATGATACGAAGGTCTGTCATAGCGCAAAGCTAACAGACTATGCGGCGGCGCACCAGTGAAAAAGCGCCGCCATTCAGCAGCTTGCGACGGCGTTGCACCGCCGCAACTTGAAAGCTCGGACGACTACCAACCCATGTAGTGGCCGCCGTTGATCGAAAGATTCGCGCCCGTGATCCAAGCCGCCTTTTCCGACGACAGGAACTCAACCGCATAGGCAATTTCATCCGGCTCGCCAAGGCGACCAACAGGAATCTGCGCGATGATCTTGTTGCGCACGTCTTCGGGCACCGCTTTGACCATTTCCGTGGCTACGTAACCCGGCGAAACCGTGTTCACCGTGATGCCGAACTTGGCATTTTCCTGCGCCAGCGAAATGGTGAAGCCATGCATGCCGGCTTTCGCGGCGGCGTAATTGGCCTGCCCGTACTGACCTTTCTGCCCGTTGATCGAACTGATCTGGATGACCCGGCCCCACTGGCGTGCGCGCATGCCTTCAATGACTGGGCGAGTCATGTTGAACACCGAGTTGAGGTTGGTGTTAACCACTTCTTGCCACTGCTGAGGCGTCATTCGGTGAAAGGTGGTATCACGGGTGATGCCAGCGTTGTTGACCAAAATATCGACCGGGCCAATCTGCTTTTCGATCTCTCGTACCATGGTTTCACAGGCGCCAGGATCAGAAACGTCGCCTTTTGCAATGGCCACGTCGAAGCCTTCACCACGCATCATTTCCTGCCATTCCAGCGCCTTGGCTTCGTCACGATAGTTGGTGCCGACCTTGTGGCCGGCGCGCGCGAAGTTCTTGCAAAGCGCCGTTCCGATACCACCAATACCGCCAGTTACGAGGGCTACACGAGCTGTCATTGCCGTTTCCTTTTGTGTTCAGGATACTGATCGAGGCCGACGTGATAGGCGGCATTTGGATTTCGAGTGTGCCCGAATGGCTCTGCGACTTCCCGCTGCATCGCGGCATTTATGGAGTCCTTCCAGCCACCGACCGCGCTGCTCGACCAACCCGGATGATGCAGCGCAGCGTCGAGTGCGGCAGACGGATCGCTCGCCGAAATGCCGGGCAAGCCCAGCACATCGAGCGCTGCCCGCAGAGCAGGCATTGGGTCGCTTGGGTTGACTGGCGTTGACCGATCCTGCTTGCTCAGCTTGCGACCGTCGGTGCCGAACACGACCGGCAGATGCAGATAACTCGGTTGGGCCAGTCCAAGGGTTTGTTGCAGCAGAATCTGCCGTGGTGTGGAAACCAGCAGGTCGGCGCCGCGCACGATTTCGGTGATGCCTTCTGCCGCATCGTCGACAACCACGGCGAGTTGATACGCCACCCAACCCTCGCGTCGCCGCACGACAAAATCGCCGCCGTCATGGTCCAGCCGGAATGACAGCGCGCCAAGCCGGACATCGTTGAACGTGACAGGGCGGGTGTCGGTGCGAACTCGCCACGCTGCATCGGGCATTGAATCGGGTGCGACGACACATGTTGATAGGTGGATGCCACCAAATGGTCTTAAATCGCGCCGGCTACAGGCACAGCGGTAAACGTGGCCATCGGCAACCAGCGAATCCAGCGCGCTGCGATAAACATCGTGTCGATCACTTTGCCAAAGCACAGGCTCGTCCGACTCCATGCCAAAGCGTGCCAAGGTATCGATCAATTCGACATCAGCTCCGATGACTTCGCGCTCGGGATCGAGGTCTTCGATACGGACCAGCCAAACGCCATCATGTTGTCGCGCACGCAGCCAACTACCGACGGCCGCGACGAGTGAGCCGACGTGTAGCTGACCGGTAGGGCTGGGCGCGAAACGACCTCGGTAGGGCATACTCGGAACGGGCTGGCAACTGCGGTTACTCATTCTAGACAGTCGTCCAACATGGTCAGGCGTGCAAGGAAAACGCGTGCGTGCCTTGAATAGTCGCCGGTCGCCCTTACCAAAGGCTTTATTGCGTCATTACTGATGAGGACACCCATGCGCCGGATCATGTTGTTCATTGCCACCAACCTTGCCGTGATGCTGCTGCTGACGATCGTCGTCCGGGTGTTTGGGCTCGACACCACCACCTATCTCAACGGCCAACTGAACCTTCAAGCCATCCTTGTCATTTCAGCTGTGATCGGTTTCGGCGGGTCATTCATTTCGCTGGCGATGTCGAAGTGGATCGCCAAATGGCAGACCAAGGCAAAAGTGATCGAACAGGCCTCGAACCCGACCGAAGCGTGGTTGCTTGCCACGGTTCGGCGCCAGGCCGACGCCGCCGGTATCAAGATGCCGGAAGTCGCGATATACGATGCGCCGGAAATGAATGCGTTCGCGACAGGCGCCACACGAAACAGCGCACTCGTCGCGATCAGTACTGGCTTGCTCAACCAGATGCAGCAAGACGAGATCGAGGCGGTGCTCGGTCATGAAATCAGCCACGTCGCCAATGGCGACATGGTGACGATGACGCTGATCCAAGGCGTTCTGAATACGTTCGTGATCTTCCTGGCACGCGTTATCGGATCGGTGATCGATCGCGCCATCAGCGGCGATCGTGGTGGTGGCGGCATCGCCTACTTCGCCATAGTGATCGTATTGCAGATTGGGCTGGGCTTCCTGGCTTCGATGGTCGTCGCCGCGTTCTCGCGCTGGCGTGAATATCGCGCCGATGCCGGTGGCGCACATCTCGCCGGTCGCGAAAAGATGATTGCTGCGCTGGCGCGCCTTTCCGGCAACCACGGTGAAAACAGCTTGCCTAAGGCGATCCAGGCGTTCGGCATCTCCGGTGGTGGAATGCGCAAGCTGTTCTCCAGCCATCCGCCGCTGGAACAGCGCATCGCAGCGTTGCGCGCTGCGAAGTAGTCGCGACCTTCCAGCCGACGGTCGAAAAGGCCTCGCATGTTGCGAGGCCTTTTGTTTTTTCAAAGCTGAAGCGCGCCTGTGAAAAGCTGCTTGCCGGCGGCCTGAAACCGTTCGCAACGGTTCCGAATAATGGCCGACCGACGTATCCTTGCCGATTGTCCGCCGTGTCGAGTATTGCAATGACTGCTACCAGCGCTGTTCCCGTCAAATCCGGTGTCGATGCCATCGTCAAGCAGGTGCTGGCCCAGCCCGGCTTGTCACGTGCACACGAAGCCCAGGCTTTCACCGAGAACTTCTTCCGCCAGCTTCCTGCCGACGATATCGCCAGTCGCGATGCCGCCAGCTGGGCCAGCCTGGCGATGGCGATGTTCGAGTTCATGCGCGAGCGCCGGAGCGGCCACGCCAAGATTCGCGTCTTCAACCCGGTCCTGGAGCAAGACGGCTTCGAAAGCAACCATACCGTCATCGCCATTGCCACCGATGACATGCCGTTCCTCGTCGATTCGGTATCAATGGCCATAAACGCTGCCGGCCTTGCGACCAAGATCGTCATTCATCCGCTCTATCGCACCGAACGTGATCCGGGTGGCAAGGTGCTGCATGTCGCCGCGGACGACGCCGACAAGGGCACACCGGAATCGCTGATGGTGTTCGAGATCGAACGCGTCGCCGAAGTCTCCCAGATCGAGCAACTTCGCAAGGACGTAAGCGTCGCTATCGATGACGTACGCGCTTCGGTTGCCGACTGGCCGCAGATGAAGCAGCGACTTTTGATCATTGCCGATGAATTTCCCAAGCGCAAACTGCCATACGAGGCATCCTTGCTGGAGGAAGCCGGTGCCTTCCTGCGATGGGTCGCCGAAGACCATTTCACCTTCCTTGGCTATCGCGAATATCGCGTTCTTGGCGGCGGCGACAATGAAGTGCTTGAAGCGGTTGAAAGTTCGGGCCTGGGCATCCTGCGTGAGATCGAACGTGGCCTGGCCCCGCGTTCGGTGAAGTCACTGGCCGCACATGATCTGGAGAAATCCGGTGCGGTAGGCGCGATCATCCTGACCAAAACCAACGCGCGTTCGCATGTGCATCGTCCCGGTCACATGGACTATCTGTCGGTGTTGAGCTTCGACGAAAGCGGCCATCCGACTGGAGAAGAGCGCTTCCTCGGCTTGTTCACGTCGTCGGCCTACATGACGCCGCCGCGTGAAGTGCCCCTGGTGCGTCGCAATCTCGAAGACGTGATGAGGCGTTCTGGCCTCAAACCCGACTCGCATTCGGGCAAGGCGCTGCGCAATATCCTGGAAACGCTGCCGCGCGATGAATTGTTCCAGTGTTCCAAGGAAGAGCTTTTCGAGATTGCGATGGCCGTGCTGGATCTTCGCGAACGCGCCCGCACGCGATTGTTCGTGCGCCGCGATCGTTACGGCCGATTCCTGTCCGTCCTGGCCTACGTGCCACGCGATCGCTTCAACACTTCCGTGCGCGAGCGCATCGAGAAGACGCTGAAGGAAAGCTTTCGTGGGGAACGTGTGGATTCGACCGTGCAACTGGACGAATCGCCGCTCGCCCGTGTGCACATGGTGGTGCGCCCGAAACCGGGCGACCAGCCCACGTACGACGTGGCAGATCTCGAAAAACGTATCGCTCAGATTGTCCGCAACTGGCATGACGATCTGCGTGAATCGCTGGTTGAAAAACATGGCGAAGATGTCGGTATCAAGCTCGCCAATCGTTACGGAAAGGCGCTGCCGGCCGGCTACATCGAAAAGGTGTCACCGGACAACGCCGCTGACGATGTCGAGTTGGCGTCGAGCCTGGCCAGCGTTGATGATATTCGACTGAATCTGTATCACTCGCGCCGCAATCCCGAGGACCTCCACTTCAAGGTTTTCCGCCTCGGAGGCGACATCTCGCTGTCGGAAGTGATCCCTCTTTTGGAGAACCTCGGCGTTAGTGTTCTGAAGGAAAATCTCTACGAACTGGACGTAGGCGGCTCGCCCGTTTATATCCAGGACATCATGGTTCGCCCAGGGCGCCTGAGTTTCGACATCGACCAGATCCGCGGCACGTTCCAGCAAACCTTCGAGCGGGTGTGGCGGGGCGATGCTGAAAACGATGGCTTCAATCGACTGGTGCTGCTGGCGCAAATGAGCTGGCGTCAGGTCGGTGTGCTGCGCGCGTATTGCAAATACCTGTTGCAGACGGGAGTCACTTTCTCGCAAACCTACATGGAGCAAACGCTCTGCAGCTACCCGGACATGGCCGGTCTACTGGTGGAGCTGTTCGAAGCCAAGTTTGATCCACGTCGACTGGATGCGGATGCCGCAAGCATTGACGCGTGCGCGGCCGACCTGCGACGAGAGATGGAGACACTGATTCCGGCCGAGACGCAAGCGGAAAGTCCGCAACTGATCGATAGCCTCATCAAGTCGCGCAAGCAGGGCCGAAACGCACAGATCGATCGCATCGTCGCCACCATCAAGACTTTACTGGAGCGCGTGGCCAGCATTGACGAGGACCGCATCCTGCGCGCCTTCATGGGCGCGATTCGAGCAACCCTGCGTACCAACTATTACCAGATTCGCGACGGCAAACGGCACGACTACACCAGCTTCAAATTCGATCCGATGCAGATGCCCGACCTTCCGAAGCCGCGCCCTTATCGAGAAATTTTCGTGTACAGCCCGCGCATCGAAGGCGTGCATTTGCGCTTTGGGCCAGTCGCGCGTGGTGGCCTGCGCTGGTCGGACCGCCGCGAGGATTTCCGCACCGAAGTGCTGGGCCTGGTCAAGGCGCAGATGGTCAAGAACACGGTCATCGTGCCTGTCGGTTCCAAGGGCGGATTTTTCGTCAAGAAGCCGCCAATCAATGGCGACCGTGACGCGGTGCTGGCCGAAGGCATTGCCTGCTACCGCATGTTCATCAATGGCTTGCTCGACATCACCGACAACCTGGTCGATGGCGCAGTGGTGCCGCCGGTCGACGTGGTCCGCCATGATGCAGATGATCCATATCTGGTGGTCGCCGCTGACAAGGGCACCGCGACGTTCTCCGACATTGCCAACGCAGTTTCCGATGAGCATGGCTACTGGCTCGGCGACGCATTCGCGTCCGGTGGTTCGGTCGGTTATGACCACAAGGGCATGGGCATCACCGCCAAGGGTGCGTGGGAATCGGTCAAGCGCCATTTCCGTTCGCTTGGTGTCGATTGCCAGTCGCACGATTTCACCTGCGTCGGCATTGGCGACATGTCCGGCGATGTGTTTGGCAATGGAATGTTGTTGTCCAAACACATTCGCCTGCTTGCTGCGTTCGACCATCGCCACATCTTCATCGATCCCAACCCCGTTGCAGCCAGCAGCTACGCAGAGCGCGAACGCCTGTTCAAGGTTCCGCGTTCGTCGTGGGCCGACTACAACACGAGCTTGATCAGTGAGGGCGGCGGCGTCTGGCCTCGTACGCTGAAAAGTATCCCGGTTTCCGAAGCGGCACGTGTCGCGCTCGGGATTGCCGAAGGCATCACTGCGATGACGCCAAACGAGTTGCTCAACGCCATCCTCAAAGCGCCATCTGACCTGCTGTGGAACGGTGGCATCGGCACGTACGTGAAGGCCGAGATCGAAAGCAACGCCGATGCCGGTGACCGTGCCAACAACATGATTCGCGTCAACGGCGGCGAAATCCGCGCGCGCATCATCGGCGAAGGTGGCAATCTCGGCATGACCCAACGCGGTCGAATCGAGGCGGCTTTGAACGGCGTTCTTCTCAACACCGATTTCATCGACAACTCTGCCGGCGTGGATACGTCCGACCACGAGGTCAACATCAAGATCCTGCTCAACGATGCGGTCAAGCGGGGTGAGCTCGATTACGACAGCCGTAACGCTCTGCTTCGTCAGATGACCGACGAAGTCGAACGCCTGGTCTTGTTCGACAACTATCGCCAGAACGAAGCCATTTCCGTGATGGAGCGCATGTCGATCAAGCGGCTGGGTTCCAAGCAGCACTTCATCCAGACGCTGGAGTCGCAAGGCCTGCTGGATCGTCAGATCGAGTACTTGCCGTCCGACGCGGAATTCACCGAGCGTCGCGTTCGCGGAGTGGGTCTTACCCGGCCAGAGCTGGCCATCCTGCTGTCGTATTCCAAGATTGTCATCTACCAGCAGCTGCTCGATTCGGATATCCCGGAAGACCCGTACCTCTCCACCGAGTTGCGCCGGTATTTTCCCGAGCCGTTGCGCGAAAAATATTCCGAGCACATGGAAAGGCATCGCCTGAAGCGCGAGATTATCGCCACGGCAGTGACCAATTCGATGGTCAATCGCATGGGCGCGACCTTCCTGCTGCGTATGCAGGAAGACACCGGCCAATCGCCGGCCGCGATTGCCAAGGCGTTCAACATCGTTCGCGAAATTATCGATGCGCGTTCGCTGTGGGCTGCGATTGAAGATCTCGACGGGAAGGTCAACGGCAATTCGCAGATTGACGCGATTTTGGTGATCTGGTCTTTGCTGCGCAATCTGACGCGATGGGTGCTCAACCGCAGTGGCGAGTCAAACGACATAGCTGCTGCCGTTGCGCGTTACAGTCCGGGCGTGCAGAAACTGCGCGCCTCGCTTGTCAAGACGATGGCTCCGGCCGATCGTTTGCACTTCGAGCAGGAGCGCAAGCATTGGATCGATCAGGGCTTCGATGAACATCTTGCGGAGCAACTGGCTGGCCTGGACGCGCTCAATTCCGTACTCGATATCGTGCTGGTCGCCGAGCAGAACAACCTGAGCGTGGATTGCGTCGCCGAAGTCTATTTCGCGCTGGGCGAAGCGCTGCACCTGACGTGGCTGATGCACAAAATTGAAGAGCTTCCTGTCGAAACGCGCTGGCATGCGCATGCGCGAGGGCAGTTGCGCGACGAGTTGTACGCACAGCAGCGCGCATTGGCAGGTCAGGTTCTGGAGCAGGGTGGCAAAGGTGATGGTGCCGATCTGGTTGCCGCGTGGCTCAACCGCGACGACCCGACGCTCAAGTTCACCCTCGGCATGTTCGCCGACATGCGGATGCAGGTCGTTACCGACTATCCCATCGTATCGGTCGCCGTGCGCCGTCTTGCGCAACTCGCATCCACCGGCACGCCGGTGTGATCGACAATCCTCGCATCGCCTTCATGGCGGCACGCACCGACGAAGCGCAGGACGCGCTCAAGGTGCTTACCACCCGATATGGCGATGCGACGGTTGAAGAAGCGAATGTGATCGTCGCCCTCGGTGGCGATGGCTTCATGCTGCGTAGCATGCATCGCACGCTGTCGCGCAAGCTGCCGGTGTACGGGATGAAACTGGGAACTGTGGGGTTCCTGATGAACCAACATCGGTCCGATGATTTGCCCGAGCGGATCAGTGCGGCGCAGGCGACCGAGTTGTATCCGTTGTTGATGGAAGTGAACACCGAAGGCGGTACCAGTTCGACCGCACTGGCCTTCAACGAAGTGTCGCTGCTGCGTCAAACCAAGCAGGCCGCTCATATTCGCATCGAATTGGACGGCGACACCAAACTCGATGAGTTGATGTGTGATGGCGTGCTGCTGTCGACGCCCGCTGGATCAACGGCCTACAACCTTTCAGCGAATGGCCCGATCCTGCCGCTGGGGTCAAACGTGCTGGCGCTAACGCCGATCAGCCCGTTCAGGCCTCGCCGATGGCGCGGTGCAGTTCTGCCGGCAACCACCGAAGTGCGTTTTGTCGTGCTTGATCCGTACAAGCGCCCAGTGAGCGCGACCGCCGATTCGCATGAAGTCCGCGACATTCTCGATGTGCGCATTCGCGAATCGCGCGAGCAATCGGTGCGCTTATTGTTTGATCCCGAGCACGACCTGGCTGACCGGATACTCAACGAGCAGTTTGAGTCGTAGGGGTTGCGCGGCTCGGAAATCAAACTGCGAGCGCGAGGCTAACCAACAGCTTTGTCATTCCTGCCTTCGCACACTGCTGTCCGGAATAATTTTGCCGACACCCACGAAACCATTGTGGTGATTGGTCTACGTGGTTTTGACTCCACCCGCGACTTGAATTTCCACCAGTGACAAGACACAACATCCTCGTCATTCCTGCGAAAGCAGGAATCCATTTTGATCTTCGCCAAGTTGTTGAAAGCAAAGCAGAATCAAAATGGACCCCTGCTTTCGCAGGGGTGACGAAGTACTTTTCTTGAGCGGTCGCGCGGGGTCACGAAACCCTTCCGGACAGCAGTGTGCCTTCGCAGGAATGACAAAGCTGGGAGTTTCTGGTTACGCCCCGCGATTACTTCTCCCGCGCCACGCCCAGCCGAACGATGCGCTGCATCTCTTGCCCGCCGCGGTAGATGTCCAGTGTCACCGAGGTACCCGCGTATTGCGCAAGCATCTGCTGAAACTCGGTCTTGCCTCTGAACCCCTTGTCGTTGATGCGAAACACCACATCGCCTGACAGCAAGTTAGCTTCCGACGCCGGCGTGCGTGCAATCACCGAACCGATGCTGACGCCACCATTGATCGTGAGCTTCGCCATCTCGCTGCTGCTCAGGTTGCGAAAGGTGGCTCCAAACGTCAGCTTGTACTTCACGAAATAGGCGACCAGCGAATATTGCGGACCGTCGTATCCACCGGCTCGTTGGTCACGATTGGCGGCGGTAGGATCGACCGGGTAGAACATTGCCCGTTCCGCACCGATTGCCACCGCGCGTTCGGCGGCTCGCGAGCGCGCATTGGGGTCGGCGGTCTCGAACAGGCTCCGACCAACCAGCACGTAACCCTCCCGCGCCAACTCGGTACGGTCGCGGATGAAGTCATAGCCCTCGTCCACCCGAACTTCGCGTGGCGCAGGCGATTCGCGGAACAGCGCGACCACGTTTGGTGCGCGGCCCTCTTCGACGGTGAAACGTTCCGGGAATGCGTCGTTTGGACGCTGATCGTCGATCGGGGCCTCGTCGTAAATAACCCGGTTCACCGGGACGGTAACGCAGCCAGCCAATGCGGCCAGCGAAGCGACGGCAAGAAAGCGCGAAATTTTCAACATGGTCTCCTTTTTCGATATTGACGCTCGCGTCGTCGCGGCGGCACGCCCAGAGTGTGCCACGACCACCTCATGCGGCGCGATTGCTACGCAGGATGGATCGATCAGAGCAGGGATACCGGCCCAGCCGCTACAATCGGGCGATCCGCTTTGCAAACCCAGTGACGCCCATGAACACGAACGCCCAAGACGTTTCCGCCAGCCAGCAGCCCGGCCCCGACACGAGCCCGTTGCGCTTCGTGACTGCCGCGAGCCTGTTCGACGGTCACGATGCCGCGATCAACATCATGCGCCGGCTGATTCAGTCGCTAGGCGCTGAAGTGATCCATCTGGGCCACAACCGCAGCGTCGAAGATGTCGTCCGCGCCGCTTTGCAGGAAGACGCCGACGCCATCGCGCTGTCGAGCTATCAGGGTGGCCACGTCGAGTATTTGAAGTACATGGTCGACATGCTGAAAGAGCGTGACGCCGGCCATATCAAGATCTTCGCGGGTGGCGGCGGCACCATCACGCCCGAGGAAATCCGCGAGCTGCAAGCCTACGGCGTCGAGCGCATCTACCACCCCAATGACGGCATGAAGATGGGCTTGGTCGAGATGATTGAGGACGTTGTTGGCCGCGCCAGCGCGGCGCGGGACTCGGGACTCGGGACTCGGGAGGCGGAAAATGCCACCAAGCCCGCACTCGACGATGAAATCGCTATTGGCAAGATGCTGTCGGCAATCGAGGATGGTGCGTTCTCGGATTCCGAACTGGCGCTGCTGCGCAGGCAGTGGCAACCGGGTCGGCAAGCGTCGTCCGAGTCCCGAGTTCCGAATCCCGAGTCCCGCAGCGGACGCCCAGCGCCGGTCATCGGCATCACCGGCACCGGTGGCGCGGGCAAGTCATCGGTAACCGACGAACTGCTCAACCGCTTTCTTGCCAGTTTTCCGAAGATGCATATCGCGGTGATCTCGGTCGACCCGACGCGCCGCCGCAGCGGTGGTGCTTTGCTCGGTGATCGCATCCGAATGAATTCGCTGCGCAGCCATCGCGTCTACATGCGCTCGATGGCGACGCGTCGGCAGAACGTCGCCACAAATGCTGTGCTGAAAGACTGCATCGGTTTCCTGAAAAGCCTCGGCTACGACCTGGTCATCGTCGAGACCGCCGGCATCGGCCAGAGCGATTCGGAAATCGTCGATCTCGTCGATTTCCCGATGTACGTGATGACCAGCGACTACGGCGCCGCCAGCCAGCTCGAAAAAATCGACATGATCGATTACGCCGAGCTGATCGTGCTCAACAAGTACGACCGCCGCGGCGCCGAAGACGCGCTGCGCGACATCCGCAAGCAGTGGAAGCGCAACCGCGTCGCGTTCCAGACCGACGACAAAGACGTGCCGGTTTACCCAACCATCGCCAGCCAGTTCAACGATCCCGGCATCAGCTGGATGTTCGTCAATCTCTGCCGCTTGCTGGGCGAGAAGGTGAATGCGGAATTCAAGCCAAATCTCGATACAACACTGAAGGAACCACGTGCCACCGTTCTGATTCCCGGTGCGCGCATTCGCTACCTCGCCGAGATCGCGGAACAGGGCAGGGCGATCAATCGCCAGATCGAAACCCAGGCCGACATCGCCGACCGCGCGCAGTCTCTCCTGCAAGCGCTGTCTGAGCTAAGTGACACGCGGCTCCCGAAGCCTTTGGACCTCTACGAAGTCGACGCGCTTAATTACTCCGCACCCAAGGTCGGTGCCGAACATCGCGCCCCTGCCAAGGCAAGCATCCCGACCCAACTCCCACCTGGCGCAGTCGAGGTCGACAGCCCATCTCCAGCCGTCCCAGTCGCAAACGACGAACCGTCCAGCGGGGTTCATATCAGCGCACCAGACCGCTCATTGCTTACTCTGCGCGAGCGCTACAACGACGCCATCCAGTCGCTCAGCAACGACTCCCTCAAACTGCTGCGCGAATGGCCGGCACGCCTCAAGTCAATCACCGACGAAGTCACCGAGTACTCGGTGCGCGGCAAGGTCATCAAGGTCGAAAACTATCGCGAATCTTTGAGCCACCAACTGGTGCCGAAGATCGCCGCGCCCACCTACAAATCGTGGGGCGAACTGCTCACCTTCCTCGGCAAGGAAAACCTGCCAGGCAGCTATCCGTACACCGGTGGTGTCTACCCATATCGACGCACCGGCGAAGATCCCATCCGCATGTTCGCCGGCGAAGGCACGCCCGAGCGCACCAACCGTCGCTTTCATTACCTGTCGGTCGGCCAGCCGGCAGCGCGGCTTTCGACCGCTTTCGACAGCGTCACCCTGTACGGCGAAGATCCGGCACCGCGCCCCGACATCTACGGCAAGATCGGCAACTCCGGCGTCAACGTTCCGACGCTCGACGACATGAAAAAGCTCTACTCAGGGTTTGATCTGTGCTCGCCGACCACCAGCGTTTCGATGACCATCAACGGCCCCGCGCCAATGATCCTGGCGATGTTCATGAACACCGCCGTCGACCAGCAGGTGGAAAAATATCTGAAGGAAGACGACGCCCGCTGGTCGGAAGCGCAGAAGAAACTGGGCAAGCTATTTGAAGGCCGCGAACGTCCGAAGTACCACGGCGACATGCCACCGACGAATAACGGCCTCGGCCTTGGATTGCTTGGTGTCTCCGGCGATCAAATGGTCGACGCGGAAACCTACGCCCGCATCAAGGCGAAAACGCTCAGCACCGTACGCGGCACCGTGCAGGCCGACATTCTCAAGGAAGACCAGGCGCAGAACACCTGCATCTTCAGCACCGAATTCGCGCTGCGCATGATGGGCGACATCCAGCAGTATTTCGTCGACAACGCCGTGCGCAATTTCTACTCGGTGTCGATCAGTGGATACCACATCGCCGAAGCCGGTGCGAACCCGATCAGCCAGCTCGCTTTCACTCTCAGCAACGGCTTCACCATCGTCGAGTATTACTTGGCACGCGGCATGTCAATCGACGATTTCGCGCCGAACCTGTCGTTCTTCTTCAGCAACGGCATGGATCCGGAATACACCGTCATCGGTCGCGTCGCACGTCGCATCTGGGCACGGGCCATGCGCGATCGCTACGGTGCATCGCCGCGCAGCCAGATGATGAAGTACCACATCCAGACCAGCGGCCGATCGCTGCACGCGCAGGAAATCCAGTTCAACGACATCCGCACCACGCTGCAAGCCATGTACGCGCTGTTCGACAACTGCAACAGCCTGCACACCAACGCGTACGACGAAGCCATCACCACGCCCACCGAAGAAAGCGTGCGCCGCGCCGTCGCCATTCAGATGATCATCAACAAGGAACTGGGGATCAATTTCAACGAGAACCCCTGGCAGGGCAGTTTCGCTGTCGAATATCTCACCGACATGGTCGAAGAAGCGGTCTACAAGGAATTCGAAGCGATCAGCGATCGCGGCGGCGTACTCGGCGCGATGGACACCATGTACCAGCGCGGCAAGATTCAAGAGGAATCGATGTACTACGAGCACAAGAAGCACGACGGCTCGCTGCCACTGGTCGGAGTCAACACGTTCTTGCCGAAGGAACACGCTGGCGAAATTGCCACCGAGATCGAATTGATCCGCAGCACCGAAGAAGAGAAGGGCCAGCAGATCGAAAACGTCGCCCACTGGCAACAAGCCCGTAACCCGCTGGCCCCATCAGGCGAGACCAGCCACGACCACGTCGCCGACAGCGACGAAGTGACCGAGCCCGAATCCCACGACGGCCACGGCCTGGCCTACCTGCAAAACACCGCCCGCGAACGCAAGAACGTCTTCGAAGCATTGATGGAAGCTGTGAAGACCCACAGCCTCGGCCAAATCTCGCACGCGTTGTACGACGTGGGCGGGGAGTATCGACGGAATATGTAAGAGGTAACGAATTCAAAATGGGTCGCCCTTCTTTCCTCGTCATTCCCGCGAAAGCGGGAACCCATTTTGATCTTGATGTTCTTTCACCAACTTGACGAAAATCAATGGGTCCCCGCTTTCGCGAGGATGACGACGGGGTTTTTTATTACTTCGGCGTCCCATGAATCCCCGCGGCACCGTGCAATACTCCAAACCATGAAGCTCCAATACTTCGAAGACACCGACTCGCTCTACATCGAGTTCCGCGCGGACGCGATCATCGAATCGCGCGATCTTGGAGGGACCGAGTAATGATGGAAATCACATTCCTCGTCGAAGACGCACCGGAAGGTGGTGTAACTGCGCGAGCACTAAGCGAATCCATCTTCACGCAGGCGAACTCGTACGAAGCATTGCGCGAGGAGGTTCGCGACGCGGTTCGCTGCCACTTCGACGAAGGCGAAGGGCCGTCGACCATCCGCGTCCGCTACATCAAGGATGAAGTACTGGCCCCATGAAGCTGCCTACGGACATGGTCGATCCGCTCCAATGCACTTTTGAAGATGCTCGCCGCAGGACGTTGTTGGCCGGTATGGCGCTCGACACCAGCGCCAAGGTCGCCTTCTTCGAGGAGATGGTGAGCCTCGCGCACCAGTTCGATGCGCGCGACAGATTGGCCGGGCAAGATCCCGAGGTACTCATTGCCTTCAAGCTTCAAGGCTACGTAAACGATCCCAGGCGTCTGCGCGATGTCGACGACATCCGTGAGTTGCTGCGAACCAATCGCGAAACGCTCGACTTGCAGCAGGTCAGGCGATACTTTGTCCTCTTCGACCGTGAGGCCATGCTCGATGACATCCTCGCCGGACTCGGCACCTAAGCAATCGTCGTCCGAAGCGGCGCCTTTCGCGGCGAGCGGCGGTGTGACGTATGTGCGCCAACAAAACTCCTCGTCAGTCGATGACTGGATGGACCTGATGGAAACATTGGAAGCGCTCTGCCCACGCTGGCCGGAGCGCCAGCTGTCGATTGGTACCGACTATCGTCTGTGATCTCTACTTCGGATTCGCTCACCGCGCCTACACTCTGGCCAGCCGAGCAATCCCCGCCAAACTGAATAGGTTGTGCAGAGGTTTCTGGTTATAGTCGGGATCGCTTGGTCGTACTTTAAATCCATCAATTCAGGGAGCGAACCCATGCTTGTTTGTTTGCGTCTGGCGCTTGTCGTTATTGGATTCATCTGCGCCGCCCAGTCATTCGCATCGCCCGACTTGGTGCAATTGCGCAGTGGAGTCGGACTTGTCGGCCGTCCGATTCAGCTATCGGGAACGCTCGATGTCAATCGGAATGGACGCCCCGAATTGCTTGTTTCGGGAAGGTTCTTCGTCACTATCGTCGAGGAAGACATTAGTCCTCGCCGTTACCGCGAGATTGCACGCGTGGATGCGCCTCCATTTAGCGATTTCCGGGGAGCGCTGCTCGTCGAGGTGCCAGGGGAAGCGCCTGCGTTGCTATTGCGCTGGAACTCAAGGACTGAGCTTCGCGACACCGCAACCTTGGTAGTCAAGGCGACGCTCCCCGACTTTGTCGACAGCGCTTCGATCGGCGATGTCGACGGTGATGGGTACCCCGAAATAGTCGCCCATGTCGCGGGTACAGTGGCACTGTTCGACCCCATCACGCTCGAACCGCGCGGTATCGTCCCACTGATTATCTCGGGCACAACCGTCGGCGACATTCTGGGCGACGCGCGTGCCGAAATCATTTCCAATGATGGCCGCGCCTTCGAGATAACCCGAAACGGCGACACTCTGTCGGCAACGGAAGTCTGGAATGCCGGCCTCAGCGGCCCATGGATTCCTTACGTTATCAACTTCCAAGGGCAGAACGCTGTCGTGCTGCACGATGCCTTCGGCTACAGCGCGCAACTCGCGACGTTTCGGCCAACGGCTCCTCTTACGCCTCTCGCAACGGAAGGCGGCCGCTCATTCCTGCCGATCTTCGCCGACGCCAACGGTGATGGCAGTACCGATCTCATTACGGCCACCAGCGATAAACTACGCGCACTCGACATCGCGACTGGCTTGACGATTTGGGAGAGGAGAACCACCAATCCTCCGTATATTAGTTTCCTAAATGGACCCATCACCATCGATCTCGACGGTGATGGCACAGCCGAACTGGTCTGGGCTGATGCGTCCTATGCTGGGGGCATTGTGGCCGTCTCGATTCCTCCGTACGGCCTGCCGCGTTGGCGATCCCACGCCAATCAGTACCAGGTCACCGACTGGACGCTGGTCAGCCGGCCGGATGGCAAGCCGTCCCTTGCATTCCTTACCCAGGTCGGTACGGTTGGCTTTCTCGTCACATCGAATCTGTCCAGCTCGCCATTTGTCGACCAAGCTGGCTCCGCTCTGTCGTGGGTGCCTGGTTACCCTGCGGCCGGCAGGAGCGTAGAGCAGTTCGCAATCACGTCGTCTCCCCTGCAAGGCGCAACGGGTGAAGTAGTCGTTTCCGGCGCGGAAGATCGACAAGGTGGTGCAAGTTCGCCAAAACGCTACTTGTGGACCTTTGCAAGTAGCGGCGCGCTCATTTCAGAACGAACGCTGCAGTCGTCCACCTACCCGCAAAGCATCGCCACCGCGCAACTACTCGATCGGCCGGAGCGGCAGCTGATTGTCGCTGGCAGGATGTCGGATCCTGTTTCCGGGCAACCGGCCAATACCGCTCGCGTCGAGATCGTCGACTACGCAACCGGCAACCTGCTTTGGCAGTCAGTGCCGTTGCCAATGTCCGAAGGCGCGGCAATGGGCGAGTTGCGGGTAGCCGACATGGATGCGGATGGCATCCCTGAAATTATCTTCGGGTATCTCGCCGATATCAGAGTATTCAAACCCCTAAGGGGGCCCAATGTAGTCGCGTCATACACCGCCGTAGAATTCTCCTTGCTTAAACGTGGGGCTGGGCGCACTACGAAAATGGCGATCCTTCGGGATTCAGAGGTCGCAATCTACGACGGTATATCCGCAACGCCCGAAAAAACGTTCAAGCTACCCTCATATGCGTACGGCATTGCCCTGTTTTCGCAGGCACCTGATGACGCCTTGATGTTTGCAACGAGCGACTACGGTCGTACGACGGTGCGACGATACGACGATGGCGAGATCGTGACATCCAATATCAATTTCCCCAGCCTTTCGCTCGAAGCGATAGATATCGACGGCGACAACCGCATCGAGCTCGTTGGTGAGAATCTCAAGATCTGGCAGCTCGAAGACGACTACATCTTTCGTGGCGGCTTCGACCCGCCGGCTCAGTGACCAACCTGTAGATTCGGCGTGGCGTCCTTCATAGGCGCGCGCTGCGGAGTGCAGTCGGGACAGGTAGCCACGGTGGTCCGACAAAGAACGGCGCAGCTAGATTTTCCTGTTCACCACCGAGTTGCCAGATACCATGGCCTTCGTACCTGACTGCGCAACCGCCGTATGACTCTTTCGATGCACTCTGCGTCCGTTCCCGTGTTCCAGCAGATGTTGACTGCGCTGGGTTGTGTTCTGGCCAAGGCGAAAAGCCACGCGGTGGAACGCAAGATCGAAACTGCCGCGCTGTCGCAAGCGCGGTTGTTCCCGGACATGTTTCCGTTGGCGCGCCAAGTGCAGATCGCTTGCGATTTCGCCAGCAGCGTGTCGGCGCGGCTTGCGGGTGCGGAGGTTCCGGCTTACGAGGGTGGTGACCAGACGTTCGCCGACCTGCAGCAGCGGATCGCCGCGACGCTGGCCTTCATCGGTGGCTTGGATGCGGCTGGTTTCGAAGGCAGCGAGCAACGCGAGGTGCTACTGCGTCCCGGCACGCCAAAGGAACGCCGCATCGGCGGCCAGGCCTACCTGATGGCGTACGGGCTGCCGCAGTTTCTCTTCCATGTCACCACGGCGTACAACCTGCTTCGCCACAACGGCGTAGAGATCGGGAAGAAGGACTTTATGGGGGCGTATTGAGGTCGAATAACGTGAATCTGACTCCGTTCCTTCGGTTCTACGTGATCCTGCCGCCCATAACGACTTGCGTCATATAACGACCTGCGTTATGGTCAGCACATGATTCGGACCTTCGCCGACAAGGAAGCCGCAACAATCTGGCAAGGCATCTCTTCGCGGCGATTGCCGTCCGACATCCAATCGATTGCACGACGTAAACTGCGCATGCTGAACAACGCAACGGGATTGAACGACTTGCGGGTCCCGCCGGCCAATCGACTGGAAGCACTGCGTGGTGATCGCAAGGGCGAGCACAGCATCCGGATCAACGACCAATGGCGCATCTGCTTCACATGGAAGGATGGTGACGCGTTTCAGGTCAAGATCGTCGACTACCATTGAGCCTGCCATGAAAAAACTCCCCAACATTCACCCCGGCGAAATCCTCCTCGAGGAATTCCTGACGCCGCTCGGCATCAGTCAGAACGCATTGGCGCGTGCCGCTGCCGTGCCACCGCGACGAATCAACGAGATCGTGCTCGGGAAACGCGGCGTCACCGCCGATACCGCAGTACGCCTGGCAGCCGCACTTGGCACCAGCGAAAGGTTCTGGCTCGGCCTGCAGGCGGACTACGATCTGGAAGAAGCACACCGGACACTCGGCGACATCGCGCGGAAGATCGAGCGGATTGCGGCATGACCGCCGTCACGATCAGCAAATGGATCGTCTTCGGCGGAACCGCCCCATGACCCTCTCCATGCACGCTGCGGCCGTTCCCGTGTTCCAGCAAATGCTCACTGCGCTGGGTGGTGTTTTGGGCAAGGCGGAAAGTCACGCGGTGGAACGCAAGATTGAACCTGCGGCGCTGCTGCAAGCGCGTTTGTTCCCCGACATGTTTCCGTTGGCGCGCCAGGTGCAGATCGCCTGCGATTTCGCCAGCAGCGTGTCGGCGCGACTTGCGGGCGCGGAGGTTCCGGCCTACGAGGGTGCCGACCAGACGTTCGCCGACCTGCAGCAGCGGATTGCCGCGCGCTGGCCTTTGTCGGTGGCTTGGATGCGGCAGGTTTCGAAGGCGGCCAGCAACGCGAGGTGGTACTGCGCCCCGGCACGCCGAAGGAACGCCGCATCAGCGGCCAGACCTTCCTTATGGCGTACGGGCTGCCGCAGTTTTTCTTCCATGTCACCACGGCGTACAACCTGCTTCGTCACAACGGCGTCGAGATTGGCAAGAAGGACTTCATGGGCGCTTACTGAGGGCGAACGCAGTGAACCTGACCCCCATCGTTTGGGTCTCGCCACTCGAGATTACAACCAGGACAAAAGACGGAGGTGGGTCATGAGCCGCGTATCTGGCAATGCGCGTGCGGCAATGTGGCTGGTGCTGATGCTCGGGACGGGGTTCTCGTCCGCGGCATGGGCACAGGTGCCGTTTAGCGATGCCGTACAAGTTGCGGCGGGAAACTCCCACACCTGCGCGCTGACCAGTTCCGGCGGAGTTAAGTGCTGGGGCAACAACAGCTTTGGCCAGCTCGGCGACGGCACTACGACGCAGCGGCTGACCGCGGTGGAAGTAACTGGGCTCACCAGCGGCGTGACGGCGATCGCGACGGGGGAGTCCCACACCTGCGCGCTGACCAGCGCCGGCGGGGTCAAGTGCTGGGGGCGCAACGGCAATGGCCAACTCGGTGACAACAGCACGACGCAGCGCCTGACCGCGGTGGATGTCAGTGGGCTAAGCAGCGGCGTGGCAGCGATTGAGGCTGGAGACTTCCACACTTGCGCGCTGACCAGCGCCGGCGGGGTCAAGTGTTGGGGTTTCAACGGCAATGGTCAGCTTGGAGACGGCACAACCACTCAGCGCCTGACCGTGGTGGATGTCAGTGGGCTTACCAGCGGCGTGTCGGCAATCGCGACGGGTTACGACCATACCTGCGCGCTGACCAGCGCCGGCGGGGTCAAGTGTTGGGGTGGCAACTCCGGTGGCCAGCTCGGCGACAACAGCACGACGCAGCGCCTGACGGCCGTGGATGTCAGTGGGCTCACCAGCGGCGTGACCGCGATCGCGGCAGGAATCGGCTTTACGTGCGCGCTGACCACCTCCGGCGGGGCCAAGTGCTGGGGTTTCAACGCCAATGGCCAGCTCGGCGACAACAGCGTCACGCAGCGCCTGACCGCGGTGGATGTCATTGGACTCACGAGCGGCGTGGCGGCAATCGCGGCGGGTGGTGAACATACCTGCGCAATGACCAGCGCCAGCGGGGTCAAGTGCTGGGGGAACAACGGCAGTGGGCAGCTTGGGGACAATAGCGTCACGCAGCGCCTGACCGCGGTGGATGTCATTGGACTCTCCAGCGGCGTGGCGGCGATCGCGACCGGGCGCCAGCACACCTGCGCCCTGACCAGCACCGGCGGGGTCAAGTGCTGGGGGAACAACGTTTATGGCCAACTCGGCGACAACAGCGCCATGCTGCGCCTGACCGCGGTGGATGTCAGTGAGCTCTCCACCGACGTGGCGGCTATCGCGACCGGACGCCAACACGCCTGCGCACTGACGAGTTCCGGCGGAGCTAAGTGCTGGGCTGACAACAGCTTTGGCCAGCTCGGCGACGGCAGCACAACGCAGCGGCTGACCGCGGTGGATGTCAGCGGGCTCTCCAGCGGCGTGGCAGCGATCGCGACCGGAAACCAACACACCTGCGCGCTGACCATCGCCGGCGGGATCAAATGCTGGGGTGCCAACTTCAGTGGCCAGCTCGGCGACGGCAGCACAACGCAGCGGCTGACCGCGGTGGATGCCAGTGGGCTCACCGGCGGCGTGGCGGCGATCGCGACGGGGGGCGCCACATGCGCACTGACCAGCGCCGGCGGAGTTAAGTGCTGGGGCGACAACACCTTTGGCCAGATCGGCGACGGCACCACAACCCAGCGCCTGACTGCGGTGGATGTCATTGGACTCACGAGCGGCGTGGCGGCAATCGCCGCGGGAGGTTCCCATACCTGCGCACTGACCAGCGCCGGCGGGGTCAAGTGCTGGGGTTACAACATCAGGGGGCAGCTCGGCGACAACAGCACCACGCAGCGGCTTATCGCGGTGAATGTCAGTGGGCTCACCAGCGGCGTGGTCGCGATCGCAGCGGGTTTCCAACACACCTGTGCGCTGACAAGCGCGGGCGGGATCAAGTGCTGGGGTTCCAACGACGATGGCCAACTCGGCGACAACAGTACGACGCGGCGCCTGACTGCAGTGAATGTCAGTGGGCTCACCAGCGGCGTGGCGGCAATCGCGGCAGGATTTGTCCATACCTGCGCAATGACCAGCGCCGGCGGGGTCAAGTGTTGGGGGAACAACGGCAGTGGCCAGCTCGGAGACAACAGCACTACACAGCGCCTGACCGCGGTGGATGTCAGTGGGCTCTCCAACGGCGTGGCGGCTATCGCGACCGGACGCCAGCACACCTGCGCGCTGACAAGCACCGGCGGGGTCAAGTGCTGGGGGAGCAACTTTATTGGCCAGCTCGGCGATGGTACGGGTGGGTTACGCCTCGTCCCGGTTGATGCATTGCAAGTCCCGCCCGATTTCGTATACGCCAACGGATTTGAAGGAGCTTGAGCTCCTCCGAAAATAAGGTAAAGGAAGTGAACCAGACCCCGGTCGGTAAGCTAGAGGAAATGGACGGCGACCACATCCTCCCTTGGTCGAATGGTGGTAAGACCTCCTCGGAAAACTGCCAGATGCTCTGCATCCGGGACAACCGATCAAATCGGTAGTAGCAGAATGGGTTCAGCTTGAGATGGCCCAGGTTTGACGAACACCTTGGACTGGGACAATCGCCGGCAAAACAGCAAGAACGGGGTCAGGTTCACTTCCTAACGTGTGATCTGACTTTTTTTTTTGCGTAGTACGTGAAATTTAGATAGAAGAGGGAGCCGCAATTGAGCGACGGGCAACGTCTTTTTCCCTTGGCGACACTCGGTCGTAGACTGCGGGATCTTGGTGCGCGAGAAGTGTTGGTGAAGCGGCTTGCTCCCAACGACAACGGCAAGAATCAAATCTATCTGGCGGGTGATGTCTCGTCACTTGGCGAGATCCCGACGGGGGAGGTGGAGCACGTCGCGGGAACCTCAAAAAAAAGAGGCGCGCCCAAGCGCGGCCCAATCTTCCGCGCCTCCGTTGCGCTTTTCTGGCTTCGGCCCGAAGACGGCATCGAACCTGCCGTACACGCAAAGTTGATTCTGTATCCCCAGTACAGCGAAGTGCGCCTGTCTGGTTTTGTTAAAGGCTGTCGGTCGGCCCCATCAGAACTCTTTGACATCACCAAGCGTGGTCGTTCACCAGGCCGGGTGTTGATACTTGCACCACTTGATGACGGCCGGGTGATCGCGGCTGCTTTTGCTCCCGAGTCAGCCGAAGCTATGGCTTTGCCGCAGACGGATGGTGAGTGCTACGGGGTCATGCATCGGTTCGAGCTCGCAGTGGAATCTCCGAAGCTGTCGTCCGAGCAGCTTCTGATCACCAAGCTGCGTCACATCCACGCGCGAGAGTGGCTTGAGCCCGTCTATCTGGAAGCTGACGGCTCGTTTTCACCGTGTGCTGGGACAAACTGCGGAGGCGTGACGCTTGAAAGTCATCTGGGCATCCGGGCCAATGGCAATTCCGAGCCGGATTTCCACGGGTGGGAGGTCAAGCAGCACGGTGTGTTCTCTCTGGCCAGACCACGCGCAGCGCGTATTACCCTGATGACTCCTGAGCCTTCTGGTGGGGTCTACGCGGAAGCTGGCGCGGGGGCCTTCATCAAACGATGGGGTTACCCCGACAGAAAGGGCCGGACCGATCGGATCAATTTTGGTGGCGTGTATCGTTCCGGCGCAGCCTTGCACGGACTCACGGGGCTCAGGCTGGCATTGCATGGATATGACGTTCTCACGGGCGCGTTCGACGGGAACGGTGAGATCGTGCTCCTCGATGCTGATGAGACCGTGGCGGCTTCGTGGAGCTTCGCAAAGATGATGGACCACTGGAAGCGCAAGCACGCGAAGGCCGCTTTCGTCCCCTCCCAGATTCGTCGCAAACCCGACATCCGTTATCGCTACGGTAAGGAGGTGATGCTGGCGGAAGGGGCGCGGTTCAAACTTCTGCTTAAAGCATTTGCCGAGGGAGCCGTTTACTACGACCCTGGAATGAAAATCGAGAATGCGGGGACTGCAGCGCCTGAAGTAAAGCGGAGAAGCCAATTCAGAGTAGACAGTCGGCGGCTGGCTGGACTGTACGAGAAAATGCGACTCGTAGACGTGACCGATGGCGGCTGATGGGCAAGAAGCTACACGGCGCGGATCCTGCGGCCCAGCATCTCCACCTCAGCGGCTCTTTTCTCCGGGTCCTTGCCGCGAAGCTGGCATTCCCAGATGGTTTCCACTCTCCACCCCAATGCGCGAAGCGCCAACTCGTTCCTGGCGTCCCTTTCGCTGTTGGCACCGATCTTCGCCTTCCAGAACGCTGTTCGCGTCTTTGGTAGTCGAAATAGGTGGCAGTCGTGCCGATGCCAGAAACAACCGTGCACAAAAACGACAGTCCTGTACTTCGGCAACGTGATATCGGGCCGGCCGGGCAGACCGGCGCCGGCCAGTCGAAAGCGGAACCCCAAGGTGTGCAGTCCGCGCCGGACCTCAAGCTCGATCTTCGTATCTTTTCCCTTGATTCGGGACATCAGCGCGGAGCGCTGCTCCGGGCTGATGACATCCACGGATCAGGCGGCCTTACGGCCGGTAGCCTTTGCGGCGCCGATGCCGTCGAGTAGCGGCACGATCAGGTCCGCCACCGCTCCAATCACCGGTACGACTACAGAATTGCCAAACTGCTTGTAGGCGCGGGTGTCGGAGACCGGAATACGGAAGCTGTCTTCATAACCCATCAGGCGGGCGCATTCACGAGGGGTCAAACGGCGCGGATTCTTCTTATTTCCCTGGTCGACAAGAATTTCTGAGCCGTCCTTGTAGTAGCGGGCCGAAAGCGTGCGCGCCGTGTCCTTCTTCGTGACCAGTCCGAAACCGAATCCGTTGCCTTTCTCGCGGTGCTTGATCGCGTAGTTCTGCAGGTACTGCCAGAGTTTGTCTGAAAGCGTGTAGCGGCCTAGGACCTTGCCTTTGGGTCCTTCGACATACAACGGATCGACCGTCTCGGCACCGTTCTCCGGGTGCAGGATCGAAGCGAGCTTGGGACCACCTTCGATCGCTGGCAACTTCAGGTCGTCCCAGTCGAACGACACGGGTTCACGAAAGCCCACGATGATGATCCGTTCGCGGTTCTGCGGGACGAAATGCTTCCCGTTTATGACCTTTGTTTGCACCGTGTAACCGAGCTCGTTTCGCAGAACATCGACGATGGTGGCGAATGTGCGGCCCTTGTCATGGCCTACCAGGTTCTTGACGTTCTCCAGCAGAAACGCCTTCGGCCGCTTGGCTGCAATAATCCGTGCAACGTCGAAAAACAGCGTGCCCTGCGTTTTGTCAGCGAAGCCGTGCGGGCGGCCGAGCGCGTTCTTTTTGGAGACGCCAGCAATCGAAAAGGGCTGGCAGGGGAATCCCGCGAGCAGGACGTCATGGTCTGGTACGTCGTCCTCGTGCACCTGTGTGATGTCACCTGCGAAGACATGGCCGGGGCCGTCATGGAAGTTGGCGGCGTATGTCTTCTGGGCGTAGGTATCCCATTCGCTGGTGAAAACGCATCGGCCGCCAAGCTTCTCAAAAGGAGTGCGGATCCCGCCGATACCGGCGAAGAGGTCGATGAACCGAAATGCTCCCGGGTCTGTTGGCAGTTCGCCCAGCGGTAGCAGCCGCTGGCGGATTGCATCGGTGACGTAAACCGGCGGCTCGGTCTCACGGATCTTCCAGCGACGCACGGTCTTGGGATCGACCCCGAGTTCGCGCGCTATCTCCGTCGGGGAGTACCGCTTGAGGGCGAGGT
The DNA here is from genome assembly GCA_038236135.1 of Lysobacterales bacterium. GTDB lineage: Bacteria > Pseudomonadota > Gammaproteobacteria > Xanthomonadales > Rhodanobacteraceae > Dokdonella. Next base: position 36,964 of record JBBSTF010000002.1, read on the forward strand.
CGATTAGTTCGTATGCGTCCATGACGCCTCCGGGAAGAATAGGGACAGTATGTCCATTTGTGTCCCAGCGTGGAAGACCCAATCCTAGGACTTGACTGGCACCGTCAGGAAAGCAGTCTGATCGGGTTCGCGCGCTGGAATGACCGCTCAGTTTGGTCATAGCCGTCTCATGCGTTGCGATCAGGTGAGTTCGCAAAACTCAGGTCAGAGTGCACTCTCGACCTGACGTACGCGGTCAGCCTTCCTCGGCCGACCGATCTTCGCCGGACCGGCGCGGCGGCCTGGTTGGCGTTCGATCATTTCGTCACCGAGAAGGTCGGCAGTCTGTCGTCGCCGCGCTGCACGATGTGTTGCGGAATACCCGGAAGGTCGGTACGAGGCTGGCGGGGCATGGTCACGTCTATGTGGAGTCGACCGACAGCATCACGCGACCTGCGATCCCTACCCGCAGAATGGTCAATAGGTAGACTCGAGAACGGTAGAGAACGGGGTCAGGTTCACTTACGCGTGCAAGAAGCAGCCAGCGCGCAGCGAGATTTCGTTCCAGTCCGTCAGGAAGCGCAACCGATCAGCGTCGGCGAAGAAGGTCTGCTGCCTGTCGTCGCTGCGCTGCACGATGTGCTGCGGGACGCCAGGTAGGTCGATACGGGGCTGGCGTGGCATGATCGGCTCCTTGCGGTGTATTCCAATCAGCATTCTCCATTCGTTTAGGCGCTGCGATCGCAATGCCGCTGGAACCGCTACATGAAAATTGCACTCTGACCGGGGTATCACGCCAATGACGTCAATGAAGATCTTGCTGATGTTCTGGCTTGTTTGCGCCGTGACTCAGGCACAGGCTGAAGGCGTATCACTGAGGAAGCTGACGGATACGGTCTCCGGCCAGCAACCGGCCGCATCAAGCGATCTCCCGGTAGCGGATTTCGATGGCGATGGTCGTCCGGATCTGGCGATACCTGCAGAAAACGCCGATGCCACGATCATCAAGATCGTTGGCAACTCTGCGTCCGATGGCTGGGCGTTGCGCCAGTCGTTCCTCGTGCAGAATTCGGGCAGTGGCAACTGGCCGATTGCCCTGGCCGCCGCAACTGACCGGAACGGCGTCTCTCTGGTTGTCGCGAGAAGCCGGAGCATCCTCGTCTATTCCCACTGGCCGCTCCGAGTCGTTCGCCGATTTGACCTTGCCGACGAGGCGCATCAAGTCAAGGTCGCGGATGTGGATGGCGATGGTCGGCTGGAAATCGTGTCGTTGTCGACACGCAGCAATGGTGTCCTGCAGGTGCTCGATTTTCAGACCGGCACGGTGAAGTGGCGTCAGGAGGGCTTCGAATTTGGTGCATCCCTCGGTTTGGCACAGCTTGATAGGGATCCGGCGCTTGAAATACTGGTCAATGGTTTCGCGATAGACGGGGCTACGCGCGCGATTGACTGGGATTTCGGTGTTGATTTTGGCTACGCCTTAGCCTTCGGCAAATTCGGAGGTTCGTCGCCGCGCTTTGCATCGCTTTCGTCGTCGGTCCGGATGTTCCAGGCGTCACCATGGTTGACGCTATGGGAGGTTGCGATGTGGGGCTCGGAGGCGCGAACCGTTGCGGTAGCTGACTTGGATGGCGACGGCATCGATGAGCTGATTGCCGTCGAACATCTGTCGTCGCGCGTGGATGTGTTTGATGTGGCAACACGCAGCATCCGTCGCAGCTACACGGCTGGAAGAACAAATCTGGTGGCGGTCGGGGATTTCGACGGCGACGGGGCCATGGAGCTTGCATTCGTCATTGATCCGGATTTCTATCCAATATCGACAATTGCGTTACGGGTGATCGACGCGGCGACGGGTGCGGTGGAGTTCGAGGAACTGGCCATGCGCCCGGGCGGCTACGAGGCTGCTTTGGTAATCCTTGATGGAGCGTTCAAGGTGGTGCAAAGCAGCGGGAGCTATGACCGCGCGCCGCAACTGCCTGGACTGGTTCGAATGAGCGATGTGGCAACGAAGGCGCCCGGGTGGATGACGCCCGCTTTCACGTATCCCAACGTAATGGCGGACATCTCCGCTAAGGATATCCATTCGATCCGGCTTGCTCGTTATGCAAAGCCAGTTGTTGTCGTGCTGGGTCGCCGCGGAATCCGGCGGGTAATGTTCGCGTTAGATTCTGCGGATGGATCGGTGCTATGGGTTCGCGAGCAGACGGCGTCACCTGCCAGCCATTTTTTTTCAGCGAGTCTCCCGGTTGACAAGGACGGGGACGGCATTACCGATTCGATCTACGCGTGCACGGACGAGCAGCACATTCTCGAATTCCGCCTGACTGACGGAGCCTTGTTGTGGGACAGCGGGCCGCTGGCGATGACTTCCTGCTCCCATTTGTTTCTTGCGCCTTCAGCCAGAGGTACCAGCATCGTCGGCGTGTTCTGGCTGGGATTGAAGGCCTATGACACCCGGACCGGCGCTCTCGACTGGTCTTTCTCGACATTGGGCCTTGACGGTGGTGCGTACGTACCGAACGGAGCCAACGGACCCGAGATTGTGGTCATCGACCTGCCGGCAGGCGGACTTGTTTTTCGTGATTCGGCGACTCGTGAAGTGCTGAGATCGGTACGGTTGACCGGAAGGAATTTCGCGGTTGTCCAGCCCGAAGGTGCATCAATTCGCAACCTGCTCGTCGCTGGTGAAGGTCGACTGAAGGTTGTCGACGGAATCAGCGGCGTCGAGCAGGCAGTGACGGACTCGATGGGGACCACATCGAGAACCATTGACAGCATCCGCCTAGCGGACGACCACCACATAATCGCCATGGGAGGGTCGACAGGCGCGTTCGTTTATGAGCTCCGCATTCCCAAGGATCAGTTGTTTGCCGATGGCGTGGATGGCAAGAATTGATGAATAGCGGGGTCACTTACGCGTGTACGTGGCAGCCAGCACGCAGCGCTACATCGTTTAACTAGGATAGATAGCGCAACCGATCAGCGTCGGCGAAGAAGGTCGGCTGTCTGTCGTTGCCGCGCTGCACGATGTGTTGCGGAGTACCCGGAAGGTCGATACGAGGCTGTCGGGGTATGGTCACGTCCATGTGGAGTAGACCGACAGCATGGCGCGAGCTGCGATCCCCACCCGCAGAATGGTCAATAGGTAGACTCCGTTGGTAGCGACTCTCCGGACGCGAGATGTCATATCACTCACAACAACTATGGAGCGCTTCGTCATGTGCTACTCCGCCATCGTCTGGCAACACTACGGCGACTACGTGCGCGCCTTCGGTGCCGACATCAACATCACCGAGTTTTTCCGGCTGTATGTCGACAGGAAGGACAACTCGAAGATCAAGATTCCGAAAGCGATGGATGAAGCCTTTCAGTCGCCCCGGAGCGGTGAGGAAAGGGAGATCGCCAAGCTCATCAAGCAGTACAACTCCGAGCAGGCGTCTGAGCTTGAGCAGGAGCTTTTCAAACAGCGGAAACGATTGGCAGATGCTGAGCGGTCGCTCAAGACAAAGACGACGAAGAAAGCGGAGAACGATCAGCGGATAGCGACCGACAAGGTCAGCAACCTCTTGCGACGACTCGAAGACTTGCGGCGAACGGCGCACAAGGATCGTGACGCTCGCATCTTCCCCGGCATGTATGCGCCGGTGATGATCTGGGAGAACGGGCGCAGGATTGTGAAGCCGATGCGCTACCAGTGTCGACCCGCGGGAAAGCCAGCGTTTTACGACCGAAAGTATCCTGGCACCTACAACGCTCGCCGCGACAATCTCGAAGGGTTCTGGAAGGGCCAGTTTGGACATACGCATGGCGTGATGGTCGTCGAAACGTTTTTTGAAAACGTTGCGCGTCACGATCTGGAACATCGTGAACTTGGGCCAGGGGAGAAGGCGGAAAACGTTGTACTTCAGTTCACGCCCAACCCACCGCAAGAAATGCTGGTTGCTTGCTTGTGGTCGCATTGGAGCGGAGAAGGCGAGCCGGATTTACTGTCGTTCGCGGCGATCACGGATGAGCCGCCACCAGAGATTGCCGCTGCCGGACATGACCGCGTCATCATTCAAATCAAACCCGAGAACCTGGACGCGTGGCTGAACCCGGATGGGTCTGACCTCGCTGGACTCCACGCGATTCTGGAAGATCGGCAGAGACCTTTCTACGAGCATCGAATGGCCGCTTAGGCGCTTCGTCGTAGTACCCGGCGCGTGCTTTTTGCAGAAAAAAGTCCACTTTGACCCCGGTTTTGGCGCTGACCCCGGTTTTGGCGCCGGTTTTTCCCAAAACCAGAACGTGTGACCTATTCGATCGGCTTGCGCGAATCGAGCAAATCCTTGCTGCTTTCGGGGTCCGTGGCGCGTTCCGCGTCGACCATGCGTTTGACTTCGTTTTCCGGCGCAATATCGCTGGCGACGTGCTCCGGCACCTGCATGGTCGCGGGTGCGCGTTCCTTCGCAGGGGCGACGGCAGTTCCCTCGGCCTGTGGCAATTGCGTGCCAGGATCGAAACGCAGCCGGTAAATCGGCTCGGGCAGCAGGAAGCCAGCCCCCTCCAGCGCATCTTTCACTGCCGGGATCGCACGGCTCTTGGCCTTGTACCAGTCAGTTTCGTTCTGATCGATCCAGCCGAGAAACTGCAGGTTGATGCTGGAATCTCCCACTTCGAGCACCCGGCCCTGCGGTTCGGGTTCATCAAGAATGAAGGGCAATGCGCGCATCGCCTTCACGCCCAGATGACGGGCGGCCGTCGGATCGTCCTCGGCATCGATGCCCAGAACGAAGTGGAAGCGGCGCTGCGGATTGCGGGTGTAATTGAGGATCACCGCCTTGAACACGGTGGAATTGGGGATACGCAGATGATTGCCGTCAAGGGTCATCAGGATGGTCGCGCGGCTGGTCAGGCGGATGACCCGGCCTTCGAACTCGTTGATCATCACCCATTCTGTGGCGCGAAATGGCTGGCGCAGTGACAGCATCAGCGACGCAACGTAATTTTCGATGGTATCGCGCATGGCAAAGCCCAACGCAATGCCAATCACGCCCGCCCCGCCCAAAACCGCGCCGAGCAACGTGCCCGCGCCAATCATCTGCAGCGCGACCACCAGACCGCCGATCACGAAAACGAACCGGATGGTACTTGCGATCAATTCGGCCAGAAAACTATTGCTGGCGATCCGCTGCCAAAGCGCATGGAAACCGGCGATGAGATAGCCGATCAAGCCGATGAGGAACGCCGTCGTCAGCGCCACTCCAATCAGCGGCAACATCTTGACGATCCCGGTCATGCGGTCGGACAAGGCGCCAAGTGCGCCCAGGCTGCCATCCACTGAAGTATCGCGCTCGAGCGAATTTTCGACGGTAACCACGCCATCAACCCGCGTGGCGATGGCCTGTGCCCGGTCTTTCGCCGCAGCATTGGGCACTTGCCCGCTCAGGCTCACAACACCTTCGTTGACCGAAACGCTTACTCCCGCGAGTGACGGCAACTGGCTGAAAATGTCGCGGATGCGCGCGTTGATTCGTTCGTCCGAACCTGCTGCGGCGGTGTTGGCAATCTGCGGTTGGGGCGGGGTCGTTGTCGCCGCGTTTTCGGGTACGGCAGGGGCCAAGGCAGGCGCAAATACACCCATGGCCGTGGCGAGCAGGAGCGATATCAGCAGAAGTTTTCGCCAGATACCCGCCATTTTCATTTCTCCGCCACCACCATCCCGTCGATCCGCAAAGTCGGCACCTTTATTGCGCGATGCATTTCCCAATCATTTGCTGCTGACAAAGCGGCCGTCATGGGCGTGCAGGAAACACAGGTGCCCTTTGGGCCAGTCTGCCGCGTAGCTGGCGGTCGCACAAGCAAGAACGGGGTTAGAAAGAATGTCACGCAGCGCGCACACCATCAACATCGGGGACTGTCCATTCCTTGGTTGCAACGCCTCTTACATCCATCCAGGCCTTGGTGATCTCTGCGCCGAGGAAAAATATCGCGCCCGAGTAGTAAACCCAGACCAGCAAGACCGCCAGAGAGCCGGCAGCGCCGTAAGCCCCGCCGACATCCCCTCTTGCCAGGTAGAAGCCGATGGCCCATTTGCCTGATGCGAACAACACCGCCGTTACGACGCCACCGCGGCTTGCATACAGCCAAGGGATTCGGCGATCGGGCAAATAGCGGAACAGTGCGGTGAACAACACCGCAAACACAGCAGCAGTGATGACCTGGTTGAGAATGTCCCAGACGGGACCGGAGTTCTTGAGGAAAAAGCCGAGCAGAGTGCTGACGGTTAGTGAGACGAGAAGCACAAAGCCGAACGAGATCATCACCCCCAGCGACAGGATTCGCGAACGAATCCAAATCCAAACGGCGTTCGTTGCTCGGGGAGGAATTTCGAAGACGATGTTCAGTGATGCTTGGAGCTGGGCAAACATGGTGGTCGACCCCACCACGAGCGTTATCACGCCGACAATGCCGGCGATCGTTCCCAGATCTGGCCGCTGTTGACTGCTTTCGATCACCGCGTTGGCTGCCACTTTTGCCTCGTTGCCAAGTAGTGCAGCGATCTGCCCCAGCAACGCATCTTGAGCACCCGTGCCCATGGTGGATGCGATCCACACGCCTATGACGATGATCGGCGCGAACGAAAGTAGCGTGTAGAACGACAGCGCTGCTGCAAGGCTCAAAACATCGTGCCGTAGGAAGCCGACACTGGATCTTTTGATGATCGACCAAGGTCGTTGCGACCATGTCAAAGCGGTTAGCTGGGTTGCTTCAGATTGACTCATCGAACGCTCTCGGAAATACATCGAAGTATAGGAATACCCGTTGAACGGCAAAGTGACCATGAACGGGTGTATGCCCTTGGCAAACGAGTTTGCGATGCGTTTAATTGCGTAGCTCTTCTTGGCAATGTGGCTGAACCGCCGACCGATGCGGAGGCGGTCGCTCCCGCTGGCATGACGCGAATCCGCTTGTCAGCGGTGTCACGCGTCGAGCGTTTCCGTCTTTCCTCGCAGGATGTGAAATCGACCGCGATCGGGTCGCTGTGCTCCGCGGTCCCGGCTTCCCACGATTAGATTTCGATGGCGGCATCCCCCTGCCAATCGGCATATTTGCTTTGGTGTGGTAGGTAACTACACTACCAGCACGGTTGGCAGTCGCCGACGGGAGGAAGTCCCAATGAATACATGCACCTTGCACTTGGACGATGTCGATTTTAGCTACAAGCGCGGTCAGGACGTGCTCTCCGGCATCTCCCTGACGCTCGAGCGTGGAATCGTTGGCCTGCTCGGCCCGAATGGTGCGGGCAAGTCAACGCTGATGCGCATCTTGGCCACGCTGGCGAAGCCAACTGGCGGCCGCGTGCAGTGGAACGGCGAGGACATCGCCCGCAAGCCCGATCCGCTGCGCCGCACGCTGGGCTATCTGCCGCAGGACTTCGGCGTCTACCCGATGCTCAGCGCGCGCGAGTTTCTGGCCTACCTCAGCGCAGTCAAGGGCATCTCCGCAAAGGGCGCGGCGGCGCGTGTCGATGCGTGCCTCGCGCAGGTGGGATTGGCCGATGTGGCCGACCGTCGGCTTGGCGAGTATTCCGGCGGCATGCGCCAGCGCGTCGGCATCGCGCAGGCCCTGCTCAACGATCCGAAACTGCTGATCGTCGATGAGCCCACGGTTGGCCTTGACCCGGAAGAACGCCTGCGCTTTCGCCACCTGATCAGCGACCTCGCCGCCGACCGTCTCATCATCCTGTCCACCCACATCGTGTCGGATATCGAAGCCAGTGCTGGCTCGCTGGCAGTAATGGCCAAGGGTCGGCTGCTGTTCTCCGGCACACCGGAAGCACTGATTGCCCAGGCGGCCGGGCATGTGTGGGAATGGACCGTGCCCGAACCGCAGGTTGCCGACATCCGCGCACGCCATGTCACCACCGGCGTGCATCGCCGCGCCGATGGCGTGCGCCTGCGTGTTGTCGCCGAAACCACGCCATCCGCCGACGCGGTCCCCGTCGCCGCCGGACTTGAAGACGCGCACCTTTGGCTGGTCGCCCGTTCGGAGAATTGCTGAGATGGAAATCCTGCGCAGGGTGTTTGCGATCATGTTGGCCGACCTGCGCGAGCGCACCCGCACGCCGCGCTTCTGGGTCGTGCTGGCGCTGGTCGGTCTTGGCACGTGGTACTGCTTTCCGGGTATCGATTCGGGCCAGTTGGCGATCTCGGTTGATGGTGCGCGCGGTCGCTATTCCAGCGCGTGGACCGGGCTGACGCTGGCGTTGTTCTATTCGACGATGCTGGCGTGGCTGGGCTTTTATCTAGTGCGTGGCACTGTGCTGCGCGACTTCGATACGCGGGTATGGCAGCTGCTGGTCGCCACGCCAATGACGCGCAGCGGTTATCTGGTCGCGAAGTGGGCCAGCCACATGGCGGTCTTCTGTTGCGTGATCGTGGTGGGTCTGGCAGTGGGCGTCGTGGCGCAGTTCGTGCGTGGCGAGGACCGCGCGTTCGACCTGATCGAACTGGTCAAGCCGGTGCTGATTATCACCGTGCCCGCGTTGTCGCTCACTGCGTTCTTCGCGATCGCGTTCGACATGGTGCCTATGCTGCGGCGAACCGGCGGCAACGTGCTGTATTTTTTCGTTTGGCTGCTGATTTTTGCGGGCCTTTCAAACAGCTTCAGCCACAGCGCAGATGCATCCAACATGCAGACTATGAGCGACCCGGCGGGGTTCTCGTTGGCTGGTCAGTCGTTCAAGCAGTCGCTGGCGCACGAAGTCCCGAAAATCGATTGGAACGACGTCAGCGTGACCATCGCCGCAGAAAAACTGGGCGGCATCAACGGCCGTCCGCGCCTGTTTGAATGGACCACATGGCATGTCCAGCCGGCAGTCGTGGTCGGTCGCATGTTCTGGCTTGCATTGGGGCTGTTCGCAAGCGCCGGCCTGGCCGTCTTTCTGGACCGAGCCGCCGCGCATACGGGTTCTGCGCCCGTCGGCGAGCGTGCAGGCCGACAGCTACGCTGGCTGGATCGCGCGTTGCGCCCACTTGAGCGCGGCGCGACGGGCACGTTGGTCGCTGCCGAGCTGCGCATGGCGCTGCGTCGGCGCGGCCTGCTGTGGTGGGGCGTGCTGCTGGTGGCCGGCATCGTGCAATTGGCTGCAACGCTCGAGGCCGCCATGGCTGCCGCGGTGGTGGCGTGGATGCTCAGCATCGACGTGCATGCACGCGCCCTGTTGCGTGAAGCTGAAACCCGCACCGCAGGCCTGGTGTTCACCGCGCCAGACGCCGCGCGTCGCTTGTCCACTGCACGGTTCGCGTCGGCGGTGATGCTGTCGCTGTTCGCGGTTGCCCCACTCTTGGTGCGCGCGCTGTTGACATCGAGCAGCATGCTCGGCGCGGCGCTGTTGATCGCTGCTGCAATCGCAGCGCTCGGCCTTGCTTGCGGCGCCGTTTTCCGCAACCCGCGTCCCTATGAACTGGCGATGGCGGTGCTGGCCTACGCCGGTGTGCAGGGCAAAGGCCCACTGGCGGTCGCCGCCATGTCGCCCGCGATGATTGCAGGCGTGGGCATCGCGCTTGCCGTGAGCATTGCACTGGTCATCGCGACCACTCCGCGGCTGGCAGCCGCGAGTGCGCGGACGGCGGTGTAGCAGGAACGGGGTCAGGTTCAGAAACGGGGTCAGGTTCACTTCCCAATCGCCGGGATCACAGCCGCCGGCCGATGCGGAGGAGGTCGCTCCCGCTGAAAGGACGCGAATCGGTTGGACGGCGGTACCACGCGTCGAATTTTTCCGAATTTTCGCGCGGGAAGTGAACCTGACCCCGATCGATGGAATGTTTCCGTATTTGCGCGCAGGAAGTGAACCTGACCGCATCGCTAATCAGCCCCCGATCGCTACTCGATACCCGAACACGTCGGCGTACACTTCACGGCTGTCGGGCGCGCGGTTTGACGACGTAGAGGTTTGGTGTGATCCGGTGTCATTACGGCGGCCCCGCCGCGGCGCACCTTTCGAAGCACCTTCGGCGTATCGGGTTTGTTTCCATCAACCATCGTGGAGAGATATGTAATGAAAACCAGTCAGATGATCTTGTTGTCGGTTGCGGCGAGCTTTGCGCTCGTCATAACGGGTTGCAACGATGCACCGTCAAATTCGCAAAGTGGTGGCAATCCGGCTCCTGCAGCCGCTTCGCAGAGCGTCCCTGACCAGGCGCCTGCAGTCGCTCCGCAGAGTGTCGCTGAGCAGGCGCCCCCAGCCGCTTCCGTTCCGTCTGCGCCTGCGGTTCTCCTCAAGACGTTGGATGCGAAAGTTATTGAGGGTGCCAAGACCGACGGCCAGTGCTCGGTGGATCAAGTAAGCGGCAGCCAGGTAACGGATTCGGCAAGCATCAAGAAGGGAGCGGACGTGACCGTTATGGGTTGGTCTTCCGATGAGAAGCTCAACACGCCAGCACAGGTAACCTTGGTGCTGGAGGGCGCGCAAATGTATGGCGCGACAATACCGACTGGGCTACCGCGCCCGGACGTCGCGAAGGCTTTGGGAAGCGAAGCTTTGGCAAACTCCGGTTTTGCAGCATCCATCGATATTTCCGCCGCCGCGCCCGGCGACTACAAGGTGATGCTGTTGGTGCAGGCGTCCGATGGTTCCCAGTTATGCGATACCACCCGGCATTGGACGATCAGCAACTAATGCACGCTGGATTCTAGACTCGATGCGCTATGGGGCAGGTCTAAGTAGTTACTTAAAAAGCCCTTCCTGAAATTTTTTCGTCGCCGTGCGCGGCCACGGCTGCGAACGTCGCTAAGCAAATGAATTATTTGCGTGATTGATTCACGTGGGAGGCGTCCCTGCATCGCTCTGGCAGGGTGTGTTGCACCCCCGTGCAAGGGTAGATAGCCGCTGTCGATGCCGACAGCATATTGCTGGGCGTTTACGAAAATCCTTAATGCAATCTTTTCGTCCGTGCCGTTCAACGAGGTAGATACCCCGATCTTCCCTGTACATATTCTGGAGGTTTCACATGCGTCATATCTTCGGTCCAATTCTGTGCATAGCGCTTACTGCACTGGTCATCCAAGGGTGCAACCATCCCATCGAACCGGCAGCGACGACAGCGCCTACCTCGGCGCCGGTAAATACCAACGGCCCCTCCGAAGCTGACATCAAGCAAATGATTGCCGACCAGAACAAGCCGCACCCAGCGGCATGCAGCTTGGTCACTCCGCAGGAGATGTCCACAATTCTCGGCAGTACGCTTGCGGCGCAGGCTAACGAGGGCACCGTCGACAAGACCGAATGCATCTACAAACCGGCAAACGCGCCCAGCCCTTACGTTGAGCTCACCGTTAATTATGGCGACGGCGAGGCAGCGATGGGAGCGGTGGCGACATCGAACAGTGTCGAGCCAGGGATCGCAGATCCCTACGCCGGTCTCGGCGACCAGGCGGTCGCGGTTGGCACGGCATTGATGATTCGCACTGGCGAAGACTTGGTGACCATCACGTTTTCAGGAGTGGAAGGTTTCCCTGCGAAGGCCCGAAAGATTTTCGACACGGCCAAACCCCGCATGGGTCGGTGAGGACATTCATGCGCTGCAGCGCTGTCGCCCGGATAGGGAACAGCACGTCGGCAGTAGGTTCCACGTTCAAAACTCGGTCTGCTGGGGAGGCGATTGGCGTGCGCATCGGCGAAGTGCCCACGCCAGTAGCGACATGCGCAATCGACGCACGCTGCGATGGACAATCTTGTCGAGGCTCAGGCGGGAGACTTGCCGCACGGCACGCACGCTTGGCCGGGTCGCCATAACACTGACCACACAAATGGTAGGAAGAAGTCCTCTGGCCCCGGGTTGAGGCCGGTTTATTTTTCAGCCACCAAGCGACGGACGAGGCTGACCAGGGATGCCAGTCCCCACACGCCTTCCAGAATCACGAACCCCCACTGTGCGCCCATCCAGGCCGACCAGCCCAGAATGGCCGCACCGATCAGGTTGAGGGATAGGTAGAGCTTGGACTGCGTCGTGGTACGCCGCATTTGCAGCAGCGCGAACGGCACCAAAACCGCCAGGGCTCCGAAAAACTGGATCACGAGGTCCATCAGTGGGCCACCGTTCTTGCGCCGCCGCGGGCACGCTGCACGAGTCCCCACGCCGAGAACAGCGCCCACACGCCTTCCAGAAAAACGAAACCCCACTGGTAGGCGATCAGCGCCGTCACTGTCATCGCCGCCGAGCCAACAAGGTTGAGCAGCAGGTACGGATAGCCTTCCGAACTCATCCGCTTCGCCTGCACAAGCAGGAAGCAAACCAGCAGCATCAAGGCGCCAGTGATCTGGATGATTTCAAGGCTGCGGTTGTCAAACATCATGCTGGTGTCCACGTAATTTTGAGATCACTTAATTCCTAGACCAAGTCGATGCGGGCTTTCGACCGAAACGGGATCAAGTCGACCGTTAGATTCTGACACGCGACCGCGGATTGCGCAGGTCGTATGCCAGTGAGGCCGTAGATCTTTGCTTCAACCACCCCAGGACGTAGTCGTGACCATTGATGGCTCTGGAGCTTCGAGCGGCGTGTGGTTCACTTTTTCACAATGTGCCTCGTGATGCCGGGCAAGTCCGTACGGGTTGGCGAGCCATCGATGCATGACCCGCAGCAACGGCAGGAATCCACCGGACCGCCCCTTGCCATGTCCGGTAATTCATAGCTTTTGCGTAACTAGTGAGGATGACTACGTTTGCTGCTCCTGTTGGTTGACCCATTGCTTCCCGTAGCCCGAGGCGCGGGCGTTGTTTAAACCTTCGCATCAGATTCTCTTTCCTTCATGTCGATTCAATCGGAGGTATTGCGTGCTCGTCAATGGATTCGAAATCAACGGCCCGATTCTGTGGAAGTGGCGATCTCTAGGAATGGAGGATGCGGCAGTTGGTCTGCCGGTATCTCGTCAGCAGGGAAATTCCCATGCGGATTTGAGCAAGTTCGCTTTCCAGTATTTTGAACGTGGCATCATCGTTATGGTTGAATTGGCTGATGGCCGCGGTGAGCCATTCGCAATATGGGGTGACATCTACAAGCGATGGGTGGAAATTGGTGGCTTCGACTTCGGGCTGCCGATTACGGACGAACTTCCGATGCCTGATGGCCTTGGTCGATACAACGAGTTTGCGGCGTGGGATTCCCAGAGAACGAAAAATCTGATTGTTTGGAGCGCTTCCAATAAAGCTTGGGAAATCGTTTTCGATTTTCGTCAGCGTTGGGAGCAAGCATCCGGCGCCGGAGGACCGCTCGGTTATCCTACTGGTGCAAGGGAGGATTTTGAAGGTGGTCGCACACAGGCGTTCGTTGGCGGTGCCTTAACTTGGCATCAGGCCATCGGTGCCTTCATGCTGAGCGGTCAGGTAGGTATTTGCTACAACGCGCTTGGAAGGCACCATTTCGGCTACCCGACGGCAGCGGCAGCCGATATTTCGCCGTCACTCACGCTTGTGCATCTCGCGCGTGGGGCGAATCCTACAAATGCTACTGCATCAATCGTGTGGACATCCGATCTGGGTGCGCATGGACTATCCGGTGAGATCCGGAAGTACTGGATGGCGTACGGATTCATCGAAATACCGCCGTACCTGGTCAATCCTTATGGCTATCCGGCAGCTGAAGCAGTAATCGCTGAAGACGGTATAGGTATCAGCCAGCGTTTCGCTAGTGGTGAAATTGTCTGGCATCCAGATCTGGTGCAACCTTTCGGCATTCACGACCCGATTGCGCTGAAATGGCGTGAACTTGGCGGTCCGGCCGCCGGCTATCCTTGGATCGAACAGTTCAAACGGCTTGACAAGGCTGTGCTCACCCACTTTCGCAAGATGCATCTTCCCGAGAGACCTGACTGGACGATTATCCATCATGAGAAAACGGGGCCCCACCCGCTATACGAACCAATCAGGGGCAAGTTTGCGTTGATTGGATGGGAGGCATGGAATGTACTCAACTCACAAATTCCTGACGAATATGGTTTGCCGCTTGACGACGAAGGAAGCGTCTTTGATGAGATCGGAAGAGCGCAGAGTTTTCAGAAGGGCACTATGTGCCTCCACCCAGAATTGGGGCCTTTCTTCATACGTGGACCTGCAGAGCCGGTTTGGATGCAGCTTGGCCGGGAAAACTGGGGCTATCCAACGATCGACCGTAAGCGTTGCTCGGATGGTATCGGCTACTACCAGCATTTTCGTGCAATGCATCTTCCAGGGACCCCGGACGTTTCCATATATTGGAGCACTACGACCGATCCATTTCCTGTAGTCGGGGAAATACGACGCCGCTGGGCTCAACGCGGATGGGAAGGCAGCAATCTTGGATATCCGACTTCGACCGAGTACCCGGACAACTCCATCCCACATTTGGTTCTTGCTCAGAATTTCCAATTTGGCCGAATTCTGGTGTTCGATGACATCGGGGCAATCTTCGATCCGCTGACGTTCTCGATGCCAATGGAATCGGGTGGTCTCGCAGCTTTTGGAGGAGAAATGAACGTCGCCATCTACGCTGATTGCACGGTTAGATGGCATGGCCATGCACGCTCCAGCGGACTGGATAGCTACGCCTATTCGGCAAGCGCTTCGGTAAGTGCGGCGCCCGGTAGCCAAGTTGTATTTGCCTTCAGCCAGCACGGAAACGTTTATGGCACGCTCACACCGGGAGACCGACAGGATGACTGGGACGAGCGCTCGCCCGCCCCGCTGCTTTTTCGCAACATGCTGCCTGGGTTCTACGACGTATCGCTGAAAGGCGAGTCGGACTACGCAAGTGGCATTGCCGGCACATTGAAGGACGTCGTCGGATTCGTCGTCAAATTCTATATTGGTGCCGCCGCAACGATGGTAGGTGGGGGCCTTGGACTCGGATTGATCCTAATAGGTACGGCGGGAGCAGCTGCCGTCGGAGAGATTACCGGCGGGTCCTGGCGTGGTGGGCTCCGACTCGCGGGTGGAATCCTGTGGATGGCAGGTCCAGCAAACACACTAGTGGCGCTAGGCGCGCAAGGTCTTGCTCATATAGGCGCTAATGAAGCCGAACTGCCTGCAAACATCTACGATTGGGCCAACGAAGAGGTATTTGCCTATACGCTTCCACCGCGAGAATCGATCCTACTCACCGACACTACGGGTGCCGGAAATCGACCATTCGTATTTCCGCGCATGGATGGAAAATTAACGCTTAATCTTAAGGTAGATCAATTTTTGATGGCAGTTAATCTCCCGCGATGGCACGGGGAGAATGTCTCTATGCCAGAGCTCGCGGCGACGCTTATTCACGAACTGGTGCATTGCTGCCAAGCAGCCAGATGGGGTCATCAAAGGTATTTAAGTTCTGCACTTGGCATCGCCTATTTTCAGGTAACTGGAAACCCCTATCTCTATGAACTTGGTAGCACCTTTCGCTCATACAATCTTGAGCAGCAAGGTCACATTGTTGAGGACTGGTTTCTCGGAGACATCTCAAATGGCTTTCAACGGATGGACCCCAACAGCCCACTGTATCCTTTGATCGTTCAAATGCGTGCCAGAGAATACTGAGTTCTTTAACGTGATCAGATGCAGTGCCAATTTCGAGGGAAGACAAGCTTGTCCAGGACCTCTTGGCCAAAAAGCCTCAACCCTGACTACGCTCGATGGTTTGCAGGCGTGACACGCACAACTGATCTTGCCGGTTGAACAGCGTGCGGAACGCCAGCAGGATGACGGCCAGCGTGCCGAGCGCGGTCGCCGATGCGATCATGAACATGATCACGATTTGATAGCGCACGGCCGCAGCGGGTGCGGCGCCGGCCAGCATTTGGCCAGTCATCATGCCGGGCAGGCTGACCACGCCCATGACCATCATCGCGTTGATGGTCGGGATCATTCCGGTTCGCAGCGCTTCGCCAATCAGCGGCCGCGCGGCTTCCCATCGGGTGGCGCCAAGCGCGAGGTCGCTTTCGATCAAGCCCGACTCGCGGGCGACGCCATGCATGAAGCGATCCAGCGAGAGCGACACGCCGGTCAGCAGATTGCCCAGCACCATGCCCAGCAACGGGATCGCGTATTGCGGCGCAAACCATGGGTGCACATTGATGATGCCGGACAGCGCCGCGCCGGTGACCAGAAACGCTGCGCCCAGGGTCGATAACAGGCTGTTCCAGTAGACGCCCGGAAAACGCCTTCGGGTGCGTCGAACGGCAGAGAAGCTGGCCAGTGCCGTCATCACCAGGCCGATGCCGATGACTGGCAACGGTGTGGTCAGGGCGAAAACCCATTCGAGGATGAAACCGACCAGCAGCAGTTGCACCGCCATGCGCACGCTGGCGACCAGAAGGCTGCGTGCGAGTCCTAGTCGAAGCCAGAGCGAGATGGCCACGTTAAGCAGAATCAACAGTGCAGCAACCCCGAGCTGCCAGTTGTCCAGATTGATGTATTGGTCGTTCATGCGCTGGGTGCCAACGACACTACTCGATCGCTGTTGCGCTCAAGCTGCTGGCGATCGTGGCTGGTCCACACGCAGGCACGATCGGGTTTTTCCTGCAGCCAGTTGGCGATGAGCTTTTCAATCGCGGCAACGGCTTCGGCATCCAGCGAAGCGGTCGGCTCGTCCAGTAGTAATACGTCTGGCGCCGTCAGCAGCGCGCGCAGCATCGCGACGATCTGCGACTCGCCGCCGGACAGGCGATCGGTACTTTGCTGCAGGAAAGCTTCGTCGCGACCCAGCATCTGCAGCAGTTCTCGCGCCTGCTCCAGTGGAAAATTCCGCTGCCTACGTACCTGAAAGTGGAATGGCGCACGCAGCGCAGCCTCCACTTTCCCTTCGGGCAAGGCCGGTCGTTGCGGCAGGTAAACCACGTGGGCGCGGTAGACCGGCATCGACCATTCGACCAGCGGGCGACCCTGAAAAAAGATCTCGCCGCTTTGCATCGGTTCCAGTGCAGCCAGCGTGCGCAGCAGCAGGGTCTTGCCGCTGCCGGAGGGCCCGGCAATCGCCACGCGTTCGCCGGGCGCGAGGCTAAGTTCGAGGTCATGCCATAGGACTCGCTCATCGATGGCAAAGCGCAAGCCGCGAGCTTGCAGCACGGGCTGCGCCGTCGAACGATCCGGGTTTTCTTTGATAGCTTCGTTTGTTGAGCGGAGGGGAGAGTGCATGGTCGCTTCGAAAAAAGGTTTGGGCTTCAATCTACCTGTATCTATCGAAGCGAGTTAAATTTCCCTGACCGCGGTGTTGCTGAGGTTGGACTTCATGATGGCGCCTTGCAGGCCGCTGCGATCGCGTTCCAGTGTGTGGACGTCTCGAAACCAGCGTGCCGAGTTGACGTCTTTACGCCGCATCCGCGCTGTTGGCTCGAGATGAACGTTCGGCTGTGATCCGTTGTTAGTAGTGCTTCGCTGGAGGCTGCGACTTGGAGTCATCAAACGCCTTACGATCTAAGATGTGGGCGTCTACGCCGAGCGTGCATCGCCCTTCAATTTGCGGATATCTACCATGCTGAAACTTTTCTGCAGCGTCATCGCGTTGGCCCTGCTCGGTGCCTGTGGCACGACATCAGGCCCCCAAAATGTTGTGCCTGTGGCCAGCATTCCAGTGGGTGCTCAATGGTTCAAGCTGCCGACCGAGCCTTATAAGGGCAAGCAGGACGACGTGTTTTTCGTCAACCCGCAACTTGGGTTTTACGTGAATGGCCAAGGCAAGATTTACCGCAGCCGAGACGGCGGCACGCACTGGGACCTGGTGTTGAACCAGCCCGGCACCTACTTCCGTGCCATTGGAATGGTCGATGAGAAGCACGGCTACGCCGGCAACAGCGGCACCGATTACTTTCCGGACGTCACTGATACCAAGCCCTTGTATGAAACGGTGGACGGCGGTACCAGTTGGCACGTGGTGAGCGGACTGCCGGGCGCACCCGTCAAGGGTATTTGCGCCATCGATATTCTTAAAACGCGCTTCATCGATGCCGGTCAGTTGGACACACGCACTGTGATTCATGCCGGTGGCCGCGTCGGCAGCCCGGCCTATCTGCTGCGGTCGTTGGATGGCGGCAAGACGTGGGTCAACATCGACATGAGCCCTTGGGTGGCGATGATCGTGGACGTGAAGTTTTTCGACGAGATGAATGGCATCGTGTTTGCCGGGTCGGACGCCAATACCGAACTGTCGCACGCGTTGATCGTCAAGACGCATGATGGCGGCGTCACATGGCAAAAGGTCTATGAATCTAACCGCCCGTTTGAGCTGACGTGGAAAGGCGCTTTCCCCACTCGCGAAGTCGGCTACGCCACGATTCAGAACTACAACCCCGACGAGGCCTTGAGTCAGCGCTACGTGGTCAAAACGTTGGACGGTGGCAAGACGTGGGCGGAGCTGCCTTTGGTCAACGACCACTCGGTTCGCGAGTTTGGGGTCGGCTTTATTACGCCGGATTGGGGCTGGGTCGGCACGACACAAAGTGGCTTCGAAACGCGTGATCGTGGAACCACGTGGGCGCCGGTGGAATTCGGCCGTGCCGTCAACAAGATCCGTATCCTGCAAGACGGCGATCGCCTTCGTGCCTACGCCATCGGCGCCGAGATGTACGCCTTCGGCTTGCCACCTGCGAACCTGACGGCCCCTGACTCAACAACCGCGGTGCCAGTCGTTAAGCCCTGATCCACGTAATACGGGAGTCGGCGAGCGAAAACCGGAGCCAGAAAACGGGATCCAAGTCTTGTGCTGTCGTCGACACCCAGAAAGCAGGGCAGGCCGTTGTTGCCGAGTTGCAGGATGTGCTGTGTGATACCTGGCAAGACCATGTTGGGTGTGCTCGCGATAAACCGGTGATCACGCTCGCTGCAATCGCGCTAACCGGTTGGACCTCGCGCTTATGTGCCACATGTTTGACCCGTTTAGCGAGCGAGGTGAACCTGACACGGTTCGCCTGGAAGTTGCTTCTTTCGCCTACCCGTTTGCTTCATGTATACAGTCCGCCGCCCCGCACGGAAGCCGCCATGTTCACGATCAGTCCTGATGTCAATCTCCCGCGCTTGGTTTCCCGCCACCTGATCGGTCTACTAGCAACCAGCCAGGCGATGGTCGCCGTGATGCTGCATGCGACGTGGATATTCCTGTTGGTGGCGGGTTTGCTGATGGCCGATGTGGGCGAGGCGTCGCAGTCGACTACTGGATCTCTTGGCAAGCTACTGATGAGGGCGCTGGAATGGATCGGGGCGATTGAGCGTGACGGCAGGAACACTCACGGCGACCTTGGCACGGTGATGCGTGGACTGGGCGCTTTAACGCCGGTGATTTACCTCGGCAAGTTGCTGTTCGATCACATACGAGGTGAAAGGCCGCCGTGGTCTATGGCGCGCAAGGCAATTCTGTCGATGGCGGTGGCGACGTGTGGGTACGCGGCCGCGCTGGCGCTGCTGCCGGACGACGCGCTGTCTGGTCTGTGGTTCATGGCCGTGGTCGCTGTTCTAATCACAGGACTGGCTACGCTGTGGGCGCTGCTGGTGCGCAAGGGATGCGATTTGTTGCTGGAAAACCTGGCGGCTGCGCCTCCCGAATGAGCGATGTCAAAAATCTACCTGACCTATTTCGCTGGACGCGCACGCATGCTCGGCTGGTTTGACCGTCCCGCTTGCATGCGCTGGGCTGGGGCCGCTGCCGCGCCTTTGAAGGTCGCACCGCCGATATCGGCTGCGGTCCAGCCGCGATCGAGATCAATGCCAGTGGTGTACCAGTCGTGCGCATCGATTTTAATCGGGCCGCGAACGCGCTCGCTAAAGCGGACCGGGAAAAGGTACGCACCGACCTTTCTATATTCAAGGAAGGTGGTGTCGACATGCGCGCCCTGAGTGGTTTCAAATCCATTCAAGGTCATGTGCACGCGGAACAGGCGTGATGTCTGCGCATCGATCCACAGCACGACCTGGTCTTTCGCGGATTCGCCGAAGCCCGGTTCCACGGTGGCCAACAGGCGACGGTAGTTGCGGCCTTTCTCGCGTTGGTCGGGCAGCCGCACCATGGCGGTGGATCGCGCCTTGATGAAGCTGGGTCCGAAATGAAACATGCGGAAGGCGTCGTTGGTCATCGCGGTCGCGCGGATCTTCACTGGATCGCTCTCGCGCGTTCCGTTGTAGTAGACGCTGATGCCATCCGGCGTTCGCACGACCTGTTTGCTGCCAAGTGGTCCCTGATGATGCACGGAGTACAGTCCGTCGCGTGGGCGGTAGCGCTCCTCGGAGCTGACCCGGAATCCGGCATCACTGACGATCGGCTGGATGCGCTGGATGAGTGAATGCCAATGGCCGTCGGTCGAAAGGTTGATATCGCCCGGGTAGTTGCTCAGATCGCCGCCGTGCGCGTCCATACAACGGGCGAAAATTGCTGCAGCGTCGAGACCGTCCGCGTAGCGCGCGTTCGCGGGTGCTTGAGGAAACGACGCGCAGCCGGCAACGAAGGCTGCGAGTGCAAGAATCACGGCAAGTAACGGTTGACGCAGCATGGGCATGGCCTCGGTAGCGATGCTTCAGGGTAGCGCAGTCCGAGCCGAGGTGAAGCCGCCTTCCTAGAAGATGCGATTCGTCGACAGCGCCCTTGTGAGCAGCCGAAGTAATGGCGGCCGATGGCCTTCATCCTCTTGTCAACGGCATTATCGTTGAAGACTGGACTGCATGATGGCGCTTCGGTGACTATATTCATCAAATGCTTGCCACAAAGACGCTACCCGGACAACTGCTGCAACTGCTGCCCGACGCGGTGGTGCAGACGGACGCACTGTGGGTTATCACCTATTTGAATCCCGCATGGCACAAGCTCACGGGCCACTCCCTGAATGTGGCGCTGGGTCGGTCGCTGCTCGACTTCGTGCATCCCGACGACACGGGCACGTTGAGGTCAGGCATGCCGGTGTTCCGGCTGCGCTTGGCAAACTTGGACTATCGCTGGATGCGTTTGCAGCTCCACCCGGAGTCTGACGAAGCGAATCGAGTGATCAGTCGCCAGGGCGTCCTGATCGAAATCACCGAGATCACCGAACAGGTATTGATGGAAGTCCGCCAGCGCTTCTTGCGGCTGCTGGAAACCATTGATGGTGTTGTTTGGGAAGCAGAACTTGGCGTCGGCAATACGTTTCTCAGCCCCCAGGTCGAGCGCCTATTCGGCTTCACGGTGGAAGAGTGGCGGTCCGACCCGGGTTTCTGGCGGGCGCATGTGCATCCCGATGACTTGCCAGCGGCAATCGCCATTGACGACGCCGCGTACCACGCGACGCACAGTTATGCCTACGAAATGAATTACCGGATGATTACCAAATCCGGCAAGGTCGTGTGGGTGCGCGATCTGTGTCGCGTGATTGTCGAGGAGGCGCGGCCGAATCGCATGATCGGCCTGATGATTGACGTGACCCAACAGAAAAATACCGAGCTGGAACTGGTGCAATCGGACAACCGTTATTCACTCGCCACGCGCGGATCCAACGACGGTATCTGGGATTGGAACCTGCAAACGGATGTCTTGCATGTATCCCAGCGCTTCCAGGAGATCGTCGGGCTGAGCGACACCAGCAACCTGCATGAAGATGGCTGGCACTTTCTGCAACAGCTCATTGATCCCGATGACCATGATCGTGTTCAGTTGGCATATCGCAGACATCTGTCGGGCGACCACCCGAACTTTTCAGTGGATTTCCGCGCATTTCATGGCTCGGGGCAATTGGTGTGGGTCAATTGGCGCGGGGTCGCCCAGTTCGAGGACGGCATTGCCGTGCGGATGGCTGGGTCATTGAGCGATCTGGCGGAACGCGGCAGCTCGTACGACGCCTTGACCAACCTGCCAGGCCGCCCCTTGTTTCGTGATCGCCTGGAACACGCGATCGCGTTGCAGAAAGACGCTGCTTTGAAAGGTGATGACGCGCTGATACAAGGCGACACCACGATGTTTGCCGTGCTGCTGCTGGACCTCAATCAGTTCAAGGCAGTCAATGACACTCTTGGTCACCATGTCGGTGACCGACTGTTGCAGCAGGTGGCACGCCGGCTTGAAGCCTGCGTGCGCTCGGTTGATCTTGTCGCCCGCATGAGCGGCGATGAGTTCAACGTCCTGCTTGAGTCTGTCGATCACGAGGGTGCCACCGCCCGTGCCCGAGTGATTTCTGCTGCACTCGCGATCCCCTATCAGATCGGTATCCACACTGTTGCCAGCGGGGCAAGCATCGGAGTTGTCAGCAGCAATGCCGGCTTCGCGACCACCGATGAATACCTGCGCGCCGCAGATGCCGCCATGTATCGGGCAAAGAGCCATTCATTGGGTGGGGACATGAGTCACATTCATTTAATCGATCAACGCGCCTAAGGCTGAACAACGTCAACGCCTTTGCACCTGCGGTGCCGGCCATTCAGAAAGTAGGGTGCGTAGCCCTTTGCCCGTCGCAGCCGCAAACGGTTCACAGTCACTTTGGTAGTTTTTTGCATTCGAACAATTGACATCCCGAGAGAGGAACCTGTCATGAAGCGAATCGCACTCTTTACAGCTTTGCTTGCCGCCGGCATTTGCAGCGCAAACGCACAGTCGCAAGTTGGTGCTGATCTGACTCTCGCCTCCATCGTTCCGATCTCGGGTATGAGTTCCAGACCGGCTCGCGCAGAGCAGATTGAGGCAGTTGATCCCACGGCGTTTTATTCAAACGTAACGACGAGCGGTACCAGCGGGATTCCGGCTGCTGGCACCACGATGGTGGGCGCGAGTCTGATTACGACAATGGTGTGCGACGACCTGCACTTCAGTAATACACAAGCGACTGCACGAATTACGGGTGTTCGCTTTAGTGTCGTCAATTTCGACGCCAACACGGTTTCGGCACGACCCTCCATCGCATTTTTCCAGAACAATGGGGCAGGCGGTGGCCCGGGCACCGCAGCGGGCGGTGTCACCTTCCCTGCGCTCACTTTGCCCACAAGCAGCGCTATCATTGTGGCGAGTGGCACCTTGCCGAATCCGATCAATGTGCCGGTTGTCACTTCCAACCCAGTCCTCTGGGCTTGCCAATATTTTGACAACGATGGCGGCGCCACCGGCGCTACCCAAGCGCAGATGGATAGCATAGGTGTCGCCTTCTTCAATCCGCCCGATCTTGGTACTTCGCAAGATCTCTTTTTCGGTAGTTTTGGCCCGGGCTCCCCGGCGAGCAATCCCGCAGGCTCCATTGGCAATTTTGGCGGCCCACCGAACCCGGCCTCCAACTTTGGATGGGAACTTCTCAATGCGGACGGCGATACGATTTTCCGCAACGGGTTTGATGGTTGACTTGACGATATGACGTCACATTCACTGACGAAAGCGTTGCAGGGCGTTTCGGCTACCCGAGTCTGCCAGGCGAGGACGTAACGAGCGATCAGGTGCTTTAGACGGCTGGCGTCGCGTGCTGCGCGTCGAGTCGCGAGGCGCACATAAGCACTTCCGCGTGACATCAGTGGTCAGCGCACGTGTCCGTTGGGTATCTACCTGACCGCTTTTACTCCCGATCCGATCACGAACGTGCCGGGAATCTCGAACTGGTTGCCACGTCGCCACGGTTCGATGGATGCCAGATACTGGGCGCGCACATCAAGGCGCGTCGCTTCATCGAACCGCGAGTAGGCGAGTGCGACGGGGCCTGAGAGAAATGCCGCGTCGCAAGCAGCATCCGCATCGTCGTAACGGATTGTCGTTGGCGGATGGCTCAACTGCACGTCGATGAGTCCGGCTTCACGCAAGGCGACTTCAAGCGTATCGCCGGTACCGACCCTGAAAAACATCGGGCAGACCTCGGAACGCACTTGTGCATCGACGATGGGAAAGATCTCGGCCCATCCGCAGTCTCGCCGTTCACCCCAGACCGAGACTGCCATGCGCCCGCCGGGGCGCAGACAACGCGCCATCGTTACCAAGGCCGCCTCCGGGTCGGGCATGTACATCAGGCCCAAGCCGCAAAGAACGACATCGAAGTATTCGGCCGGCACAAACTCATCGAGGTTTTGCGCGTCTGCTCGGACGAAGCGACAGGCGGGCAATCGCTCAGCGGCTTCGGTGAGCATGACCTCTGAAATATCGGTACCGACCACTTCGCCGCCATCGCACGACACGGCTTCCCAGGCCGCACGCGTCAGCAATCCGGATCCGCAGGCAACGTCGAGTACGCGCTCACTTGGTCTAAGCTTCGCAGCGTTCAACACCGCGTCGGTTGCCGGCGCGAGTGCCTGTTTCCAGGCCAGTTCGTAGCTAGGCGCTGCACGGTCCCAGCCGTAACGCTGTATTCGCAATTGCAAGCGCGCGTCCATTGATCGCCTAACCCAGTGGACGTGGTCCAAAGACCACTTGACCCGACACCGGCTGTGCTTGTGAAAACACATCCAGGTAAGGGCTATTGCGTCGCGCCCGCTCGAGCGCCGGCTGCACTATTTCGAGCGGCGCATCGGTTTCGAGGTACAGCGTGTGCGTCACTTTCAGGTAGCCGGGCCGGATGTTGTCCATTCCCAAGATGCCACGGTTGTCGTAATCAACCTGCACCTCGACCTCGACGCTGCGCGCCTGGATTCCTGCCCGCGCGAGTTCGATGCTGTAGCCGATAGCCAGACAACTGGCGAGGGCAGCGCGGCCATGCACGCCCGGCGTTGCACCCCAATTCGTGCCGCCCGCCTCAACAGGCATATCCAGCGAAAGCAGCCAGTCGTCCTCACGGGCCTCGCATCGCAGGCCGTCAATGACGCGGGCGCGCATTGTCGCCGTCGCGTGCGCCACTGCCGGCCGTTTTGCGAAGACGTGCTGCATTCGCTCAAACGCGTCTCGGATCCGCTGCATGCTGCTCACAAGATTCGCCTTCTGGAAGACCTACTTGATCGTGCACGTCTGTGTCCGGACGAAATCACTGTCTCATCAACGCGTGACGTGCCTGCTCGTTGCCCCATTGCCACGCAACGTTAGCATGCTGTCCCGTCGCATTCTTTGTTTACAGGCAACCTGGAGCGAGTGCGAGGAACGGTCTCCGCGCGCTTTTCACAACTGCACGGATTTGAAGAAGGTGTTCCAAAAAAAGGCCGCATGTTGGAGCAATTTGCCCGCGCGACACCCGATGTGATTGACTGGAGCGCTGTGCGGTAAACCTGTCGCACTCGAAAGTGGGGTTTTATGGCAATCGGCATCTGGATCAGTTTGGGGCTGTATTTCGCGTTGATGCTCGGGATCGGTTTCTATGCCTACCGCAACTCGACCGCATCGTCTGAGGAATACATCCTGGGTGGGCGCAAGCTTTCACCCGCTGTGGCGGCCTTGTCCGCCGGCGCGGCCGACATGAGTGGCTGGCTGCTGCTGGGTTTGCCGGGGGCTCTGTTTGTCAGTGGTCTGGTGTCCGCCTGGATCGGTATCGGCCTGACCATCGGCGCATTGGTGAACTGGATCGTTGTCGCGCCGCGCCTGCGTGAGCAGACCGAGCGCTACGACAACAGCCTGACCATTCCACAGTTCCTTGCCAACCGGTTTCCAAGCAGAGCGATGGCATTGCGCGTGGTTTCTGCGGTGATCGTGGTGGTGTTCTTTTCCGTTTATACCGGGTCGGGACTCGTGGCGGGCGGGAAGCTGGCCGAAAGCGCTTTCAGCTCGGTGCTGCAAGGAAGCCCGCTCAGTATCTACGCGACGGGCGTGACGCTGACGCTGGCGGTTGTGCTTGTCTACACGGTGATCGGCGGTTTTCTGGCGGTCAGCCTTACCGATTTCGTCCAGGGCGTGATCATGATGGTTGCCCTCATCGTCATGCCTTTGGTGGTGCTTTACGGCGCGGGTGGCGGCGGCTTGGCGCAGGCGTCAGCCACACTCGCAACGGTGGGCCCAGACTATCTTTCCTGGTTTTCCGGGCTATCGATCGTCGGCTTTCTGTCTGCAGTGGCGTGGGGCCTGGGTTATTTCGGACAGCCGCACATCATCGTGAGATTCATGGCGATACGCTCGCTAAGCGAAGTGCCCAAAGCGCGCAACATCGGCATGTCCTGGATGGTGATTTCGCTGATCGGAGCGGTCAGCTTGGGCATCTTCGGGCGTGCTTACGCGGTACGAAACGGCATCGTGGTTGCAGACCCCGAGACGATTTTCATCGTGCTGGCCGAACTGCTGTTCCACCCGCTGGTGACCGGCTTTCTGTTCGCCGCACTGCTGGCGGCAGTGATGAGCACCATTTCCAGCCAGTTGCTGGTGGCGTCGTCGTCGTTGACCGAGGATTTTTATCGGTTGTTCCTGCGCAAGCAAGCGAGTGAAAAGGAAGCTGTGATGGTCGGTCGCGTCTGCGTGTTGCTGGTCGGCGTGGTCGCCGCCGTCATCGCATGGGATCCAACATCCAAAGTGCTGGGCCTGGTCAGCCACGCCTGGGCCGGATTCGGCGCAGCCTTCGGCCCGTTGATTGTTCTGGCACTGATCTGGAAGCGAATGACCGGAACCGGAGCGGTTGCCGGCTTGGTAGTCGGCGCGCTGACCGTAGTGGCGTGGATCGCGTTGGGCTGGGACGCGAGGTTCATGGGTGGGGCAGGGGTTTACGAAATCATCCCGGGGTTTGCTGCCGCGTGGGCTGCTATCTATTTCGTCAGCTTGGCTACCGATAGCGGGGGCGAGTTTCGGGTGGTGCCTGCCGCGATGAAGGCCGACTAACGCTGCGGTTATCGCAACTACGTTTTATTGTACGAGGCGTTGCTGTGCGCACCCGAACTTATTCGTCATTCCTGCGTACGCAGGAATCCAATGTGATTCTGCTGCTCTTGCCTTGGCTTGCCGAAGCTCAAAATGGATTCCTGCCTACGTACACTGCTGTCCGGAACGTTTTGGTCCGTATGGTTCGGCAGCCATAAAAATTCGTCGTCATCCTCGCGTCTTTCAACAGCCGAATGGCTGGTCAAGCGGGTATCCATTTTGATTTCTCTGTAGATTCAATGACTTGCTGAACATGAAAATGGATTGAACAGCCTCTGGCTGTTGAAAAGCGCCTCCGCTTTCGCGGGAATGACGAGATTGAAGGGTCATTTCTCAGCGCGAATTTGAAGTCGCCCGCACCGCAAGAGCTGTGAATACGATGCGCAGCAACAGCTGCGACCCATCGCACGAAAACATTCCGGACAGCAGTGTGCCTACGCAGGAATGACGAAGAGCGATTTTCGTGCAGCTGAACGAGTCCTTCAAAACCATTTTGATCCAGGCATCGGGCCCCATCTAGGAGCGTCCGCTTACGTAAGTTGCCACCATGCTCCCCTTATCCGTTCTCGACCTCGCGCCCGTAACCGTCGGCAGCACGCCAGCGAAAACCTTTGCCAACACTCTGGAACTGGCGCGACACGCCGAGCGATTAGGTTATCAGCGGTTCTGGTTGGCCGAGCACCACAACATGCCGGGCATCGCCAGTGCGGCGACGGCGGTGTTGATCGGTCATGTGGCCGGTGGCACTAAGACGATTCGTGTTGGGTCGGGCGGGGTCATGTTGCCCAACCACGCGCCGCTGCAAGTTGCCGAACAGTTCGGCACTCTGGGTTCGCTCTATCCGGGGCGCATCGATATGGGTCTGGGTCGCGCACCTGGCTCCGACCAGCCCGCCGCGCTTGCGCTGCGTCGCTACTACCAAGGTGCGGAAGAATTTCCCGCTGACGTGGTTGAACTTCTCGGCTACTTTGAGCCTGTCGAGGATGGACAACTGGTCCAAGCGGTGCCGGGTGCGGGTGTCGAGGTAGAGCCGTGGATACTTGGTTCGAGCTTGTTCGGCGCACAACTTGCGGCAATGCTGGGCCTGCGTTATGCATTCGCGTCTCACTTTGCGCCGGCCATGCTGGAACAGGCGTTGACGCTGTATCGCCGAGACTTTCGACCGTCGCGTTACCTGCAACAGCCCCACGTGATGCTCGCGTTGAACGTCGTCGCCGCCGACACCGATCGGGAAGCCGCAAGGTTGTTCACAACGCAGCAGCAAGCCTTCGTCAACTTGCGTCGCGGTCGCCCCGGACTGGTTCCGCCGCCGCTGGATTCGGCGCAAGCCTTCGACGCCTACTGCAATGCCGTCGAGCGCGCTGGCGTGGATGCCGCGCTTGCATGCACCGCCGTGGGTTCAGCGGCTAGCGTGCGGGAGAAGATGCGAAAATTCGTGCAGCAACATTGTCCTGACGAATTGATACTCACTGCAAACATCTTCGATCATGACGCCCGCGTCCGCTCGTACGAATTGGCGATGGAGGCGTGGCAAGGCTGCTAGTTTCCCGCTGGGTGGATCGCTGCGTACGCGTGCGGCGATGCGAATTCAACGTAGTTTGTGATGCCAGAGGTCTTTGAATCGGGGATATGGTGTTTCGGGTGCGGGAACGGCCGTCGATTCGCAACCCTCGCCTCCGCGGCAGCGAATTCCGGTAATTTCGAAGCGCGCCGAAGTGGTCGGGCCCTTGGCCACGCCGATGTATACTTTGAATTGCTTTTCGGCGGGGGCGTGGCGGCGATCACGCCTTCGAATCGCGCGGCTTAACTTTGGAAGAAATCCTATGCGCTTCCTACGCGGATTTTTGTTTATCGTGCTGCTGTTAGCGCCCTTTGCTCTCGCGGATGCGCAGACTCAATGCGCCGATGGCATTGATAACAACGGCAACGGATTGATCGACATGGCAGACCCGTACTGCAAGTTGCCTGAAGATAACGATGAGTCGAGCTTCCTTTCGGGCGTTCCTGGTGACGATGCGAATACGCCCCGCAGGCTGGATACCTGGTTCGATCTCGACTCCGGATCGGGAAACGATCAGTGTGCCATCCATGCTTGCTGCATGATCAACGGCCCGTGTCCTGCAGACCTTGAACCGGCGTTTTTCAATCCGAGCGCCTGCCTCCAGCCACAGGCTTGCATCGACTTCTCCTTGCCCGTGACCAAACCCGGTTGCGACGCGTTCGGCTGTTGTGAAATTTGCATTCCCGGAACCTCGAACTGTAAGACAGCATTCGTCAATCCGGCCGTATCACCTACCTGTACGATTGAGACGTTGGGTAATCCCGCGAGTTGCCGCGTCTGTACGCAGAACGCGCAACTCAACGTTCCTTCGCACATTTTCCAGGATGGGTTCGATCGCGCACCTACATTGTTAGGTCATAGCACGGAGCAACGGGCGAATTAGCGTGCCCGACAAGTCCGACGTTTCGCTCAATTGCTCACTGTCTGTTTTCCAACATCGGATGCCTTGAGATGTGGAGCGCTTGCTGCAGTCGTCGGCACAGACGAACGGATTGGTCTTCTACTTTTTACTACCAACTAAGTGCCGGACCCTTGGCGTGTCGAAAGGTGCCGGTCTGCGCAAGCGTCAGCTCATCAAGGCGTTCGACCAGCTGCGCGGCAGCTGCGTCGGGACTGATGTCTCCGCCACCGCCAACCATCTCGGTTTGTACGAATCCAGGGTGCAGCAGGATGACAGCGATGCCACGGTCTTTCAGGTCCAGCGCCAGGGATTTTCCGATCGCATTCACGGCCGCCTTGGAAGCCCGGTAGCCGTAGTAGCCGCCCGAATCGTTGTCGGAAACCGAACCCATGCGGCTGGTGACGATGCCGACTTTCGCGCGTTCGGCGAGTTGCGCGGACAAGGCCTGTACGATGCGCAGGGGCCCGAGCGAATTCACTTCGAACTGCTTGCGCATCCTCTCGAAGCCATCCTCGTCGATGTCGCCGAAGGATTCCTTCGAGAGGATGCCTGCGTTGCATACCAGTACGTCGATGCGAGTATCGCCAAGACACTTCGCCAGTTCTGCGAGTGCGGGACCGTCGGTGACGTCAACGCCCGCTTCGACACGTGCGCCGGTTGCAGTGAGTTCTTCGCTACCTTCGCGGCAAACACCAATCACGTCGTCACCGCGTGACGCGTAGCGCTTCGCAAGTGCGAGACCGATACCGCGATTGGTACCGGTGATGAGGACCGTAGACATGATGATCTCCAAACGTTGGATGGGCCACCACGATGTGGTGGCGACCCCTGCGGCAATCAACCTTCATTTGAAATAGTGTGGGGCGATATCGATGCAAGCCTTGGATTGCCCGAACGTCGGCTGCTCGGTTCTACAGTGCCGTATCGCTCGCTTGGGAATGTATAGTTCGCCGGAATGTTGGGCACGGTGCCCGGCTAGGAATCACGGAGAAATCTCATGGGTCTTTTTCAGGCGGTGTCGGGGTCGGTTGGTGGTGTGCTTGCTGACCAGTGGAAGGACTTTTATACGGTGCCGGATGGTTTACCGGCGACGGCTGCGCTGTTCGCCGCTGTACCGCACGGCACCAATGCGGGTCGTGGTTCGAATACTAGGGGTTCCTCGAATATCATCACCAACGGTTCGAAAATCGTCGTCCCGGAAGGTTATGGGCTACTGTTGTTCCAGGATGGCGCGATCACAGGGTTTGCTGCGCAAGCGGGCGGCTACGAATGGCGATCAGACGACATCAATTCAAAATCGATCTTCGCGGGTGACGGTCTGGTCGATTCGCTGATCATGCAGAGCTGGGAGCGTTTCAAGTTCGGCGGCCAGCCCGGTTCGCAGCAGGCTGCGTTTTTCGTCTCGCTGAAGGAACTGCCAGACAATCGCTTCGGCACCCAATCTGAAATCTATTGGGATGACGCGTTCCTCAATACCCAGGTTGGCGCAGTGACGCGCGGTTCCTACACGATGAAAATCGTCGATCCGATTCTGTTCGTGAAACACTTCGTGCCGGCCTCGTATCTCCAGCCCGGCCAGGTTTTTGATTTCACTGACATCGACAACGCCGCCGCAAGCCAGCTCTTCAATGAAGTGGTGGGTTCGCTTGCGCCAGCCTTCAGTCTTTACTCGAACGATCCCAGCAAGGGTAATCGCATCACGAAGCTGCAGCAGGACTCGGTCGGGTTTGCGAAGAGCCTTTCCGAGGCGGTGGAGAGTGCCTATCAATGGAAATCGGATCGCGGCTTGGCCATCGTCAAGACCGCCATCATTTCCATCGAATACGATGCGAACACGCGCGAATTGCTCAAGACCGTGCAGCGCGCCGATGCGCTGGCGGGCGCGAGGGGAAATTCCAATTTGCAGGCCAGTGTTGCTGCGGGCATGCAGTCGGCGGGCGAGAACGGCGGTTCGGCAGGCATCGTGGGCCTCGGTATGGCTTCCGGAATGCTCGGCGGCATCGGCAGCCTTCAGCAGCCCGTTGCACCAGCCGCGCCGGTAGCAGACGACCCGGTCGCCAAACTGAAAAGGGCCAAGGACATGCTCGATCAAGGCTTGATCACGCAAGCCGATTACGACGCGGCAAAAACCAAAGCGCTGGGTCTGTAATTCGTAAAAGGCGCGAGCACCATGTCGAATCCCAATAACCCAGCGCCGCCCACCGGCCCTGGGTCGCCGCAAGACGTGCCGCCGGCATCCGGCAGTTTTCCGATCGACCCGGCCACGCTACCCAAGCCCATTCGCGATGAAGTGCTGGCGCCCGATCCGGTCGCTCTCGACACAGCATCCGACGAGCTGAAAGACGGCCTGAACCGCTGTCCAAAATGTGGTTCGACCGACATTCGGCAGCGACCTGGCACCGACGAGCTTATCTGTCTCTACTGCCGCAATGAATGGCATGCCGAGCGAGTTGAGGAAGAATTCGGACTCGGCCTGGGCATCGACCAACTGACGGGCACCGTCATCGCGTCCGGTGCGCGTGACATCGAGGCGGACGCCGCCAGCTTGATGACGTTCAAGTGCCCGGCCTGCGGCGCCGAGGTGACGGTCAATACCGAAAACGCAATGACCGCGCGTTGTCACTGGTGCCGGCACGTCTTCGGCGTCAACGAGCAGATACCGAACGGCGCGGTGCCCGATGCTGTGCTTCCCTTTCACATCAAGAAGGACGATGCGATTGCGCGCATACGCCAGTTCGTCGATAAGCGACGCTTGTTCGCGCTGAAGGAGTTCAAGGAACAGTTCACCCCCGAAAATGTCGTTGCGGTCTACCTTCCGTACATGATCGTCGATGGCAACTCGAGCGTTGATGTTTCCGGTCAGGCCGAGATCGAAACGCGTCAATACACGAGCGACAAGAAAACCTACTACGACGCCGACGTTTATGACGTCGAGCGGCACGTGGACTTCACCGTGGACGACCTGCCGATGGAATCCTCCAGCACGCGCGGCAACTTGGACATCCACACAAACACCAATAACATCATCAACACGATACTGCCGTTCGACACCAAGAACGCGGTGAAATGGAATGCGTCCTACTTGGCGGGCATCACCTCGGAGAAGCGTGACCAGGGCGTCGAATCACTTCGACCTCGACTGGAAGACGAGCTGCTCTCCATCGCCCGCGCGCAAGTCGAAAAATCTGTAGGCCAATACGATCGTGGCGTTCGCTGGGAACGCGAACGCCTCAGCGTACACGGCACGCGCTGGGTATCGATGTATCTTCCGGTCTGGCTCTACTCGTACCACCAGCCGGGCCCCAAGGGCGGCATGCTGCACTACATCGCGGTCAACGGTCGCACTGGCGAAACCATGGGTAGCGTGCCGGTGCAGCAGTGGAAGTTGATCTTGGCGGCGCTCACGGTCGGCACCTTTCTCGAAACCATCGCACTGTTTATCGTGGGGAGCTCGGCATGAGCGACGACGGCGGACTTGCCATACTCATGCTCGGACCGGCCGGCGCCGCCGGCCTGTACTGGGCCTTGTACCGGTACTACCGAAATACCGACAAATCGCACGACTTCGAACACGAAACGGCGGTCGTCGCCAAGCCTGTGACGGGCACGGACCACAAGGTCGATGAGATCAAGGGCACGCGGGAGTCGCGCGTACACGGCGACAATGTTCGTGCGTATCGAAAACGTGTGCATCGCATCCAGGACGACACGAGTTAAGAATATTTTGAGCGAGGCGCCTCTATCAAGGTGGCCGACGTCGGCGCCAGCAATGACCTCGCCAAACCGTTCACCAAGAGTTGCCACGTTGCCGTCTACGGCGTTCTGTTTGATTTCAACAAGGCAAGCCTGAAGGCGCAATCGGACGGCGTGTTGCAACGTGTTCTGGCCTTCCTTCAACAAGACGCAACGCTCAAACTTGAAGTGCAGGGACGTACCGACAATGTCGGCTGCGACGACTACAAACAACAGCTATCCGAAGCGCGACTTCTTCGTTCCCATCACAGCCGAATGATGAGCGAAATGAGAAAGCTCAAAATCCACGAACGCCTTTCGCTGGATGGCTTGATCCGGCCATCCGCCAATGACGACAATTTTCCTGATGGCGACTTGACCACCTAGCTGATCTCGCGGGCCGTCGGGCGAAGCGTTAGGCACGGCAGTGCGATGTCAACTTGGTAGTTTGCGTCTGAGGCGAGTCCAGCTTCACACGGCACCACTTTGGCACGAAGTCTGGGCTAAACATTCCACGCTGGGCCGCATGCCGTGGCTGGAACACGCGCGCACCCAAAACTGCCACTCAGGAATGATCGATTCAGTCCAGTTTGGTGATCACCAGATGGGCGGAAACCGGTCTATTTCCGCCTGCAATCGGTGAGATGGTCAGCGCAAGAGAATTGCCGGCAGGATTGCGTATCGACAGTATCGAATTAGCTTGAGTATTTTGGACTATCGCCAAACCGACGACTTGACTGGTACCGCCCGAACGCCCGGTCACCGTGGTGGGAAGATCAACACCGTTTAGCGTAATCACCAATTGTCCCGGCTCGTTAACGCTTACCTGGAACATGATCTGATACGCGCCGTTCGACGGCAAAATGAATTGTCCGAACCCCACGCGGCCAATGCTCCCGGACGAGGGACCATTCCGTGGGAACTGCACGTCACCACCCGGCGCAACCGTCCCTGCGTTGTCCGGCGGCATGATGGCAAAGAAGTCCGCGAATTCACGGGGTTTGGAATACATCGCGAACTGCGCCACCGGCGTAGTACCTATCGGCTGACGCGCCGCGAGCGGCTGCTGATTGGCGATGGTCGTGCCGACCTTGATTTCGAGCCAATATTGCTGAGAGTTGAAGATCTGGCCGAAATCAAGATCGGTCGTGAACAGCCCACCATTGCCCACCAGGATTGCTTGCTGGATCGGCGAGCCGACCACAGTGCCGGCGGTAGCGGCATCGTACAAGGTGAAAGTGAATTGATAAGTCTGCCCGCTGGGCAGCGCGCCACCCGCATTAAGCTGACCTTGATAGGTGAACGCCGTAGTTTGGGGCGCGGCTTGCAGATTAGTTGATGCAGCCATCAGCAGAGCGCATGCGAAGAGTGCGACGAGTATCGGGTGTTTCATGCGCGTCATGGTCAGCAGCCCTCGAAACCGTTGAAGAAAATGGCATCCATTTCCGTTGGGATTGCCGCGGCCCAGAACCCGGCGAATACCGAATTTGTGGCGTTGCTTGAAAAGCCGGGTGCAACCTGGCCGACGGTACCGGACAAGCGAAAGCAACTGTTCTGCAGGGATCGGCCGCCTGCACTGATGACGTGGAAGTCGACCGCCGGAACTCCAACCCCGGCAACAGAATTTGACCGCGGAATCGCGCATAAGACGACAAGTACGATGGCTGACACGACCTTAAACCCAATGCTCACGACGGGGCGACGTTCGGGGATAGTGGTGAGGTTCCGCATCTGCTGAGTGTGCGCCCACAGCCTGCCTTCAACAACCATGAAAAATTCACCAACAATGGGGCGTGGCGAGTTCCCCTAACTTGGAATCGCACTGTTTAGCGCGTGGTGCGTAGCACGCCCAATCCTTGCCCCCTCGTCGACCGAAGTGAAGGTCACAGTGCACTTTCCTCGCGATCTGGACATCGTCGATTGCAGCTGCCGGTTGGAGCAGCAAGCTTGATCATCACACTATTAGTCGGAAGTGCGCGGCGTGCCAGTCGATGCAGGCGCCTCACGCTGAAGCGCCTGCAGGATCTTCTGTCCAGCGCGTCCGTCCTGTGGCTGCATGCCGAGGCGTTGCTGTTCGAGCACGATGGCGCGGCGGGTCATGGTGCCGATCATGCCGTCTACTTCCCCAATGTCGTGGCCGCGTGCAAGCAGCAGGTTCTGCAGCGCCTTGCGTTCGTCACGGCCCAGGCCTGGATTATCGGTCGGCCACTTCGCTACCAGCGGACCGCCGCCGCGCAGCCGATCGGAAAGGGTGGCGATGGCCAGCGAGTAGCTCTCAGCGGCGTTGTAGGAAAAAATGGCGTCGAAGTTGCGGAACACGATGAAGGCCGGCCCGGCGATTCCTGCCGGCAGCAGCACCCCGGCCTGCCGGTCGGAAGGGGTGATCGGCGTGCCGTCGATCCGTTTCACTCCCCGCGAAATCCAGTCGTTTAGCGGGCGCGTGTCGCGCCGGCCAGCGAGCGCGGCATCGAAACCCGTCGGCAACTTCACTTCGTAGCCCCATGGTTCGCCGCTACGCCAGCCCGCTTTCTTCAGGTAATTCGCGGTGGAGGCCAAGGCATCGGGAATGCTGCCGACCAGGTCGCGACGCCCGTCGCCGTCGCCGTCCACCGCGATGCGCTGGTAGGTAGTGGGCATGAACTGGGTGTGGCCGAAGGCGCCGGCCCACGAACCGGTCAGGCCGTCTGATTTGAGATCACCGGATTGCAACAGTTTGAGCGTGGCGAAGAATTCGCCGCGGAAGAATTGCTGGCGTCGGCCAAAACAAGACAATGTGCCTAACGACTGCAGCAACGGCCGCTTTCCGAAGGTCTTGCCGTAGTCACTTTCCACTCCCCACACCGCCACAACGGTTTCCGCATCCACGCCGTACTGCGTTGCCACGCGGGCGAGCAGCGGGCGATGCGCTGCGAGCATCGCCTGTCCATCACGTATGCGCCGGGTGTCGACCAATGCGGCAAGGTAATCCCAGATCGGCGTAGTGAATTCCGGTTGCGCATCAAGCAGTTCAAGCACGCCCATTTCGGGAACGAGAGTACTGGCTTGGGAATTGAAGGTGCTTGCGGTAATGCCGAGCGCAGCCGCGGCCGGGCTCAATGCGCGCAAGCAGGTGTTGAAAGCTGCCTGGTCCTGCGGCTGTACGTCCGGGGTCTGTGCAACGGTTGCGAGAGGAGTCGCCGACATCAGCACGAGAAGGGCAGCGGCCAAGGCCTTCATAGGGATTCCTGACGTGAAAAAAGACGGCCAGTATCGGCCATCCTTGCGTCGTCCTGCCAGCGCAGAAACGCAGTGCTAGCGCGCCGGTGTTAAGACTACGCGGAATAAATCTGCACCGGCCGACGGCGTCGATAGGCGGCGATACCGCCACGCGAAACATGGCGCCCCAGTGCTGGCTCGTCACGATTAGTCATGGTCGAAATGTGTTCCGCGTACCGTGCTGCGAGGTCTGGCGCGGCAGCGATAGGGCGGATAGTTTCGGCGCGTAGATGCCGGTTCGGCATTCATCGCGCTCACTTATTCCAAGTGGTCAGAATTTAACGCAATTTGCCGTTCGCCGCGTCCTAACCTGGTTGCGGCGCGCTCTCGATCCAGCTGCGCAGTGCGGCCGAATGAGCGTCACCAATGGTCAGGAATCGCAGGCCTGCCCAGCTTTGCCCCGGTGTATTGGCGCTGCCTATCCACAGCAGGTGTGCCCCAACTTCCACCGGCGTAGCCCGTCCAGCCGCATCGATCAGGTCGAAGCGCAGCTGGTAGAGGGCATCCTCTTGCAGCGCGGCGTTAACCACCAGCAACATGCCCGATTCGGAAACGTTGGCGACTCGCCCGACCGTCATGTCGGTCATGGTGTCGATAACCGAGACCGCTTCGTGCGCGTCGCGTCGCTGAGCCCGCCGGGTCTCATTCATCATGCCGGCACTCCCTGCGCACCGTTGCCAGTGAAACTGCGAAGCGCCTTGATCGTTGCCTGCCAGGCACGATCAATGAGCCGGTCTTTGTCGTCGGTGACCACGCGCACCTGTTCGCGCGCCATCAGGCGAGCCAGGCTGTCCAACGATTGCTCGCCGGTGCGCTGTCCCCGCTGGTTGACGAAAAGCGCGTTGTCGGTCACCGGACTGAACCACGACATTCTTTGGCGCCGGGTCTCGCCCTGCTGGTTGATCACGAATTCGAACCACGAGCCGAACGGCAGGGTGAGCAGATAGGCATGGCACTCCTGTTCCTCAGTCGTTCGTGGCTGCGGGGCTGCTTTTTTCTGCTGTGCCGCCTGCTCGCCCGGACGCTGACGATTCTTCAGCCTTGCGGCAAGTTCGGTGCGCGACGTGGTCTCATCTTCCCCGCCGGCATTGGAGAGGCGGCGCGCGATGGCCTCTGATTCGTCCTTGTGATAACCCACCTGCGCGAGGGACTGTTCGATTCTGCTGGTCAGCGCGTCGTCGCGTTCCAGCGCAGCCTCGGCGCGCGTGCACGTGATCAGTGCGATGCGTTCGGTCAGCTCGACCGAATCACGCCATTCCTTCGCTTCCTCGCCATTGCGCAGCAGGTTCATGGTCAGCACGTCGGCCCAGGCCTGACTGAGCAACGCCTGGACGAACTTGGGTGCCTGCTTGTCGACCAGCGCTGCCTGAATGGTGTCTTCGGCGCGCCGCTTGGCGACTTCCAGCCGGTCCTTTCCCCTAGCGGCCTCGACGTGCCGGCGCTCGGTCAGTTCGGCCTTATGCGCCATCGCCTTGAAGTGAGCCTGGACCTCGTTGTTGACGGTTTCGAAAATCTGCTCGTCGCCTTGGTATTCGGCCACGACCCGGTCGACGGCATCCTGCAGCTTCCGCATCAGTACCGGATCGGTGTCCTCGTTGCCCAGCCATCTGGCGCCTGACTCGGCGACCGAATTGAGCAGGTCGCGCGCCGGATGCTGGTCGCGCAAGAAAAACCCACGGTCCTGCAGCGCCGCCTGGGCCATGGGAACCTGCAGCCGCACCAGCAGTTCCCCCGCAGGAGCATCGGCATGCACCTCGCGTTCGATTTCGTCATAGAGCATGCCGAGCAGTTCGAAGGTGTCCGAGTCGTCCTGCACCAGCATCGCGTCTGGGCCCCGTTCCAGGCGGGCCTGTCGCAGCATGCTGTCCTGCACATCCGACATGCTGCGGCGCTTCTGGCCCGCAGATCGCGACACCGGAAGGGCTTGCAGCGTGCGCAGGTTGGTCAGCACGTCGGCGGTGGACAGTTCTATCGCGGTGCTACTTTTGGCCGCTCCCTGGCTAGGGCTTGTAACCCGATCGCCACTGCGGCGATTGTGTTCGCGGCGCCCACGCAGGAGCTGTTGCAAGGACCCGAACTCCAATCCAGCTTGATCAGCGCCATTGCCACCATTGCCGCCGCCAGGAGCTTGCACGGGGTCCATGGCGTTGCCAGCTTCCGCGCCATCGCCTCCGCCCGTCTGTCGTGTGGCCGTGCGCGAGGTCGGCCACCGCGCGCCAGATGCCTGACCTTGCCAACCGGTCATGGGTCGCGCGTCGTCGGATCCCAACTCACCTTTCTGCTGCCGGCGAGCGGCTGCGGTCACCTTTTCGCGAGCCCGCTGGGGTGCAAACACCAGTCCCGGCAGCACGCCCTGCTGCGACAGGAGTTGGTTGACCACCTCCACCCAGCTCGCGTATTCGTCCATAACTTTCAGGTCGAAGGCCTTGTACAGCAACAACTGCGTGTTCAAGTTGACCTCCAACACTGGCGTGGCCGTGCGCAGCACTTGGCACAGCACCTGCGGCCCCACAGGTAACCGGCTGACATCCAGCGCACTGCTGCCTGCGAGCACGCCAAAGCGCTGCCCCAGCAGATGTAGCCCGGTGTGGGCGCGGGTTTCGTGGCGTTGGGAAATCTCCCGCAGCACCACGTCCTGGTCCATGTCGGCATCTTCCACCAAGGTCAGCGTCTGGCGTTCCCTCTGCTTCGCAGGGGAAGCAGTCGCTTCAAGCCTCGGCTCTCGTATGCTTGCGACCTCGTGTTCCAACAAGGCCACGAAACGTGGCAGCAGGCGATCGCGGTTTTCCTTCAATGCACTCAAGTTACCGAAGTGCAGGGACTGCATGTCGTTGGACGGGGCGCGCTCGGCCTGATGGAACAACTGCTGCTCCACCTCCCCAAGCATCCGGTTGATGCGCCCGGCGAGGTCGCGTGACATCTGGACCAATAGCAGGTCCAGGATGCGGCGCACCCGAGGCGGCAGCGATGGTGAGGTAGCGATAGTGGCCAGCACGTTGGTGGCTGACGCGGAGGGCGTTACTGCAGCAGCCATGGAAGATTTCCCGAGTTCCCCGAGGGCGTGATTTTTACCACATTCGGTGACGCCGGTTCTGATTGGGTCCTGCCTTTGTGCTCTGGGGCTGCAGTCCCACGTCCGTGGACGTCACCGCTCCGCCGTTGACAGCCAGCCGGCCGTGCTACTCCGTTTGAGTCAGTCAAGGCTGATTAGCCTGCGATCTCAGGCCAGTGATGGCATCGAACGGGGCAACGGAAATCCTCCCTTGGCGTGCAAGGCGTGCAGGATGAACTCAAACGGCAGCGGCGTCGCGATGACCTTATTGTTGGTCACCCATCGTAATTTTGATTTCCTAATTGGTAATGGAGGCGAGCGTCGGAAGATGTCCGGTCCAGGTCACCATGTCAGATTTCCCTCCGCGCCGGCGCTGATTCACCGGGAGTCGCCTTTGCGCTAGTCGTTGGATTTGTGAAGTCCGTGACCGGCTTTGGCCGCAGCGCCCCAAGCGCGAGAATGGTGTCGACGTATACACGAACGAATTGCCCTGGTCTGACAAACAAAAACCCCACTTTCGCAGGGCTTCGAATAACGCACGTTGGTACCTACTCAGCGACCAAAGATCTGCGAGATCAGGCCACTGGCGAGCTGGACCATGTAGTAGGTGTTGTCCTCCGGGTACGGGCGCACCCACATGTAACCGGACGGCGGTTGGGCGAGGTCGTTGACGCGATAGTCGCGAACGTAGTACCGCTCGACCACGTATTCACGCGGGATGTTCTGCCCCTTGGCCCAGCGGCGGTAGGCCTTCTGATCTTCTTTCTGCGCCTTGTTCACGGCCTTTCGGTAGTCTTTCGCCGCCTTGTCTTGATGCTTGCCGTGGCCCTTGCCTTGATCGCCAGCAAAGACCGCAGGGGTCGCCAAGGCAAACGTACCGAGCGCGACCGCGAGGGCGACTCGCTTGAATATCGTGATCTTCATGGTGGGTCTCCGTTTAAGCCTTGGGTGACCATAGCCTCGCCGGCCTGAACGCAGCGCAGTTTCGAGCGATCGACGTGGCGCCTGTCAGGCTTCTGAAATTCGGGAGACCGCCAAACAGCAAGGAACTCAGGCGAACGCGTACCGGCTGGTGGCGCTCGACCGGAGTGCGAGCCCGCCGCGTGCCTGAATGATCTGCGCGGCAGCAGTTTCGCCCGACTCGCAGCCGCCTTCCATGAAGCCCTGCGTATCGAGCGCGCAGTGCTCGCCGGCGAAATACAGTCGTCCGACGGTTTCACCCATCGCACCACGCAGGCTGGTCCAGTCGCCCGGCGTCAGCACGGCATAGCTTCCTTGCACCCACGGTTGCGACGGCCAATGCATACGCACTTCGCGCGCGCCGCCGCGCGCCGCGGCGATGCCTGGAAAGATCGCGTCGAGCTGGGTGGCGGCGCGATCGGCCTGCGCCTTGGCCGAGCCTTCGCCCAATTCCAGTCCGTGGCGGCCGCCGGTGAAATTGGTGAGTACGCCGCTCGCGCCGGGCTGCTGGCGGGTGGTTTCCCACGTGGTCTGGAATGGCAGGTCGCAGTAGACACTGCCGTTGCGTTGGTGCTGCGTACGCCAGATGCGCTCGTTGAAACCGATCATCAGCTTGGCATTGGTGCCATAGCGCAGGCGCTCGATCGCACGGCGCTTCTGCGGCGGAAGTTCCAGGTCGAGCTTGACCTGGCGCAGCGTGGTGAAGGGCAGGGCGAGCAGCACCTGGCGCGCGCGTACCTGCTCCGACGCCGAGCCGCGACGCAGCGACAGTACGTAGCGCCCATCGGCATCCTGCCGCAACGCTTCGAGAACGGTACCGGTCTGGATCGCGTCGGCGAGTTTTCCGCCCAAGGCCTGCACGATCAGGTCATTGCCGCCGCGCACGTGAAAGCGCTCATCGCTGGCGCCGAATATCTTGAAATTGTCGCGCTCGGTACCGATAAAAGTCAGCAGGTTGAGCGCCGACTGCTGGTCGCACTCCAGCCCGATCTCGGTGGTGTAGGCGACCTCGATCAATGTGCGAAGCCAGCGTGTCGCACCTTCGCGTCCCAGCCACTGGCTCACCGTCATCGCATCCAGCGCCTGAGCATTCTGGTGCGAGTTCCACAGAATGTCGCCGTCGCCCAGGGTGGCGAGATCGCGTTCGATCGCCGCGGCCAGCGGCACGAATGCCTGCATGATCTCTACTTCGGAATAGCTGCGTCCCTCGGCGTACCAAACGTCGCCCTGCAACGTCGAATCGTCCGACAGCAGATTGTCGAGCGCGATGCCGAGTTCCTGTGCCAACGCGCGTATGCGCACGTGGTCGCTGTCGATCAACTCACCGCCAAGCTCAATCACCTGGCCATCGCCGAAATGATTGCGCAGGCTGAACATGCGGCCGCCGATACGGCTGTTGGCTTCGACGATCCGCACCGGCACGCCGGCCTGGCGCAGACGCCACGCGGCAGTCAGCCCGGCGATGCCTGCGCCGACAACGATGACTTCGTCATGATCCTTCGCAGACGCCAGCTGCGGCATTCGGGCAATACATCCGCCCAGCGCCAGCGCGGCCGCACCGCCACCGACCCCGCGCAGAAAGCGCCGGCGCGAGTTCTCCCCCCGCAGTTCGGCAAACCGTTCGCCCAGCTCATCCATTGGCTCGTCGGTGTGCAGTGAATGGCGCGCCAGGGCAGCAGCACGGCGAAGGATCGCGAATAGAGGAGTGCGTGACATGGTGGCTCCCGCCGCATGCTGCTGCAGGCGACGCATGGTTGCTCGTCAATTGCTGGATGGATCGTCCATGCCGAATTAGTCGCTCTTCGCCGTGGGACGCCGATCGTCGACAGGCATCCCCAGCTCGCGTCATTGCCAATTGAGCAAATTCTGGCGACCAGCCAGATCTTGATCAGGGACGAGGTAGACAAGTCATCATTGCGAGTCCGTTCGACGGCCCGGAGCCGGGCACGGTTCCGACCGCACCAACCTCGGTGAACGATCCGCCGACAGCGAGGCGACCGTCCGGCAAAACGATCAGGCGAGAAGGATTGCTGCCCGTGCCGCCGGCCACTTCTATCCAAGTATTGCCGACCAGTTTGGCGAGGCGACGGATGGGTGCCGTGTTGTTATCTGTCGTGAATGTGCCGGCGGCGAACAACGCCGGACCTGTGCCATCGTTGTACACCTCGAGACTACGCACTTGGGTAAGCGGAAAGCCTTGCCCGACCGGGGTCAATGTGCTGCCGTTCCAGCGCGCGACGCCCGGCAGTGTCACCGTGCCATCAGCAGAACGATTGAACATTCCACCGATGTACAGCGCCTCGCCGGTGCCGTCGTCGAAGGTCTTCAACGACATGGCAAAGCCGGTCGCATTGTTGAGCCGGACCACGCCGCCGCCAACCGAGAAGAAGCCGGTGCCGTTATAGCCCATCAGATTGCGTGACTCAGTGACCACTGTGCCGCCGTTGCCATCGGGCATGCGGATTCTGTCGAAACGTCCGGCGAAATAAAGGTTGCCGCCAAAACTTTGGGCCGCGAAGATCACCGGTGCCGCCGCGCCTTCGAACTCATCGCTGAATTTCGTCCACGTCGTACCGTCCCATATGGTCAGCAGGGCATTTTGCGGAGCAGCACCGGCGGCGCCGGCGATCACGAGCTTGTTGTTCCAGATCGCTCCGGTCTGCGCGAAATGCAGCGGCAGGGCATATGGCGAACCCGGTAGAGTCGTCGTGGTTGTGCCATCCCAGGCTACGACGCCGCGCGAATCGGGCAGTTCAGCACCGCCGAAGCGAATGCCATTGAATGCGCCGATCACGTAAAGGCGTTCGCCGTTTCCGGCGTTGTAAGGAACGAACGCGCCAATAAACCCGTCCGTCGTTTCAGTCGATCCCAATGTGGAGATCGCGTTGGTACCCAGATCTACACGTTCGACACCTGCCGTGAAGCCGCCGAAATTGCCGCCGAGATAAAGCTCGTTGTTCCAGCGGCCGATCGTGTTGAGCGATCCGCCCGGCGTGCCCAGCGTGGTGTTCCACCCGCACACCGGCTGCACAGCAGATTCGAACCCATTGGCGAACACTGGCTTTTCGAAAAGGTTGGCGCGGATCTCGCCACCCGGAAATGCGTTCGAATGGACGTTGAAGTACGCCCCGCCGCGCCCCATACCGCCAATCAGGGCAGCTTCCGCCTGCGCCACGCCGCCCTGACTGGTGACGAAAGCGGAGTTATAACTACTGGCCAAGCTCATGTCGAAGGTGTTGGCGTACACGCCCGCTGTCACGCCGCTCGGGAAGCCCGGGAAGGTTGGCGTCTGAGTCGCCACGCCGGCGTTGATGCCCGGACTGGCCACGCAGCAGTGAATATGGGCGGCGGTTACCGTACTCGAAAGGCCGCTGAAGTTGACGTCGACCGTCATGATGCGGGTGGCTGGTTCGTAGGTGGTCTCCACTGTGCCGACTCCCGTGCTGGCCGTCGGGGGCACCTCATTACTACCTAGCAGGGTTCCGGTGTAGACCACCGGTGCCGCCCATGCCGGGGCGAAGACAAGCGCCGTGGCGAGCATGCCGCCGAGTATTGCTGTCATCTGTCGCGTCATCTTCTTTCTCCGGTCGTGCGGCCGTCCCAAGGCGGATGGCGCCCGGTTGATCTTAGGCCAAATTTCGAACCGGTACTCTCATGCGATTGCTATCCATCACCGCGCCTCGGATTGATGGAAGGGATCAAAGGTCGGACGTACGTGACGCCAACACCCGGCAAAAACCGCACGATGGAGGCCGAGCTGACTCTGTTTGCGCTGTCAAATTCACCGGCGCTCACCTCCAAAGTGTCGTGGTGGATGTTGTTGACGTCGCTCGACCTCGGGATGCGGGCAGAAGCGATGATTCGGCATCCATGTCAAAACCACCACGGTTCTATAACAGAGCTGTTGATCGCCACCTTGGGCGGACTCAACTCATAAGTTAGAACGCCAATCGCCATTTTTTTGGACGCCTGTCGCTACTTCTTTGCTCGTTACGCAGTTCAGAGATCGGAGAATTCGGCACTCACACCGTGACATCCAAGCAACCACAAAAAAACTCTACGCGTTCGTGCGTCAACAAATCATTTTGACCAAACCGTAAACTCTGGTGCACTTCACAGCTAAATCTCACTGGTATAGACGTGCGAAAAAATGGGAAAAGGCGACGCGTTATCGCCTCTCCCCAGTGCCTTCGTGCGGGCTAGTGCACCATCAGACCGCTATGATTGACAGTACCGACTCCCGCAACGCCGTGAGCAATGTCGTGCGCGCGGTTATGATCCGCTTCCGAAGCCACG
Organism: Lysobacterales bacterium; assembly: GCA_038236135.1. Classification (GTDB taxonomy): domain Bacteria; phylum Pseudomonadota; class Gammaproteobacteria; order Xanthomonadales; family Rhodanobacteraceae; genus Dokdonella. Next base: position 81,384 of record JBBSTF010000002.1, read on the forward strand.
TGCCCCGTCAAATAAACGGTATTGCCATCAACTCGAACTTCGATCCCCGACGCTGCAGCACCCATGCCATTCATCAGAGCATCGTGCACTTGGTCATGTAGCGACATCGGTGCGCTCGGTGCGTTGTATTCGACCGCGGGCGCACGCTCGAGCGGCGGTGGGGTGACGACGCGCGTTGGCGTCGTGGACATGCATGCGCCAAGCAGCGTGGCGATGGAAACTGTTGTTAATGTTTTCAATAGATTCATGAACTCTCTCCTGATGATTTATCGGCAAAACCAGATGTGGAGACAGGTAATCAAAACAACCATCCCCACTGGAGCTTACCCCGGTTTGCCGAGACGTCGATGTTGATCGAGGCGTCCCAACACCTCTCACCTTGGCTTACGTTCAGAGTACGGTTTCACTGCATTCATTTAAACTATCGTTTCTGACATTCGCCATGCCGCCAGAAAGTTCGCTGTGATCATAGATCGCGCGCCGTGCCCGGTCGATCCCATCAGACTTCAAAAAGGGCCAGTTGCGTGACGGCGGCGTTAATTGGCACTGCCATATGCCAAATCGCAGACTAATGGCTGGCCGAATGCGCGGCTACCTCAAACCGACGCATCAACAGGCATGGTGTCCCGAGCCACCTCCAGGCTGCGGCTTGGCCCGGTACAAACCGACGGGGCTTCCGCACGCGACCGTTGAAACTGGAAATGCGACCCGAGCCGCGCCGTACGCTTATGTCTCGCAGGCCGAAAAGAAACGCAACATCTGCGCGGAAGCATCGGGACCGTTCGGATCGGTGTAGCTGCCCGCGGCATCGCCGCCTGACCATGCGTGGCCCGCGCCTTCGACGATCCAGTGCTCCGCGGCGACACTCCCATCGGCCAACCGATGCACGGTTCGCGTGTATTGGCGACCGCCAGCGGCAATGCCGTATTCGATGCTCTCTCTTTTTGATGCTGCGGCGTCGACGCCGTCGTTGGCGAGGCTCTGTGCGATCACACCGTGGCCGTTGGTCGGGTGCACGGTGGTGTCCTTGTCGCCGTGGAATACGATGGCCGGGACGGGTCGAGAAGCTCTGTTCGGCGCAGTCGCGCTGCCGCGTTTTCCACCACTGCGCATCGCCGAGAATGCGGAAGGAACATCGCTGGCGAGGCCAATCGGCAGACCCGAGTGAACACCAATTGCGGCATAGATGTCAGGGTGCGTGTCGGCGAGTACGGCGGCCATTGCGCCGCCTGCCGAAAGGCCAGCGACAAAGACGCGACGTTTGTCGAGACGGTGCGTGTCGATCAACTGACGCGTCAGTGTGGCGAGCAGAGCAGGTTCGCCACCTCCGCGTTGCTGGTCGCTGGTGCGGAACCAGTTCCAGCAGCGATTTCTGTTTCGCGCGGAAGATTGTTCCGGGTACGCAATGACATAACCATGCGCCTTCGCGAGTGCGTTCATGCGCGTGCCTAGCGCGAAATCGTCAGGCGACTGCGTGCAGCCGTGCAGCATCAGCAACAGCGGTGCGTTAACGGTATCGAGGCCTGCAGGAATATAAAGTTTGTAATCAATTTCTCCGGCGTCGCCAACGAATCGACGTGTTTCGAAAACGCCATCTGTACGTGGCGTAGCTGTCTCCGCTGTGTACTGATAAGTTGACGTGTCGACGTGATCTACGACGCAGAACTCGCCGTCGATAATGCTCGACGCCGGTGCGGGCGATGCATCAAACGGATAGTCACTGCGTGAAGTTTCCATTCCGCCTGTGGCCAGCCCATGCTGGATCGCACGGGTGGCCGCGAGTAGATCGCCGGATTGCATCAGACGCATGGCGTGTTTCAGTGATGGATTGAGTGATGTCATGGAAATTCCTGTTATTGAATTCGGGCGCCAAGAGCGGCCTTCACCGATGCGCTTGCCTGCAGCACGCCGAGTACGGCGATCGACTCGATGGTTTCGGTCGCAAGCTCGGGCGAAACATCGGCGGCGATGCGGACGAGGCCAAGCGCCTGTATGCGTAAAAGCTGGCCTGCATTGCGCACGGCTTCGAGGTCGCTGCGCGAGTAGTCCTGCAAGCCGAGCACCAAGGTACGACGCGCGACGCTCTCCCTGACCACGTCAGCATGGATCACCAGCTGATTTCGGATTGCCGTACGAATCAGGTCGGTGCGGTTCGAATAGAAACCTTCCTGGACCAGCAGGTCGATCTGGCCAAGATCCACGACGCCGAGATTGATCGTGATCTTTTCACTGTCGATGGGCAGGCGCGTGCGTTGGTCAGTCATTGGATGATCCACAAGCAAATGGTAGTACCATCCTAGCACCATCCATGCGGATGGTATACAGAAGAATGACAGACACAGCCTGCTTAGGTGAGTAGGTGCCATCCGGCGTCGTGACGCTATGCGAGATCTTGAACTCGTTACGCGCGCCAAGGCTTGGACCCGTCACCACAGGCTTCTGACCCCAAGATTGACCTCTTCCGGCGTCACATCCGCAGAGGATGTCGGTCGCCCATGTCTGGTCCATTGCGTCTCCTTTCGGCTTGACGGCGAAGACAGAAAGTTTCTCGCGCTGATCGGAGCTGGTCCTTGCGCCATTTCGTACGGAAAGCATTCGCACACATCCCCGGCGCTGGACCGAATGCAACCCGGGTGAATCTCTGGTGCCGATTCGTATTTCCTCAGCCGCTATAAGCCGCTCGAGAGCCGCGATGTCGTGACGCGTTTCCCAAATCCGGCAATTAACTTAAATCCAGGCGTCTATATGTCGGGTACCGCACAGACAGTGCCTCGTATCGGGTGGAACTTACCGGTGATACCCAACTCAGCCGTTTGTCGGCGTCGAGCAAATAAGGAACTGCCGTGAAACTAATAAAGGTGATGTTCGCAAACTTGATGGTAGCCGCGCTTTTATGCGCTTCAGCGCCGGCTCTTGCCCAAGCACTGCCGTCGCTGGGGCAGGCGGGAAGTTTTTCCATCTTGGGGGGCTCCGCGGTTACCAATACGGGAAGTTCGGTCGTCACCGGAGATCTGGGTATCTGGCCGAGCAGCGCAAGCTCGATCACCGGTTTCCCGCCTGGTGTGGTCGTGGGGACGGTGCACGCGGGGGACGCGGTTGCACAGCAGGCGCAATCGGACCTGACCACAGCGTACAACGACTTGGCCGGCCGGGCCTGTGGTACTTCATTGACCGGGACCGACATGGGCGGTCTCACACTTGCCCCCGGCGTCTATTGCTTCACTTCGGTCGCACAGTTGACGGGAACGCTGACGCTGGACGCGCAGGGCAATGCCAATGCGGTCTTCATCTTCCAGATCGGTACCTCGCTGACCACGGCATCCGGTGCGCGGGTGCTGGTTATCAATGGCGGCTCGAACTGCAATGTGTTCTGGCAGGTGGGCAGTTCCGCCACTCTGGGCACCGCCACGACTTTCGCAGGCACGGTTGTCGCGCTCACCAGTATTACCCTGACCACCGGTGCGTCAGTGTCCGGCCGGGTTCTGGCGCGAAATGGCGCCGTCACGCTCGACACCAATAACGCGGCACTTTGCGCGATTGGCTGTCCTGCGATCACCCTATCGCCTTCCACTCTGCCGAACGGCAGCATGGGCGTCGCTTATAGCCAGACACTCAGCGCTACCGGCGGCACCGCACCGTACAGCTTCACTGTCGTTGCAGGGGCGCTGCCGCCAGGACTGACGCTTACCCCTTCAGGGTTGCTCGCTGGCGCACCCTCAACCAGTGGCAGTTTTTCATTTACCGTCAAGGCGACTGATGCCAACGGGTGTGTCGGCTCCCAGACTTACGTGATTGTCATCAACGCAACCCAATGCCCGACCATCTTCGTCACTCCTGCCACCCTTCCGGCGGCAAACGTTGGCGTCGCCTATAGTCAGATGATGACCGCCAGCGGTGGCACTGCGCCTTATACGTTCATTGTGGTCTCCGGCACGTTGCCGCCGGGACTGATGATGTCCGCTGCGGGAATGCTGACCGGTACGCCGACCTCGACAGGCAATTTCGTCTTCACCGTCCGCGCAACCGATTCAGCGGGCTGCGTCGCCTTCCACACCTACAGCTTCTCCAGTGTGTCGGCGACCCTACCCGTGCCCTCGCTGTCGCAGTGGGGTCTGCTGATCCTGTCGCTGCTGATGGTTAGCGCCGTCGGGTCGCGGCAACGGCGCGAGGGGTGAGGGACGCCAAGCGCTGGGTGCAATTCGGGTCCCGAATTTTGTGCGGGCACGCGCCTGTTGGCTGCCGGATCAGTTTTCAACAGGCACTGCGTGTGACGTTACGGGACCTACTGGCTGTCGCTGCGTACTTGGGCGTGACTGATCAACGCAAAGATCAGGCTGCCACCGACCACGTTGCCGGCTAGCGTAGGCAGGCCGAAATGGAACACCGCGTCGGCAAACGAGATCTCGCCGGCGAACACCATGTACATCGCTTCGGCCGAGCCGACGATGATGTGAGTGAAGCCGCTGATGGCGATCAGATAGGTGCAGATAATGATGATCGCGAGCCGCGATTGTTCCGTGGCGGCCATCATCCAGACCATCATCGCGATGATCCAGCCTGCAAGCACCCCCTTGCTGAACATCTCGAACGGTGTGTTGTGCATCAGCTCTCGACCGATGTCGACAAACGAGGCCTGGGTGGCCGCATCGAACTGTTGCAACTTCAGGAGACCCAGCGCGAAGAGGGTGACCCCGAGAAGATTGCCGACCAGCACGACGCCCCACAGTCGCAGCAAGCGGCCGAAGTGATGCCAACTCGGCGAAGTCATTACCGGCAAAACCACGGTCAGCGTGTTTTCCGTGAACAGTTGTTGGCGCGCGATAATCACCGCGATGAAGCCAAACGTGTAGCCGAAGCCTTCGATCAGGAACCCCGCAGAAAAGTCCTGCACATACCGGTGCATCACGGCCCGTGCGAGGAATGAAAAGCCCATTGACAGGCCTGCGGCCAGCGCAGACCAAGCCAGAGCGGCGACTCCTCGCGACAGCTCCTCTTGCCCCACACGGCGGATGATCTCGTGCAACACGGCCGCGCGTGGCGGGCTTTTGTCAGCAACCGTTTCATGCTCATCGCCGGACAGCGCGAACCCGCTGCCGGACTCTTCCTTCAGGCTTTCGCGGACTTGCGCTTCTTGCTGCGCATCCAGTTCCTTGTCGGCCTGCTTCCGGGCTTGGTTTTGCTCGTCGGGGTGCATATGAGTCTGTCTCCAGGGATGGCGCGCGGTGCCGCACACATAGCATGCGCGATACGCGGTTCGGTGGGAGTCAATTTAGAGAACGAGGTCGAAAGCCTACCGAAGCAGGGCTGCCCCCTACGATCCACGTGCGTTGGTCAAAGTGCGCCAGATTCTTGATGTGACAAGGGGAGAAGTTGCGAACCTTCCGAAGAGTTTCGATATTGGTGGCGCTACCATGCGGGTATGTCGTCGAAAGCGTTTGCCATCGCCGCTTTGCTTTGCTGCTTGTCCTTGGCGGCGGTTGCCTCACCGTCATCGGAGTTGCCAATGCGTACCCTAGTGAACTTCGACAATGGCCCTGAAGAACCGCGCTGGATCGCGGTGAACGATGGCGTGATGGGTGGCCGCTCGAGTGGCAAGCCTGTGGTCGAGAATGGCGAACTGCAGTTCAGCGGGGAGTTGTCCCTGGCGAATAACGGCGGCTTCGCCTCGGTGCGAAGCGTCGGCCGCGACTTTGATCTGAGTGACGTGACTATGATGGTCCTGCGTGTGCGTGGTGACGGTCGTCGTTATCAATTGCGGCTTGCGACCGACGCAAGGTATCGCGGCATATCGGTGTCCTATGGCGCAGAGTTTGAAACCAACCGCGGTGAGTGGACCGAAGTGCGATTGCCACTGCTGTCGCTGACGCCAACGGTGCGCGGCTCACGCTTGCAAGGTCCGCCGATGGACGCATCGCAGGTGCGTGAAATCGGTCTGCTGATAGCGGACAAGCGCGAAGGCACATTCACATTGGCGGTAGACTGGATTGCGGTTGAGTGAACCTGTGGGATTCGTGCAGGGCAGTGCGCTCGATTACCCCTCTCCCGTTGCACGATGCGCAACCCTGAAAGAGCAGTGTTTCGGCCTCTTTGGCCTCGAACGTTTACCACTCCAGCATGATCTTCCCGATATGCTCGCTGCTCTCCATTAGCGAATGTGCTTCGGCCGCATTGCGCGCCGGGAAGACCTTATAGATGATCGGTTTGGCTTTGCCCGATTCCAACAGCGGCCAAACGTGTTCGTGCAGCTTTTTGGCCAGATCCGCTTTGAACGCGACAGGCCGCGCACGCAGCGTTGATCCGGTGAGTATCAACCGTCGACGCATGACCTGCGAGATGTCAATCTCGGCCATTTTTCCGCCGAGGGTAGCGATGAAGACCAGTCGGCCATCATCAGCCAGCAGTTCGACCTCACGAGGCACGTAGTCGCCTGCAACCATGTCGAGGATTACGTCGACGCCGCGTCCATCGGTCAACTTTTTACTTCTTCGACGAAATCCTGCTCGTGATTGTTGATGGTGTGCGCACCCAGTTTTTCGCAAGCCGCGCATTTTTCGTCGCTGCCTGCCGTGGCGAACACACGATGCCCGAAGGTATGTGCCAACTGGATGGCAGTGACGCCGATTCCGCTTGAGCCGCCCTGCACCAACAATGATTCCAGCGAGCCATCAACACGATTTCCAAGACCCCCGCGATCAAAAATATTGCTCCACACCGTGAAGTAATTCTCCGGTAGCGCGGCCGCTTCGGTCAGCGTCAAACCCTTGGGCGCAGGCAGGCACTGCAGCAGTGGCGCGACGGCGTATTCGGCGTAGCCGCCACCGGTGAGCAACGCGCAGACAGCGTCGCCACGCTTGAGGTTGAAAGGGTTTTCAGCGCCAAAATTGCCTTCCAGTATTTCTCCAGCCACTTCCAGGCCGGGTAGGTCGGAAGCGCCGGGCGGCGGCGCGTAGTTGCCCTTACGCTGAAACACGTCAGGCCGGTTGACGCCGGACGCCGCCACCTTGATCAATACTTCGCCCGGTCCGGGTCGCGGAATGGCCCGCTCGGTCAATTTCAGAACTTCCGCGTCGCCGGGCTGGGTAATTTCAATGGCGTGCATGCTGGACATGTTCGCTCCGTCAATGTGCGTGGGCAGGCGGGGACGCAACACCCGCCGATCTCTCTTTCCAATGGTCAGCGATTACTGTTCGGCGTGCTTGAGCAAGGCCAACAGGGCCTCGGCGGCTGCTTCCGACGAACCAGGATTCTGACCCGTTATCAGGTTTCCATCGCTGACTACGTTCACTGCCCAGTCGTCCTTCTTCTCGTAGTTGGCGCCACTCTGCTTGAGCATGTCCTCAAGCAGGAATGGCACTACGTCAGTCAGACCCACCGCCGATTCCTCACTGTTGGTGAAGCCGGTAACTTTCTTGCCCTTCACCAGCGACTCGCCATCGGCGGAGCGGGTTTTTTTAAGCGCACCAGGCGCATGACAGACGAGCGCGACCGGCTTGCCCGCGGCGTAGGTGGATTCGATCAGGCCAATGGAATCCTTGTCGTTGGCCAGATCCCACAACGGGCCGTGGCCACCCGGGTAGAACACTGCATCGAAATTGTCATTCGCGACATCGGCCAGAACGCGTGTCGATGCGAGCGCGGCGCTGGCGTCGGCATCTTTACCAAAGCGGCGAGTGGCGTCGGTCTGTGCATCGGGTTCGTCACTTTTCGGATCGAGCGGTGGTTGGCCGCCTTTGGGTGACGCCAGCGTGATGTCAGCGCCAGCGTCCTTGAACACGTAGTAGGGTGCGGCGAATTCTTCCAGCCAGAAGCCGGTTTTCTTGCCGGTGTCACCGAGGCGATCATGCGAAGTAAGAACCATCAGGATTTTCATTGGACGCTCCAAGTAGGGAACGCGCATTCTGCGCAAGGTCCATACAACTGGGTCTAAATCGCTTCGGGACGGGTGGTAAAACAAGTCACTTATTGGGATTGCGTCGGGATTCGCTCCAGGGGGGATCAGGATGCTGGCGTGCCGTGGACACCGAAGTTGGCATGACCTATTTCGTATTCCTCGTCGTTTCTGGTGCGCTTCTGCTGGGTGCCACTTAGGGTGCTTTCTGGAGTTTGTCCAGGCGAGTTGAGGGACTCCTGGGTGCACTTGCCGGAGGTTCCCTGATGGTGTCGACCGTGCCGGAACCTGTCGTGGAGTCGCACATTTGAATGATTCAAGACGAGAGCTGATTCGCGATTGGATGTTGCCGACGCAAGAGGCAGCCTGGGTTTCACGTCGTCAAGGTGCCGTCAGGGAACGCGAATTCGGTTGTAAAATTTCGTGATCGATCCACTACGACGCGATGTCGACTCATGACAGACCACATTTCTAGCTATCAGCAGCTTGCATTCGTAAGTTCAGTGCTGGCCGGCTTCGCGTTCGCTTTTTATGGGTCGCTACTGACCGCTCCAGCGACGCATCGAGTCGCCAGTGGGGCTGCGCTCCTTGCGGTCTGCGCGAGCGTGTGCTTCCTGATTGTCACCTTGGGCTCAACTTTCGCGGTGATCGAAGTTTCGCACTCCGGCACGATACCGGCACCTGTGCAGGCACAGCAGGAGCCCCTTACCAACCTGTTCTTCGCTGGAAATGTGTTGATCCTTTTCAGTTTTGGCTTGGGCGGCTGGGTGCGCTCACACAAGTTGGGAATCGCAACGACTTGTATCGCCGTTGCGGGCGTCATCGCCGTTTTCTGGGTCATGCAACCCTTCATTCACAAAAATTGACTGGCGGATTTTTCATGTTGGAGTCGAGGACATTGGCCCTTCGTCTGGGTGTCAGCCTTCTTGGTTTGGCTGCTTTCGGTCAAGTAGGCGCGGCCGCTCCGCAGGTCCATCCAATCGATCTTGACTCTTCTTACAGCGCGGAAAGCTACACATTTCTCGATGCAGCGATCGGCTCGCGAACTGCAGTTGCGCTGGGCGAATCGATTCACGTGACGCAGGAAATGCCGCTGGTCCGTTAGCGAGTAATGCGCTATCTGCACGAGGTGAAGGGATTCGATGTGCTGGCGCTGGAGGGCTCGCTTATGGATGCGTGGACCGCGCAGGAGCATGTCTATGCAAATGCGAGCCCTGCAGCCCCCGCACCGTTGTACACACGGGAGGCTTTGTTCGGCCTTTGGCAAACCGCCTCTATGCAGGCAGTCGTTGCCGAGGCACTAGCCCCGCAATCGGGTGCGAATCCGATCTATCTGACCAGCTTCGATCTACAGCCCGGCATGGCCCGGGCGTATGGAGGATCGGCGGAACAAAGTCTGACTGCTTTTTTCGCCGCCCTTCACGCTCTGAATCCCGCTGTAAGCGATCAAAAAATGCGCGATTGGACAGTGAGCTTGAGTCCGTCGCTCGAATGCAAGGACAGCCAAGCAGATCCCCGAGCGTTGACGGAACTGGAGCAATGGATCAACGACTCTGCAGCAACCGCCGTCGGAACTCGCCGACCACAAATGCATGTTGCTGCGCTAAGGCTCGTCCCGAAAATGCTGCGCTACCGGCTGCAGCAATGCGGCGAATGGCTGGCTGCCAGCAAGTCGATGGCCGTATATCAGCGATCCCGCGATGCGCTGAACGCAAAACTTGCCTTGGCGCTTTTGGAGAGCTTTCCGAAGATGATGCTGTGGGCGCATCACAGTCACCTTCACTACAACTCGCTAGGCGATTCGATCCCTTCAATGGGCCAGCACCTGCATAACGCATTGGGTGATCAGCTATATACGATTGGCGTGTTCGCGCTCGACGGTGCGGCCATGGATACCTCGAAAGCCGACTCTGCCGATGGACTTGCCGTCATCACGGCGCTGGCGGCTAAGCCAATTCCAGATGACGCGCGATTCAGTGTTGAACGTGCGCTTGCAACCCTCTCGGATTCCGATTTCTTCATCGACTTGAAGTCAGCGCCTGCTGTCTGGGCCGATCCAGGATTCAGTCGACTTGAGACCTCCGGCCGCATGCGCACGTCGCTTTCCAAAGACTTTGACGGAGCAATTTTCCTGCATCAGGTCCACGGCGCGGAGCTCAATTTCTTGCCCTCCTGGCTTCGTATCGTTATCGCTTCAGCGGGTTGGATTTACCAGCACGTCGTCATCGCCAGAATCGTTGTCGTGTTGGTCATCGCAGGGCTGGTCGGAGGAATAATCCAGCTGTGGCGAAAGCGTCGAAGAAACCCGTCGAAGCGATAGTTTTGACAACACGGCGAGTGCGAGCGGGACGACTGTGACAGCCAGCAGGTACGATCACCTGCACACACCTTGCTGCTCATTTCGATCGGGCGGCTTCCTCCTCCGTAAGCCTGACTCGCCTCCCCATTTTGCCGTCCCCCACCGAAGACTTGCCAAGGAAACATCCCATGAAATTTCTTCACACGATGCTTCGCGTTGCTGATCTTGATGCGGCGTTGACCTTCTGGCGCGACCAGCTTGGGCTCGTAGAAATCAACCGCGCTGAAAGCACCACGGGGCGATTCACCCTGGTATTCCTGGCGGCGCCTGATGACGAAGCACGTGGCCGTGCCGAGAAGTCACCGCTGCTGGAGCTGACCTGGAACTGGCCAGACGAGGGAAAGACGGTCGAACCGTATTCTGTGGGACGCTCGTTCGGTCACCTGGCATTTCTCGTCGACGACATTTACGCGACCTGCGAGCGATTGATGGCCGCCGGTGTCGACATCAACCGTCCCCCGCGCGACGGCCATATGGCCTTCGTTCGCTCGCCCGACAGCCAGTCTGTCGAGCTGCTCCAGAAAGGCTCCGCACTCGCGCCATGCGAGCCTTGGACATCGATGCCGAATATCGGCACTTGGTGAGCCCCAATCTTGAACCATGGAAATGTTCTGAAATGTTTCTCGATGTGATTGCGCTCCATGGCTTCCCCACATCGCTTACCGAAACGCTGCTCGCGATAGTCATGCAATCCTGCTAGATCGTTGACAGGTATTGGCAACAGTCTCCACTGCGTTACGGAGATGGATTCGCGGTTTGCGGACCGCTTTGAGTTGGTTCAAAGCGGCTTGCATACAGTTCATCCGTTGTTTGCGCGCTGGAGGCGATGATGCGGGGGAGTCAATCCAGCTTGCGCAGATACCTACCGCACAGGCGCTATATGTAAACATCCAACGCAGGCGAGACGCTGATCGTGAAGCATTCCACGTACTCCATGACCTCCGGAGACTGCACGCGCTTTGTTTTGCTAGCCGGGATATCGTCCCAAACCGCGTCCGTTCTCGCAGGCCGTATGCATGCTTAGCGTAGAGAGTGGGTTGCACCAGCGGTTGCCTTGGCTGTCTGGCTTCCCAATGGTTTCCAACGCGCTGACATCGGTGTTGAGGCGCGTCACCAACGAAGAGCGTTTCAATCATCTACTTATCGAAGCCGGAGACGCACGCGGCCTTGTCTTCGTTGATCGAATGCTGGAATTACTCGGAACACGCTCGCAGATCGACGAGCGTTTCAACGTGACTGTACCTGCGAGCGGCCCGCTGTTGGTTGTAGCCAACCATCCACTCGGCATGCAGGACGCGCTTGTGCTCTTGCAGTGGATGGGTTCGATTCGCCCGGACGTGCGCATGCTTGGTAACGACTGGCTTGCCAGCGTGCCGGCGCTTGGCGACCTCATCTTGCCGGTAGACGTGTTCGGCGGAGGTGCGGCATCGCGTATGCGGCGAATCTATCGAGCGCTCGAGAACGGCGAGGCGCTGATCGTGTTTCCTGCTGGTGAAGTATCTCGCGTGCGTCCGGGTGGCGTGCGCGATGGCGTGTGGTCGGACGGATTTGTGCGACTGGCGTTGCGGAGCAGGGCACCGGTATTGCCGGTGTACATTCGCGCACGTAATTCGGCTCTGTTCTATGCCGTGTCCCTGCTGTCCAAGCCGCTCAGCACCGCGCTGCTACCACGCGAGGCGACCGCACAGCCCGGTCACCAGATCATTCTGCGTCCGGGCGTGCCGATTAGCGCAGACGAACTTGAACGATGCAGCGGTGGGTCGTCCCGGCGCGCGACCGAATTTATGCGCAATCGTGTGGACAGTATCGGACGACAGCGAAGCGCTGTGCCTGCAATCCACGACATGCTGGCACAAGCCGATGACACCGACGTCATCGAGGCAGACCTTCGCACATCCGAAAAACTCTCCGATCTCGGCGATGGCAAGCAGCTTTTTCTGTTCACCGGAGATCAGCACCGGCCGCTGATTCGCGAGCTTGGACGCCTGCGGGAATTGACCTTCCGCAAGGTAGGAGAAGGTTCCGGCAAGGTTCGCGATCTGGATGAATACGACGCGAGCTACGAACATCTGGTGCTGTGGGATTCCAACGCGCGTTGCGTTGCTGGCGCATATCGTCTGGGACATGCCGGCCGTTTGAACAGCGCGCAGGGCATGTCAGGTTTGTACACCAGTACGCTGTTCGAATTTTCATCCGAACTGCAGTTGCGACTGTTGCATGGACTTGAGCTTGGCCGCAGCTTCGTTGCGCCGGCCTATTGGCGTTCGCGAGCTTTGGAACAGCTTTGGCAAGGAATTGGCCTGTATCTGCAGCGACATCCGGAGCTGCTCTATCTGTTTGGCGCCGTGAGCATGCCCATTACCTTGCCGCTCGAAGCACGCGAGTGGATTGCGGCGGCGCACCTCCAGTATTTCGGCATGCCTGATCTGGCGACAGCGCGACGCCCGTTCGATGTATCGCCAGAGATCGTTCGAAGTGTCGAGCAGGCGTGCGACGGACTCGATTCGCCAGCGGCGATGAATAAGCTGAAGCAGCATCTGGACTCACTGGGCGTCAGCTTGCCGATGTTATTTCGACAGTATGTTGATCTGGTCGAACCCGGCGGAGCGCAGTTTCTTGCTTTCGGTGACGATCCGGGTTTCTCGGGCTGCGTCGATGGCTTGGTGTGGCTGGATCTCTCGAAGCTCAAACCGGGCAAACGTGCGCGTTACCTGGGCAAGCCGGCTTCGACGTTGTCTGGTGTCGAAGTTCGACCACGAATGTTTGCCGGCCGTGTCACGAGAGGGGCAAAGTGACCTCCGCACACACGGACCATGACATAGACATCGCGAACGCCGTCCGTGATCAGAAAGCTGTACGTGCGTTCAAGGCATTTCTCCGACGCAAGTCCTATCCGTGCCTGGGCGCAAAGTCCGCGCTCTCGCGAAATGCTTTGAAATGCTTTTGTGCGGAAGACATACGCCATGCAAGCGAAGACCAACGCATCGCCGCGTACATCCAATCGTTTGCCGCAAATGCGCAGGACGATGACGTGTTCGTCAGCCTGGCAATCCTGTTTCCGGGTTCGCCCCTTTTGTCCGAAATTGAATTTGAGCAGGCGCTCTGGCAACGGCTCGAAGCAATACATGCGATTGATCGCGTGCAGCATGGATGGGACAACAGGGTCAGCGATGATCCCGCATCACCCCTCTTCAGCATGAGTATTGGCGGCAAGGGTTTTTTCGTGGTCGGCCTGCATCCCGGGGCAAGCAGGGTCGCGCGTCGCTTCCAGTGTCCGGTCATGGTTTTCAATCTGCACAGCCAGTTCGAGAAGCTGCGAGCTGAAGGCCGTTACGAAAATCTGCGCGGCACCATCGCCGCGCGCGACATCGCGTTTTCCGGATCAAGAAATCCAATGTTGGCCGCTTTTGGGCAACGCTCCGAAGCACGTCAGTACAGCGGTCGACTGGTCGGTGACGACTGGGTCTGTCCATTTGCCGCAAAGGAAGAGGAACAAGCCGGATGATAGAAGTCATTGCGCCACGCAGCGGTGTCGCGTTTGAACTCAAGCGTGGCGATCGTCTCAAGGTGATCGATCCGGAAGGACAGCAGGTGGCCGACCTGGTGGCTTTCAATCATAACGATACGGCCGAGTCGATCTCGTCAGGCCGCAGCATCGACTATGCAAGCAAGTTGCTCTTCGGCGTCGGCGATCTGATTTATTCGAACCGAAGCAACGTGCTGTTGGAGATAGTCGAAGACACGGTGGGGCGACATGATTTCCTGCTGTCGCCGTGCTCGGCGGAAATGTTTCGGATCATCTACGGTGACGACGCGCCACATCGCGGCTGCTTTGGAAATCTGGCTGCAGCTCTGGCACCTCACGGGGTCAATTCCGATTCCATTCCTACGGCGTTCAACGTTTTCATGAATGTACGCGTGGATGGCGAATCGGGTGTCATCAGCGTGCAGCCGCCGCTAAGCCGGGCAGGGGATTTCACTATCTTCGAAGCACGCATGGATCTGCTGATCGGGTTGACTGCTTGTTCCGCGGGTCAATCCAACAATTTCACGTACAAGCCGATCCATTACGAGGTCATGCGTGGCGACTAGCCGGCAGGGCAGCAACTCGGGGGCCGCGCCGTTTGCGCGACTCGCATCAGAGCCGGTTGGCGCGTTCGAACGTCTGCCAAAATGGCTCAATCTGGTGCCGATGGTGGCGCAGTGGCTATGGCTGGGCATTCGCTATGGAAGCGTAACGCTGCCATCAAGTGCCAACCCGCACATCACTGCCGGCGGTCTGGTCGGCGATACCAAGTCGGAGTACTTCAGCTGCATGGGCGCGCTCGCTCGATCAAGGGTGGCCGATTTTGTAATGATCACTGCGCAAGGCGAAGCGTCGCTGGCGACCGCGCTTGACGCGATGCGTGAGGCGAATCTTGAGTTCCCGGTAGTCGCCAAGCCAGACCTCGGCTGGTGCGGCTTCGGCGTTCGCCGGATCAATGATGAATCCGAGTTGCGCGGCTACCTGTCGTGTTACCCACACGATGTTGCGCTGATGTTGCAGAAGTATCTGGATGAGCCCGGCGAAGCCGGCCTGTTTTACATCCGCCATCCAGACCAGCCCGTGGGAACGCTCATCGGCATTCTGTTACGCCACTATCCGCAAGTCGTCGGCGATGGGCTCAGCACCATCGCGCAGTTGGTCGAAAGCGACATTCGACTGCAGCGCACGACGCGCAGCGCCGAGCACGAGTGCAGCTACGATTCGGACCAGGTCCCGACGGTAGGCGAGGTGATTCGCCTGTCGCTGATTGCATCAACGCGAGCGGGTGGCCGTTACGAAGATGGGTCCGACTACGCGACGAAGGAGTTGACCGCAGCGGTCGACGCAATCGCTCGTGACATGCCGCAGTTCCATGTCGGTCGCTTCGACGTTCGATACAGGACGCTGGACGATCTGCAGCGTGGGCAATTCACCATCATGGAAGTCAACGGGGCAGGGTCCGAAGCGGTGCACGCCTGGGACCCCAAATACTCCATTCGCGATGTGTATCGGATCGTGTTCGCCAAACAACGCCAGTTGTTTGCGCTTGCCGCCGCCAATCGCGCTCGCGGGCACAAACCCGTCGGCTTGTTCGCGCTGGCTCGACACTACCTGCATCAACGGCGCTTGATCGGACAATATCCGCCGTCCAACTGATCGCCCGGTCAGCGGCGCGGCTTTCGCAACGTGCGCGATTCGAAGACCAGCCAAGCCATGCCGGCACAAACGAATGGCACCAGGCTGTAGGTGATTCGATAGCACAGCATGGCCGCAAGTGCGTCTGATCGCGCGTGTGTGGGAAAAGTGGCGAGCACGATTACTTCGAACACGCCCAGACCGCCCGGCACGTGACTGAGCAATCCGACCAGCACCGCTCCTACGTAGATGGGAAGAAATTCGATGAACGGCGGCGCGGAATTGGCAGGCAGCAGCACGTATAGAGCGGCAATCGCCGCAACCATTTCGACGCCCCCAACGACCATTTGCCAAGCCGCTGTTGCGCTGTCGGGAAGCACCAGTGTCCAGCGCGCGACAGGTACGGATCGAGGTGATTCGCGTAACCACAGCAGGAATGCGAGCAGCGCGGCGCAGATCACGATGCCAACCGCTCGCCCCCAACCTTGTGCCAGCGAAGGCTGCCAAAGAAGTGCCAATGTGGTAACCACGGTGAATCCCATTGCGATTCCAAACGCGGCCAAGGCGACGATCTGTGCGATGACGGCCACGCCCAGGCCTGCCGAGGCATAGACCCGATATCGAATCACGCTGCCAGTGAGCGCAGGAAACCCCAGCGTATTTGAAAAAGCGTGCGCCAAAGCACCGGCGAATGCTGCGCGTTTTGCGGATATCTGATGCGGAGCAACGCAACGTGCCGCCAGAACGTCGAGCAATCCCAGCATGAAGAAGCTGACGAGACTGAAGCCCAGCGAAGCCGCAACGTTGGCAGTTGGAAGCGCCGACCACGCGCGGGAAACTCCATGCCAGTCCATTGATCCTAGCTCGCGCCCTACGATCCACAAGACGATCAAAAGCGTGATGACAGCGAGAATCCATGAGTACTTAAAACGCTTCGGCGCGTTCAAATTCCGGCTCGGCGCTGCAGTCACAATTTACTCATCGAAAAGATCCCGGAAACTGGCGGGAGGGTGAGGGTGTCGGTGACGACGGCACGTTTGCCAGCGGTCATCTTTTTTGAAGGTGTCTTAACGTTGATCCAGCTCATGGTGGATCAACACCACACATTGCGAAGCGAACAACATCGTCGATCCCAACGTAATCTTTTTTGCGCCAAGGCGATCAAGTGTATGGAAGGTATTTTTCGGCATCGGAATATGGTCGGTCAGCAGGAAGCAGGGATTGCCTTCGAGCGCTTGCTCCCGAATCGGCGTGCCTTTCCGATCCATCACGAATAGCTTGTGATCGCCAGCCAGTTCCAGCACCAGACGCTCGAAGCTGATCGTGCGCACGCTGACACCCGATTCCACCGGTCGCGTTTCTTCCTTGCCCATACCGCGCGAAACATCCAGCGCCTTTGCGACCTTGCCGAGCAGCGACTGTTCATTGAAGCCGCCGATGTTGTGCATGGCGTTGGCGTCGAAGCGGAGCGTACGGGAGAAATCCTGCGTGCTTTCCAAAACGAGGTACACCACCACGTCAGCGCGATGCGACTGCGCCACGAAAATCGCGTTCATCAGCGTGTGCGCGAGGATTTCGGTATGCGCTTCTTGGCCAACGCCAGCCAACAGTTTCTGGCTGTCGGTAGGTGCTGCGCGTGCCCTGAGTACAAACGTTCGCATGGATGTCTTTTTCCCGATGATGTCGATGCGTGGCTATTTTCCATCATCGCCGTCATAAACGCGCTGCGCGAGCTGTGCAAGCGTTGCGTGCCGCTCACGCTGTTACTGCGATCGGTCGTGATGTCAGTCGCTGAGGACCTCCATTCCGATGAAAGCGTGAAGATCCGGTTGGCAAGCATTACCCTTAGCGGCAATGTTAATCATCTGCCTTTCTGCAACCCTGTTGCTCGTGCTGATGACGGCGCTGCCGATTTCGCGTTCCGAAGTCTGGTGGATTCGTGCGCTCGACTTTCCGCGCCTTCAATTCGCCGTACTCGCGATAGCCTTGGTGTTGGTCGAGTTGGTTGTGCTCGACCTTGGGTCTGAAGTTGTGTGGTTACTCGTTGCGGCAGGGCTGGCTTGCCTTGTTTGGCAGGCTTGGTGGATCGTACCGTTCACGCCGCTGGTTTCGGTGGAGGTCGAGGATGCGTCATCGGCCGCTGACACCGAAAACTCGATTCGCGTCCTGACGTCGAACGTGCTCGGCACCAATCGACAATCCGACAAATTGATCGATCTCGTGCGGCAACATTCGCCGGATATCCTTGTAACGCTGGAATCAAACGAATGGTGGCAGGAGCAGCTCGATCAGTTGGAAGCCGACTATCCATACACCGTCAAATGCCCACTGGAAAATCTTTTCGGGATGCACCTTTATTCACGATTGCCGCTCAGCGACAGTCGCACCGAATACCTGGTGGAAGACAAGATTCCGTCAATCCACACATGCATCACCCTGCGATCTGGCGTGAAGGTAACCGCGCACTTCGTACATCCAACTCCACCAAATCCGGAGTTCAATGACGAATCGTCGGAGCGGGATGCCGAGCTGGTCATGGTGGCGAAGCGAGTCGCCGAGCAGAATGAGCCGACCATCGTTTGCGGTGACTTGAATGACGTTGCCTGGTCATCAACGACTCGGCTCTTTCGCAAGCTGAGCGGATTGCTCGACCCACGCGTTGGTCGTGGCATGTTCAATACGTTCCACGCAGACTGGTGGTTCATGCGCTGGCCGCTGGACCATCTATTCCATAGCGAACATTTCACGCTGCAGGAGATCCGTCGCCTGCCGTCGATTGGATCTGACCACTTTCCGCTGATGACGACGTTGCAGTTCAATCCTGACGGCGCGCCGGAACAGCATGGAATTGACGCTGATCAGGATGACCGACAGCGCGGCCTGATCAAAGAGGCGCAGGAGCAAGTCAAGGCTGGTGATGTGCCTGAACCCGGCTGAGCCGGCTTATCAGCCAATCGATCTCCCTCAGCGGCGAGATCAATGCTCAACGGTTGCGCCGTTAGTCGTTACAGTGAAGCCATGAACTTCGACTCTGACACACGTCCCATCGCCGATTTACAGGAACCGGCCCATGCGCTCGTCACCGGTGCCAGCAGTGGCATAGGCTTGGCTATGGTCCGACAGCTGGTGGAGAACGAGTACGTCGCGTGTTTGTTCGCCGTGTCGCGGACCGCAACGAGCAACGAGGCATTGCGTGCGCTACATCATCATTTTGGATCGAAGTTGGTGCTGTTAGATGCCGACATAACCAGCGAGTCGGATCTGCAGCGCGTGGCGGAAAGAGCAAAATCGGTCGACGCGCTGCACCTTGTGATCAATTGCGCCGGGGTGCTGCATGGAGCGGGGCTGTCGCCGGAAAAGTCCATCGAGCAGGTCAGCAAGGCATCGCTTGAAAAAGCGTTTGCCGTCAACGCATTCGCGCCGCTTTTGCTGGCGCAGGCCTTGCTCTCTCAACTGTGCAAGAAGCAGCCAGCCGTGTTCGCGTCGATATCAGCGCGGGTTGGATCGATCGGGGATAACCGTGCTGGCGGCTGGTATGCGTACCGCGCGTCGAAGGCCGCGCAAAACCAACTGCTGAAAACGTTTTCGATTGAATGGAAACGTCGCAATCCAAAAGGGACGTGTCTGATCTTGCATCCGGGTACCGTAGACACGCCGCTGTCGACACCGTTTCAAGCAAGGGTTCCAGCGGAAAAATTGTTCGACGCGCAGCTTGCTGCGCGCCAACTGCTCACGATCATCGCGAAGTGTTCGCCAAGCGATAGCGGACGTTTCATCGCATGGGACGGCAACGAGGTGCCTTGGTAGGCTATCGAGACATTGAAACCCGGCTTTTCTGAAGCCGAGTTTCGACAACGTTGCGCGTCAGATTTGGCCAAAGAGCATCCATTTGTTCTTCATGCCGATAGCGATGCGGTCGCGCAGGTGTCAGTCAACGTGGCGCCAACATTCCAGCACGCGATCGGTCAACATTTTGAAGACGCGGTTACTGTGGTGGCCGACGATGACAGCGTCCAAACATGGCCGCGAATAGATAATCCAAACCGTCGTTCCCGTTCACGGGATCAGATATTGCGATAGAAAGATTGCAGGTGTACCTTTCAATTCCCTGCCGCAGTCATCGGTACTTGCGACAGAAGACTAATTGGGACTACTCGCCCCGAAGTTTCGATCCCGAACGCAACGCTGAACCCGTACGAAGATTGGTTTGGATGTCCCCTTTCCCTTTTGGACACGTTTCAATGAACAAATTGATGGTTCTGGTTCTAGGTCTGGCATCGCTGACGGGCGTGGCTCATGCGAATGGGTCAACGGCAGGCGAAGCTGGTTATGGCGAGCTGATCGGCGAATCGCCCTCAGGAGTAGCTGTCGATGACATTTTTTGTGCTGGCTTCGATCGGGTCGGCAATGGTAGTTGCGAGAGGGTTCCGAGCGCCTGGACACTAGCCGCCGTTGGACCTCCAGCTCGCTATCGCGCGGGCAGCGCCAGCGATGGGACCAATGTCTACGTGTTTGGCGGAGGCTCTTCCACCGTTCTCAATGATTTGTGGAGGTGGAATGCGGCAACGCAAGTCTGGACCCAATTGGCGATAATGCCCACGGCCAAGCAAAACATCCAAGGCACCTTCCTGAACGGAAAAATTTATGTGCCCGGCGGCTACACCGGTTCGACACACATTGCAGAAAACGCAATATACGACGTGGCGAGCAACACCTGGAGCCTTGGCGCGCCTCTCCCAGTTATCCACACCGGTGCCACGGCCGCGTACAACGGCAAGATTTACGTGTTTGGTGGCAATCCCGGACCATTGGTACGGCTGGATATCTATGACCCTGTAGCCAATAGCTGGGCGCAGGGGGCGGATATGCCGACTGCAACGACCTATGGTCGCGCCGTTACAGCAGGATCGTATATTTATTACGTGGGCGGAATCGCCGGGACGACTACCGCGGCAGTTTATCGGTACGATCCCGCAAGCAACACGTATGCCTTGATGGCGCCGCTGAATACCGCGCGCGCCACCGCAGAGGTGATGTCGCTCGGCAACCACATTTATGCAATAAATGGTGGCGACTCCACGTTCTTCACCGGCGTGCCGTTAGCGCAGTCGGTTGAAATTTACAACATAGCGACCAATTCTTGGGCTTACGGTCTTCCGACGGTGACGAAATCCGCCGCTTCCTCTGGTGGACGGGCTGGCGGCAAGCTGATGATCATGGGCGGTGTTGACGCCACAACCTACTACGACCAAGTACAGGTTTCGCCGCTCGTTCTGGAGTAAGGTTTTCTGATTGGATTATGCCGGCTATCCTCAAGGGAAGTCGCCGTTCGACCGCAGCGCGTAGGCAGTTGAAGAGAGAAAAGCCCGGTTCAGAACTGCTGATCCGGGCTTCCGTCTTTCCTGAAAACGCCGGTGCTTTTCCCCGGCTTCAAGTGGCACATCCTTCCGGCAACTCAACCGATCGAATTATTGCTTCTTCATTCCCTGCGCGATGCGGTCGCCGAGGTTCTGGTCAACGTTGCGCCAGTACTCCAATGCTCGATCCAAGACGGGTTTGGACACGCCGTCGCTGAGGTGACCAACGATGTTTCCGACCAAACGCTCGCGTGCGGCATCATCGAGCACGTCGCGCACCAAGGTGCCGGCCTGGCCGAAGTCGTCGTCATCCTTGCGCAAGGTGTAAGCCTTGCGAACCATGTCTCCGTCGGCGTGCCAAAGGCCAGCATCGTCGGTGCGACTGGGGTCGGCTTTCGGGCCACCGTATGAGTTCGGTGCGTAGACCGGGTCGGAGACATTCTCGGTGCGACCGGCGCCGTCTTTGCTGTAACTATTTACTTCGCAGCGGGGCTTGTTGACCGGAATCTGCTTGTAGTTGACGCCGAGACGGTGACGATGCGCGTCCGAATAAGCGAAGCCGCGACCGAGCAGCATCTTGTCCGGACTCAGGCCGATGCCCGGAATCAGGTTGTTAGGTTCGAACGCAGCTTGCTCGATTTCGGTGTGGAAGTCGGTCGGATTGCGGTCGAGCGTCATCTTGCCGACGGGGATCAATGGGTAATCTTTGTGCGGCCACACCTTTGTCAGGTCGAACGGGTTGAAACGATAGGTCTTTGCGTCTTCGAACGTCATGACCTGCATGTGCAGGGTCCAACTGGGGTGGTCGCCGTTCTTGATCGAGTCGAACAAATCGCGGCGATAGTGGTCCGCATCGGCGCCAGCAAGATGGTCTGCTTCTGCCTGGGTCAGGAACTCGTTGCCTTGGTCGGTCTTGAAGTGGTACTTCACCCAGAACTTCTCGCCCTTCGCATTGACCCACATGTAGGTGTGGCTGGAAAAGCCATCCATGTGGCGGAAGTTCTTCGGGATGCCGCGATCCCCCATCAGCCAGGTGACCTGATGCGCGGATTCGGGTGACAAGCTCCAGAAGTCCCATTGCATGTCGTGGTCGCGAAGGCCGCTGTCCGCACGGCGCTTCTGGCTGCGGATGAAATGCTGGAACTTCAACGGATCGCGCATGAAGAACACCGGCGTGTTGTTGCCGACCATGTCGTAATTGCCCTCGCTGGTGTAAAACTTCAGCGAGAAGCCACGCGGGTCGCGCCAGGTGTCAGGGCTGCCACGTTCGCCAGCAACGCTGGAAAACCGCGCCAGCATGTCTGTCTTGGCGCCCGGCTGAAACAGTACGGCGCGAGTGTATTGGCTGACATCGTGAGTGACTTCAAAACGGCCGAAGGCACCGGAACCTTTTGCGTGCGGCTGGCGCTCGGGTATGCGTTCGCGGTTGAAGTTGGCCATCTGCTCGATCAGGTAATGATCATGCAACACGATCGGACCATCGGCACCAATCGTCAGCGAATGCTCGTCGCTTGGTACTGCAGCGCCGGCATCGGTGGTGGTGTGTTTCACTGGTTTGTCGCTCATGCAATGCTCCTCGTGGTGGTCAGGTTCGACGGACCCTGTGGTCCGACCATCTGCCACATTGATGTGCATGTAAAGTCAATTGAAACTATGGTTTCAACAGGCAGGGAGTATTTGAGATAGACAGGTGTCGTCGCTTCGCACAAACACGCTGGATCAGCCGCGCTTTTCGTCGACAGGGTAGCCGTCGCCGTCGACAACCAGGCGTACGCGTTTTCCTAGATGGTAGAAGCTGGCGCGGTAATGGCCTTTGTCCTCACCGACGCCGCGTTCGCACAGTACGGAAACCTTTCCTTGCTGCATCAGCTCGCGAAAGTGGCGGACTTCGAGGCCGAGTCCTTTCGCGACCACAGCAGCGTCAACCTCAACGCTGGTTGACGGGTTCAGTTCAATGGGGATCGAATCGCCCATGGGTTCGCTCCTTTGGGGCAATGACGAATGGAATGTTGGTTTGCTCAGTCGTGCGCGACAGCGCTATGAACCGTACGTAATCCCGTCTGTATTCTTGGTACAAGAAGACGACAGGCGCGACAGCCGAGGTTCGATACTCGCCGTCATATTGAGCCATCCTCAGCATTCCTGCTGATGAGAATGAGCATCATGTGATCCAGATCAAGCGCCACGTCGCGATCGACATGCATCCTCTTCCGACCGAACTGAATCGGTCTTTTACGGAGAAAATGCGATGCAATTCCAAACGGCTTCCTGCCACATCGATGCCACTACGCTGGCTGCCGCGATGCAGCCCTTCGATCCCGCCGCACGCATTACAGTCGACTCCTCCCGCGATCTAATCGAAGTGATTTCAACCGCGACGGCCGAGCAGGTTCAGGGCGTGCTGGATGACCTGGGTTGCTCGGCCACGCCGCTGGAGAAGGAGGCGCATATCAGCGGCGGAAGCACTTGCTGCGGTGGTTGTTCCTGACACGGATGCCTGAGTCCAAGTGGGCGGTCAGGTCGACTCCGCCCGTCGATCTCGAAAGGACGCGACCGTCGTTAAACGGGGGTCGGGTCCAATCGCTTGGATTCTGCCTGAACGTCGTCGACGTTTAGACTGTCAGTCAATCGAAAGCGGGCGAAAAGATGCACGGCGAATACAAGGTTCCCGGCGGCAAGTTGGTAGTTGTCGATTTCGTCGTCATCGACGGCCGTCTGGCGAACATGCAGGTGAGCGGAGACTTCTTCCTGGAACCGCCCAGTGCGCTGGACACGATCGACCGGGCACTGGAAGGCTTGCCTGTCGAATCCAGCGATCAGGAATTCGCCACTGTCGTTCGTACCGCCTTGGGTTCGACGCCGCAATTGTTCGGCATTACGCCCGAAGCCGTCGCCGTTGCCGTGCGTCGCGCGATTGATGCGAGAAACCGCGAACTCGATGCAGGCGGCTTCGCGTGAGCACCCGTCGCTGGCATGACCACGACTGGCGCCTTATACATGCCGAACCGCAGGCGCCGACGCTACATATGGCGCTGGACGACCTCATGCTTGACGATGTATCTGCCGGGCGATGTCGGCCGACTCTACGCGTGTGGGAGTGGGCCGGGCCCGCCGTCGTCATGGGCCGCTTCCAGTCGCTGCGCAACGAAGTTGACGCCGAAGCAGCGGCTCGTCATGGCATCGAAGTAGTGCGACGTATCAGCGGTGGCGGTGCGATGTTCATCGAGCCGGGCAACACCATTACGTATTCCATCGTCGCGCCGCTCACGTTGGTGGATGGTATGTCGTTCGAGCAGGCCTATGCGTTCATGGACGAGTGGGTGATCGAGGCGCTGGCCACGTTGGGAATCGAGGCGTGGTACCAACCTTTGAATGACATTACGTCGAGCGTTGGAAAAATCGCCGGTGCGGCGCAGGCCCGTCGTGGCAATGCGGTGTTGCACCACGTCACCATGGCCTACGATATCGACGCAGTACGAATGTTGGAAGTGTTACGCGTGGGCCGCGAGAAGTTGTCAGACAAAGGCACCACCAGTGCGCAAAAACGTGTCGACCCGCTGCGTAGCCAGACGGGGATGTCGCGAAGTGCAGTGATCCAACGCATGATCGAAACCTTCCGAAAGTTGCACGGGACGTTGCAACCTGATGTGTTGAGCCTGGAAGAAATCACACGCGCAAAAGTGCTCGCACGAGAAAAATTCGCCACGCCCGAGTGGACTGCGTTATTGCCCTGATCCGCCGTTGCGGCGCTTGCGAAGTGCCTGACCTGACTACCGCGTGTCGACCCGATTAATTCTTGCTCGACATGGTTTTGTTTCTATTGCTTCAACACGTAGGCCGCCAAGGCGTTGATCTGCGCTTCGGTCAGCGCAGGCATCGGCGGCATCGGCACGTCGCCCCAGCGACCGACACCGCCGTTGCGGATCGATGCGGCCATCTTCACGTTCGCATCGGAAACGGCTTTGTATCTTGCAGCGATTTCATGGAACGCAGGACCGACGACTTTCTTGTCTACGGCGTGGCAGGTGGAACAGGCATTGGAGTCCAGTAGCACTGCAACGTCGATCGTTGCGGTCGGCTGTTCAAGACGCGGTGCCACGTTTGCGGAAGGTGACGCCGCAATAACGCTGGCATCGGTTGCCTTGGCACTGCCGTAGGCAACGGCGAGATACGCACCGATGCTCGCAATGTCCTGTTCCTCTAGTGGGGCGCCATAGCTGTGCTGCATCTTGGTTACCTCGGCGGTCCACTGCGCCTGGCTGAGGCCCGGCGCCTGATAGTTGATGTAGTCTGCGGAATGGCAGATGCCACACTTTTGTTGTGCCAGCCCGTAGCCAGGCAGGTTCGAAGTTCGCAGCGCCGAGTGATCGGCGGGCAAGGTGATTTCCTTGCTCGACGCGGTTGCTGTTGCCAGCGCAAGACCCAGGCAAGCGAGCGAGACGATGACTGCTTTGGCTTTCATTGCGCGTCCTCAAACAATGGTGACTGGCGTCTGCTCGACGACGTTGCGTCGATAGCCCGCCGGGTTCCAACGGGTGGTCATCGGCTGCACGTCGCCATCGTTGGCGGTGGCGCGACACATCAGCAGCGCGTTGCCTTTTCGGGCGAACGTGATCGGGAGGCGCCACTCGCGAAATGAGTAGCGACCGAGGTACTTACCGAGTGTTGTGCGTTGCCAGGTCTTGCCGTTGTCATTGGAAACTTCCACTGACTTGATACCCGACCCTCCATCGAACGCGATGCCTTTCAGTTCCATTGCGCGACCATGCGGTAACGAAGCGCCGCTCGACACGCTGGTGATGAAACTGCGCACGGCGAGTGTGGAAATCGGGCGTGTCTTGTCCGGCTTCGTACCAGCCGGAACGCAGGCGCATGCGTTGTCGGGAACTCGGTAGCCCTTGGTCATGAAGAAGGCGTCGTGGCCGCTGAAGTCGTGATCGATCACTTCTATCTCGGCAAGATGTTTGACCCAATACGTGCCGAACCAGCCGGGCACGACCAGCTTGAGCGGGTAGCCATTGAGGAAGGGCAGGTCCTCACCATTCATGGCCCAGGCCAGCATCGGCTCACCGCTGAGCGCGTGCTCGAGATCCAACGCCTTGCGGAAATCTGGCGTGCTCGACAGGACCGGCGTGTCGAGGCCGTTGAAGGTGACCTGTTTGGCACCCGCATCGACGCCGGCCTTCTCCAGCACGGCTTTCAGCGACACACCGGTCCAGCGCGCATTACCCATTGCGCCATTGCCGAGCTGCGCGCCGAAAACGCGCGGCGACGCATAGCCGCGACTGTTTCCGGAACATTGATTAACGGCGATCAGCTCAACTTGTCCGGGCATTGATTTCAGATCAGCCATTGACAGGTCGAGCGCGGACTTCACTTTCCCGCTCACCTTGAGCCGATAAGTGGCCGGGTCGATTCTGGTCGGGATGTTCGCCAGGTGATAGCGCACGAAGAACGCGTCGTTCGGCGTCAGCAGCCCTTCGTTGAATACCGCGAATGGCGTTTCCAGATGCGGTGGCCGCGAATGCACGAGGATCAGCGGTCGTTTTCCTGGATACTCGACCAGAGGCCGTGGGCCATCCGCGAACGCGATGTCTTCGCTTGTACCTCCGGCGGCCAATGCGGCGAGGGGTGATGCCGCCAGCGCCAAAGTTCCTGCATGACGCAGGAAGTCGCGGCGCGCATTGCGCGGCACGTCCGGATCATGGTCCCGTATGGAAGGAGTGCCAGGTGTTGCCTGTGTGATGGACATGGCGTGGCTCCGATGTGAGTAGGGATCAACGTCAGCCTGGGAAGCATTCCACACGGGCCGTCTACACCGAGTCTGCTACTGCCAGAGCTGCCATTCAAGGTCGACGGCATTGAGACACCGAAATTTCCCGGACGCGTCTCGGGTGCAGAATCTCTCTACATGTCGAAAACTGGCAACTTGGTTCGTCTGCTCATCGACAGGGAAAACACGACTAATCTTCCACACTTTCGCCGCGCAGCAACTGCGCCACTCGCAACAGGTCCCATCAACCTTTCAACGGAGAGTAACGATGAACAAGAACACGATTTGTCTTTGGTACGACCACAATGCGGAAGAAGCCGCGCGCTTCTATGCACGGACCTTTCCCGATAGCAAAGTCAGCGCCATTCACTTGGCGCCGACCGACTATCCGAGCGGCAAGGCGGGAAGCGTGCTTACCGTTGAATTTACCGTGTGCGGCGTGCCGTGCGTGGGCCTCAACGGCGGCGACGCGATCAAGCACAACCAGGCGTTTTCGTTCCAGATCGCCACCGACGATCAGGAGGAAACCGACCGCTACTGGAATGCAATCGTCTACAACGGCGGCAGCGAGAGTGAATGCGGTTGGTGCAAGGACAAGTGGGGTTTGTCATGGCAGATCACGCCGCGGGTGCTCACCGACGCGCTTGCCAAGGGCGGCGATGCCGCGAAGCGTGCGTTCGCGGCGATGATGGAGATGGGCAAGATTGACGTTGCGAAGATCGAAGCCGCAGTACGCGGTTAAACTGCGGGGATTGGCAACGCCTCGCAAGCCGGGAAAAACGATGGCTCGTCGTCGTTGTTGTCATCCGTACCGGTTTCAATTCCGATAAGGCGCACCCAAAGGAAACAGGTCGCGATAGGGGCGTGCCTCGTCGACGGCGCGGGCAAATGAGGGGCGGGCGAGAAGGCGGTTGCGATAGGCATGCACGTTACTAAAACGCTGGTCGATGCGGTAGGTCCAGTCGGCGTAGAAGAGAAACGGTGCGGCGCCGCAGTCGGCGAGGCTGAAGTTCTCGCCAGTCGCCCATTCGCGACCCTCCATCACGTTGTCCAGCCACTCGTATGAGGTATCGAGCATCGCGCGTGCATCGGCGACGCCGCACGGGTCGCGTTGGTCAACGGTGCGGATGCTGTCGAAGACAATTTTTTGCTGTGGCGTCGAAATGTAGTTGTCGAAAAAGCGATCCATCATTCGCACTTCGAACGCTTGTGCAGAATCGGTGGGAATTAGCGTGACGGTGCCGGGATGATGCAGGCCGAGGTATTCGATAATGGTCGATGCCTCGATGATGACACGCTCGTTGTCCACGAGCAGCGGGAATTTCTTGATCGGCCAAAGCGATGCAAACTCCGCGAAATTGGCCGGATGCTCGCCATCCAGCATCTTGGATTCGAACGGCGTGTCGTTTTCGTAAAGCGCGATCAGCACCTTCTGGCAGTACGATGAAAAGGGATGGGCGTAGAGCTTGAGTGACATGGAATACCTCTCGAAGATGGTGAAAGTGTCCGACGCAGGCATTGTCCTTCGCCTCAACGACGAATTCCTGAGAACAAAATCGACGCGATCATGTCGGAAGACCCGTATTCTGCTATTGGTAACGTCGCTGTGAAAACCGTATCCGAAGCGCCTGAAGCTCGGCGGCGTTCGCTGAACACTTGATCGGACGTTACCGCCTGCAACCGTCGACCAACTTGCACGACCTGCTCGCTGATCGTTGTCGATGATCACATGACCACGGCCCGGCTACTGGTCGGGCATCCTTCGTCACAGTCGGCCGGACGATTGCCAAGGAGGCATCGATTTCTTTCGCCATCGCCGTACCAATACCGATCGTCGCCCGATGACGCCAGAAGAAGTTGCAGGAATGGGTTTTGAGAATCACAAATAATCGCATCAAGACATGATCGAGCGCGCCGGCCTAGACGACAGCGCATGGGAAAACATGGTAACGGTGCCGATGCTCTTAAACCGCCTGATTCTGCTGCGCCCGTGGTTGTGGCACACGGCTGGCCCTGGAATTGGAGACAACCTGCAGAACGGTCGATTGGTCTATCTGATGTTTTCCACCGCCGTCTGAGCAGCGTCATCTTCGCGGCACTAACCACAGCAACCCGGTTTGCGGTAGCTTTCGCGAGTCCCAACTTCTTCAAGTGACGGCTCGCATGAATTCGATTGCTCCTCCGCAGCTCACTGTTCGCGCCGTGATACTCGCGATCATCCTCGCGATGATCCTGTCGGCGGCGAATGCCTATCTCGGCCTGTTTGCCGGCCTGACAATTGCCACGGCGATTCCGGCGGCGGTCGTGTCAATGGGTGTGCTACGGCTGCTGGGTGGCGGCACCATCCTTGAAAACAACATCGTGCAGACCGGCGCGTCCGCAGGTTCCTCGATTGCCGCGGGCGTGATTTTCACGATGCCGGCGCTGGTCATCATGGGTTACTGGCCCGACTTCAAGTACTGGTGGGTTCTGGCGATTGCTGGCCTCGGCGGCTTGCTCGGCGTGCTGTTTTCGGTGCCGCTGCGTCGCACGATGATCGTCGAAGAGCCGTTGCCATTTCCCGAAGGCAAGGCAGCAGCTGAAGTATTAAAGGCGGGAGAGAATCCCGGCCCGGGTTTGAAGATCCTGGGCATATCCGCTGCAGTTGGATCATTCGTGAAACTCGCGGCTGAGAGCGGCCTGCGCATGATTCCCGACAACGCAGTCGGTTCCGGTTTCATCGGCAAGTACCTTGCCTACATGGGCACCAATCTTTCGCCAGCCTTGCTGGGCGTCGGTTACATCGTGGGACTGAATATTGGCATCGTGGTGGTGTCGGGCAGCGTTCTGTCCTGGCAATTCGCCATTCCGCTTTATCACGCGTTTTTCCTCAACAGCGATCCCGCTTTGGCGGCGCAAATCGCCGCGGCAAGCGCCGCCGATGCGGCGGGCGCGATCTGGTCGGCGAAGATTCGCTACCTCGGCGTGGGGGCGATGTTGACGGGTGGTGTTTGGACGCTCTTCTCGCTGCGCAAATCACTGGTGTCCGGGATTCGCAGCGGTATCGCTGCTGCGCGCAAGGGTTCGGGTGGCGTGATAGAGGAAACCGAGCGCGACCTTCCGATGAAGTGGATGCTGGTCGCGCTCGTGATTTTCGTGATCCCGCTGGCGTTTCTTTACCAAGCCATCGTCCATAACTGGGGCGTCAGCATTCCGATGACGATCATCATGATCGTGACCGGCTTCCTGTTCGTCTCGGTATCGGCTTACCTGGCGGGACTGGTCGGTTCGTCGAACAACCCCGTTTCGGGAATCACCATCGCGACAATCCTGTTTGCGTCTGTCGTCTTGATGTTGCTGCTGGGTCGCGATTCGCCAATCGGTGCCGTGGCGGCCATCATGATTGGTGCGGTGGTCTGCTGCGCGGCGGCGGTCGGCGGCGACAACCTGCAAGACTTGAAAGCGGGTTACATCGTCGGTGCAACACCATGGAAGCAACAGTTGATGCTCGGCATCGGTGCGTTCTCGTGTGCGTTGATCATGGCACCTGTGCTGAATCTACTCATGAAGGCTTATGGCATCGGCGCGCCGACGCTGGAGCATCCGAACGCGTTGGCCGCGCCACAGGCAACGTTGATGGCCAGCGTTGCGAAAGGCATGTTTGGCGGCTACCTGCCGTGGACGATCATCGCCATCGGTGCGGGCATTGGCGCGGCGATCATTGCGCTTGACGAATGGCTCAAGCATCGCGAATCCAATTTCCGCGTTCCCGTGCTCGCTGCAGCCATTGGCATCTACCTGCCATTGGAATTGATGGTGCCGATCTTTCTTGGTGGCTTGCTCGCCCATTTTGTCGAACGTAAACACAAAGTGAAGGCTGATGATCACGACGCACGTGATCGCATCCATCGACCCGGCACGCTGTTCTCAGCCGGACTGATCACTGGCGAAGCGCTGATGGGAATCGCCATTGCCATTCCGATCGTGGTGTCAGGTCACGCCGACGTGCTCGCCGTGGCGGAGTCTCTGCACTTCGGCCAATGGGTTGGACTGGCGGTATTGGCGCTGGTGGCGTGGATGCTTTATCGAACTGGATCCAAATCCACTGCCGCGGGTACGGTCGATCCGGGGCCGCTTTAAGCGAATTCGCCTATTCCGCGACGCGAACCTTGGCGCCGTCGGCTGGTTCCTGTGTCGCTCCACAGAAACCGACTGCCGCTTGCTTGGGGGTTGACTTGTTAATAGGTCATTAGACCGATTGCAAGTAGCGCCCCAGCAACGTAAAAGGGATTGTTGCCGTTGCGGATGTCTTGTTCGAGATCCTGAGTCGGCATCCGCAGCAGCTTTCCGGATGGCTCAACTCCGGCAAGGCCCAAGGAGTGTTGCCTCAAATATCGCGCAGTACAGTCAAGGACGCGTATCTCCCGTCCTTGGTCAATCTGCCACAACCCGATTCGTTCCTATCCTCTGGGAGTAACATCAATGACTCGTATTTCACGTGCTCGCATGACGCCTCGTGCGTCACTCACGCGAACAACTCTTCTCGCTGCCCTCATCGTTGCAGGCTTGGCCAATGTTTCATCACAGGCTGCCACGGCGCCAACCAATCTCGGCTACGGCCTGGACAAACTGGTCGCCAGCGAACAAGCATTGCGAGCCGCCGGCGGCAACGCCGAGGCTCTCGCTGGACAACACAACGGTTATGCCACCGACGAAGCTGCCGAGGTTGCGAGTCGCGCAATCACTGAAGCTGCCACGGGTAAGTTTCTTGTCGACATCACCTTAACCGGTCGGGTTCCGGTCGATGCCGTGAAAGCAGAACTGGCCTCGCGCTTCCCGCAGTTGAACATCACGGCGGTCGACAAGACGTATCGCAAGACAGGCATCATCGAAGGCTATGCGGAACTTGAAGACATCACCGCGCTTTCGCAGGTGAAGGGCGTTCGCGCAGTGTTCCTGGGCCTGAAGCCAGACACCAATGTGGTACCGACCGACATCGGCAATAACGAAATCGCCGGTCCCGTATCGAAGATCGTCCAGACGTCCGGGCCGTCCAGTCCGAACGTCGTTCCCGGTGGCGTCCTGAACAAGCTCGGCACCGCATTCGACCAAGGCGTGTTCATGCATCGGGTCGACAAGATCAACCAGTATTACAACCCGTCAGCTCCGGTCAACTTCGACGGTGCTGGAATTACCGTCGCTGCCATGTCGGACAGCTACGACGTCGCTACGGCCGCGCCGCGTGCAGCGATTGGTGTTGCCAACTTCGACCTGCCGGGTTCGGCCAGCAATCCGGTCAACACGCAGCCGGTGGTGATCCAGGTCGAAGGCCCGGCCGGCAGCACTGACGAAGGTCGCGCCATGGTCGAGATCATCTACAAGATGGCACCGCGTGCACGTCTTGGATTTGCCAGCGGCTCACTGGGCGAAGTTGCCTTTGGCAACAGCATTCGCAGTTTTGCGCAGCTACCGGGCTTTCCAGGCACTGCCGGGTTTCGCACCGACGTGATCGTCGACGACATCAGTTACGGTGGTGAACCGTTCTATGGTGAAAGCATCATTGGTAACGCCATCGATGAGGCCGCTGCTGCTGGGGTGTCCTATTTCTCGTCGGCCGGCAACAACATCGGCATCAACGCCTACGAGTCGGCATTGCGAGTCGTTCCCAATGGCACCGGCAACACGGCGGCGACAAACGCGGCGCTGGTCGGGACCAATATCGACCTGACCAACGTGCCTGCAAACCTCTACGCCGGTGGCTTCCACAACTTCAACCCGGCAAGTGGCCAACTTGATGTAGCGCAGCTGGTCAACATGCCGACAACGGCGCAGAGCACCGAGATGCAGTGGGACGATCCCTACGACGTGCGCGATCTGGTCCTGAATCAGCCTGCCATCTTCTCGAGCGGTGGCAGCATTCCGGTGAGCAATCTTTCGGTCACATTTGACGGAACGACGTCGCCTGCGCTGCCCATTTTCACGGCGGGCACGCCTTACGTGATCCAGGAGACCGCCAGTCCATCGACGCCAGCGTTTGACGGCATCGTCGATATCTACGACCCGAGCAACACGCTTGTTGTCAGCCAGGACACCGGTACCGACGAAACGGTCAATTTCTATCCGTCCGTTTCTGGCCAATACCGAATCGTGATCCGCGCATTTGGAACGACGACGGGCAACTTTTCTTTGACTGTGAATACCGCTTCGGGCATGGCTGGCGTCACCAGTGACCTCAACCTGCTGGTGTTCAGCCCGGCCGGTGCGTACGTCGCATCTCGTTCGTTGACGACCAACAACCTCGCCAACAATCGTCCGGTGGAATTGGGCCAGGTTGCATCGGCAAGCGGTGGACAGATTCAATTCGTGATTGCCCGCGCGAACACCCCTGCAACTGGCGTGCGTTTGCCGACGCGGGTACGTTGGTCGGTGCGTGGCAATGGTGCTGGCAATATCGGCCCGGCCGAATATTTCAGCTATAACGCGACGACGACCAAGGGTCATGCCAGCGCCAAGGGTTGCAACGGTACGGCAGCTTACAGCCCGTTCCGCCCGAACCTCCCAGAGTCGTTCACGTCACCGGGACCGGCAACGATCTTTTTCGACAAGGATGCCAATTTGTTGCCGGTGCCTGAAATCCGACAGGTTCCCCGCGTCGCCGCGACAGACGCTGCCAACAACTCCTTCTTCGGCGGAGATTCGTCGTCGGATCTTGACACCAACCCGAACTTCTCTGGAACCAGTGCCGCTGCTCCGCACGCCGCAGCGATTGCAGCATTGATCCTGCAGTCCCGCGGAGGACCGGGTTCGATTACCCCAGCTGCCATGACCAAGTTGATGCAGAACACGGCGTTCCCACATGACCTGGATCCGTCGAAAGCAACCGGTACGGCAGCCACGTCGGACGGTGGTACGGTGACCCTGGTCATCGATTCGGATAACGACACCAACCTCGCGACTGGTGACAACGATCCGAGTTCCTGGAAGCTGTCGTATTCGGGTGCGGGTTCGATTGCCAGCATTACCTTCAACCCGGCTGGCACGGCGGCAACCGGCGGCAATGCCACAGGCGGCAACAGTGGCATCCAGGACAACCTCGGTTCCGTTCCAGCTACGGTGACGTACTTCGAGAACAACTTCCCTGGTACCGCGTTCCTGCCGGCCACACGCGCATTCCTGCTTGGTCCGCTGACCGGTTTGGCTGCGGCAGATGTAACGGCACCAGTCAGCACGGCGCCTTACACCGGCTTCAGCAATTTTGTTGGCGCACCTGGCAATGGCACGTCACAGTTCTGGACGATGACAGTTGGTTTCCCGAACGGCAATTTCAGTGCCGGCAAGGTGGTCCGCTTCACTGTCGGTCGCGGTGCTCAACACTCGTCGACGACTGGCAATGGCGTCGTCATCGGTGCAGGCACAGTCACCCGCAATCCTATCGCCGACATCCTAGGTGGCGGCGTGTTCCTGCCGAGCGGCATCGTGGTTACGAATGGAATGACGTTCTCCGGAACCACGACCGGCGGTGGCACATTCACTGGCACCATCAAAAACAACATCGGGAACGGCTACAGCCCAGTCGATGGCTATGGCATGATCAATGCCGAAGGCGCAACGGACTTGATCTTCCGAAATGGATTTGACTCCACCGGCAATTGATTCCGAACTAAGGCGACCTCTACGGTCGACATGAAATGAAAGGGCGAACCGGCAACGGTTCGCCCTTTTCCGCGTCTGCTCTTCGCGTCCCGTTCGATTAGCAGTGGATCCATAATCACTGCGCACTCGCACGGTGGCTGACTACACCTCAGGTGCGCTCGTCAATCTCTGCAGGACCTTCCACGGGTCGTAAAACTTCATGCGCTTTGAAGGGCACCCTCGGACCTATCTAGCGACGCGCGACAATCGACTTGCCGTCATCCGTCGTTAAAACCAAAGCACCCGTGTGGCCAATCTTGTAGCTGCGAATTTTCGGCAACAGGCCGAGCAACTTGCGCTCCTGCGTCATCAACGCGTCCGGGCAGGCCATCATCGTGGCGCCCGCTGGTTCAATGCTTAGTGTATTGCCAGTGCTCTTGTAGCGGCCAAGAATCCGATTGCAGGTTCCATTGCCGGCCACTCGACCATCGGGGAAAAACTGCAGACTTGCATGGCTGCTGTCGATCACGCCTGTGCCGCCGATATCTTCGATGACCCATTCCTGGCCAAGCAAGGGCGACTTGTCATTCTTCATCAGATGATCGGCGACGGCACGGTAAGCGGGCAGGGAGGTCGGATCGCTCGCTGCATTCGCAGCCACAGGGTTGGATGCAAAACGCACGATCACCATGTCGGCTTTTGGATCGACCCACACCGTCTGGCCATGGACCCCGCGTGCCGCATACGCACCGTGGTCGTCATTGCTGTTCCACCACATGTCGCGATAACTCCAATCCTTCAGCAGGTCGTAGCCGGCCTTGGCGAATGTTTTCGTATCGCCGTCGTTGCGGATGCTGGCAATCGCTGCGGGTGGCACGATTTGCTCACCGTTGGCCTGGCCGCCGTCGAGCATCAACTGTCCCAGTCGGGCCATGTCGCGCAGCGTCGCGTTGAAGCCCCCGCCAGCAAATGGGGTGCCGATCGAATCGACCGTGTAAAACGCTTCGCGTCGGGTGCCGATTCGGCTCCAGATGCGTTCGGACAAATTTTCTGCGACGGATTTTCCAGTGCTGCGTGCGATCAGCCAACCCAGTGCGTCGGCATTGACGGTCTTGTAGCCAAATGCCTCGCCGTGCGTGCCTTTCTTCTTGACCGTTTCGAGGAATTCGAAGTAGCTGCGCGGTCCTTTGTAGCCTTCCGGCGTAGGCAACGGGCTGCCGGCCTTGGCGTAGGTCCACACGTCGGCATTGGGGTCACCGTAGTCTTCGGAATAGTCGAGCGCGGTGGTCATGTCCATCACCTGGCGCACGGTCGCGTCGCCATAGGCGCTTTTCTTCAGTTCTGGAATGATCGAGCCAACCAGCGCCTTGTCGTCGAGCTTGCCTTCGGCGACGAGCATTTCTCCAAGCAGGCCGGTCAACGATTTGGTCATCGACATCGCGCCATGCAAGGTGTGCTTGTCGAGACAGCCGTCGTAGCGTTCGTACACCACCTGGCCGTGGTGCAGCACGATGACGCCATCGCTGTAATTGGCATCAAACGCGTCGTTCCACGTCATCGTTTTCTTTGCGCCCAGCGGCGTGAAGGCAACGGCGTCGATTGATGGGTCGAGTGCCGTTTCAAATTCACGTGCGCCATCCGGACCGTTGTCGACGCCGACCGTCGGCATCAGTTCTCGAAAATGACAAACCGTCCAGCGCAGTTTCGGGAAGGCGAAATAATCGGGATCGGTGAAGCGAATGGTCTTGTCGGCAGATGGTGGAAAGCCCTGCATCCAACCCATCGTTGTCGGGTTCGACTGGTTGGCGGAGAGCGGCGCGTTTGATTGCGCAGTTGCAATTCCTCCCAGTCCCAACGTCATCGCAAAAGCTGATGCCAGTATGGTTTTCATGGTTGTTCCTTGAATGCAATAGAAGATTGGTCCGACAGGCTGGCGCGTATGGTCATGACGTTCACCATGACGGTGACCAGACCGGCGACGAGCCCAAGCACGATGACGGCCGTCGCAAGGGACACGTGTACGGTTCCCATGGCCCGTTGCCAGACGACCGCCGCCGACACGATCAGGCCGAACGCAAACACGCCGTGCTTGATCGTCAGCCACAGCACGTGAGGGAAGAAAGGTCGTTTGGCTGCCTTGAGCGTGAGGTAGGCAATCGCGGTCAGGATCATCGCCAGCGAGACCGCCAACGGCACTGCTGCGCCAAGCACGGTGTGCGTGTCATTGGTGATGCCATCGACCGACAGCGGAATCTGCGTTTCACCTCGTAGCAAGTACCACTGGATACCGCCGTTGATGACCGCATTGATTGCGCCGCCGATGAGTGCGCCGCGCAGAATGGTAGCGTTTGAAATGGATGTCACAGCTTCGCTGCTCGCATTGTTTTTCACGGTTGCCAACGCCCTTAATCCAGTTCCTGCAGGCCGCCACCGGACACCGTCAATATTTGGCCGCTGATCCAGCTTGCAGCCGGCGAGCAAAGAAACAAGGCCGCGTTGGCCATATCCTGCGGTTCGCCAATGCGGTGGATGGGCGTATGCGCGAGCATCGTCTTTTCGATGTCGTCAGTGAGAACGGAGTTGAGTGCGTCAGTACGCGTCGCGCCCGGTGCGATGCCGTTGATGCGGATGCCCTTGGGTCCAAGATCAAACGCGATGTTGCGAATCAGGTGATTGGTCGCTGCCTTGGACGACCCATAGGACGCCATGCGCTTGTTCTTGTTATCGCCGGCCATTGAAGTGATCGCCAGCATCGAACCACCCCCGGAGTGTCGCCCGAGGTACGCGCCCAGTTCAAGGCCATGCAGGAACGCAATCAACCCAAGCGTTGATGGCGAACCTGTTGAGCCGCCCGGTAGCGATCGCGCGAGAGCGTTTCGCAATCCACCTCGCTTCGACGACTGTGCAAGCTTGTCGACGGATGACCGAAACCGGTGCGGAAATTTTTGGAGTTGAAGCTAGCCTCCATGGGCCATCGCTTTATAGAAAAACGCCATCGCACGAGCCGCTGTTGCAGGCGTTGGTGCGATGGCGATGGTGGAGGTGCTTGCAGCAAACAAGTAACCGGTACTTGACCGGCAACGCATCGGGTCACCTCTTGTCGCGTGCCTTGTCGGCTGCCTTGCCGACGGCGTTCTGCGCCTTGCCGACGTTCTTCTCGACCTTACCGGCCATCTCTTTAGACTTGTTGCCGGTAATTTTGCCAGCGACTTCCTTGGCGCCGCCTTTTATTTCTTTCTTCAAGCCTTCGGTTCGATTCTTGTCCATTTTTGCTGCTCCAACCTGCGACATTGCAGGACGGCTACTTATAGACTGCTATCCCGCTCGCGTCGCTGAATCCAACGTGCTTGGGGATGGTCGTATTCGCCGACTATTCAGTTGGCCGGTGGGCATCCTTCGCACTAGCGTGTCGTGAGCTCTGCGACAGTGAACTGCTGTGTCGCCCGATTTCAATCGCAACTCAACACCCGGGGAGTCAGACGTTGCATGGCCACTCGCAAACGAAGCGCCGCATTGGTTAGCAAACAAAACGCAGGGAAGGGAAATTGGCTCGCGCGACGCTGGCATAGCTTGCGCAGACACGCGCGGCTTTCGGTAAGCGCAGCCATCTTCATGGTCCTCGCTGTCATTTTCTTTCTGATCGGGATAAAGCCAACGCTCGCTGCGCTCGTGGCATTCGATATCGCGGCAGTGATCTTTCTAGGAAGCACTTTGTACACGCTCGGAGGCGCAACAGTCGCGTCAATGCGAAAACGCGCACGCCTCGAGGACGGTGGCTACTGGGGATTCCTGCTCAACGCGGCGGCGGCGGCCGTTGTCGCCTTGATCGCGCTGGGAATGCAGCTTCATGCAAGCAAGGCGGGCGGGTTACTCGACGTGGTTCTGGCAGCGTCCACTCTGTTGCTCAGCTGGTTGTTCCTCAACACGATTTTCGCTCTGCACTACGCGCATTCGTTTTATGGAGACGGGAACGGCAAGGGTGGCGGTCTCGAATTTCCGGGCACCAAGGAGCCCGACTACTGGGATTTTCTGTACTTCTCGTTCATTCTCGGGATGACCTTTCAGGTGTCCGACGTGGAAATCAGCGACCGTGGGATCAGGCGCGTGGTGCTGGCGCACTCGATGATCTCTTTTCTGTTCAACGTGATCGTCATCGCGCTCAGTGTGAACGTGGCCGCGAGCGGGAATTGAACGCGATCTTCCCGGATCAGGAGCTGGCCCGCGCAAGATAGACCGACTGCGTGAACGGGCGATCGAGCAGCGGGTTTTCGAAGGTAACGGGTTCGGCCCAAGCTTCAGCGAAGATGCTTGCGAGGCGCTCAGTGAATGCAGCATCAGGCGCATCGTTGGACCACAGTCCGAAGATGCCGCTGGGCTTCAAGTGCCTGGCCAAACCTCGCAGACCATCAGGCTGATAGAAACTTGTGCTTCGATCATCCAGTAGTGCTTCTGGCGAATGATCAATGTCGAGCAGGATCGCGTCGAATTTCCGTGCGCGATGATTGGGATCGAAGCCTTGTTCCGATGCGACGAGTTCAAAGAAGTCGCCTTCGACGAATTGGCAGCGCGAATCGGCGACCAGTTCCGGGCCGAGCGGCAACAGTCCCTTCTTGTGCCAGTCGATCACTGGCACCAGCATTTCCACCACGCCTAGTGAGGCGACGTTGTCGTGCTCCAGTACGGCTTTTGCGGTGTAGCCCAAACCCAAACCGCCGACGATCACGTCAAGTGCATTTCCTTTGCACGCCGCGATACCAAGCCACGCCAGTGCTTCTTCCGAAGCAGTAAACAGGCTCGACATTAAGAATTCATCATCCAGCTTGATCTCATACACCACGCGCTTGAGAACCAGCTCCATGCGCCGCCGCAAGCTGACCGCGCCGATAGGGGTAGGGCAGTAGTCAAGTTCTTCGAACAGTGGGTGCATGTTGGTCTCGTCGGGTGGTCGTTTGCGAATGTCTCACTGGAAGCCGCTTTCGCCACTGGCTGGCATCGCCATCCAGTCGCTTTCCGCGCCGATAGGCGAGCCGGGCGGTACGTTCGCAGCGTGCGCTCGATTCTCCAGCAACTTGTCCAGTTGCTGGGGATCGAGCAGCAATCGCGAAAGGCTCGCTGCCCACGCACGTTCCGCCGTGTCACCACGACGATTTGCCAGTGCGGTAGCCGATGCGTGGACACGTTGGTCGAGCTGGGCCGCTACATCGGGCGTGGTCGCCTTGTTGCGGGCGACGTGTGCCAAGGTCAGCAGGGTGCGGTGGGCGATGCGACGTGACACGGCATCAGTCGTGCCCGGCAGCGTCGCCGCCATCAGCCGGTCGAGCAGTTCGCTGATGCCCAGCGCATTCGAATCAGAGGCATGTTGGGCGTCGATACGCGCCAGTCGTTTCGGTGCAAGCAGGACATTCAATGTCAGCTCGGCAGCCACGTCCGCAGCATCGAGGGCATTGAATGGTGTGCCGCTGGCGCTGTCGATCAGCTCGATCTGGTATTGCCGGTTCGGGCTGCCATTACGTGCAGCTGACAGCAACGGCAGCAGACGCCCGGGCACTCGCAGTTGGTCAGCGTTGAGCGTTGCGAGGACGGCATCAAGTGCGGCACGTTGCTGCCGTGCGGGAACGGCGGCTGATGATTCGCGATCGCTGCCATTGATCGCATAGCTCAACTCAACGCCGCCGATCGACTTCGCAGCCGCCACCATTTGATAGCGATGCAGCAGCCAGATGGGAACGAATCGACGCGGCAGATTCGAGACAGGTTCGCCAGCGCTCAACGCGGCAAGTCCAAAATGATCGATGGCGATGCGGCGCACACCCATCAAGCGGATGAGTTCCGCGGTCGGATCGGGCCCGTCGTCCCACAACGATGCCCACGGTTGGGCGTTGTCGTCGGCGCGTGCGTCGTCATCGACGATGTAGCGAAGTCCAGATGCGACGATGGAGGTCGCCTTGGCATCGGCGCGTTGTTGCGCGTTGCCGCCCGGCGCCGCTTCGCCATACAACCAATCGACGGTCGCCATGTCCCATGCGCCAACGCCAACGGCATAAGCGTGGGTGAGGTCGGGACGGCCATCCACAAGACCGATTCGTGGTGGTGGGTAGTCCATCACCGACGCGCGCTCTTGTGTACTGGCGGAGAAGTTGTGTGCAAATCCCAGCGTGTGGCCGACTTCATGCGCGCCCAGTTGGCGCAGTCGGGCCAAGGCGGTTTGTACGGGATCATTTGCACCCCCGCTGCCAATCTTCGCCGCACCAACCAAGCCGGTAAAAATCTGTATGTCCTGGCGTACGCGCAGCGAACCCAGCACCACCATGCCCTTCACGATTTCACCCGTGCGCGGATCGACGATCTCCTGGCCATACGACCACCCGCGCGTCGCCCGATCAACCCAGTTGACGACGTTATAGCGCACGTCCATCGGGTCGGTATCCGCGGGCAGCAATTTCACCTGAAACGCGTCGATGTAGCCGGCCGCATCGAAAGCCTTGCTCCACCAGCCGATGCCTTCCATCAGCGCGCTGCGGATCGGTTCGGGTGCATGCGAGTCCAGATAAAAAATGATCGGTTTGACGACGCGCGAACGTTCCGCGCCGGGATCGACCTTGTCGAGCCGGAAACGGTTCGCCACATCACCAACCACATCGCTACCCAACGGCGCACCGAATTCGAGGACTTGCGTTGCGAAACCGCCGACGCGTGGATCGAAGCGCATCGGTCGGAAGCCTGCTGCCGGCAATCGCACGAAACTGTGGTGCACGGTGAAGCTGACCTGGCGAGCATCCGGGGCGATGTTGGAAACCTCGTCTCCGGGTGATTTCGAGACGTAGGTTTGCACGGCGTCGACTTCAACATTGTCGGGAAACACTTTCACCGACGCCGCATCGGCAGCGCTGCGTTTGTCGTCGAGCACGAAATCCTTGCCGGCACCTTGCGCGCCGCCGACGCCAAAGGTGTCGCCACTTTGATCCAGTGATTGCGCGATGCCCAGGGTGTCGGAGCTGAGAAAGCTGGAGAGATCGACCACCATTGAGCCATTCGCCAGCATCGTCACGATATCGCCCATCCATGCGATCGAATTGGCGAAGTCGGCGCTCGCCGAACCATCGCCCGCGGCAGGGCGGAATCGTGGGTTTTCGAAAACGGCGGCGACCTTCTTGCCGTAGCGACGAAAGGCGAGTAGTTGCGTGGTGCCGACGCGGCCGCGATCAAGGAAGGTAGGCGCGGAACCCAGACCGGTTCGCAACGCCGTCGTGTAAAGCAGACGCAGCGAAGTTCCGTCCGCTAGTGCAGCGGGCAGGGTGATAAAAATGCGACCTTCGCTCCGATCCACATGGACAGGTAGCAAACCGTCTAGTACGGCGGTGCCCTTGAATTCATCCGCTGGCTTCGCATTGCGATTGGCAGAAGACGTTGGGTGTTTCGTCGCCGCGGTCGCGCACGCCGCCAGCGCGATGCTGATCAGCATGACCAGGATCAGATATGGCGTGATGGATGCAGCGAAGGTACTGCGCATGATCGTTTTCCTGTCGAGTGCAGCGGAGTCGGCACGCGTGCGGTGGATTGCTGTGACGCCGATCCGTATTCTGCCTGTTTAGTCGACCGGACGGCGCCGTGACCCAGCCAATCAATGTCGTCATCTGCACGGCGAAAGAGCAGGATGTGTGGCGCGATGCACTGGCCGAATGCCTGCCAGAAGCCAACGTGTACGTTGGGCTGGATGCACCTCCGTCCGACTACGCTGTGGTATGGAATCCACCGCCGGAGTTTTTCGAACTTCAGCAGGCATTGAAGGCGCTGTTCTCGCTTGGCGCGGGCGTCAATGATCTATTGGCGATGCCATCGTTGCCGGCAGACGTGCCGCTTATCCGCATGGAAGATGTCGGCATGGCCGCGCAGATGGAGGAGTACGCCCTATACGTTGCGTTGCGCCAATTCCGCGCGATGCCGAAATACGAGCACGCGCAAGCGGATGAGCGTTGGTCGAGGCAGCCGATGCGCGTGCGCGATGAATTTCGCGTCGGCGTGCTTGGCCTGGGTGTGCTGGGAGGCGCAGTTGCACGTTCACTGGCCGCTTTCGGGTTTTCCGTGTCGGGATGGAGCCGATCTGCGAAAGCAGTTGCGGGCGTAACCTGCGAGTCAGGCGCGGACGGGTTGGACAAGGTGTTGGCACGAAGTGAGTTGTTGCTGCTGATGTTGCCGGTTACTCGCGAGACAACCGGGCTGATAGATCATGAGAAAATCGCCAAGCTTCCCGCCGGCGCATCGATTGCCAATCTTTCACGCGGTGGATTGATCGACGATGCGAACTTGCTCGATGCGCTGGACAGTGGTCACATCGCCCAGGCTTATCTCGACGTGTTCAACACCGAGCCGTTACCCGCCGAGCACCGCTTCTGGACTCACTCACGCGTTCACATCACCCCGCACATCGCCGCGCTCACGCCGCACGCCATCGCCTGCCACCAAGTGGCCGAGAAGATTCGCAAACTTGAAGCGGGGCAGGCAGTCACCGGTGTCGTTGATCGACAGCACGGATACTGATGCCGGTTGATGGCGAGCAAGAACTTCGCGAATCGCTAGCTTTGGCAGGCTCGCTTGTTGCGGTGGATTGAAAATGCGGGCGGTGCAAGCGCTCAAATGTGGCGCTGCGTAGTAGTCTCGGCAGCATCGACATCATCGAAAGGTACAAAAAATGACGAGTGCAAACTTCTATCCAATCGGCACGCCCGGCGTTGCCTGGGGCGATGCGGAACGCGCTGAGTGGCTGGCGCGACAGTCGGCCAAGCGGGCCTATGCCGACGATGTCTTGAGCAAGATTGAAGGATTTCGTTCGCGTTTCGACGTGGTCGAGTACGGCTGGTTGGACCACGATTCCGCTAGGTACCCGCTGTTCGCGATCAAGAGCCGCGATTGGAGCGAAGACTTGCCGATCGCACTGGTCACCGGTGGCGTGCATGGCTATGAAACCAGCGGTGTGCATGGCGCGTTGCAATTCGTCGACCAGCACGCGGCGGACTACGCGGGACGCGTCAATGTCGTTGTCGCCCCGTGCGTCAGCCCTTGGGCGTACGAGATGATCCATCGCTGGAATCGCGAGGCGA
This sequence comes from Lysobacterales bacterium, assembly GCA_038236135.1. GTDB lineage: Bacteria > Pseudomonadota > Gammaproteobacteria > Xanthomonadales > Rhodanobacteraceae > Dokdonella. Next base: position 124,631 of record JBBSTF010000002.1, read on the forward strand.
TGGACCCTAACCGTTCGTTCCGCGAAGACAAACCGACGCAGGAATCAGCGGCGCTGATGTTGATGGTCGAGCCGTTCCGCGATCGCGTGCTGGTGCATATCGACTTGCATGAAACCACCGATACCGATGAGTCCGAGTTTCGTCCGGCGCTGGCTGCTCGCGATGGCGAAGAATACGAACCCGGCGAAATCCCCGATGGGTTTTATCTGGTCGACGACACGGCCGATCCACAGCCGGAATTCCAGCAAGCGATGATCGCCGCCGTCGAGAAGGTGACCCACATCGCGCCAGCCGATGCGAACAACGAGATCATTGGCTCGGAGGTAGTGTCCCCCGGCGTGATCCGCTATCCGTTCAAACAGTTGGGCTTGTGTGCCGGCGTTACCAACGCACCATTCACAACCACGACCGAGGTTTATCCGGACAGCCCTCGCGCCACTGACCAGCAATGCAACGACGCCCAAGTCGCGGCGGTTTGTGCGGGCATTGATTTCGCGCTTACCTCTGGCGTGCAGCTGCCGCGCTGACAACTCGGTAGCGGCAGGATCCGAAGCCTTGCAATCGACTTCACTTCGCGTTGTCGCGTTGACGTCGTTGGCAATGATTGCCTTCGCCGCGAACTCACTGTTGTGCCGACTCGCGTTGATGGAAACCAGCATCGACCCGGCGACATTCGCGGCGATTCGCTTGCTTGCGGGTGCGTTGGCGCTCGCACTCATCGTGCTCTTGCGAAAGAAACCAGACGCAGGCGAAGGCAACTGGTTGTCGGCTCTCGCGCTTTTCGCCTACGCGGCCGCGTTTTCATTCGCCTATGTCGGCCTGTCCGCCGCCGCGGGCGCTCTGCTGCTGTTCGGCGCTGTGCAGGTGACGATGATCGGCTATGGTTTGTGGGTCGGGGAGCGCTTGCGCGCCTGGCAGTGGATCGGCGTGTTGCTCGCTGTCGCAGGTCTGATTGGTTTGGTGTCGCCAGGACTGTCGGCTCCGCCGATTTCTGCCGCCGTCTTGATGCTGATCGCCGGCATCGCGTGGGGTGCGTACTCGCTGCGCGGACGCGGCGCGGGTGATCCGGTTGGCGTGACCGCAGGTAATTTCCTGCGTACTGTTCCTATGGCTAGCGTTCTGGTCGTCGCAACACTTTTAGTTAAGCGAAACCTCGTCTGGGACGCGACAGGACTCGGCTACGCCATCGCCTCGGGAGCGATCACATCGGGCGTCGGCTACGCCGTATGGTACGCAACATTGCCGTCGCTGAAATCGGCGACAGCCGCGACCGTGCAGTTGAGTGTTCCACTGATCGCTGCATTGGGTGGCGTAGTCGTGTTGACCGAGCCAGTCAGCGCACGTCTGGCGATGGCGAGTGTCGCTGTGCTCGGAGGGATTGCCCTGGTGGTTGCGCGACCGCCCGGCGACGCGAGTCGCGGAGTCGAGCCGCGCCGATGAGGACGCGGCTGCTGTAGTAATCGCAAACCCTATTGCGTCGCCGGGGCAGGTACCGTGCCGTCAAACCCGTTCTTGAATAGCTGGTCATTGTCGACATAGCGAATGTCGAGGAACGGCTTGGCACTGCCGAGCAGGTCGGCAAGTCCGCGATTGGCGAGCGAAACAGATTCGACCTCTCGGGTTCGAATGCTGCCGTCGCCTTGTACTTCATCGATAGTGCGAAGCGTGGACACAAGGCCAGCAGGAGCCAGCACCGCATCACCGGCGCTGAAGTTCACGCGGTCGATACCCGGATTGACGTTGGAGAACTGCACGCGGAACTGGGTGACGCCGTCGCGACGAATCGCAGCGATGGCAGCGGCCGTCAGATCGATGCGCAAGGCGTAGTACTTCGCGTTGGCGGAACCAACAAAACAACCAGCATCGCTTGCCGTGGCAGGCGCCGTCGCATCACCGGTTTCGACTTGCGGTGCACCGAACTGGCCAGCAACATCAAGGCGAGGTGCGCCAAGGCTGCCGCTGGTGAAAGGGTTGGTGCCGGTGCGAGCATCCTGCAAAAGGTAAATGCTGGCCGATTCAATCGTCTCGCTGGCTGGAATCGTGCTGGTGTCAAAGGTAACGATGCCGTGGGTCAATCGGATGCCGTCATCGCCCATGCGAACCGTATCGGTGCCGATGTTGACGCCGTCGGTCCAGCCATCCTGATTGCCGCCTAGCGATTGCAGCGTGGTGGAAACCGCTCCGCGAAATTTTGGAAAGAAATATGCATCGGTCTGCACAGCGACTTTGTAAAGGTAGCCGGCCGGATTGAGGTGGATCGGGTCGGCTGAAATGAATCCGCCCGTGAGACGGAAATTTGAGCGCAGGCTCGGGCGCAACCGATTTCCGCCAGGGAAAGGTGCGTACGCCGGTGCCATCTGTCCCGGGCGCGGAAGCGCTCCTGGAGCCGCCGCGCCATCGCCATAGAAGTAGTGCATCTCGCCATCGCCATTGTCGAAGTGCAGGCGCGGATCGGCATTGGCCAGCGCGATGCGTCGTGTTTCGACATCGATGTTTAAAGCGTTGATTTCGGCATCGGTGATCAAGGCGTTGGTCGGGTCGCGGCTCAAGTCGCGTCGTTTCGGGCAGGCGTAGATGCCGCAGTAGATCGCCGTGACATTGAAGTTCGGGTACTCGTAACTGGAAACGAGCACATCGACATTCGGGCGCACTGCCTTGAACGCATTGGTTATCGTGGTGCTGTTGCCGAGAATGGTCGCGAATAACGCTTCCGTCGAACCGGGCACGTCGAGGTCCATGTCCTTGTAAAATCCGCCGCCGGATTTGCCGGCGAGGATGTCATTTCCACCGAGGCTGAACATGATCGAATCGATGGTTGGATTCGCGTTGAGTTCCGCAACTACGTTGGCGATCCACGGATAGTTGGCGGTATCCACCCACTCGCGCGCTTCACTCCCGGAAATGGCGTATTCGGTTCCTGTGTAGTTCGCGCCGGGATTGGAACCCAGCGAACGGCTGATGGCGATCTTGTCAGCCTGTCCGTACTTGTCGAAGGTGACGTTGTGCGCGTTATCGTCCCACATGTATTGCGCCCAGCTATCGCCAGCGAGCAATACGCGCGGTGTCGGTGTTGTCGATGGACAGGCCCCGCCTAACAGTGTCGGCTGGGCGGGGCGCACCAGCACGCCTTCGTAATTCCACGGAAAAGGTCCCTGCAACGCCGCAGTATCAGTCTGCGCGGAATACGCTGTCGCGCCAGCTATTGCCGCGATCGGCGCCGCCAGCGCGACCAGCAATGTCGCCACCCTTGCGCAAATGGTTGCAGTCATTGATATGTACTCCTCCGTTAAAACATGCCCTCGATGATATTCGCACTGTGCACCCAACGTTCGCGTGCGGGGGCGCTCATGCGAACATTGATCGATGACCGAGATCGACACGATCCCCCTGCCACCTCTGCCTGAACTGTCCGATGAGCAGCGCATATCAACAGTTCGTGAATTTGCAGACCTGCTCGCCAAACGCCGAACGGTACGCGACTACACCGACAAACCGGTGCCACGCGCACTGATCGAACAATGCCTGCGCGCGGCGGGAACGGCACCGAGCGGCGCCAACCAGCAACCTTGGCGCTTCGTGGCTGTGCAGGACGCAGCGATAAAGTCGCGCATCCGCTTTGCTGCAGAAGCGGAAGAGCGTGAGTTTTATTCGCGCCGCGCACCGGAAGAGTGGCTTGATGCATTGTCGGCACTCGGCACCGATGCGGAGAAACCATTTCTGGAAACCGCGCCGTGGCTGATCGGCGTCTTCTACGAGCGCTTCGGTTACGACGATCAAGGCAGGAAGCGCAAGCGCTACTACCCGCATGAGTCTGTCGGCATCGCGACTGGGATGCTGATTGCCGCATTGCATCAGGCAGGGCTTTCCAGCCTCACCCACACGCCAAGCCCGATGGGATTCCTCAACGAGATGCTCGGTCGCCCGAAAAATGAAATGCCCTTCCTGCTACTTGTAGTGGGTCATGCGACGCCCGATTGCAGAGTGCCGAACGTGCATCGGTTGGCGTTGGAAGAGATCGCCAGTTTCCTGTGAGCCACGATGTCACATTAGCCGCTCGTCATTCCTGCGAAGGCAGGAATCCATTTTGTTTCTGCTTTCCTTCAGTGAGTTGATGAAAATCAAAATGGGTCCCCACCTACGCGGGGATGACGAGGAATAGAGAGATGCTTTCCCGCCACGTAACGCCGAGCGGCTATGCTCGCGCAGCATCCCATTCATCGTGCGGAGAATCCCATGAACGACAAGACACCGAGCCAGGCCAGCGACTTTGACCCCGAAGTGATGAAGCTGTTTGACCAGTACGTCCACGGCGTCATCGACCGGCGCGGTTTTCTTTCCGCTGCGGGCCGATTCGCCCTCGGCAGCGCAGGCGCGGTTGGACTGCTGGCGGCGCTCAGCCCGAACTTCGCGGCGGCGCAGAAGGTGAAACCTGACGATGCACGGATCAGCACCAGGACGCTGGCATTCGATTCACCCAAAGGCTACGGCAAGGCCAGCGGTTATCTGGCGCGCCCGGCCAAGGCGGATGGCCCGTTGCCAGTGGTGTTGGTGATTCATGAAAACCGTGGCTTGAATCCGCATATCGAAGACATCACGCGCCGTCTTGCTCTGGACAACTTCATCGCCTTTGCGCCCGATGCGCTGTTCCCACTTGGCGGCTATCCCGGCAATGAAGACGATGCGCGTGCCTTGTTTGGCAAGCTCGACCAGGAAAAGACACGCGAGGACATGCTGGCAGCGACGGGTGTGGCGAAAGATATCGATGGTGGCAACGGCAAGCTGGGAACGGTCGGGTTTTGCTACGGCGGCAGCATCGTGAATTTCCTTGCGACGCAAATTCCAGCCATCTCTGCAGCCGCGCCGTTCTATGGAACAGCTCCCGACATTGCGGACGTGAAGAACATCAAGGCGGAGATGCTGATCGTGCTCGCCGGTAGCGACGATCGCGTCAACGCTACCTGGCCGGACTACGAAAGAGCATTGAAGGAGGCAGATGTGAAATACGCACTGTTCCAACCCGAAGGCACCCAGCACGGTTTCAACAACGACACTACGCCGCGCTTCGACACAGACGCCGCAGCGCAAGCGTGGAGCAAGACCTTGGCTTTGTTCAATCGGAAGTTGCGCGGCTGATCGCGTGCGGCTTCGACAGGGGAGTCGGGAGGAAAAACACGGTAAATCTCGGGTTTATTGGCATACTGACGCCATGCAACCCCTGTTATTTGTCCTGTGTTTTCTGATTGGCGCTCCGCTTGCGCAAGCGGCGGACGTCGACAGGCTCGCGTCACGCACCATCGTGCTGGTTCGCCACGGCAACTATGTCGCTGATGACTCGGTCGACGAGAAAATTGGCCCGCACTTATCATCGCTAGGCGTAGCACAAGCTTATTTGGCAGGCGCACGTCTGGCGGGTATGCCTACGACCTTCAATCATCTCTACGTCAGCCCGATGCAGCGCGCACGCGATACCGCAGCGGCGATTGCGCCGGAATTCCCGCGACATCGCTTCGAAGTGGTGGACGATCTCGCCGAATGTACGCCGCCGACGCGAAATGCCGACATCATGGCGCGCGAGAAACCCGCCGACCTCGCCGCCTGCAAGGAGAAGTTGGATCGCGACTTCGATCACTTCTTCAAGCCCGCGGCTGGCGGGGAACAATTCGATTTACTGGTCTGCCACGGCAACGTGATTCGCTACCTCACCACCCGCGCACTCGGTGTCGACAGCAAGGCCTGGTTGGAAATGTCGGTCGGTCACGCCAGCATCACCACCATTCGCGTCGAAGCGGATGGCACGTTCAAGGTGATCTCGGTCGGCGATGTCGGCCACATTCCGCCGACCTTGCGCACCGGTGCTAGCGGCGATGCCGATCGCAGTCTGGCCATTCCAGTCTTGCCGTAGCTAGCCTGCATTGATGACCAGTGAAACTATCACCAGCGAATCCTGGACCGACCGCCGCCGCTACTGGTGGCTGGCGAGCCTGGTCGTGCCGGCTTTGGTATTGATCGCTTATGCGCTCGTTCAAGCGACGGGCTCGGGTTTGTTCTGGTGGACCGGCCCCGTCGTGGTCTATGCGCTGGTGCCAATCCTCGACACTGCATTCGGTGCCGATGATCGCAATGTGCCCGACACCGCCTTCGAGCGTCATGAAAGTGATCGTTACTACCGCTGGACCTTGCTCGGATCGCTACCCCTGCAATGGATCAGCCTGATTCTCGGGGCATGGGCGGTCACACATTATTCCTTGACGGCATTTGAGTGGATTGGCTTGATGATCACAGTCGGAACGGCCAGCAGCGCGGGTATCAATGCCGCACATGAGTGGGGCCACAAGCGCGATTCGCTCGCCCACGGGTTTGCAAAGCTCAGCCTTGGCCCGGCGGCATACGGGCATTTTTACGTCGAGCACAATCGTGGTCATCACAAGAACGTGGCGACCTTCGAAGATCCCGCCAGCGCGCGCCTAGGCGAATCTTTCTATGCATTCCTGCCACGCACTTTGATCGGCGGCGTACGTTCGGCGTGGCGCATCGAGCGCGAACGTCTGGAGCGTGAGGGCAAGTCAGTGTGGAGTATGCACAACGACAATCTGCAAGCCTGGGCGATCACCGTCGTGGCGTTTGCTGTACTCACTGCGTGGCTTGGCTGGCCAGCGTTTTGGCTGCTTGTTCCGCAAGCGCTTTACGCGATCATGCTGCTCGAAGCGGTCAACTACATCGAACATTACGGCCTGCGCCGCAATGTGGTGAACGGCCGCGTCGAACGTTGCGAGCCCAAGCATTCCTGGAACAGCAACCAGATCGCCAGCAACTTGATGCTGTACCAACTACAGCGCCATTCCGACCACCACGCCAACCCGCGCCGTGCCTATCAAAGCCTGCGTCACTTCGACGACAGCCCGCAATTGCCGACGGGTTACGGCGGCCTGATTCCGGTCGCGATGATTCCGCCTTTATGGTTTTGGGTGATGAATAGACGCGTGATTGCTCACTACGGCGGCGACGCGGGGCTTGCCAACAGACAACCGGGTTTCAAATTCGAACGGTCGGCAGCGGACTGACCAATTAGCCAGCAAGCTTCGCACTGACTTCGGTGCACTATTCCACTTCGCGCAATGCACCGTCGGGTAGTGCGTAAGAGGTCGCCAAGTAGTCACCGTCGCTGATGATCTCGGGAAACAGCGTGCCGGCGATGGCCTGCACGGCAAAGATTTCCTGCACACCGCCGGTGAATTTGAGGAAGCCAACCGTGTTGCCGGTGCCGATGTGGACAGCCCAGACGCCGCTTTGGCGTTCACTGTTGTCGTCGGTAATTTCAATTTCGGTGAAGGCGTTGGTTTCGCGCAGCTGCGATAAGCCTATGAACGCAACCGGGCCGAGGAAGTCGAGTCCACGCACGAATCCCGGGAGGCGAGCGACATCGGATTTTTCACCGCTATCTGGATCAATAGTAACCAGCGCACCTCGCCCCGATTCAAGCACCCAGAGTTTGTCGTTATGCCAGCGCGGTGAATGCGGCATTGACAGGCCACGCGCGACGACGCGATTTTCGATGCAGTCGATCAACAAACCACCATTCCGTTTATTGTCCCGCCAGCCTTGTCGCGAATTGGTTTCGCCCAGTGCAGTCACGTAGCGCGGAACGCCCTCGCGCATGGCGAGTCCGTTGAGATGGCAGCGATCTTCATCAGCGTAGCCGCTCACGAACGAAGGACGCCAGCGAGGTACGAAGCTTGATTGATGATCCAGCGTGCACAGGCACGAGAACAGGGTGTTGACGAACCACAATTCGCCTTCGTCGTCCCACGCCATCTCGTGGATATCGATAGCGCCAGTGACATGCAAACGTCGGGCCAGAAACACCGCGTCGTGTCGGGGCGGATCGTGCAGCCGCGCAGCGAGCGCCGGCATGTTGCGGAATTCGATGATTTCCGCTCGCGTTCCCAAAGCCAGTCGTTCGCGATCGGCGGCCAAACCCATCGGCCGATCAAAGCTGCGGTAGTGCGTGTTGATGGTCGCGTCGTCGGCACGCAGGATCACCAGCTTTCCGGCCTGATAGGTGCTGACGACCAGACAACTTGCGAGCTTGCGCAGCAGATCAGGAAAGCCGGTGGTGTGGACGCTACCGAGGACTTCGGCAACGTCGACCAGCCTTGGCCGATCCACACCAGTGGTCGCGCCAAAGCTCATTGATTCCGCGTCTTGATGAGAATCGCTCACCGATCAACGATGCCACCGCGAGGCGGCACCTGTCGAACGTCGGGTTGGCGAACTGCCTTACCGCAAGTCGACGTTGGCCACCTTGTCCTTGTAGTCTTTCTTTGGGTCCAAGCCCAAGGCCATTTTGACGCCGGCGAGCAGGCTCGACTCGTTGAGCCAAACTTCGGCGTTCTCTGCGTCAAGCCGCAATAGCCTCAACTTTGGATCATCCTTGCCGGTATACCAAGCGGCGACAAATGGGTTCCAAAGACGATCAATCACGGCGCGATCATTGTCCACATGCAAGCTGCCGTTAATGCTGGCAAAAAGGTCGTGGTCTTTAGCGGCGAATGACGCGATCGCACGACGACCTTGGGCAAGATGCTTGACGAGCCCGTTGTCGCTCGACGTGAAGAACCAGATCGGACTCTGCCGGTTTTCCGCCTGTGCCGTCATCGGCCGGGAATGGCCATCCTCGACACCATCCAGTCCAAGCATCACGGTTCGGTCGGACTCAAGTGCCTTCCAGAATTTCTCTTCAAGTTCCTGTGGTTTGCTCATGGTTCGCTCGCTGTTGGAAATGATTTTGATGGTGAGACAGGTTCGATCACTACACTGTTTCTAGCGGAACTTGCGTGAACGGGACGTGGATTGGTGGAACACGCTGCACGCACCAACGCATACGTCGCGATAAACTGTCGAATGCTCATCCGAGGGGGTACGACAGCATGAAGTGGATCATTGTGATCAGCGTCGTAGTGACGTTATTGTTGGTGCTCCTGGCGATGAATTTCGTCAGACCCGACAAGAAAGTGGAACGCAAGATCGAGCATCGCTATGGAGTGCACGACGCGCAGTTCCAGCGTGAAATGTCAGTGTTGCTGGGTCCGGCCATCGTGGATGGCAACACGGTCACGGCGTTGCAAAACGGCAGCGAGATCTTCCCGGCGATGCTCAAGGCAATCCGTGGAGCGAAGGTGTCGATCACCTTTGAAACCTACATTTACTGGTCAGGGTCAATCGGCAAGGAATTTACCGAAGCATTGTCTGAGCGCGCGCGCGCCGGCATTCCGGTGAATGTAACGATTGACTGGTTGGGCAGCGTCAAAATGGAGCAGAAGCAGATCGACGGGATGGAAAAAGCGGGTGTGAACGTTCACCGCTATCGCCCTCTGAGCTGGTACAACTTCAGCCGAATGAACAACCGCACCCATCGCAAGTTGCTGGTTGTCGATGGAACGATCGGTTTCACGGGCGGCGTTGGTGTGGCCGATCAGTGGCAAGGTAGCGCGGGCGATCCTGAACACTGGCGCGATTCCCATTTCCGCGTTGAGGGGCCCGTGGTTGCTCAAATCCAGGCGGCCTTCAATGACAACTGGATCAAACAGACGGGGGATGTCCTGAACGGTGTCGCTTACTTTCCTGCGATTGCACCAACCTCGGGCGGCATGCGTGCCCAGATGTTCCTGGCTTCGCCAGCGGGCGGAAGCGAAAGCATGCATCTGATGTACTTGATGTCGATTGCCGCGGCTGAAAAAACGATCGACCTTGCCGCTTCCTACTTCGTTCCCGATGACCTTGCGCTGCGTGCACTGGTGGACGCGCGCCGGCGTGGCGTTCGGGTCCGCGTCATGGTTCCCGGCGAGCACATCGATTCGGAAGCGGTAAAACTACGCTCGACCGCGCTCTGGGGTGATTTGCTGGACGCAGGCGTGACCATCCAGCAATTCAAGCCCACGATGATGCACACCAAAATGCTGATCATTGATGGCTTGATGGTGTCGGTGGGTTCAACCAATTTCGATATCCGTTCTTTCCAGCTCAATGATGAAGCCAGCCTCAATGTCTACGACACTACGTTTGCGCGGCAGATGACCGAGGTGTTCGAAGCGGATCTGGCGCAGTCGGAGCCATACACCCGGGAGATGTGGAAGAACCGGCCTTGGTACGTTCGGCTTGCCGAGGGTGTCTTGTATCCAATCACGACCCAGTTGTAGATCTGGGTTTATTTGGGATGATCTGATCAACCCGTGCAGGGTTGATCAGCGTCTCACTGGCGTTGATCACCAAAGCGATAATTCGCGCTGAGCCAATACGACCTTGCTTGCAGTCGGTAATACTGCGCATCGCCAAGCTCGCTTTCTGCGACAGCATCGCGACGGTCGCCCAGGTTATAGCCATCCAAACGGACCTGCCAGCGATCAAACGCATAGCCAATGCCTGCGTCGACGGTGGTGTAGCTGCCGGCGATCGAGGTATTGCGCTTGTTGAGGTAACGCTCGCCAACGAAGCCGGCAGTCGCATGTGCACTGAATCCTTGCGCGGGTGCAAGCACCAAGCCAACGCTGCCGACGTGTTGAGGAGAGAGTTCCAGCAGATTGCCGCGAAGCTGCCGAGGGTTTCCCCCAAACGACTGCACGTAATCCTCGAAACGTGCGTCGTGATAGGCGTAGCTGCCAACCATGCTGAGATTGCCTGCGAGGTTGAAGCGCGCTTCGGCTTCGGCACCGTCGAAGCGTTCGTTGCCGGCGTTCACCAGCGCGGGCAGGCCATTAACGGTCTGCCCGACGACGAGGTTCTCGAAATCCATCCGGAACACCGACAGATCCCACTCGAAACGGCCGTCCATATGACTGCCCTTGAGTCCTAATTCGCGGCTGCGGGCGGACTCGGACTTCAGGATGTCGAACTCGGCTTCCGGCCCGAAATCGACGACGGCTGGCTTGAACGCGTCACGATAGCTGGCGTAGATCGCAACGCCATCAAGGCCTTGCTGCCAAAGCTGGTAAGTTGTTCCCAATGCGCCAGTGAGCCGGTTCTCGTTGCGGCGATCCGAACCCGAGTCGGCGATGACCGGCGTCGGTCCGGTATTGTCGATCTCCAGCCCGCTTCGGGTTTCCCGCGTGCGGTTGTAGCGCAATCCCGCCTGTACATTCCATGCGTCGGTAATGTTGAAGCCAAAGTCGGCATAGACGCCGCTGAAATTGCGACGGTCATCCAGCCGTGTCGACTCATCGATTGGGAGGGTTCGGTAGTTTGGCGCGTTGCTGCCATCCGGCAGGACGGCGTATTCAAAATTGTTGCTGGTCTGGTCGCCCTTGCCATAGAGGTGATCGACACCCCAGACCAGATTCGCGCGCTCGCCAAGTTGAGTGGCAACATGACTGTCGAAATAGACTTCCGTGCGATGCACGTCCTGCTGGTAGCCGTCGGCGTTCGGCGTGACACCGTCATCCTCGAAGTCTTCGCGCAGGAAGCCGCGAATATTGGATGCGGTGCTCCGGGCGATCGCAAGCCGCGTGCTCCATTCGCCAATTCCAGTCGTGGCAATGTAGCCGAGCGCGAGTTGACCGCGATCTTCATCTTGCTCGGCACCGCGTGGGTTCTGGTTGGAGTCGAGCGGCACACGCGGTGTGAGTACGCCACCTTGGCGTGGGTGCGGGCTGACCGGGTCCTGATGCAGCTGGGTAACATCCACATCGGCAGTGAATTTGCCGTTGCCGATTTCAGCAGCGCCCCGATACAGAAGATGTGCTCGATCCCAACCGGAGCGATCCGCCTGCAATTCCTGCGTTTCCGCGTCTGCCAACAGCGACTGCTGCCAGACCGCGTTGCTATCCGACAATGGAATCGCTAGCGATGCACGAGCGCTGCCGCGACTTCCAAATCCAAAATCAACGATGGCCGGACCCTGGCCAGCCGCGTAGTGAATAACGTGAATCACGCCAACAAAACTGGTCGCACCGTAGCTCACAGGCGCCGCGCCCTTGAGCACCTCAATACGCTCGACGTTAGCCAGGTTCAAGGTAGCCAGTGGAGGTGTGAAGGCGCCTCCAGACGGGATGCCGTCGACTACGAGAAGGAACGCATCAAACTCGCGCAGGCCCCAAATCGCTAGTACCGAGGACGCCGGACCGCCATCACCGCCCGGCGCGATATCAACGCCGGCAACCAGTGACAGCGCCGTGCGCAGGTCATTCGCGCCGCGTGCCCGGAGTTCTTCGCCGGTAACGATAGCCACGTTCGCGGCGACATCGCGCAGCGCTATCGGCAATTTCGAGGTGGTCACCTCGACGGTGTCGAGCGTCGTCGGTTCGGCAGCAATTGCCACGCTCGCCCATGAGACCAGCGCCATCGCAATGGCAGCCGCAAGCGTCGAGCCGCGAAGAACGGTCGGTCGATTCATCGTGTTGTCCCCAGAGAGCACCAAGAGTGGTGACAGCGACAGAATAGGGACGGGTTAGGAAAGGCGTAACCGCTTGAAGACGCAGCACCACTACGTCTTCAGGCGGAGTGCTCTTGCTCGCAAGCCGTCGGCGTCAGACGATCAATGGACAAGTGCCGAATCGACGGGATCGGTGAATCCTCGTTACTCGTTCGTCAACGCGCGCTCGATATCTTCAATGGGTGCATTGGTAAAGGTCTTGCCGATTTCGGCGACCAAACGGTGCTCGGTTTCCTTGTGCAACTGCGGACGTACGTGGCCGAGCGTGGATGGGTCGGCGATCAAGACCAGGTGCGAGTAGGCATTCTTCAACGCCTTGTCGTTGAGCCAGTCAGCCAACTGCTTGGCGAATGTGGCTTCCTCCATCTGCTTGATGCTGGTGTCCTTGGGTGCCGAGCCGGACGGGCCATTCATTTCAATGGGTTCGATGACCTTGTCCTGCTTCAGCTTGATGGCGTTGTTCTCGCCCACGTTGCGGAACAGACGCGCGCCATTGCCGTCGGCAACAACGATCAGGGCATCACTTGGAATCTTGTGCATTGCAGTCTCCGTTCAAACGACGCGAGGGCGCCGCGGGACGACGAGTGTAGGCAGGTGAAGCTGAGCGCAATGCCAGCAAGCACGAGTTTCAATGGGTTGCGGGGCCATGCTCGCGTCCCCATAGTGCGTGGCAGGCAACGATAAAGAGCAGAAGTTTCTGATGGCTACCGGATGGGCAGGCGATGGCGCCGTGCAAGACCAGATCGACGCGACGGTTGCGGATGCGATCAAGCGTGCGCGCGCACAACTCAAGCATGGCCCTGGGCTGAGCCACTGCGAAGAATGCGACGCCGAAATCCCGAAAGCGCGACGCGATGTGGTTCCGGGTGTTCGCCTCTGCGTCACCTGCCAAGCCGACCGCGACGAGGAGGCTCACGTCGCTGGGGGAGTGAACCGCCGAGGCAGCAAGGACAGTCAGTTGCGTTAAGCGGGTAAGCTCACGTCATGTCCCGATTGCTGATGAACCTGCACCACGTGCCTGATGACGAGGCGGCGGCTGTGCGGGAAGTGCTCGACAACGCGAAGTTCGACTGGTACGAAATTGCGCCCAATCGCTGGGGTATTTCTCCCGGCGCGATCTGGATCAGTGAGAACGAAGACTACAACGCGGCGAAGAGCTTGCTCGACGAATTCCAGGCCAAGCGACAATCGGATGCACGCGCCGAATACCAGACCGCCCGTCAACGTGGATCGAGCGCGACGATCTTTGCAGTTGCACGAAACGATCCTAAGAAATTTCTAATCGCCCTTATCTGCATTGCCTTGATGCTGGGGCTCGCAGCGTTGCCGGTGTTTCTTGTCGGAGCTGGGTAGCTCGGTTAGCTGGCACGGCAACTTCACGCTGGAATGGATGGCGTTCCCATATCGATTGGCGGAGTCTTAACGAGTGAAAGATCGGGAGCGCAACATGTTGTCTTTTGGGCGGAAAAATTGTTTGCTTCGCTTTGCCACGTCCGCATCGCTGGCAGCCGTCGTTTGGACGCTCGCGTCACCCGCACTGTCAGCTTCGTGCGCGGGCAAGGGAATTGAGCTGCAAATTCTTGGATCGGGCGGCCCGGAACTACACGGCGGCCGTGCATCGACCAGCTATCTGATACGCCGCGATGGCAAGCCGAGCGTGCTGATCGACAGCGGCGGTGGCAGTGCGCTGCGTTTCGCCGAATCGGGAGCCAAGGTTTCCGATCTTGATTTGGTGTTGTTCAGCCATTTTCATATCGACCACAGCGCGGACTTTGCGGCGCTGGTGAAGTCGTCATATTTCCAGGATCGAAAGCGTCTATTACCCGTGCTCGGACCATCGGGAAATGCTGGCTTCCCATCGACCACGCAATTCCTGCAATCGCAGTTTGCGAAGCCGGATGGCAACTATCGCTATTTGGCCGACTACCTGCCTGTCGATGGAAAGGCCGGTTCGCGAGCATATGCACTGATGCCAACCAACATCGAAACTGATGAGTCATCGCCGAAACTGGTTTTCAACGAAGATAGGCTGAAAGTTTCCGCGTTGCACCAGCATCACGGCAACGTGCCGGCGCTCGCGTGGCGTGTGGAGACGGGTGGAGCGTCAATCGTTTTTAGTGGCGACACCGATGGCAAAAATCTGGAGAAACTTGCCGCCAACGCCGACTTACTGGTTGCCCACAATGCGATTCCGCAATCCGAAATAGGCTCCATCCTCGACCTGCACATGCCGCCCTCGCAGATTGGCAAGGTGGCGTCCGCTGCGAAGGTGCGTGCGCTGCTGCTCTCCCACCGGATGTCACGTAGCCTGGGCCAGGAAGAATCGACTCGAACCGCAATTGCGGCATTCTGGGACGGCGAAGTCCAGTTCGCCAACGATCTTGATTGCCTTGCCGTGAAACCACACTGATAGGGGTCCAAACGAAGCAGTGATCCAGCCATGTCCGACGAACCCATTCAACTCGCCTGTCCACATTGCGCCGCCGTCAACCGGCTTGCCGAGCCGCGACTTGCGGAATCACCCAACTGTGGCCGCTGCCACAAAGCCCTGTTCGATGCGTCGCCCGTCGCACTGACTGCGGCCACGTTCGACAACCATGCGCTTCGCAGCAGCTTGCCGTTGCTGGTCGATTTCTGGGCACCATGGTGTGGCCCGTGTCAGTCAATGGCGCCGCATTTTGCGGCCGCCGCGAAACAGTTGGAACCTCAGATGCGACTGGCCAAGGTCGATACCGAAGCCGAGCCGACGCTCGGGTCGAAATTCAGCATACGCAGCATCCCGACCTTGTTGCTTATGCGGTCGGGCAATGAACTCGCGCGTCAGTCCGGCGCAATGGGCACGGAGCAAATTGTGCAGTGGGCACGCATGCAACTGATGGCCGACTGATGGTGATGAGCGAGCAAGGCAACGATCCAGAGCCCATCGTACCTGCGCCGCCCGAAGCCGGAGATTGCTGCGGCGATGGCTGTGCACGATGCGTCAACGACGTCTACGCCGAAGCGCTTGAACGCTACGAAACAAGCCTCGCCGCTTGGCGCAAGAGGCAAATCGACATCCAAGCTTCCTGAACAACCGGGACTTTCGTCAGGCGCAGGTTCCGGATCGCCCCCGTAACATCATGGGGTTCCCCATAACGGAAGGTAGCCCATGAAACGTATTCCATTGTCGTTGATTATCCTGTCGGTTAGCGCCGCTGCTGGTGCGCACGACATGCCGACGTTCGACCCGCAGCGATTGTCAGACGAGGTCAAGACCTTGTCGTCCGACGCGTTTGAAGGCCGTGGTCCGGCAACCGACGGCGAGACCAAGACCGTTGCCTACGTGATCGAGCAGATGAAGGCAGCCGGCCTTCAACCCGGCGGCGACCTCGCCGACGGCGAGCGCGCATGGACCCAAGCTGTGCCGCTGCTTCGAGCGGAAATAAAGGGCGAGCCGACGTTGAGTCTGGATATCAACGGGAAAAAGCAGGTGCTGACCCAGGGCAGTGAAATCGCTGTTCGCGCGGCAACAGATGGTTCAACGTCGGTCAATGTCAGCGCTGTGCCGCTGGTATTCGCCGGCTACGGCGTCACCGCGCCCGAGCGGAAGTGGGACGACTTCAAGGGCGTGGATGTGAAGGGCAAGATCATCATCGTCCTGATTAACGATCCCGATTTCGAGACCGGAAAGGGCGACTTCGGCGGCAAGGCGATGACGTACTACGGGCGCTGGACCTACAAGTACGAGGAAGCCGCGCGACTTGGCGCACTCGGAATACTGATCGTGCACGAGACCGCGCCGGCGTCGTATGGCTGGGCGACCGTCAAGAACTCCAACACCAACACCATGTTCGACGTGGTGCGCGACAACCCGAAGGCGGTGCATCCGACCATGGAAGCATGGATCCAGCGCGATCTCGCCGTCGAGTTGTTCAAGAAGGCAGGTCTGGATTTCGATGCGCAGAAGAAGCTGGCGCAGACCCGGGATTTCAAGCCGGTGGAGCTGGCTGGCATCACCATGTCGGCCAGTTACGATGTCGACAGCAAGGTGATCACTTCGCAGAACATTGTCGGTCGCGTCGATGGCAGCAAGCGTCCGGATGAAACCGTGATTTACAGCGCGCACTGGGATCACCTCGGCATCGGCAAGCCCGATGACAAAGGCGACACCATTTACAACGGCGCAGTGGACAACGCGACCGGCACGGCCGCGCTGATCGAGCTCGGTCGCGCCTTCGCGAGTCAACCCAAGCCGGAGCGTTCGGTCGTTTTCCTGAATGTCACGGCAGAAGAAAAGGGGCTACTCGGTTCCGAGTACTACGCGTCCAAGCCTCTTTATCCCACTGCCCAGACGGTTGCCGTCATCAACATGGATGCGCTCAATCCGGGCGGACTGGCAAAGAACTTCACCACATCGGGCAGCGCGAAATCCGAGCTGCTTGATCGTCTGATACAGGATGGCGAAAAGGGGGGGATGAAGTACGTAATCGACCCGCGACCTGAAGCCGGTGCGTTCTTCCGTTCCGATCATTTCTCATTCGCCAAGCGTGGCGTGCCGGCGCTTTCATTCGGGTCGGGCAGGGACCTGGTCGATGGCGGCACTGTTGCGGGCGAAGCTGCCGGCAAGAAATATGTGGCCGAACGCTATCACCAGCCGGCTGACCAGTGGGAAGCAAGCTGGACCTTTGCCGGTATGGCCCATGACCTGCAATTGCTCTACAAGCTTGGCGACGACCTCGCCAACTCCGAGACCTGGCCGAATTGGTCGGAAGACTCTGAATTTCGCGCGGTGCGCGACGCGGATCGCGCCCAAGTCGCCGAGGCCAGCAAGCCGTAATTTGCCTTTTCAAGGAAATTGGGGCAGGGAAGCCCGAATTCCGGCATAATGCGCGGCTGCCACGGCTGCGGAGCCTGTGACTACCCGATTTGTCGGGTTCCCAGCAGGCGCCGCCGCAGACTCTTGATGCGTCTTCGATCAATGACGGTTGTTGTCATTTGGTTCGAGATCGCATGCGGACTCCGACTGCATCCCGCGGCACTCGACCTATTTCAAGCGCTGTTATCAATCGTTGTTGCATCCGTCGAGCGACGGTGCCTAGGAGATCAGAATGAGTTACGACATCGGCATCGGTCGTTGCGCCGCCATCGACGCCAACAGTATTGGTGTCCATCTGGACAGCGTTATGGTTTCCCGCCTTTTGCCCGATCAGCCGTGGCGCAAATCCGGCACCAGCATGCTTCAGATCAGCCCCAAGGTGTGCAGCTCCAAGCGGCCCCCTGAAGTGGGTGCCGAGGTCTATCTCGATCGTGCTGCGTTGGCGAAGGACAGTAAGGCGTCACTTGACCTTGCTGGGGATGGCGTGATGATTCCGGTCAACCTGCAGCGGCTGCTGAAGGATCTCGATCCCAACCCTGCGCCAGCGCCGGCAACCAAGGGCCGTGGCTCGCACAGCAAGGCGAAGCCGAAACCGGATCCGAAGTTGGTTCCGAAACCTGCTGTTGCTGCAGCACCTGTGACGACTGCTCCTGTTGTTCAAGCCGCAGCGAAGGCTGCACCAAAAACCGCGACGAAGGCTGCACCAAAGGCAGCACCGAAAGCCACACCAACGGCGGCTGCTAAGGCCGCACCAAAGGCCGCGGCTAAGGCTGCTTCGAAAGCCGCTCCAAAGGCAGCATCCAAGACGGCGGCAAAACCGTCTCCAAAAGCTGCTGCGAAACCTGCCAAGAAATCCGCGTCTGCCAAGCGCTGATTTCGACAAACTTGTCCTATCGCGTGATCCGGTACGCATAGAAGCCGGCAGCGGCCCACGTCTTCCACCCAGCCATCGGGAATCCACCTTGCCATGAGTTTCTCCCTGCACGCCGCCAGTGTCCCCGTATTTGTCCAGATGCTTGGAAGTCTCGACGCGATGCTGGTGAAATCAAGCGAGCATGCCGAGAACGCGAAGGTGGATCCAAACGCCTACTTGCAAGCGCGCCTTTTCCCGGACATGTTTCCGTTGATTCGACAGGTGCAGATTGCCTGTGACTTCGCGCGCGGCGTCAGTGCCCGGTTGGCCGGAGTCGATGTGCCAAGTCATCCCGATACCCAATCGACATTCGCAGAGTTGCGTGAATTGGTCACGACGAGCGTGTCCTTTATCGGTTCACTTGATGTGGAGAAGTTTGACGTCGCCGCCGATCGAGACATCGTGCTGCGTCCTGGGACACCGAAGGAACGAACTTTCAAAGGCGATGCCTACCTGTTGCACTACGGCCTGCCGCAGTTCTTCTTTCACGTCAGCACGGTCTATGCGCTGCTGCGCCATAACGGCATTGCGATTGGCAAGCGTGACTTCATGGGCGCGTACTGAGTCTCACCGATCAACTTGCTTTGTTTGAATTGGCTGCATCCAAAGCGCAATCAGTCATCGTAAATTGCAGCGCGCTTACGATTGCGCCCTCCTGCTACCTGGCTGAATTTCAATGAATGCTGTTTTGAACGCACTTTCGCGCACCCATGCGCGACTCGCCTTGCTCGTTTCGGTCGTCGCCGTCGCTGGCTGCTCGTCGATACTCTTCACCGGGCTCAACGCGCTGTCTCCCGACGGTGAACTGGTGCAGGCCGGCGGCATTACGTTCGATCGCGGCCTCGACCTGAAGCTCGATATATATCGCCCAAAGAATGCCGTGAACGCCCCGGTCGTCGTTTTCTACTACGGCGGTCGCTGGGAATTCGGCAAGCGCGCCGACTACCGCTGGTTTGGCGAGGCTTTGGCGAGAAACGGTTTCGTTGCGATCCTGCCTGACTACCGCAAGTACCCGCAGGTGAAGTTCGACGGCTTTATGACTGATGCCGCCAACGCGCTGGCATGGTCGTTCCAGCACGCGGCGGAATATGGCGGCGATCCCGATCAGCTATTCGTCATGGGTCACTCCGCCGGAGCGCACCTTGCTTTGATGCTGGCGACCAATGCGCAGTGGATGGCCCCGCATCAGATTGCAACGACACGGCTCGCTGGCGCGGTCGGCTTGGCTGGCCCTTACAACTTCCTGCCGCTGAAAGAAGACGATTTGATCGATATGTTCGGCAGATCGTCTGGAGAACAAGCACGAACACAGCCGATCAATTTCGTTGACGGCGATGAACCGCCGATGCTGCTATTGCATGGATCAGCAGATGACACGGTGTGGCCGAAAAACTCGACGACGCTGGCACAGGCTGTCAATGCCAAAGGTGGAAGAGCGGAGGTCACCATCTATCCCGACGTTACCCACGCTGGAATCCTGCTGTCGGTCTCACCGACGTTTCGCGGCAAGGCCAGCGCACTGGAAGATAGCGTGAAGTTCATCAACAAAGTCGTTGCGCAGCGTAAGGCAGCGCCGCTGAAATAATGACGCGTCAGTGCGTCTTGCCACCATGCGAGGCGCTGCTGGTGCCTGACTTTGATGCTCGTGAGCGCAGCCATGCGGCGTATTCGTCGAGATCACCTTCGAACTCTTCAACGACACCATCGGCGACCCGCCAGAATGTGTCGCAGACCAAGCCGGTCAAGTGCCGATCATGCGACACCAGCACGATGGCACCACCGAAATCGCTAAGCGCTTCGGCCAAGGCCTCGCGCATTTCCAGATCCAGGTGATTGGTCGGTTCATCGAGTAGCAACACGTTCGGTTTGCGCCAGGCAATCAGCGCCAGTGCCAGGCGAGCGCGCTCGCCGCCGGAAAAGCCGTCAATGACCTCAAACGCGCGATTGCCGGGGAAATTCCAGCGACCGAGATAGTCGCGGAAATCCTGTAATGAGCCTGTTGGTGCAATGTCACGCAGGTGGTCCACGGGCGATTGCCCTTCGTGCAGCGATTCAACCGTGTGCTGGGCGAAATAGCCAAGCTCCATATCGGGGTGGACCGAGCGCTCGCCGGACAGCAGCGGTAATTCACCGACCAGCGTTCTCACCAGCGTCGATTTGCCGGCGCCATTCGGGCCGAGCAGCCCAATCCGATCACCCGATTCGAGTCCAAATCCAACCTTGGAAAGGATCTTCGTCGTGCCATAGCCGGCATCGACATCATTGAGCCGGATCAGTGACGTCGGCAGCTTCAGCGGTTCGAGGAAGTTGATGTGGATCTGTCGCTCGGCGCGTACCGCTTCGGTGCCGGAAAGTTTCGCGAGACGCTTGACCCGCGACTGCGCCTGCTTGGCCTTTGCGGCCGACGCCTTGAAACGGTCGATGAATGATTGCAGGTGAGCGCGCTCGGTTTGTTCCTTCTCAAACGCAATCTGTTGCTGCTTGAGTTGTTCCGAGCGTTGCCGCTCGAAACTGGTGTAGTCGCCAATGTAAAGCTTGGCGCGACTCTCGTGCAGGTGAAGCGTGTGCGTGCTGACCCCGTCAAGGAATTCGCGGTCATGCGAAATCATCATCAGCATGCCGGGATATTTCAGCAGCCATTGTTCCAGCCACAGCACGGCGTCGAGATCGAGATGGTTGGTCGGCTCATCGAGCAACAACAGATCGCTCGGCATCATCAACGCCTGCGCCAGGTTCAATCGTGCGCGCCAGCCACCGGAAAAATCCGACACCGGCAGATTGTGCATTTCCGGTGTAAAACCCAAGCCATGCAGCAGACGACCCGCGCGAGCGCTGGCGTCATAGCCGTTGATTTCGGCAAGCTTCTGATGTGCCGCGGCTACTGCGTCCCAATCTTCGTTCTCGGTCGCTTCGGCTTCGCCACGCAGGATTTCGAATACCTCGACATCACCGGCAAGCACGAATTCGATGGCCGGATCGCGCAATGGTGGCGTCTGCTGGTCGACACTCGCGATGCGGATTTTCGGGGAGACATCAACATCGCCCCGATCCGCCTCAATCTCACCTTGCACCGCAGCAAAAAGACTGGACTTACCGCAGCCATTGCGACCAATAACGCCCACGCGCGACCCGGCATGGATAGCCAGGTCGACGTCGGTCAACAGCAGTTGTGTGCCACGGCGCAATGCGAAGTTTCGGAATGCAATCAAGGAAAAAGCCAGAAAATCTCTACGGGGCGCGCATTCTAGCCGACCTCGCGTTGGGGCATCACGCCGTGGCGACGCAGTTTCGTGTTGGTACGCAGCGGGATGCGTGTTAGCTTGCTGCAATGCCGTATTTTCAGTCTGATCAGATCCGCCAGCACTACCGCGTCACCGGGCAAG
The DNA here is from genome assembly GCA_038236135.1 of Lysobacterales bacterium. GTDB lineage: Bacteria > Pseudomonadota > Gammaproteobacteria > Xanthomonadales > Rhodanobacteraceae > Dokdonella. Next base: position 146,206 of record JBBSTF010000002.1, read on the forward strand.
GGGAAACTCTGGTGCTGCTGCATGGCTTGGGTTCCAGCGGTGCCGATTGGGCGTTCCAGATCGAAGCGCTTTCTCCCCATTTCCGCTTGATTGCGCCGGACCTGCGCGGGTCTGGTCTCAGCGACGCACCAGCTGGACCGTATCGCATTGATCTTTTCGCCAGCGATGTCTGGGAATTGCTCGACTCGCTCGGCGAGCAGCACGTGCATCTGCTTGGCTTCTCGATGGGTGGCGCGGTCGCTCTGGAAATGGCATTGCAGCGGCCGCAGCAGATTGGTCGGGTGATGACCATCAACAGCCTGCCGTGCTATCGCGTCAACACATGGCGCAAGTGGCTGGAAATGTTCGGGCAATTGACCCTGGTGCGAGCGCTGGGGCTGCGTCGCACCGCGTCGATGGTTGGCAAGCGCATGTTTCCGGCACCTCACCAGCGGGCGATGCGCGACCGTGTGATCAGCGTGGTGGGTGGTCTGCCACAGCAACAATATCTGCACAGCTTGCGCGCCATGATTGGCTGGTCTGCTATCGACCGGCTCCATGAGCTGGACGTGCCAATGTTGATGTTGGCGGCCGAGCACGACTACACGCCGCTGGCGGAAAAGCATCAGTATGCGCAGCGATCCGAAGCGCAGCTTGCGGTGGTTCGTGGATCGCGCCATGGCACGCCTTTCGATGCCATTGAAGCCAGTAACGCCTGCGCCTTGGCTTTCTTCCAAGGCTTGCCGTTGCCGGCCGACGACGTTCTGGTTACCGACGCCCCGCATCGAACGCCAACGACTGCGCCTGCCGAATTCGCGTAGTCGACAGCTCGCAGACCTTCGTTCCCGGCCTATCATCGGGACCCGTGTAACGGAAAGGAATGATTGAGATGTCATATGTGCGTTGCCTGCGTGGCCTGGGTTCCGGCGTTGAATATTCCGCCGACATTCTTATGAATCTGGATCCGGTCGACGGACGACCGGTTGAGATGGTTATCGATATCGAGCGACTCGCCGCCGAGCAACCGAACGCGACTTGGTTCAATTCCAAGCGACGCGACATCTGGCGTTTCGGTGGATTGATGGCGCTTGACGTCAACCATGCAGACGACGCTCGGCACATCGTAGCCCTCGGCGAAGGCTGCACGCCGCTGCTCGACTACGCCGACCATCCGCTGGCGAAGTCTGCCGGCATCACCTTGCAGCTGAAGGATGAGGGCAGGGCGCACGCCGGATACGGTGCCAACCCAACCCAGAGCTTCAAGGATCGCGGGATGGCGATGGTTGTCGCGCAGGCGCGAAAGCTGGGCCTGAAAAAACTTGCCGTTCCGACGCAGGGTAACGCCGGCGATTCGCTGACGCGTTACGCGCTTGCTGCCGGTTTGCAGATTGTCGTCGCGATGCCCGAAGACACCCCGATGCCGATCCTGGGTAATGTCGCCGCTGCAGCGCATCGATACCCCGATCAAGTCATCCTCGAACTCAAAGGCCCGACCATCCGCGAAGCGGGCGCACTGCTCAAGGAAAAGTACATTCCGCAAGGCTACTTTTCCGTCGCGACATTCCAGGAGCCGGGTTGGCGCATCGAAGGAAAGAAATCGCTGGGGCTTGAACTGGCCGAACCACTGCCGGGCGAAACCAAATGGTCACTACCCGATGTCGTCATCTACCCCACCGGCGGCGGCACCGGCGTACTTGGCATGGCCAAAGCGTGGGACGAACTCGAAGGACTCGGCATGATCGGTAGCGAGCGTCCGCGCATGATCTGCGTGCAGAGCAACGTCACCACGCCACTTGTCGATGCGTTCGAGGCCGGCGCCGACGACACCAAGGTCGTCACGGCAGGCAACACGATCGCATTCGGTCTAAATGTGCCGGGCGGCGTGGGTCATTTTCGTGTCTTGCACATCATCCGATCTACCGGTGGTGCTGCCATCGCCATCAGCGAAACCGACATCGCCGCAGAACTGCAAAGCGACTGGCAGCGCACTCACGGCTGGGTCAGCCCGGAAGGCGCCGCCTGCCTCGCCGCCTTGCCGCAATTGCTTGATCGCGGATTGGTCAAGGCAGGCGAGCGGGTCGTCGCCGTCAACACCGGCTCGCTGGAGAAATACCTGCCGGATGTCCGTAACGGGCTGTGACGCCGATTTGGGCTTCAAGTCCTCGATCAATCGAACCCATTGCGAAAAATCAAATCGACAGGATGACGTTCCAGTCCCCCAAGATCCCAGTTGCCGTAGAGCGCGCTGATACCAGGATCGTCGTACGGTCGTGGTCCGCCATCGGCGCTCAGCAATGACGGAAGCACGTTGAAGCTTGCATCGCACCAGTCGACCAGATTGAGTCCGCCAAGGCGATAGTCTTCGTTGGCGGCGTTGACGAATTGCGGCGGCGAAGTAGTGCTGCGCAGCGAGTTCATCGAAAACGTGTCAAAGGTGGCAGGAAAGCTGTTGCAGTCGCCATTGGGCACGGCGCCTGATCCTCCAAATTCCGGCCCGGCGTACGTCTGATCCTGATCAAATATGGTCCCGAACACGTTGACGGTGTTGAAAGGGAGAACAACCGACGGAGTCAAGATGACGTTAATAGACCTACGATTTCCCGAGAAGGTCGTGAATCCAACCGCGCCTGCGGTGTCCCGCATCTCCACAATCGATCCATCATTGTAGACCTCGATATTGCCGTTGCCGTTGTTTGCAAGAACGCTGCCGAGGATTCGAAGCCCATTCGTGACTCCGGGACCGCTGGCCGGCGCCGGCGCGTCGATGACCTGAACGGCCATTCCCCGACTGCTGCTCGCGATATTCCGTTCAATGAAGGTGCCGCTAATCCGCGTGGTGCCCCGCTCAGCAAAAAGACCAGCGCCGCCGGCTGAAGGGTTGGTATGAAGTCCCGTTGATCGGTTGTCCGACAATTCTGAACATCGCGTCTCGTGGTGGCAACTGGCACCGGGTCTCGTCCGCGAAATAACGGTGGTGGAGTAGCTCGCGTGGACGCCGCCGCCGGTGATTGCTGTGTTGTTGATGATGCTTGCGTCGTACGCATAGAACTCACTCGAGGGGGCCATAAAAATGCCGCCTCCACGATCGGCACTATTGAACCCAAGCGTTGCCGTTCGAGTGGCACCACCGCGAATCTCGACCCGGCCGCTATTCACATAGATGCCGCCACCTGCACCCAGCGGCGAAGTGACCGTGTTGAGGATCACTCCTTGAAATGGCAGATGGTCGTAAATGTTGATCCAACAGCGCGCGCTGAAAATGCCGCCGCCGTTCTCCGTCGCCTGATTGCTCGATACCGCCGAGTTTTGCATGCTCAACGTGACCTTCTCAACACAGGCAATACCTCCGCCCTTGTCAGAGCTGTTGGCTCCGATGTACGAGTTATCCAACAACGAGAGGCGGGTCAACTCGTTGGCTCCCGCAAGGCCCGGCTGACCCTTGATGTAGATGCCGCCGCCGCGAACAGGCGCGGAATTGTTGCTGATGTTGGTGTTTTCGAGATTCACCGCCACGGGTCCCTCGATCGTCAAACCGCCACCGCGAATGGGCGAAGTAGCGCCGACACCTCCGCTGATCTGTATATTCCGGAATGTCGCGTTGTACTGAATGCCGTTATATCCACCGAACAGATAGAACACGCTACCCGCTGCACCAGTTCCATTGATGACACTTCGTCCGCTGGGCGTGGTGTCGCTGCAGGTGTCGTAGCCACCCTCGATGACCAGCTGCGGCCGCGCTATCAAGGTGCCTTGCTGTGCGACTGCGTTTTTGGCGACTCGAATCACCAGGTTGGTGATAGATGGGTTGGCGTTCATCGCCAATGGCACCGTTGCATAGTCGCAGGCCGCATCGCTCCCTACTTTGAACAGGAACGGAGGGAATCCACCCGAGGGCTCTGGCGTCGGTGGGTTGGCAAGAAGTGAAAGCGGCGCAAGCGAAAGGATAGAGGCGATAAGAATCTTGTTCATAGTGAGTCTCCGGGTCGGTACCTGATCTATCAAACGAGAAGCGGCGGCAGAAACCGACAGGACAGTTGAAAACTCGTGATCCTGAACGGAACAAGCAAGCAAGGGCGCTGCAAGCCGTACTCGCTACACTTGAGCGATGAATCATGACGGCCGACCTGGATCCGAGATCACGCAGTTGCTTGCTTCAGCTCGCGAAGGCGGCACTGATCAGGTCCAAAAGCTGTTTGAGCTGCTGTATTCGGAGTTGCGTCAGTTGGCGTCGTCACGGCTGGGAAGAGGCGACCAGACCCTGACCCCGACCGTGCTGGTGCATGAGGCCTTCCTGCGACTCACCACCAGCGATCAACTGCCGATCAACGACCGGCGACACTTCTTCGCATGTGCGGCACGCTCGATGCGCTGTATCGTCATCGACCACGCGCGTAGCGCCAGCGCCGAGCGGCGCGGAGGAGATCTCACCCGAGTCACGCTTAGCGACGCGCTGGTAGGCAACGGCGATCAGAATGCTGATGCCGAGTTGCTTTCGCTGGACCAAGCGCTGGATCGCCTGGACCATGTCAACGCGCGCCAGCGCGAAGTGGTCGAGCTGCATTACTTTGCGGGGCTGACCTTCTCCGAAATCGCAGCGTTGCATGAATGCACGGAGCGAACAGCGTTGCGACAATGGGAACGCGCCCGCGCTTTCCTGCATGCGCAACTCGCTACGGTGTAGATCGGCAGCATTCCCCGCCAGGGCATTTACTCGTTAGAGGTACCCAACCATGGAAACCTCGCATGAAGATACCGAACTGCTGCGTCTGGCCGACCAACTGTTCGATAAGTTGCTGGATCTTCCAGACAGCGAACGGGCGACTGCGCTGCCGCGGCTGACCGACCAGCCAGCATTGCAGTCGTTGCTCAAAAAAATGCTCGAATCGCATTCTCGCTCGGGGATCCTGGATGGACCCGCACCAGTGTTCGGCGTAACCCCGCGCCGCGTTGGTCCATGGCGGATCGGCGAAGAGTTGGGACGTGGCGGCATGGCCGTCGTTTACCGCGGCGAGCGCGATCTCGGCGACGGCGTCCAAGTTGCGGCAGTCAAGCTGCTGACCGTTGGTGCATTGGCGGCGCACGGCAGTGAGCGATTCCTGCGCGAACAGGCAATTCTTGCTCGTCTGGATCATCCAAATATCGCGGGCTTGCTTGATGCAGGTGTCCTTGCCGACGGTACACCTTGGCTTGCCATGGCCTTGATCGACGGCGAGCGAATCGATGCCTGGTGCGACAACCGCAATCTTGGAACGCAGGCGGTGGTTCGATTGTTTCTGGGCGTCTGCGATGCAGTGGATCATGCGCATCGCCGCCTGATCGTGCATCGCGACCTGAAGCCGTCCAATATTCTGGTTGACCATCGTGGACGTGTGCGCCTGCTCGATTTCGGTATTGCACGCTTGCTCGATGATGGAAATCTGGATGCCACAGCGACCGCATTTCGTGCCCTGACCCCTCGTTACGCGGCGCCTGAGCAATTCGGGTCGGAACCGACGACCACGGCGTCGGACGTTTTCGGCTTGGGTGCAGTCCTCTATCACCTGCTGGCCGGGCGTCCACCGCGAATGCATCCTGGCAATCGTGATGAAACCATCACGTTACCCTCACGCGCCGTTCGTCAGAACGCTGAACTACCAGAGCCGCGCCGGATGGCACGATCACGCGAGTTGGCCGGTGATCTCGATACCATTTTGCTCAAGGCACTCGCGGAGGAACCCGAACGGCGCTACGCATCGGCGGCGGGTCTTGCGGCCGACTTGCGCGCCTGGCTGGAACATCGGCCGATTCTTGCCCGCCCCGGCTCGATCGGCTATCTGACCAGCCGGTTCCTGCGCAGGAACCGGCTCGCCGCAAGTGTCGCCATGTTGCTGATCCTGCTGGCTGTTGCCGGAATCTGGCAGGTTGTCACCCAAAGCCAACGCGCCGAAGCGCAGGCACGGCGAGCAGTTGAAGTGCGCAATTTTCTCGCCGAGGTGCTCACCTCGGCGCAACCCACCAGCGGACCGATACCGAGCCTGCTCGACGTGCTTGATGAGGCATCGAAGCGCGCGCGCGAAAAACTTTTGGATTCGGATCCATTGGCCGCCGCTGACGTGCTGTTGATTACTGGCGATACCTATACCGTTGCCGACGAGAACGACAAGTCGAACGTTGACCTGGCGCTGGCGCACACCCTGTTGATGAGCGTTCAACCACCTCCCGTGCGCGAACTGGCTAACGTGTTCTGGATAAAAGGAGTCAATGCAAAACACGCCGGAAGCGTCAGCGAAAGCATCCAGTTGTTCCATCAAGCGCTGGCGTGGAACACCCATGTGAAAGAGAACACCTTGCAGCGCATAAAGATCGAGAGATCGCTTGCCGGATCGCAGGCGAGTGCCGGCCAACTGGACCCAGCGGAAAGGACGCTTCGTCGCTTGCTGGAAGGGGTTGATCGCGACCGCATCCGTGACACGGAACTCCACCTTGACTTGCTCAATTCACTGAGTTACGTGCTGTCAATTAAAGGTGTTGCCTATGCAGAGCGAGTTGATCTCAATGATCAGCGCCTGCAAGTGAGCAGGAAGCTGTATGGTGCCGACAGCGGCTCTTACGGCTACGCACTCGCCGATTCGGTTTCGACGTTACGCAAGGCGGGTGATATCGAACAAGCCGAACGCAACGCCCGAGACAGTGTGCGGATTACCGACGCTGCATTCACTAAGCCGCACACGTTCAGCGCAGTCGCGACTTGCAATCTTGCCGCGCTGTTGAAGATGCAAGGAAGGCTTCAGGAGGCATTGCCCTACTACGATCGTGTAGTCGTCATTGACGAAGCGCTTGCGCGCGGCCAATTGCATGCCGAGTCATGCCGCAGGGAACGTGCAATGACGCGAATGGCTTTGGGCGATTTTGAAGGTTCCCGCTCGGATCTGGTTGCGGATCGCCTGATGCTCGAGAAACTTGGCAAGCAGCAATCCACGCTCTGGCTGGCGACCTGCGGCCTCGACGCATCGATGCTCGTGCGCGAGCAACAAGTCGACGCTGCAACAAAGCTGCTGGATCGTTGTGTCACAGACCACTCTCCTTCCGACGACCGTACCGCCGACGAGTTCGATCTGGCCCGGGCAGAAGTCGCGCTTGTTGAGGAAAACTGGGATTCCGCCGCGACGACGTTGGAAGCACTGCGCAGCAAGCTTCCACCCGAGCCGACCTCACGATCATGGCTGCGCCCGTGGCTGCTTTCCGTGTATGCGGCAGCAAGACTGGGCAACGAATCAACGCGAGACAGGCTCGTGAAGCAGATCCTGGGCGTCGAACCGGTTGCAGGCATGGAGGACCTTGGCATCGCCACTGCTTGCCTCCGGCCCGATGCGAAGCTTTCCGACTGCATGGTTTTGCCATGACGTCAAACGCCGATCTGATGCTTGTGGGAATTCGCCAACCAGATTGGCGAAAGTGTTGTGTCAGCGGCGTGGCTCTCCGAAGTTGTGAGAGATCAGCGTTCGGTAGGCGGGATCAGGGTTCGAAGCCGCTGCAGAAAATCGTGTCGGCGGCGCCGCAGCCGCCGGCTCCAATCTGGCGCTCGTAGGCGCCAAGATCGCGCACGCCGAACAGGTTGGATACGCCGGGCAGGTCCTGGTCGCGTGGAAGGTTGTCGAGATCGCGGTCATCG
>JBBSTF010000003.1:0-123181 GCA_038236135.1 Lysobacterales bacterium
ATCCACTGACAATGCCGCCGCAACCGCGTTGATCTCCATGACCGACGGATCGCCGATGTCACGGGCGCGCCCGGCCTGCGCAGGCTCATCGCTCTGCGTTGAGCTAGCTGCGGGCGCGCTCATGTCTCACTCGCCAGCCCCTGCCCCGCAACTAGCCGCAGACCAATAATTACAACCGTCCGTTTCATCCCTTTCATGGCGTTCCTCTATTGGTTTGAACTTCGCGCCTTTAGGCAAGGACCGCCACGCACCTGCTCGTAATCAGAGCGAATCGATTACGCGCTTGAGGCTTTCGCGCACTTCTGCGGCAATGCCGGCCAATGCGGGATTGTCAACGGCTTGCATCGAAGCCGCCGGATCGACCGCGGCAACTTCGACATCGCCATTGTCGCGCTGCTGGACGATCACGTTGCACGGCAACATCGTGCCGATCCTTTCCTCCGCCTGCAGCGCCTGCCACGCCATTGAGGGATTGCAGGCACCGAGAATACGGTAGTCGCGGAAGTCCTTGTCGAGCTTCTTTTTCATCGTGGCCTTGACGTCAATCTCCGTCAGGATGCCGAAGCCCTCCTCCTTCAGGGCATCCGTGGCGCGTGCGATCGCATCGTCGAAACTCATTCCAGAAAGTGTCTTGGCGAAGTAGTAGCTCATCAGTTGTTTCTCCTGTTCGTTGGGGGACAGTTCTTATTCATTGGTTTGCGCATCGCGTCGTCGTTCCGATGCCTGCAACAACGCGTAGTACAGCAGCGGGATGACGACCAAGGTCAACACCGTGCTGACCAGGATGCCGAAGATCAGTGACACGGCTAGCCCGTTGAAGATCGGATCGTCGATGATGAAAAAGCCACCAACCATGGCCGCCACACCGGTCAGGGCAATCGGCTTGGCCCGCACCGCGCAGGCGTCGATCACCGCTTCAACGAGCGGTCGACCCTGCGCCAGCAAATGGTTGATGAAGTCCACCAGAAGGATCGAGTTTCGAACAATGATGCCGGCCAGCGCGATCATGCCAATCATGCTCGTCGCGGTGAACTGCGCGCCAAGCAGGGCGTGGCCGGGCATCACCCCGACCACGGTCAGCGGGATCGGTGCCATGATGATCAGCGGCACCACGTAGCTGCGAAATTGCGCAACCAGCAGCAGGTAGATCAACAGCATGCCAACCGCGTAGGCGATGCCCATGTCGCGGAAGGTTTCGTAGGTGATCTGCCATTCGCCGTCCCACTTGACCGCGAAGCTGCTGGTGTCCTGCGGCTGGGCGATGAAGGTCTGCTGCAATGTCTGGCCGGCAATCTTGTTGTCGTGCAACTGGCCGACCAAGTCGAACATGCCGTACAGCGGACTGTCGAGCTTGCCCGCCTCGTCCCCCGTCACGTAGACGACGGGCAGCAGGTCCTTGTGGTGGATCGCACCATCCCACGGCTCGCGCTGCACGCGCACCAACTCGGAAATCGGTATCAATTGCCCTTGTCCGCCGCGTACGCGCAAGGCGAGCAATCGGTCAAGGTCGGCCTGGTCGGCGATCGGCGAACGCAGGCGCACCGGACGCGGATATTTGGAACGACCATCATGGATATAGGTGGCGTCGAAGCCCGCCACCGCAGCAGCCAGCGCATCGCTGATCGTTGCCTGCGGCACGCCCAGACGCGCAGCTCGCACGCGGTCGACAATGATGGTTTCGCGTGGCGCGGGATTCTCCACGCTGGTATCGATATCGACGATGCCGGGCGTGGCGGCGAAGCGTTGCTCAAGCGCCAACGCCACCTCGCGGCTGCGCGCGTAGTCGGGGCCATAGACCTCCGCTACCAGCGGCGACAGTACGGGTGGGCCTGGCGGAACTTCCACGACCTTGACCGATGCATCGTGACGCTGACCAATCTCCGCCAGTGCAGGACGCAACGCGCGTGCGATCTCGTGGCTCTGGCGCGTGCGCTGGTGCTTGTCTACAAGGTTGACCTGCAAGTCGCCGACATTGCTGCCGCTGCGCAGGAAGTACTGCCGCACCAGGCCGTTGAAATTCATCGGTGCTGAAGTTCCGGCATAGCCTTGGTAGTCGAGGACCTCGGGTACTCGCGCCACCGCTGTCGCCAGTTCAGTCAGCAGCGCGTTGGTGTCTTCCAACGTACGTCCCTCAGGCAGGTCGACGATCACCTGGAATTCGGATTTGTTGTCGAACGGCAACATCTTCATCACGACCAATTGCACGGCCGCGAGTCCTGCTGCCAGCACGACCAGCGCCGCCAAACTGCCGAACAGCAGCAGGCGTCGGCGTGGTGCGCGATCACCAACAAGAAATGGCCGCATGACGCGGCCAAACATCCGGTGCAGACGAGTTTCACCATCTGCGTTCCCGCCGTCGGTGTCGGCTGCTGTTGCAGGCAAGTGCCGCGCCAGCAACTTCAGCGATAGCCACGGCGTCACGATCAAGGCAATCGCCAGCGACAACAGCATGCCGGCCGAGGCGTTGATCGGGATCGGCCGCATGTACGGCCCCATCAGCCCGGAAACGAATGCCATCGGCATCAATGCGGCGATCACCGTGAAGGTCGCGAGGATGGTCGGCCCGCCGACTTCGTCGACCGCTGGCGGGATCGCCTCGCACAGGCTCTTGCCGTCGCGTGCCATGTGGCGATGGATGTTCTCGACCACGACGATCGCGTCATCGACGAGGATGCCGATCGAGAAGATCAGCGCGAACAGCGACACCCGATTGAGGGTGAAGCCCATCGCCCACGATGCGAACAAGGTCATCGCCAGAGTGAGCACCACGGCACTGCCAATCACGATCGCTTCGCGCCAGCCCAGCGCGAACAGCACCAGCAACACGACCGAACCGGTTGCGAACATCAGCTTCTTGATCAGCTTCTGCGCCTTGTCGGTGGCGGTCTGGCCGTAGTCGCGAGTGATGTCGACATGCACACCGGCAGGAATCAGTTCGCCCTTGAGCTGGGCAATGCGCGCGCTGATGGCGCTGGTAATGTCAGACGCGTTGCTGCCCGGTTTCTTGGCAATCGCGATTGTCACGGCTGGCGCTATTCCACTGGCGGGGCCACCGCGATTCGCGGGAACGCCATGCCAGACATAGGTCGACGCCACGTCGGCGCCGTCGCGGACATCGGCCACGTCTGCCAGCAACAGCGGGCGCCCGTCGCGCAAGCCGATGACGAGGCCCGCGACATCATCCCGTGATGCAAGGAAACGGCCAGCCGTCACCGGCACGGCACCTTCCGCGCCAATGCGTTCTCCCACCTGCTGCACGACGTTGGCAGCTTGCAATGCCTGGATCAGGTCGGATGCGGCGAGGTTGAAGGAAGCCAGCTTGGCGGGATCGAGCGTAACCAACACAGCACGTTGCGGCGCACCGATGGTGTAGACGTCGCGGGTACCGGGCACGCGCTTGAGTTCGGTTTCCAGCGTATGCGCGACTTCCGCGAGGTCAGTCGCGCTACGTTGCGCATCGTCGGTCCACAAGGTGAGCGCCATCACCGGCACGTCGTCGATGCCCTTGGGTTTGATCAGCGGCTGGCCGACCCCAATGCCAGCAGGCAACCAGTCCTGGTTGGAAAACACCTGGTTGTAGAGACGCACGATCGCCGGCTGGCGCGCGACACCGACGTTGTATTCCACCGTCAACACTGCCATGCCGGGCCGGCTGATCGAATAGACATGCTTGATGCCCTCGATCTCGGACAGCTTCTGCTCCAGCGGCGTGCTGACCAGTTGCTCAACATCGCGCGCGCTGGCACCAGCGAACGGTACGAACACGTTTGCCATCGTCACGTCGATCTGCGGCTCTTCCTCGCGCGGCGTCACCAGCACGGCCATCACGCCCAGCAACAGACCGAACAAGGCGATGATCGGCGTCAGCGGATTGGACTGGAAGGTAGCGGCGATGCGGCCCGACAATCCCAGTCGTTGCTGCGAGCTATCAGTCACGCTGGCGCACCGCCGCGCGCTGGGCCGCGAGCGCCTGTACTGCAGCGACCGGATCGGCCGCGATCAACTCGTCCGGCTTCAGGCCAGCCAGCACTTCTACCGTGGTTCCGATGCTGCGACCCAGCCGCAACTGGCGAAGACTCAGGCCGCCGTCGGCGAGCACGTAGACGCCGTTGACTTCACCGCGCTGTATCAGCGAACTCAATGGGATGCGGACGATGTTTGGACCGGCGGCATCGCCAGAGATGGGAAACACGATGCGTGCCGTCGTACCCGGTGCTGGCGCCGGGGATAGATCGGACAGTCCGATGCGCACCGCCACACTGTGCGTTAACGGGTCCGCTGCCGGGAACACGATCACCTGCGCGGCATCCACATGACGACCATCGGCGAGTTCCACTTTGGCGCGACCGACACCGCGAATGGCATCGGCGACCGACTGCGGCACCTGCACTTCGATGCGCAGCTCGCCCGGGACGTAAACGGTCATCAGCGCTTGGCCGGGACTGACGGTTTCGTCAGGCTCGACATCGCGGCGACTGACGACGCCGGCATACGGCGCGCGCAGCACGGTGTAGTCAGTTTGCTGGCCAGCCTGTGCCAACTGCGCACGGGCAGCGGCGACCGTCGCGACGGCGGTATCGCGCGCGGCACGTGCCTGGTCGACCTGTGCGCGTGACACGTAGTTGCGCTTTGCCAGTTCGGCATAGCGCTTGTAGGTCTGCGCTGCTTCGACTTCCGATGCTTGCGCGGCGCTCAGTTGCGCACGCGCGGTGTTGACGCCCGCTTGTTGTTCCACGGCAGTCAGGCGCAGCAGTACGGCACCCTGTTCGACATGATCATTGACGTCCACCTCGACCGTGGTGACGCGACCCGAAGTCTGCGCGGACATCGATGCTTGGCGCACCGCTTCGACGACGCCATCCCAGGCACGGCTATCGGCTGGACTAACGGCAGCGACGGTCAGGGTCTGCAGCGGTGGTAGCGGCGGCAAGGCATTGCTCGCGGGTTCGCCACCACAGGCGGCAAGCAGCAACAGCGTTGCCATGCCCGCCATCCAATGGGTGGACCCGGTTTTGAAGACATTGAACATCGCTCAGCGCACGCCGCAACTGGCCGAGCTGTTCCGGCCAATACCCATGCGACGCATCACCATCGCTGCCGGACAGAAGCCGGTGAAGGCGGACTGGAACAAGTTCAGGCCGATGAAAGCGGTCATCAACCAGAACCACGGTGAGACGAAATATGTCAACACTAGGCTGATCAAGATCATCACGCCTGCAAAGGCTTGTACCGCGCGGTCGAGAGTCATGGGAGTTCTCCTGGCAGGATGGATGGATTGCGGAATGGCTGGATTGGAATCGGCGCAGTTACGCACGACGCCGCGGCAGCATTCGCAACAACGTGTTATCCCGCAGGACGTAGTGGTGGAGCAATGCCGCAGCGGCATGCAGCCCGACCAGGTAATAGCCAACCGTGCCGATGGTTTCGTGGATCTCGTTGGCCCAATCGGCGAGCGCCGCGTTGGTGCCGACCAACGCTGGCAGCTCCAGGCCGAAGAACGGAATCGTTTTGCCCTCGGCACTGAGAATCAGCCAGCCTAGCAGTGGCATGACCACCATGAACAGGTACAGCGCAACGTGCATCGTGATCGCGGCGCGATGCTGCCAGACGCCAATCGTGGGTTGGATCTGCGGCGTCGGCCCCGACAGCCGCAGTGCCAGCCGCAGCCACACCAGTACGAACACCGAAAGACCGAGCATGAAGTGCCAATGCTTCATCGCCTCGCGCGGATCGCTGCCCTTGGGATAGAGCTCGCGCAAATTGATCGTCGCGTAGACGGCCACCAGCAGCAGGAGCACCAGCCAGTGCATTGCAATCGACAGCGAACCATAACGATCGGCCGTGTTTCTCCAGTTCATGGTCTTGGCCTCATTGGGAGAGTCTTGGAGTCGGCACGCACGTTCAGCTACCGCTGCCGCTGCCGGGCTTGAGCCGCTCGATGCCCAGCGCCTTCATCACGTACTTTTCGTAGATCGGTTCCGACGTGCCGTGGCGCATCTTGTAAAGAAAGTATTTTTCAAACGCGAGCTTCGCTACGTGCACCCACTTGCCGACCTTCGTCCATGTCACATTGCGCGGCGGAATCTGTGGCAGGGCGACGAAGGCGACACCGGTGTCGCCCATGTCGGCCAGGCAAACAGCGTTCCACGTGCCTTCAAACGTTGCAGGCTTGCCAGCGAGTTCAGCCTGGATATTGCGCACGATGGTGGTGACCATCGATTCGATCATGAAGCCGGTCTTGGGTGCCCCGGTCGGCACTGGCGTCACTTCCACTGGCGGAATGGCCACGCAGACACCAGCCGAGAAAATATTGCGGTACTTGGGGCTGCGCTGGTGCTTGTCGACGATAACGAAACCGCGCGGATTGCACAGCCCTTCGACCGCAGCGACGGCATCCACGCCCTTGAACGCTGGCAGCAACATCGAGAACGCGAACGGCAACACCTGCTCACGCAAGGGTTGGCCTTGCGCGTCGTGCTCAACCACGGTCATCTCGCCGTCGCGCACCTCGGCAACCTTGGCGTTGACCGTCCACTTGATATGGCGCTGGCGCAGCTCGGACTCCATCAGTCCCTTTGAATCGCCGACCCCACCCAGTCCCATGTGGCCGACATAGGGTTCGCTGCTGACGTAGTGCATTGGCACCTTGTCACGCAGCTTGCGGCGACGCAGGTCGGCATCGACGATCATTGCAAATTCGTAGCCGGGACCAAAGCAACTGGCACCCTGCACCGCGCCGACCACGATCGGGCCGGGATTCTTGAGGAACGCCTCGTAAGCTTCCCACGCTGTTTGCGCGTGCGACGTCGTACAGATTGATTGGGTATGCCCGTTGACTGGGCCGGTTCCCGGTACTTCATCGAAGGCGAGCTTGGGGCCCGTGCAGATCAGCAGGTAATCGTAGTCAACGCTTTCTCCGCTGCCCGTGACGACACAATTTGCTTCGGCGTCGATGGAGGTCACGCCATCGTTGATGTAGCGGATGTCGTGCTTGCCCACATGTTTGGCCACGGGTACCGTGATTTCCTCACGCTTGCGCCAGCCGACCGCCAGCCAGGGGTTGGACGGCGTAAAGCCGAATGTCTCGCCCAATCCGACGAGGGTGATCTCGTGGTCTTTGCCCAGTGTGTTGCGCAACTCGTAAGCCGCACTCATGCCACCCAGTCCAGCTCCCATCAACACGAACTTCGCCATGACGCTCTCCAGTTGCGGAAACAAATCCCTACGGTTTTCAAGATGCCCAACTCGCCGCATCGTGGCCCTGATCCAAGTCAACCAGCACATCGAAAATCAGCTTGATCTAATATTAGCGCTATCTTATATTAGAGTCAAGTGATATAGTTTTGATCGTCCAAGGAGCACTGTCATGACCAAGACCGCAGCCGACCTCGTTGCCGAAGCGCGTACCGAAATCCGCGAGATCGCGCCAAACGACGTCGCCCGCCATCACCACCGCGTGCTGATCGACGTACGCGAACCCGCCGAGTTCGCCACTGGCCACATCGACGGCGCCATCAATATTCCGCGCGGCGTGCTGGAGTTCGAGGTCGATGCCGATCCCGCCGTCGCGAACGTCAGCGACCCGGCTCTGTCGCACAAAGAGCAAGCCATCGTCGTCTACTGCCGGACAGGCGGTCGCGCGGCACTGGCGGTGCAAAGCCTGCAGCGTCTTGGCTTTCGCGACATCTGTTCGATTGCCGGAGGTATCAGCGGCTGGATTGAAGCCGGGCTGCCCGTCAGCGCGCGTTAGGACTCTTCCGATGCGCGACGTTACCCCTGCAAAGCGGCGTCCACGCGCGCTAGCGATCGATCCCGACGCCATGCGCGCGCATGCCGGCGATGCCGCGCAATTGCTCAAGGCGCTGGGCAACGAAAAGCGCTTGATGGTGCTGTGTCTGCTCGCCGAAGGCGAACGTTCGGTCGGCCAAATCAATGCCGAACTTGATCTCAGCCAGTCTGCGCTATCCCAACATCTGGCAATACTCCGCGCCGACGGCCTCGTCGAAACCCGCCGCAAAGCGCAAACCATCTATTACACGCTAGCCGCCGGCCCCGCGCGAACGATCATCGAAACCCTGCACGGCATCTATTGCGGACAGCGTTGATCGACAAAACAAGAGAGCGAACATGATCGACAGTCCAAATATCGAACCCTTTTTTCATGACGACACCGGTACCTGGAGCTACGTGGTCAGCCAAGGGCGAGACGCGGTGGTGATCGATCCCGTGCTCGACTATGACCCCGCATCAGGCAGCATCGCCACCCGCAGCGCGCAATCGATCCTCCGATTTCTCAGCGAGAACGCATTGCACGTTCATCGCATCCTGGAAACCCATGCGCATGCCGACCACCTGAGCTCGGCTGCGTTCCTGCGCAAAAAAATCGGGGCAGGTATCGCCATTGGGGCTGGCATTCGTGAAGTGCAGGCGCATTTCGCCAAGGTGTTCGGCCTCGACTCGCACACGCCGGCGCTGTTGGATGCTTTTGATAGCCTGCTGGCCGATGGGGAGATCATCGCTGCCGGCGCGCTGCACATTCAGGTCATCGCATTGCCAGGCCACACCGCCGATAGTCTGGGCTATCGCATTGGTGACAACGTGTTTATCGGCGACACCTTGTTTGCCCCCGATGTAGGCGCGGCGCGCTGCGATTTCCCGGGCGGCAGTGTTGAAAAACTCTACGACTCGGTACAGCGCCTGTATGCGCTACCTGACGATACCGTGCTCTGGCTTTGCCACGACTATCCGCCGGCGGGACGAGAGCGTCGTGCCCAGATCAGCGTTGGCGAAAGCAAACGCGACAACCGCATGCTGGCCGCCGACACAACGCGCGACGAATTCTACGCGTCACGTCGCGCCCGCGATGCGACGCTGCCGGCACCACGACTGTTGTATCCCTCGCTCCAGGTGAATATTCGCGCAGGTCATCTTCCAGAGGCTGACCCGAATGGACAACGCTACCTGCGTACGCCGCTGACAATTACCGGCGACAGCGAGGGTTTGTAGCAACGTGCGGACTCGCCGCAGTTGCAAGCGCGAGCCGCCTTCAAGGCCCAGGCACCGGCGCGTCTAGAAATCGTTTTCAACGCTGGAGCGTGCGGCCATTGCCGTTTCGTCGGTTTCGCCGAGCGGTACCTCGGCATCAGTTTGTCGAGCACTTGAGCAAGATGACGCGTTGCGATCAGATTGCGCCAGCTAGGAACCCGACCAATGGACGTTCTACCCATCGCGAATGAAAGGGCTGGCGACCCTATGTGCCTTTCCGTGGTCGCCTTGCGACCATCCAGGACCAACGCAATCCGCTGCCCGTCACAGGGAAGCCCGTCCGCATTTTGAGTTCAATCTCCAAAAACGGCTTTTCTCGTTTCGAAATTCACTATCGCCAACCAAGTGTGTAGATCACGTGCAGCACGGCAGCGTGTCCCGGATCGTCGGGGCGCCTGTGTGATCGCCCGCCCGTAGGTGCCGCTGACGTACGGCTAAGTTCGCTGCCGCACAGACGGCATCTGCATTTGTCATCACATTGGTCGCGTTCGGCTCAGGTCGTGCGCCTGGCAACTCGTCGGAATCTTACGCCGGACCTCACCGGCGGCCTTCCAGTGCCTTCGCGGGATTGCGTCCCGTCCCTGCTACTGGAGAGACCCATGTCTACCTTGCCGCTTGCCTCCCCTAACAATCGATTGCTTTCCTTGCTGCCGCCCAGAGAACGCGGACGCATTCTCAAAGACGCGACGCTGGTCGAGTTGCCATTCGGCGAAATCCTGTGGCAGCAAGGTGATCGCATACGCCACGTCTATTTTCCGACGACGGGGTTCATTTCACTGCTCACCAACGTCGATGACCGCATCCTGGAGGTCGGCATGGTCGGTGACGAAGGCATGTGCGGGCATTCGCTGGTACTGGGGAGCGATACGGCACCGCTGCGCGCGCTGGTGCAGGGAGCCGGCGAAAGCCTGCGATTCAAGGCTTCGACGTTCAAGCAGCGTCTCGAAGACAGCCGTGCACTGCGTAAACTGATGCTCGGTTATGTGCAGGTACTTTTGGGCCAGCAGGCGCAGAACGCTGCCTGCACACGCTTTCACGTCGTCGAGGCGCGGCTGGCAAGATGGCTGCTGATGACCCTGGACCGCGCACCCACCAGTGAGTTCGACGTTACCCAGGAATTCCTGGCGTACATGCTCGGCGTGCGACGCGTTGGCGTTACCGCTGCGGCGCGCATCCTGCAGTCGCGAGATCTGATCCGCTATTCGCGCGGGCACATGGATGTCCTTGATCGCAAAGGCCTCGAAGCGGCGGCTTGCGTGTGCTATGCAAGCGATCTGGAAACCTATCGACGCCTACTTGGCGTGGGTAGCAAGGCGCGTCGCTGATATCGAGAACATCTGCACGCATGCGTCAGCGCGACGGCATTTGAATTCTGATCAGAGTATCTACGACGGCATCTGGTTGCCGTGCCGCAGTCGCCTGATCTTTCCCAGAATTCTACGCATCATCAACGATGTCGCGGGCAGCGGTGATGGATTCTCGACTTCCATGCTGAGTTGTCTCAGCGGCCGGAGTTTTAGCGGGCGGTGCGCGCCCAGAGTCAAGACGAACCCGATTGGGTTAAGGCGCATGAGCTATTCCGCACGCAAAGAATGCCGGCTGATGGCGTCAAGTGACGTTCTCGGAAAAAGGCGTACTGCCTGACGCCGAGCCGGGGTTGCCAAAGTGCAATCCCTGGTCAGCTCGCGCCAGCTACAAACCCGGTCGATGCCGTAGTCCGCCCAGCGCGAATGAAAAGCTCGGTGACTGTAGATGCCAGCAAGGGCCACCGTGCGATCAACGATGACGAACTCGATCTGCTCGCCATCGCGAGGAAGCCCAGCCGCACTTTGAATCCAATTGTTGTGCATGTTGCCCCCGTACGTTTTGCCATTCCGATCCTGCCCTGCTCACCTTTAGGTAAGCATCGCAGTGTAGGCAGCATGGTCCTCGCATATCTGGCACGTCTGTGCGATTGCCCACATAGGGAGTGCCGATATCGGTTCGCGGTTGTATATGGCGTCTGAACTTCCGCTAAGTTCGGTAGCGCACAGACAGGCGCCCCGTCTGTCGTCACATTCGACAGGTTGATCTCAGGCCATGCGCCTGACAACTTGTCGAAACCTCGCGCCAGACCACCCAGGCATCAACGCTTCACATGACAGCAAAGCTTACCGATCCGAGAAGCAACCACCTGCTTGGGGCCATACCGGCTACCGAATGGGGCCGTTTTGCGCCGCACCTCATGCCGGTGTCACTCGACCTCGGCGATGTCATTTACGAATCGGGCAAGGAACAACCCTGGGTCTACTTTCCGATCGATTCGATTATTTCATTGTTGTACGTCATGAAGGATGGCGCATCGGCCGAGATCGCGATTGTCGGCAACGAGGGACTGGTCGGCATTTCCCTGTTCATGGGCGGCGGAACAACACCCAGCCGCGCCGTGGTGCAGGCCGCCGGAAATGCCTATCGCATGCGCGCAGAGTTCATCCGCGACGAGTTTGCCCTCGCCGGACCGGTGCAACAACTGTTTCTGCGTTACACCCAGGCTCTGCTCACCCAGATGGGGCAGACCGCTGTCTGCAACCGGCACCATGGCGTCGATCAACAGCTCTGCCGTTGGTTGCTAATGAGCCTTGATCGCCTGCCGGCAAACGAAGTGGCGATGACCCAGGAATTGATTGCCAATATGCTGGGCGTTCGTCGCGAAGGGGTCACCGATGCCGCCGGGAAATTGCAGCGCGCGGGCGTGATCAACTACAGCAGGGGCCGCATCAAGGTTCTTGATCGTCCACGCCTGGAAGCGATGGCTTGTGAGTGCTATGACGTGGTCAAGAAAGAATTCGCGCGTCTTTTGCCGTGGGAGGATAGCGAAGCCCGCAAGCTCTCGAAAAGCGCGGCGGCAGGGCTTGTCCCGGCCACGCTGGCGGCGCTGGTTGATCCGTAGCGTTTAGTGAATTTCCATGTGCCAATACGGACTGTCTTCACGGCATTCTGCTGACGCCATCGCAGTGACGTGAACAGGAAGCCCCGTGACCAGGAACAGCGTTGTCCTTACCCTGAATCTTGGCTCCACGTCGCTCAAGGCGAGCTTGTTCGATAGGAGAACCGTTGGGATCTGGGGTGCTCCCGCCAGTTCGCAGTCCTGGCCGTTTCAATTCGCGCCCGATCCCCAGAATTTCGCGACGCCGGTCAACCACGCCATCGAAGATCGCGTCGCTTCAAGTGGGCCGATGACAGCATTGATTTCCAAGTTGGTCGGCTGGCTGTCTGCAAATAACGCCGAGCCCGATGCTGTTGTTCACCGAATTGTCCACGGCGGTACGCTCGAAGGACCGTGTCGCCTCGACTCTGAAAGCATCGCCACACTGTCGCGGTTCGCGGCATGGGCGCCCGACCACCAGGCACCGGCGCTGGCGCTGGTCGATGCCGCTGTCGAACGTTGGCCATCAGCTTCGCAGGTCGCATTGTTTGACACGGATTGGCATCGCACCTTGCCCGATCTCACCCGTACGTTCGCACTTTCTGAGGCGCTTCGATCTGAAGGGCTGCATCGATATGGATTCCACGGGATTGCCTATCAATCGGTTTGGCGGCAATTTCGTGAACTGCAACCGGACGCAATGAATCGCCGTGTCGTTTGCGCTCATCTGGGAGGCGGTTCGAGCCTTTGTGCCGTCCAGGGTGGCCACAGTATCGACACCACGATGGGGCTCACGCCGATGGATGGACTTCCGATGGCTACCCGTTGCGGCAGCCTTGATCCCGGCGTCGTTCTTCATTTGCTCGGCGGCGAAAAATTTTCTGTCTCGACGCTGGATTTCGAGCTTAACCAGAATAGCGGGCTGCTGGGGCTCTCAGGCACGACAGGCGACATGCAACGCCTGCTCGCGACGGACACATCCGAAGCGAGATTGGCGGTTGCCATTTTTGTTCATCGAGTGGCCCAGGGAATCGTATCGATGGCGACCACGCTCGGCGGCATCGATGACCTCGTGTTCTCCGGAGGGATCGGAACTCATTCGTCGCAAATACGCTCGGCGATTGTCGACAAGTTGCGGTGGATCGGATTGACACTTGATCGCGAAGCAAACAACGCCCAGCGGCAAAATGTAGGTGCCGAAACCAGCGCTGCCCAGATTCTTGTGCTTGATGCATACGAAGATCGGGAACTGGCTGCCGCCTCACTCGCCGTTGCGTGAAGGACCTCATTCATGGACCTCGTATGATGCAGCCGGGTTAATCGACTTGATTCAGGTCAAGTCGCCGCAAAGAGACATTCGCAATAATTTCACGTTGCTTTCCAGGGGCCATCCATGACAACGCACGCTCTTCCCATCGCCTCCACAGCGATCGCACCGACCGTGCGCGGTGATCGCGGCTACTACAACGACAAAGTGGTACGACAGTTCTCGGTGATGACCGTGGTCTGGGGCATCGTCGGCATGCTGGTGGGCGTCTACATCGCTGCGGAACTGTACTGGCCGCAGTTGAGTTTCGACCTGCCGTGGTTGAGCTACGGCCGGCTGCGACCGCTACACACCAACGCGGTGATCTTCGCGTTTGGCGGATCGGCCCTGTTCGCGACGAGCCTGCACGTGGTGCAACGTACCAGCCACGTGCGCCTGCTGTCGGACAAGCTAGCCTCGTTCGTGTTCTGGGGCTGGCAGGCGGTGATCGTGGCCGCGGCTATCACATTGCCTTTGGGCATGACCCAGGGCAAGGAATACGCCGAACTGATCTGGCCCATCGACATCCTGATCGCCGTCGTGTGGATCTCCTACGCCGTGTTGTTCTTTGGAACTTTGGCCATTCGCCGAGTCAAGCACATCTACGTCGCCAACTGGTTTTTTGGGGCTTACATCATTGCGATAGCGTTGCTGCACATCGTCAACAACCTCGCCATTCCCGCGGGTTGGACGGTGTCGTATCCGATCTATAGCGGTGCCGTCGATGCCATGGTGCAGTGGTGGTATGGCCACAACGCGGTCGGCTTCCTGCTGACGGCGGGCTTCCTCGGCATGATGTATTACTTCGTGCCCAAGCAGGCCGAGCGTCCGATCTACTCCTATCGCTTGTCGATCGTGCATTTCTGGGCACTGATCGCCGTCTACATGTGGGCCGGCCCGCATCATCTGCATTACACCGCGCTGCCCGATTGGGCGCAGTCGGTCGGCATGGTGTTCTCGCTGATCCTGCTGGCACCGAGCTGGGGCGGGGCGATGAACGGGATCATGACGCTGTCGGGCGTGTGGCATAAGTTGCGTACCGACCCAATCCTGAAGTTCCTGATCGTCTCGCTGTCGTTCTACATGATGGCCACGTTCGAGGGGCCGATGATGTCGATCAAGACAGTCAACTCGCTATCGCATTACACCGACTGGAATATCGGCCATGTGCATTCCGGTGCATTGGGCTGGGTGGCGATGATCTCGATCGGTTCGATCTATGCGCTCTACCCGCGCATGCTCGGCTTGAAGGAAATGTATTCCGTGAAGTGGATCGATACCCACTTCTGGATCCACACCATCGGCGTGGTGTTCTACATTGCATCGATGTGGATTGCCGGCGTGATGCAGGGCCTGATGTGGCGCGCCACGAACGCTGACGGCACGCTCACCTACAGCTTCGTCGAAGGCCTCATTGCGACCTATCCGTACTACCTGGGTCGTCTCCTCGGCGGCATCATCGTGCTGGCGGGCATGTTGCTGATGGGGTGGAACATGTTCCGCACGTCGCAGCAGGTTCGCGTGGTCGTCCCACAGCCACTGTTGGCGCCGCATCCATCCGAAGCGCGCGCGTGAGGTCGCCATCATGAGCCAGGACATCAACAACCATTCCAACGATTCCGGCGAGAAGGAATCCAATCCGCACGAGAAGATCGAGAAGAATGTCGGCCTGCTCGCCGTGCTGATCGCGGTTGCCGTGTCATTCGGTGGCTTGGCGGAAATCATTCCGCTGATGTATCAGGCTGAAACCATAAAGCCACTGCCGGGCGTGAAACCCTATCCAGCACTGCAGTTGGCCGGTTTCGACGTCTACATCCGCGAGGGTTGCTACAACTGTCATTCGCAAATGATCCGCACGTTGCGCTTTGAAACCGAGCGCTACGGCCACTATTCAATGGCCGGCGAATCGGTGTACGACCGCCCATTCCAGTGGGGTAGCAAGCGCACCGGACCGGATCTGGCGCGCATTGGCGGACGCTATTCCGACGAATGGCATCGTGTGCACCTCAACAATCCGCGCGACGTGGTTCCCGAGTCGAACATGCCGTCGATGCCCTGGCTTGCCGAGGGTAAAGTCGATGGCGCGACGATTGCGAGACACATGAAGGCATTGCAGCGCCTTGGCGATCCCTACACGGACGAGGAAATCGCACAGGCGCCAGCCGACGTGGAAGGCAAGACCGAACTGGACGCCGTCGTGGCCTATCTGCAAGGCCTCGGCAAGCACGCACCGCGGGGGCAATGACATGTTGTCTGGAATCATTACGTTGATCCTGCTGGTCGTGTTCCTCGGCGGCTGGGCCTGGGCCTGGAGTCCGCGTCGCAAGGCCGACTTCGATGCCGCGGCACGCCTGCCGCTGGACGACTTCGACCCGGAGGAACGGCCATGAGCACGATCTGGTCTTGGTATGTCATCGGCCTGGTTGCCAGCAACATCCTCGGTTGTGCTGCATTGCTGTGGTGGACGTCACGTCCGCGCAAGGGTGACGCGCGACCGGATGACACCAGCCATGTCTGGGACGGCGACATCACCGAGTACAACAAGCCGTTGCCGCGCTGGTGGATCAACCTGTTCTACCTGACCATCATCTACTCGGTCGGTTACTTGTTCTGGTACGGCGGCTGGGGCAGCTACGAAGGCTTCAGCGGCTGGTCTTCGGTCGGCGAACTCGAGCAAGACCAAGCGGTCGAGAACGCCAAGCTGGAAGTCACCTATGCGCCGTTCAAGGGCAAATCCATCGACGTCATCGCGCGCGATCCAAATGGCGTAAAACTAGGTCAGGCAATTTTCGCCAACATCTGCGCGACGTGCCACGGCTCTTCCGGTCATGGTGCCATCGGATTTCCCAACCTGCGCGACGACGTGTGGAAATGGGGCAACACACCGGACGACGTGCTGACCGCTGTCCTGCAAGGTCGCGAAGGCGTGATGCCGGCATGGGGCGAGGTGTTGATCAGCATGGGCGGCGACGGCGCAGTGGCAGAAGTCGTGAAGTACGTGCAGTCATTTTCCAATCCAGCGCTGGCGGCAGACCCACTCGCGGTGAAAGGCGGCGCGCTTTACGCTGGCGTGTGCATTGCCTGCCACGGCGTCGACGGCAAGGGCAACACGGCGTTGGGCGCGTCCAACCTGACCGACGACTACTGGCTATACGGCAACAGCACCGAGCAGATCACCGAGACCATCGTCAACGGTCGCCATGGCGTGATGCCGGCGCAGGGTCCTGTCCTTGGCGATACCCGCTCGCGGCTGGTCGCAGCGTATGTCTGGTCGCTTACCCACGCGCCCAACGGCGCGGGCGAATCCGCCGTCATGAAGCAAGCCGAACAAGCGGCGCAATGAGCGTAGTCGTCGAACCACCACGCGATCATCCGCCCAGCCCACTCGCACAGCGCCTCGGCGCGGTGCTGTGGCCCAGTTTTTTTGCGGCGGGCGTGGCGACGATGGTGTTCTTCGCTTTCGTCGACCCACTGGTGCTGCGCGACATCACCTTCCCACAGCTACCGATGACGCGTGGACTGGGTTACAGCCTCGGCTTCTTCGTGTTCTGGCTCGCCACCGCATCGTCAAGCCTTTTCACCTGGATCCTGCTGCGACCACCGAGTCGCTTCAACCAGCCGCTGCCGCCGCAATGATGCGGCGAACGTGCGCAAATTGAAGTGGCTGAACTGACATGAGCAAGCACATCGACATCCAGGTCGTTGACAGCGGCGGTGCCGCTTACGTCAGCGAGCGCAAGGTCTATCCGCGCGAAGTGTCCGGTCCACTGAATCGCTGGCGCGTGATATTCGTGTTCGTCCTGCTCGGCATCTACTACGCGTTCCCATGGCTTCGCTGGGATGGCCGCCAGGCGGTGCTGTTTGACCTGCCCGCGCGCAAGTTCCATATCTTCGCGGTCACCTTCTGGCCGCAGGATTTCATCTTCCTGGCGATGTTGCTGATCATCTGTGCGCTGGGTTTGTTCTTCGTGACGGCTCTTGCTGGACGCGTCTGGTGCGGCTACACGTGCCCGCAAACGGTGTGGACCGAAGTGTTCCTGTGGATGGAGCGCTGGACCGAAGGCGATCGCTTGCAACAGATGAAGCTGGACGCCGCGCCGTGGTCACGCGAGAAGGTGATGCGCAAGAGCGCCAAGCATGCGTTGTGGTTGATATTCGCGCTCTGGACCGGTTTCACCTTCGTCGGCTTCTTCACGCCCATCGCCGATCTCACCGCACGCATCTGGCCATTTCAGTGGAGCGGCTGGGAAGCGTTCTGGGTACTGTTCTACGGTCTCGCCACTTGGGGCAACGCCGGTTTCCTGCGCGAGCAGGTGTGCAAATACATGTGTCCGTACGCGCGCTTCCAGAGCGCGATGTTCGACAGCAACACGTTGATCATTGCCTACGACCCGATGCGCGGCGAACCACGTGGTCCACGCAAGCGCGGCCTCGGCGATGTGATGGAACGCGCACGCGGTCTGCTCGACCTGAAAGCAGCTTACGACTACGTCTTCCGCGCCAGCCAGCATCCGAGTGCCGCCGCGAAAGCTGCGCAAGCGCATGGCACCATCACGCTCGCTGGCGCCGGCGTGACGTCGGAACCCTTGCCCAAGTTCGCAGCCGAAGAACTCGGTGACTGCATCGACTGCACGTTGTGCGTGCAGGTTTGTCCGACCGGCATCGATATTCGCAATGGCCTGCAATACGAATGCATTGCCTGCGGTGCCTGCATCGACGCCTGTAACTCCGTCATGGAGAAGATGGACTTCGCGAAGGGGTTGATACGCTATTCCACTCAGAACGCCATTGATGGCAAGCCAACACGCGTCATGCGGCCACGGGTCTGGGTCTACGGCGCACTGCTGCTGGCTCTGATTGCGGGCTGGACCTGGGGCGTCGCGGTTCGCAGTCCGTTGATCGTCGACGTGCAACGTGATCGCAATGCGCTGTATCGGATCAATGCAGGCGGTGAAGTCGAGAACGGCTACACACTCAAGCTCGTCAACAAGATTGATCGGAGCGGCGACTTCACCGTCACGATCGAATCGCCAACACCGGGCATCGTGCTGCGAGAGCCGCGCGCCACCGTGCATGCGGACGCGGAAGAGGTGTTGTCGCTGCCGCTGATTTTGTCAGGACCCTCGTCGCTGCACGGCCGTCACGACGTGAAGGTGATCATCAACAATGCTGACGGCAGTGTGCGAAAGTCGATCGACAGCAGCTTCTTTGGTCCCATGTGATGACGGCGAAACGTTCCGCCTGGTGCGAACCGATGGTGTGGCTCGTGGCGGGACTGCCTGTGGCCGCCGTGATCGGCAGCCTTTGGTTGGTGGTCGAAGCCGTTCGCAGTGGCAATGACGACGGGGTCTACGATCAGGTTCAGCGTACCGGCCAGGCCCAAGTGGCCAATCTCGACGCAGACCAACGCGCGGCGGAACTCAAGCTCGGCGCCGTGGTGCAGATTGACAGAGCCACCCTGCACGTATTTCCGGCCGGCGGTGCTTTTGATCGCAGCGAGCGGCTGCATCTCACCTTGCTCCATCCGCAGCACCAGGCGGAGGATCGCAGCGTCGATCTGCAACCCGATCCGACCGGTTGGCATGTGGACTTCGACCCCGACGATAGCCACGACTGGATCGTCCACGTCACTGATGAAAAAAGCACGTGGCGATTGCGCGGACGCCTGCTGAAAGGCCAGCGCGCGACACACCTTGGGCCGTCGTTGGTGATTCAATAGGGCGAGCATCAGTGAGCATGCTTCCGATCCGCCCCGAGTCGGCGGACTGCTTCCATTGCGGTGAGCCGCTGCCAGCCGTTCCGTCGCGCGTTGTGATCGATGGCGCGTCGCAGGCGTTTTGCTGTGACGGCTGTGCGAGCGCCGCGCAATGGATTCGTGATGCGCGCCTCGGCGACTACTACCGCTTGCGCAGTGAAAACGCGGGGAAAGTCGACGTGGATAGCGTCGATTTCGCGCTATGGGATCGTGACGACCTGATGCGAGACCACATCCGCCATATCGAAGGCGACCGCGAAATCACCGTGCTCAGCGACGGCATGCGTTGTGCCGCCTGCGCGTGGTTGATCGATCGCGCACTACGTCGTGAAGCGGGTGTGGTCGATGCGGGCGCCAACGCCGTCACCGGGCGCATCCGTATCCGCTGGAATCCGGCACGCACGCAACTTTCTATCTTGCTCCGTCGCGTCGCATCGCTCGGCTATCGGCCGTTTCTCAGCGGCGGCGAAGCACGAGAAGAAGCGCGACGCGTTGAACGCAATCAGTGGCTGATCCGGCTCGGTGTGGCCGGTCTCGGCGCGATGCAGGCGATGATGTTTGCCGAAGCGCTGTATCTGGATACGCGGGGCGAAATGTCGATGGCGACCCGCGATTTTTTCCGCTGGGTGACGATTCTGGTGTCCTCTCCCGTCGTTTTTTACTCGGGCTGGCCCTTCATCGCCGGCATGTTGCGCGAATTGCGCGGGCGTCGCCTTGGAATGGACACACTGATCGCCAGTGCGACCTTGCTCGCCTACGGTGCCAGTGTCATCGAAACGATCCGCGGCGGGCCGCACGTGTGGTTCGATGCGGCGGTGATGTTCGTGTTCCTGCTCCTGGCCGCGCGGATGCTGGAGCAGCGTGCACGCAACATTGCCAGCGCACAAGTGGATGCTTTGGCGCGAGCGCGTCCTGCATTGGCGACGCGCGAGCTGGCCGATGGCAGCCGTGAGGCGGTGCCGCTGGCAGCGCTCGAAGTTGGCGATATCGCCTGCATGGCGGCCGGTGACGCGGTGCCGGCGGATGGCGTGTTGCTTGAAGCCCACGCGAGTTTCGAGGAGGCATTGCTCACCGGCGAATCCAGCCACGTCAGCAAACAGGTGGGAGATAGCGTCTTTGCTGGAACCATCTGTCGCGAGCGACCGGCACGGATCTGCGTGCGTGAAGTCGGCGCGAACACGCGGTTGTCACAACTGGCGCGTCTGGTCGAACAGGCACAAGCGCATCGGCCGCCGCTGGCACGATTGGCCGATCGCATCGCAAGCCATTTCGTTGCCGCGCTGGCGTTGATTGCAGTCGCCGTCTACATCACGTGGCGAGTCATTGATCCATCGCGTGCGTTCGAAGTGACGCTGGCCTTGCTCGTCGTGAGTTGTCCGTGCGCGCTGTCGCTGGCGATTCCGACAGCACTTTCTGTCGCTCATGGCGCGCTCGCCAAGTTGGGCGTCCTCGCGATGCGTCCCGATGCGCTGGAAACTCTGGCCGCAGTCACCGACGTGGTCTTCGACAAGACTGGAACCTTGAGCGATGGTCGTCCGCTGCTGGCCGATGTCGAAACCTTCCACGGATTCGACCGCGCGGAAATCCTGCGCATCGCCGCTGCACTGGAAAGAGACAGTGGTCACCCACTTGCCCGCGCTTTTGATGGCGTCGATGACGCGTTGATTGCGACCGACGTGCTCAGCGTGCCGGGCTTCGGTATCGAAGGCGACGTTGACGGTGTTCGCTGGCGGCTCGGTCGGGCCGCTTTCGTCGGCGCAGATGGACGTGATGATCAAAGCGAGCTGTGGCTCGGCGACGGGACGCGTGTCATCGCCCGATTGGGCATTCGTGAATCCACCCGAGCGGATGCGTTGGATGCCATCACGGCGTTGCGTGAACTCGGCTTGCGCCTGCATCTCTCCAGCGGAGACGGCGCAAATCCGGTCGCACGAATCGCCAGCGCGTTGGGCATCGACGACGTGCATTCGCGACAAACTCCCGAACGCAAACTGGCGTTCGTGCGCAGCCTGCAAAACGAGGGGCGATGCGTCGCGATGGTGGGTGATGGCCTGAACGACGCACCGGTACTGGCCGGTGCCGATGTTTCGTTTGCATTGGCCGATGGTGCCGCGCTGGCGCAGCGCGCGGCGGATCTGGTGATCGCCCATCCATCGCTGCAGAGAATTCCGGAAACCATCGCGCTGGCGCGTCGCACACGTCGAGTGATTCGCCAGAACCTGGCTTGGGCGTTGGGCTACAACCTGCTTGCCTTGCCACTCGCTGCGGCAGGTTTTGTGACGCCATGGATGGCTGCATTGGGCATGGCGTTGTCGTCGCTCACGGTGACCCTCAATGCGTTGCGGCTTACTCGACAACCGAAAGTCGAAACGAGTGCGCATCGCGAACGTGCGGCGACGGCCATGCCAGTCACCACACCGCCATGAGCAAGCTGGCAGACTAAAGCGATGGCAATCCTGTTGTTCCTCGTACCGGTCAGCATCATCCTGCTCGGCATTGCCATCTGGGCGTTTATCGCCGCCGTGCGCGGTGGCCAGTTCGACGATCTCGATACGCCGCCCATCGACATCCTGCGCGACGACGACGCAGAAGATCTTCCGCGTCACGACGACCGTGCCGATTGACTGGCTGACCCTGCTCGCCGCCGCCCTCGCCGGCCTCACCGGCGGCGTGCATTGCGCGGCGATGTGCGGCGGCATCGCGACCGGCTTTTCGTCGATGGGCGCGCGCAATTTGAGCTATGTGATCGAACCCAACCTCGGCCGCGTTCTCGGCTACACGATCGCGGGTGCCATAGCCGGCGGCATCGGCGGCGGTATCGTCACCGTTGCGCATAGCCAATGGCTGATGTTTGGTTTGCGCATGGCGGTCGGGCTGGTGCTGGTCATTGCTGCATTGCGCCTGCTTGATCGGCGCGGTCGCCTCGCGTTTCTGACACGAACCGGCGGCGGCATCTGGAATCGGCTTCGCCCCCTTCAGCGTCGCTTGCTGCCTGCAAACACACACGGCAAGCGCCTTGCGCTGGGCGTGCTCTGGGGTTGGTTGCCGTGTGGGCTCAGCAGCAGTTTGCTGACCGCCGCCTGGTTGCAAGCCGATGCCGTTAACGGTGCATTGACTATGGCGGCGTTCGGTCTCGGCACGTTGCCGGTGATGCTGCCACTGTCGTGGTCCGGCGCGCGTCTGAAATTGTTGTTGCATCACAGCGGCTGGCGCACGGCTGCCGCTCTGGTGGTTCTTTTCGCAGGGCTGCTGACGATGACCGCACCGTGGCTGATGCAGTTGCCGGTGCTGCACCCATGGCTACGAGCGCTGGGTTGCATACCTGCGCCGGGCGCGGTGCTGTAAGTCGAGCCCGTTTCTACCAATCAGGCGCGTCGCCGCGCGCTACCGGACGCCGTCGCCGAAGCCTGCTGTCGAGCCGGCTTAAGTCCTCCGCGCAATGCCCGCCGGCAAACAAGATTGCCGCGGCGAACATTGCGAAAGCGACAAGCGCGCTCGCGAGGTCGATCATTCCCACGGTTTGCATCGCCCCAATCTGGGAGGATGGCATGACCACGAAACGCGGCGAGATTCGTTACCACTTCCCGCCGCGCTATCGCTGTGAGCAGCCTTGGTCGACCGCCCGCCCGCCGATTATTCGCCCTGTGCCTGCGAGTAGCCGCGTTCGCCGTCAAAGGTGTAAAGGTTTTCAGTCTTGACCGCATCCAGGCCACCCTCGGCAAGACGGATCAGCAATGCCGCGATGGCGTGTGGCGTTGCGGCGCCTTCATTGCTTTCCGGAAAACGGCAGCGCCAATGATCCGTGCACAGCGTTTGTGCGAAGCCTTCCGGATAGACCTTGACGCCACGATTTGTGATGAGGCTTAGCTTGAATTCCGGCCCGGAGAGCGCCGCAAGTTGGCTTCCCAACGTTTGCGGGTCGCGCCCGGCTTCATCCCAGTTGAGAAAGACATCGACACCGACCAGTTCTTTCAGCGCTGGTGTGCGAGCGGAGATTGCCGAATCGGGATGGGTCAGCGTTTCAGGTTCGTTAGCGGGATAGTCAACGGCTGCCAATTCGCGTGGCTGTTGTCCAAGTCGCGCGATCACCGCTTCCGCAAATGCCCGCGTACCGAGGCGCTGCTGGCTACGGTCTTTCTGGAACACGTCGGCGGTGTGGAGTCCGTCTTCGAGCGTGCGCAGCCATGCGTTGTGGATCGCCGCCGCTGGCGCGCCGCGGCCCAGATGGACCAGCATCATCACAGCTGACAACAGCAGGCCCGACGGATTGGCGATGTCCTGCCCTGCAATGTCGGGAGCCGAACCGTGCACGGCCTCGAACATCGCGCAGCTATGGCCGATGTTGGAAGAAGGCGCCATGCCGATCGATCCGGCCACTTCCGCGGCGACGTCGGAAATGATGTCGCCGTAAAGATTAGGCGCGACCACCACGTCAAACCGCTTGGGAGCGACCGCCATTTTGGCGGTGCCGATGTCGATGATCATGTGCTCGTGGGCGATGTCCGGGTATTCAGCGGCGATCTCGTCGAACACTTTGTGGAACAGCCCATCCGTGAGCTTCATGATGTTGTCCTTGGTCATGCAGGTGACCTTGGAACGACCGTGTGCCCGCGCATACTCGAACGCGTAGCGCACGATGCGCTCGCAGCCGGGCCGGGTGATCAGCTTCAGGCACTGGTATACCTCGTCACTCTGGCGATGCTCGATGCCGGCATAGGTGTCTTCCTCATTCTCACGAACGATGACCACGTCCATACCCGGATGATGCGTGTCGACGAACGGGTGGTAGGCCACGCAAGGACGCAGGTTGGCGTAAAGGCCCAGGCTCTTGCGCAACGACACGTTGACGCTCTTGTAACCGCCGCCCTGCGGCGTGGTCACTGGTCCTTTGAGGATCACGCCGTGGCGCGAGATGGCGTCCATCAAGTCGGGGCCGAAGCCGGCCATGCGGCCCGCTTCGTAAGCTTTCAGACCCACCGTCGCGGGTTCGAAGGCAAGAGTCGGATCGGCCGCGCGTAACACGCTCAAAACTGCTTCTGTAATCTCGGGTCCAATGCCATCGCCGGCGGCAACCGCGATGGTGCGGGCGGGCAAGGACTGTGAAGCCGGGGCGGACTGCAACTGGGCGAACATGCGATCTCCAATACACGAAGTTAAGTTCGTATATTAAAAGTCGTATGATTCGCTCTGTCAAGCGGAGACCAGCGATGGACCACCCAAGAATCGAGCAGGCATCATGGACGTTCTGCAGCAATCACACTCATGTGCTGGTTTGCCTGGCTGACGACGGCAGCCTGACCTTGCGGGATGTGGCGACCCGCGTCGGAATCACCGAACGCGCTGTGCAACGCATCGTCTTGGAACTGGAAACAGCCGGCGTTCTGACTCGCGAGCGCGATCCGGGCGACGCAAGGCGCAATCGCTACAGCATCGAGGGAAGTGCCCCGCTGCGCCATCCGCTGGAAGCGCATTGCAGCGTCGGCGACCTGTTGACACTGATCACCCGACCCGACGCGGCCAGCCGGAAAAAGAAACACGCCCAGTCGTAGAGATA
Source organism: Lysobacterales bacterium (assembly GCA_038236135.1). Taxonomy (GTDB): domain Bacteria; phylum Pseudomonadota; class Gammaproteobacteria; order Xanthomonadales; family Rhodanobacteraceae; genus Dokdonella. Next base: position 24,566 of record JBBSTF010000003.1, read on the forward strand.
GCTGCGGCGGACGCTGCGACGGGCAGTCGCGGAACGGCGTTACAGGCGCAAGCCACCATCCAGGTCGATGCAACGACCGGTGAAGAAATCGTTTTCGAAGATGAAGCGCGCGGCCATGGCGATCTCGTCGGCTTCGCCGAGGCGACCGAGTGGTACGGCGCTGATCAGCTTGTCAAGTACTTCGGGGCGGATCGTCGAGACGATGTCGGTGTTAACAAAACCCGGCGCGATACTGCCGGCGCGAATGCCGTAGCGGGCCAGTTCCTTTGCCCACACTTCGGCGAGTGCGGCGACGCCGGCTTTCGCGGCGCTGTAGTTGCTCTGGCCCATGTTGCCGTGGCGCGAGATGCTGGAAATGTTGACGATGACTCCGCCGTTACCGAGTCGAGCCATTCGCACGGCGGCTGCGCGCCCGCACAGGAAAACGCCGGTCAGGTTCACGTCGATGACGGCGCGCCATTGATCCAGTGTCATCCCGGCATTGATCTCGCCATCGCGCGACTTCACCAGCAACGCATCGCGAATGATTCCTGCGTTGTTGATGATGCCGTCGAGGCGGCCAAAGTCGACGACAACGCGGTCCATCGCCGTTTCCACTTGCGATTCCTCGCTGACATTCGCCGCGTAGCTTTGCACCTTGACGCCGCGTTCGCTGCATAGCCCCTTGGTTTCTTCGAGTCCGTCTTCGCGCAGGTCGAGCAAGGCGACATCGCTGCCGTGATCGGCAAACGAGACGGCGAGCGCGCGGCCAATACCTTGCGCCGCGCCGGTGATGACGATGGTTTTTCCAGCCAGGTTCATGGGGCTCGCTTGTCCTTGAGGCAGTCCGGCGGAGATTCCGGCTGCGTTGATGATCGGGATAAAGCGCCGGGAGGGATGACGCACAGCGCGGCGCGCATGGTACCGACAGGCGCTACGAGGATCGACTGTCCGACTGCCCGACTGCCCGACTGCACGGCGACTGTCCGTCAGCGGACGCTCGTTGACCGTCGAAGGTGCTCTACAAAATGTTGATATTTAACGTTTTTATTCGACATGGGAGGTTGGCACGCAGTTTGCAATCTCCTTGGCAAGGCATCCGCCTCATTGAAACTGAAAAGGAAACCACACGATGAAACTCGAACTCTTCTTTATGCGCACACTGTTCGTCTTCGCCGCCATCGCCAGCGTGTCCGCCATGGGCGGCATGTTACGCAGCGACTTCACGCCAGCGCAGAAAATTGTGCAGGCAAAGGCAACGTCAACTCCAATGCATGCTGGTTGAGCCATCGACGCACGTTGTGTCAATGGCAGTCGCGAGTCAGCGTTCCAGGATCGCCGTGACGCCCATACCGCCAGCCGTGCAGACGGAAATCAGTCCGCGACCAGAACCTTTTTCTTCGAGCAACTTGGCCAGCGTCGCGACCACGCGTGCGCCGGTCGCAGCGAACGGATGGCCAAGCGCGAGGCTGGAACCGTTGACGTTCAACTTGGCCGGATCAATCGAACCCAGCGCTGCGTCCTTGCCGAGTCGATCGCGGCAATAGTCGGCAGATTCCCAGGCACGCAAGGTGCACAACACCTGCGCCGCGAACGCTTCGTGGATCTCGTAGAAGTCGAAATCCTGCAAGCTCAGATGATTGCGATCCAACAATCGCGAGACGGCAACCGTCGGTGCCATCAACAAGCCTTCACCTTTGACGAAATCCACGGCGGCAACTTCCGCGTCGACCATGTACGCCTGCACCTTCAGGCCGCGTGATGCCGCCCATTCGTCGCTGCCCATCAACACCGCAGCGGCACCGTCGGACAGCGGCGTGGAATTGGCAGCCGTCAATGTGCCATTGCCCGATCGTCGATCAAACGCCGGCTTCAAGGTCGCCAGTTTTTTCAGCGTGGTATCCGGGCGCAGGATGCCGTCGCGACTCAGTCCGCGAAACGGCACGACCAGGTCGTCATAAAACCCGCGTTCGTATGCGGCGGCCGCTTTCTGGTGGCTCTCCCAGGCCAGCCGATCCTGATCTTCGCGCGAGATATGCCATTCTTTCGCCATCATTTCGCAGTGGTCGCCCATCGACTTGCCGGTGCGCGGTTCGGCGACGCCGGGGAACGAGGGTTTCAGGTCACCAAACTTGAAACCGCTGACAGCCGATTTCAATTTCTCCATTGGCGACTTGGCGCGATTCACTGCCAGCAGGCGCTGCTGCAATGCACGTCCGTAAACAATCGGCACGTCGCTGGTGGTGTCGCTGCCGCCGGCGATGCCGGCCGCAATCTGTCCCGTCGCGATTTTGTTGCCGATGATGATGGCGTTGTCGAGTGAGGTGCCGCAGGCACGTGCGGTGGTGATGCCGGGTGTGGTCGCGGCCAGGCCAGACGACAACGCAGCTTCGCGAGCGAGGTTCCAATCCGACGCGTGCCGGATCACCGAACCCATCGCCACTTCGCCCAGTTCCACGCCATGCAATCCGAATCGCTCGACCAGCGCACCGAGTGTCTTCACCGACATGCCAAAGTTGCCGACTTCCGCGTAGGCGGAGTTGTTTCGACAGAACGGAATGCGAACGCCGCCGATGACACCAACGCGCTTGATCTCAGCCACTCTTGCTACTCCTTCGCTGCGCCAACAACCCTGCCGGCTACAATGATTGGTCATTCTTCGACCGACATTCTATGCCGTACGTCTACGACCCCGACAGATTGACGCGGATTGCCGAGGAAGGTTCCGCGCCGTTCGCCGCTGCCGATCCATACCCGCATCTGATCGTCGACGACTTCCTGCGACGCGACAGCGCGCTCGAACTGGCGCGCGTATTTCCCAAACCCGACGAAGGTCATATCGCCTGGGACCGATTCGGCGCTGATGGTTTCGAGGTCAAGTTTGGAAGCGCTGACGAGGAACATTTTCCCGCGCCGCTGCGCCGCGCCATCCACGAACTCAACGCGGGTCCGTTCGTACGTTTCCTGGAAAAACTCACCGGCATCGATCACCTTCTCCCCGATCCGCACCTGGTCGGCGGTGGCATTCACATGACCCGTCGCGGTGGCCATCTCGGTATCCATTCCGACTTCAATTGGCACGAGAAACTACAAGCACACCGGCGTCTCAACGTGCTGATCTACCTGACCCCGGATTGGCGCGCCGAATACGCGGGCGAGCTCGAACTATGGGACACCGGCGCGAAGGCGCTGGTCCATCGCATCGAGCCGCGATTCAATCGCATGGTGGTCTTCACGACCCGCTCCGACACGTTCCATGGGCATCCGCGCCCATGGCAATCGGACGATGTTGATCGTCAGTCGATCGCGCTTTATTACTACACGACGCAGCGACCGGAGTCGGAAATGCGCGAGGCGCACAGCACTTTGTACAAGGGTTACCACGTTGATTAGCGACGTGATAGGGATGCTATTCCCTTACTCGGGCGCGGGACCCCAGACACTCTCGCTCGCCTTCCACATGCCGTGGTACCACATGCGGAACATTTCCATTTCCGGACCGCGACTGTCGTCGGCCATCGCGTCCCAGCAGGCGATCGGTGTCGTCTTGCCGGTAACCACATCCATGATGCTGTCGAACAACTCCGTCCACAGCGGCGTGTAGGCAATACGCGGCGCGCGCTCTTTCATCATTGAGCGCAGCGCCACCAGATCGACATCGCTGCCGCGCTTCACCGCAACGGCCTGCACCCAAGGCGATTCCGAAAGGATCAGCAGCAGGTCGAACCCGGCGTGATCGAGAAACACGCTGACTTCTTCCGGGCAGGAAAACTGGTTGCGTGCGACATCCTTGCGCTTGGCGTGGTCGGCATCGGCGTAAGCCGCGATCTCGAGTGAATAACGGCGCCAGCCGACCTTGCTGGACATGTTCCAGGTGTCGAAATAAAGCAATCCGCCGGGCTTCAAAACGCGGGCGATGTCTTGCAGGTAAAGAAAGAAATCTTCCTTGTCCATGTGAATGAACACGGCGACGCAATAGGCTTTGTCGAAACTGTCGCCCGGCAAGGGTTCCAAGCTGGAGCGATGCAATTCGGTGAGGCCAATGTTCGGGAATTCGGAGAGCCGCTCGCGAGCGACGTCGATCATGTTCGAAGATATGTCGCATCCTTCCCAATGGGCGACTTGTCGCGCCAGTTCACGCCCGATCCGGCCCACGCCACAGCCCAGTTCCAGAATTCGATCATCGGGTTTCAGATCCAACGCCAAAGTGACTTGGCGGGCACTGTAGATGCCGGTCAGCCGCGCCGTTTCCTCGTTCGTGCTGCCATCCACCGCAATGAACGCGCCACGCGGCGTGGCCGCCTTTTCGTTCCAGAAACTCTTGTAATTCTTCTGCGAATCCATGATCTCTCGGGCATTTTCTTGAAGCGGCTATGGTACATCGTGGCCAAACCCCATCACCAATCCGGGCGCTCCAAAATCGCCTGAGATGCCTTTGCTTTGGACTCATGCATCAGCGCGCAGGCGCCGAGCGCCGTGTTAGCGATACCCTGCCATAACGTTGCAGCGGCTATCCGCTACCGACATCCTTTGACGTTTCTCCCAACGCACGAGGATTACAGATTGGCCACTACATCCAGCAAAAGTGAAAAGAGCAGTGTGCTCGGTCTGCTCGCCATCGAGTGCCGCGAACCCGGCGCGCCGCCGCAGTGCACGACTAACCGCGCTCACGCGCAAACGATCGCGTCCGCGATAGCAGCGGACCTCATCAAACTTGATGCTGGCGTGTCGTCGCTCGACCTGGTCGTTGCCGGTGCCTTGTTCGACCAAGCGCAAATTCTGCGTCTCGGTTGGCCGGCCCACGCTGCATTGCTGGAGCTGCAATCGCGCGTGGTCGCGGTGGCAGCTCGCGCCGAAGTGATGGCGATTGCTGCCCACGATGGCGTCATGCCGATGCCAGCGTTAGAGCCCGACAAACGCCTGTTCGGCAGCCCGTTGTTGATCCTTCCGTGGACGCTGCACGGCGAAGCCGAACGCGCCGCAGCGACGGCGTCACGGTTTGAACAGGATCTAGTGGAGCGCGGCATGGCCGGCAGCGAATTGGCGCTGGCATTGCAGGACGCTTTCGGCATCGGCGTCCGCCACGTGCAGCATTTGACCGTGTTCGACCTCTGCGCCATCGGCTGCACGCAGTACGAGCAGGCCGGCTTCGGCGCGCTCTGGCAGTTGATCGAAAACGCGTTGCTGACACCGACGCGCAAGCACGGCGTCGAAATCGATGGTCAGCGCTGGACCAGTCAGGACGGCGAGGTAACGACCGACGCTGCGGGGCAAGCAAGTGCGCACTACCGAGCCATTCTTGCGGCTCACGGAATCAATGTGATCGAAGCGTCTTGACGGCGCTCGACGGCAATCAGCGTCTCGGCTGGCGTGCGGGTTCCGACGTCGTAATCGCCGGCTTCCCACCCAGTCGCCGCAGCACGCGCATGATGAAACGCAGCAGTTTCGGCACCAGCCAGATCACCAGAATCAGAAATGCCGTCAGAAAAACCAGGAATACCAGCGGGTGTGCGAATACCAGCCACAGGCCAGCCAAAAGCAGGCCGTCCTCGCCGAAGCTGGCGGTCCAGTTGCTGAAGGGCTCCGGCGATGTGTTGAGTGCGGCGCGACCCCCGGTCTTGAACAGATGCGTTCCGCCGCTGATAAATCCTCCCGCCAAGCCAGCGGCCAGTTGCATCGACGGGTCACTGGCACCAAACGCGCCCCACGCCAGCAACGCTCCGGCAGGAATTCGGATGAACGTGTGCAGCGCGTCCCACAACGAGTCGAACGCCGGCACTTTGTCGGCCAAAAATTCTCCGACCATCATTACCCCGGCTACACCGAGCACGAGGTTGTGCTGCAACAATTCCAGATCGTCCGGCAGGTGCAGGTAGCCGAGGCGGCTGAAAATACCAACGATGAAGACCGCGGCATACAGTCGAAAGCCACTGGCCCATGCGAGCCCGCCGGCCAGCGCCAAGTTTTGAATCATGTCCATGCGCGGATTCTGCCGGATGCCGGCAGCATCGGCCAGCGAACACCGTTGCATAACGTCCCCGGCGTCCGGCGCAAACGGTGCGCTGCGACCGACCGGCGGTCAGCCGCGTCAAAACCGCTTCTGGTAGTTTGTTCGCGGGTCCAAAATGCGGGCCTGCTGCGGACGCGGGGTGGATTGATGGGACAGTGGATGATGATTGTGATGGCGCTGATCGGTGGCTTGCTGGTTGTCGTGACCAAAAGCAGCATGGTCGCCGGGTTGGGGGTGATCATGTTCCTCGGCGGCTTGATCGGCGCCACGTTTTCGCTGGCTGCCAGTCGAATTACATCGCGCTCGCGCGACGATACGGCGATGTTGTCGCCAGATGTCTTGCAGGCGATCCGCGACAAGGCAGCACGTGACGCCGCCGCCCAGACCGGGCACAGCGTGCCCTCGGGGAAACACCGTCCAGACTGACTGGCATGTTCAGTTTCATGGGATTTTTTTTGCAGTGCAACACGCGTTTTTCCGCAGGTGGCTGCACAATTGGCGCGTCGCACTCCGCGGCTCAAAACTAGGGGAAGTCCAGTGTCCGTTGAAAGTCTGATTATCTGGTTGCTGATTGGCGCCATCGCCGGCTGGCTAGCCGGTCTGATCGTGAAGGGCCATGGCTTTGGCCTGGTCGGAAACATCATCGTCGGCATTGTTGGTGCATTTCTTGCCGGATTGTTGCTGCCCATGTTGGGCCTGAGCATCGGTGGTTCGCCGATCGTCGGCGCGATCATCTACGGCATGATCGGTGCGGTTGTCCTGCTGGTCCTGATCGGCTTGATAAAACGCGCCTGACGCATTTATCTTTGCAGCAAGAAAAGCCCGCGATCGCGGGCTTTTCTTTTATCCGGCATTGCGTGGCACGATGGACCAGCGTGGCTCAATCACTGCATCGAGGTAGCCGTCATGTCCCAGCTCCATCCTGTTGACCCCGACTTCGCGTCGAACGCGCGTGTCACCGCCACCGATTACCAGCGTGATTACGCGGCTTCGATTGCGGATCCTGAAAAGTGGTGGGGAGCGATCGGTAAGCGGTTGGACTGGATAACGCCTTACACGAAAGTGAAAGTCGTATCGTTCGCCACCGATGACCTGCACATCCGTTGGTATGAAGACGGCACGCTCAATGTTGCGGCCAATTGTCTGGATCGCCACTTGGCCACGCGCGGCGACAAGACCGCGATTATCTGGGAAGGCGACAACCCCGATGAGTCACGCCGGATCACCTACCGCGAACTGCATGGCGAAGTTTGCAAGGCTGCCAACCTGTTGAGCAATCTCGGCGTCTGCAAGGGCGACCGCGTTGCGATCTACCTGCCGATGATTCCCGAAGCCGCCGTGGCAATGCTCGCCTGCGCACGCATCGGCGCGGTCCACACCGTGGTGTTTGGCGGTTTCTCGCCGGATTCACTCGCCAGCCGCATCGTCGACAGCAAGGTAAAGCTGGTCATCACCGCCGACGAAGGTATGCGTGGCGGCAAGAAGGTTCCGCTGAAGATCAACGTTGATCGTGCGCTGGAACGTCGAGGCACCAACAGCGTCGAGACCGTGCTGGTCGTGCGCCGCACCGGCGGCGCGATCGACATGCAGCCCCCGCGCGACCGTTGGTGGCACACATTGATGGAAGGACAATCTGACCAGCACGAGGCAGTCGCCTGCGAAGCGGAACATCCACTTTTCATTCTCTACACGTCGGGTTCGACCGGACAGCCCAAGGGCGTCCTTCACACGACGGGCGGCTATCTGGTCTATGCCAGCTATACGCACGAAGTCGTGTTCGACCTTCGTGAAGACGACGTCTACTGGTGCACGGCCGACGTGGGTTGGGTCACCGGCCATAGTTATCTCGTCTACGGCCCGCTCGCGAATGGCGCCACGACTCTGATGTTTGAAGGCGTACCGAACTTTCCTGATTCGTCGCGTTTCTGGCAGGTCATTGACAAGCACAAGGTGACAATTTTCTACACCGCGCCAACCGCGATCCGCGCGCTGATGCGTGACGGCGATGCGCCAGTAAAGAAAACGTCGCGGGCCAGCCTGCGCCTGCTCGGCTCGGTCGGCGAGCCAATCAATCCCGAAGCCTGGGAGTGGTACTACAACGTCGTGGGCGAGACCCGCTGCCCGATTGTCGATACCTGGTGGCAGACCGAAACTGGCGGGATTCTGATTACGCCCTTGGCCGGTGCAACCGACCTGAAACCGGGCGCTGCGGCCATGCCGTTCTTCGGAATCGAGCCGGCCATCGTCGACGCCGACGGCAAAGTGCTCGACGGCGCGACCGAAGGCAATCTGATCCTGACCGATTCCTGGCCAGGCCAGATGCGGACCCTGTACGGCGATCATCAGCGTTTCGTCGATACCTACTTCAAAACCTATCCCGGCAGCTACTTCACTGGCGATGGTGTGCGCCGCGACAGCGACGGTTACTACTGGATCACCGGTCGCGTCGATGACGTGATCAACGTGTCCGGCCATCGCATGGGCACGGCGGAAGTGGAAAGTGCGCTGGTGTCGCATCCGTCAGTGGCAGAGGCCGCCGTGGTTGGTTGCCCGCACGACATCAAGGGACAGGGCATCTACGCCTACGTCACCCTGAAGGCCGGTGTGGACGCGACTGACGATTTGCGCAAACAGCTCATCACACATGTGCGCACCGAAATCGGCCCGATCGCGACGCCCGATCATCTGCAATGGGCGCCCGGTCTGCCAAAGACACGATCCGGCAAGATCATGCGCCGCATCCTTCGCAAGATCGCCGAAAACCAACCCGAAGCCTTGGGTGACACGTCGACGCTGGCTGATCCGAGCGTGGTGCAAAACCTGGTCGAGGAACGATTGATTCGTTGATGCGGTCGTATCGGCTCTGGCAAGGTCGCCCGCAGGGCTAATCCGCCAACTTTCCACACCCCTCGTCATTCCCGCGTAGGCGGGAACCCATTTTGACCTTCGGCAGATCACCGAAAGAAGCATCAAAATCGCAATGGGTTCCCGCCTACGCGGGAATGACGAGGTTGGTAGTGTCGGCGCTAACTGATCAATGACAAAACGATCCGAGAACGACAAAGCAATTCAGTTGATCGCGATATCACGCCGACTTGCGCTTGGAAATCGTTGGCAGCAACGGGATCGACGCTTCGTCGCGATTGTCGTTGCGCTCATCGCGGTCGCTATCGCGTCACTCGTTTGGTTGGCGACTGCCCATCCAGCGTCAATCACCGGTGGCGTCGCGCTTGCTTTGCGTTTTCCCATCGTGACTGTCGTGATCGTCGGCTGGAGCACGATGAGTTTCGCGGCGCGGCAGCGTCGCCAATCACGACGCGATGCAGAACGATCCTGGCTGGCGGCATTGCCGTTGGGCAACAAGGCATTCGAGGCAGATGCACGCCATCGCATCGCTAAGATTCTGGCGGGCGCTCTCGCCCTCGCGCTGGTCGTACTCGGTGCCTTGAGCTGGATGCTTGAGCTACCAAGTCGCTCCGTCTTTACCTTGTCGTTCCTGTTGATCGTCGGCACAACACTCGGTGCCGTCGTAGGTTGGACTCTCGCAAGCAAGGATCGACGCCCTTCGAAAGTCCGCTTGCCAGCCAGCGCGGCAAACACCAAAACACAATGCTTCCCATTGGGCCGATGGCCGCTGTGCCACAGTCGCGCCCACGCCGATCTTGCACTGCATGCGCGCGCCATTGGTGGGCTGTTGCTGAGCCTGCCGATTGGCGTGCCAGCAGAGGCTGTCGTCGCGATCATCGTGTTCGGTCTAGCCGCGCTGGCAATCCGGGACGTGTCGCGTGCCCTGCTGACGACGACGCAATTGGCCGGCGCGTGGTTGCGCAGCTTGCCGCTCGAGGCGCGAAAATCAACGCTGGAACTCGGTGGCCGCAGCCTTTTCGTCATCATTTTCGCGGTGGCGATCATGATCGCTGTCACTGCGTTGCCGATGGGAATGAGTGTCGCCAAGGCCAGCGCATTTATTCTCGCAACCGGCGTCGCTGTCGCCGGCACCTTCGCCTTGCTGGCAACCGTGCAGCGACCCTTTCGAGCGCGCCGATGATCTCGCCTGCACTGAATATTGATCAACTCGTCGCGGGCTACGCCGACCGCCGCGTCATCAATCGCCTCTCGTTGACCATCGAACGGGGTCAATGGCTGGCCGTCGTCGGCGCCAACGGCAGCGGCAAGAGCACCTTGCTCGATTGCATCAGCGGCCGGCATGGTTTCAGCAGTGGCCGCATTGCGGTCGATGGTCAGCCACTGCTCGGCGATGGCATTGCGGCGAAGTCGCGCCTTGGCTACGCGGTTGCCGCCGACGCGCTGCCCGCTGTCTTGACCGGCAATCAGTGCCTGTCGATCCATGCGCAGGCAAAGCAACTCGACGGCGTCGACGATGAGACCCGCCAACTCGCCATCGACCTGCGTTTGCAACCGCGCCTCGACGAACCGGTGTCGTTGTATTCCTACGGCACCCGCCAGAAGCTCGGCGTGCTGCTTGCGCTGCTCGGTGAACCCGCTTTGATCGTGCTTGACGAGTCATTCAACGGTCTGGACCCTGCCAGCGGACTGATACTGAAAAAATTTTTCCGCGCCCGCGTCGACGCCGGCCGCTGCGCCATCCTGCTCGCCACCCACGCGCTCGACATCGTCGAACGCTATTGCGACCGAGCCGTACTCCTTGATGAGGGCATGCTTGTCGGCGACTGGGATCGCGCCGCGCTCGATCAACTACGCGACGGCGCTGGATTGGAAGCCGAGATGGCATGCATTCCGGCACGTTGATTTCCGCGAAATAGCAGCCATCATTGCGATCATGATGACCTTCCTGCTCTGGCTGTTGCTGTTCGTCGTGTGCTGGCCGCTCGCCATCGCCGCGCTGCTGCTCTATCCGCTCGTCTGGCTGATCCTGCTGCCATTCCGCCTGCTTGGCTTCGCCGTCGGCGGTGTGCTGGAACTGGTTCGCTCGATCATCATGCTGCCGGCGCGGTTGCTGCGCGGTCGGCAGACCGCCTGATAGCGTCAGCAGCAGCGCTGTCGCGCTACTTCACCATCTGATTGATGCTGAAGATTGGCAACAGGATGGCCAGCACGATAAAAAGCACCAGTCCGCCGACCAGCAGGATGACGCCGGGGCCGAGGATGGAACTCATCACGTTGAGCCAGCGATCAAGATCGCGTTGTTGCTGCTGCGCGGCCTGATCAAGCATGCGGGGCAGCTCACCGGAACGCTCGCCACTGGCAATCAGCCGCAGCGCAACCGGAGGAAACTGACCGCTGTCGCCGAGCGCTTTCGCAAAACCGGTACCTTCGCGCACCTTGAACGCAGCTTGGCGTAGTGCGGTACGCATCGGCAGGTTCGGCACTACCTGAGCGGCGATGGAAAGCGCATCGAGCAACGGAACCGCACTGGCTGACAACAATGCCAGCGTGCGCATTGCGCGCGCCGTGTTGGCAGCGCGAATCAATCGACCGAACAGCGGAATGCGGAGCTGCCACGCGTGCCAGCGCAGGCGCTGGCTTTCCTGTCGCAGGGCGATGCGGATCACGATGATCGCAACCACAAGCATGCCGAGCAACAGCCACCCCCAACTGCGCAGGAACGCAGACACGCCGAGCAACACGCGCGTCGCCATCGGCAAGGCATGACCCATGTTCTGAAAAACCCCGACGATCTGCGGCACAACGAAGGTCAGCAATCCGGTGACGACGGCGACAGCGACGATGCTGAGCAGCAACGGATATGCCAGTGCGCCGAGCAGCTTTTGCGCGAGCGCATCGCTGGCTTCGGCATGGTCGGCGAGTTTTTCCAGCACCTGGCTCAAGCGACCGGATTGTTCGCCGGCACCCACCGATGCGCGAAAAATTTCCGGGAACGAATCGGGAAATTCCGACAATGCCTGCGCCAAGCTGGCGCCTTCCATGACTCGCGAACGCAAGCTCACGGTAAGCGCACGCTGGCGCTCGTTGTCGTTCTGCTCGGATAGCGCGGCAAGCGCCTCGTCGATCGGCAAGCCTGCGCCAATCAAGGTCGCCAACTGCCGTGTCAGCAAGGCGCGTTGCGGTGCGGACAGACCGCGCCGAGCGAACAAGCCGCCGCCCTTCTTGCTGGATTCATCCACGCTGACCGGGTTCAGCCCACGCTCGCGTAATGCAGTGCGTACCGAGCGTGCGCTGTCGCCTTGCAACACGCCACGCCGGCTGCGGCCTTCGCTGTCGAGTGCTTCGTAGGAAAATGCGGCCATGGGTTAGGGATGCTCTGAACAAGTCCACGCAGGCGGCATGATGTCAGAAAGGTTCACAGATTGAGGCGCGTGGCGCCGTGCAAGCTGGCCGCCTTGGTCAAGCCGCACTCGTCGATCTGGGCGCCTTTCGGACATCACCCCGTCATTTGAAATCAACTCGTTGGGGCCGAATTGTCTGCCCGCAGTACCGCGTTGCGCCACCTCGTCAGACGGCCAGTCTTACTTCGGCGACGCGCCTTGATCTGCGAGCAGACAGATCGGTGACGCCTGTGCGGACTTGTTCCGAGCATCCCTGCTGAGACGAAAGAACCCCATTGTCACCGCAAACCGGTCGCGAGCCGCAAACCGTCGCCGCTGGCGTGAGCCAGCCTTGGCGTAGCCCAGCCGTCGCGATGACCGAGGTAAGGCAATTGCGCTTTCTTCGCGTACAGACAGGCGAGTGTGCTGCATGGCGCAACTCAGCCGTTATCATCGACACCTGCTGCACGAGCGATCGCTCTGCCAGCGCACCCTTCTCAACCAGCAGGATTTTTGCGATGTGTGGAATCGTTGCCGCCACGGCCCAGCGTGATGTCGTTCCCATCCTCATTGCGGGACTCAAGGCGTTGGAATATCGAGGCTACGATTCAGCTGGCCTTTCCGTACTCACCGACCACGGCCTGCAACGTCAACGCGCGCTTGGCAAGGTTCGACAACTTGAAGCGCGTCTAGCGGCCGAGCCGCTGCAAGGCACCAGCGGCATCGCCCACACGCGCTGGGCCACGCACGGCATACCGAGCGAAGCGAACGCGCATCCGCATGTGTCCGAAGGCGAACCGGACATGGTCGGCCTCGTCCACAACGGCATCATCGAGAACCACGCAGAACTGCGCGGGGAACTGACCGCGCTCGGCTACCGCTTCGATTCTCAAACCGACACGGAAGTGATGGCACATTTGGTCCATCACTTGATGAAGGATGGTCGTGGCCTGCGTGCCGGCGTACAGGCGGCGTTGACGCGCCTGCAAGGTGCCTACGCTATCGCGGTAGTCTGTGCGAGCGAACCCGGTCACGTCGTTGGCGCGCGCAAGGGTAGTCCACTGGTAGTCGGCCTTGGCATTGGCGAAAACTTCATCGGCTCCGATGTGCAGGCGCTGATCAAGGTGACCAACCAGTTCATCTATCTTGAAGAAGGTGATGTCGTGGAGATCACCCGCGACTCGGTTTCGGTGATCGATGCCAATGGCCAGCCGAGCGAACGTAGCGCGCATACCAGCGAGCTGTCCGCGGATGCGGTCGAGCGTGGCGAATACCGCCACTACATGCTCAAGGAAATCTTCGAGCAACCGTTGGCGATCGCCAACACGCTGGAAGGCCGCATTTCCGACGGCCACGTATTGCCGAACATCTTCGGCGTTAACGCAGCGGAGTTGCTGGAAAAAGTGCGACACGTGCAGATTGTCGCCTGCGGCACCAGCTACCACGCGGGTCTCGTCGCGCGTTACTGGATGGAGTCACTGACCGGCATCCCGTGCAGCATCGAAGTGGCCAGCGAGTACCGATATCGCACCGTCGTGGTACCCGCGAACAGCCTGTTCCTTACCATCTCGCAATCGGGCGAAACGGCCGACACGCTGGCCGCACTGCGCGACGCCAAGAAGCACGGCTACCTCGGCACGCTCGGCATCTGCAACGTGCCCGAATCAAGTCTGGTCCGTGAGTCCGACCTTTGTCTGATGACCCGCGCCGGCCCGGAAATCGGCGTGGCATCGACCAAGGCCTTTACCACGCAGCTCGCCGCACTCGCACTGCTGGTACTCGAACTCGGTCGCATCAACGGCCTGGAGGCCGACAGCTACCACCGCCTGGTCCAAGAACTCGCCGCATTGCCCCGCGTAGTCGCCGACGTGCTCAAGCTTGAGCCTGAAATCGCCAAGCTCGCCGAGCGCTTCGTACACAAGCAGCACACGCTGTTCCTCGGTCGCGGCTCAAATTATCCGGTCGCGCTGGAAGGCGCACTCAAGCTCAAGGAAATTTCGTACATCCACGCCGAAGCGTATCCCGCCGGCGAACTCAAGCACGGCCCGCTCGCATTGGTCGACGAAGACATGCCGGTCATCGCCGTTGCACCGAACAACTCGCTGCTGGAAAAACTGAAATCAAATCTGGAAGAAGTCAGCGCGCGCGGCGGCGAGTTGTTCGTGTTCGCCGACAACAAGGTTGAAATGCCGGCCGAACTGGATCGCGGCGCGGTGATAAAGATCGACTCCGGCGGCAACTTCTTGGGACCGGCCGCTTTCACCATCCCACTACAACTCCTCGCCTACCACGTCGCCGTCCTGCGCGGCACCGATGTCGACCAGCCGCGCAATCTCGCCAAGTCAGTGACGGTGGAGTAGCTGTGTCATCGACGACGTTTGATTGCCACTATGAAAATGTAGTAATGTTGCTACATTGATCGATCATGAGGTGCAGCGGTGAGCATTTCTTCCGTTTCCAGTCGCGATTTCAATCAGGATATCGGCCGGGCCAAGAAGGCGGCTGAAAACGGCCCCGTGTTCATCACGGATCGCGGCCGACCGGCGCACGTGTTACTGAGCATCGAGGAGTATCGGCGCCTGACCGGTAGTAGGAAAGGAATCGCCGATCTGCTGGCCATGCCGGGCTTTGAAGACATCGAGTTCGATGTTCCCGTGCTTGGCGAAAGACCCGCGCCAGCTGATCTATCGTGATGTATCTGCTGGATACCAACGTCGTATCCGAACTTCGCAAGGTACGATCCGGAAAAGCGAACCCTAATGTCGCTCGCTGGGCAGACAACGTCGAGACAGCAGCGCTCTTCGTTTCGGCGATCACAATTCACGAACTGGAAATCGGCATCCTGCTGGCCAGCCGGAAGGATCCAGACAAAGGAGTCATCCTGCGTGAGTGGATGAACCAGTATGTCTTGCCGGCGTTTACGGATCGCGTGCTTCCCGTCGACACCGCCGTCGCGCTGCGAAGCGCCACCTTGCACGTTCCAGACACCCGGCCATTGCACGACGCATTTATCGCAGCTACTGCACTGGTGCATGGCATGGTCGTCGTGACCAGAAACACGTCTGACTTTCAGACGACGGGCGTAGAGATCATCGATCCGTGGACGACAGGTTGAAAGGCGGGCAGCGCAAAGCGCGGCATGCCTTTGACCTACCTCCCGATTCGGGGAGGCGAGCTGGCGCAGAAGACGGCCGCAGGGTGGCCCGAATGGATTCGGGCCAGTTCGCTGTCAGCACAAGGATGTGCTGTCAGCGAACCCCGGAGCCAGCTCGCGTAGTCGTGCGGCTTCATCGCACGACCGACCCGCCACGGGCGCATCTTTGGGCCATGTTTCTGTGCGAGCAGAAAGAGCCTGCCCTCGGACTTGATCCGGGGGTGGCTCGGCGGGCGGCAGCCCGGCGAAACGCTTGACCAGTCTGGTGACAGACAAATAAAACAGCGGCGGCGGGCAGCGGGCGCGAGAAACGCTCGTACAGTCTGGCGACAGCCGTTCCATGGACGTCTAAACGGCCAAACACAGCGAAGATGAAATCTTCGCAACAATGCAAGAAGGCACAACGACCGCACCCTCATCCCCGACCCTTCTCCCGACGGGAGACGGGTGAAAAGCCTCGTTTCTCCCAGCGGAAAAGGGAGACCAGCACGGCGCTTCGCCCGAGGTGCGAAGGAAGACACTAGCGCGACAGCGCAAAATCAGAAGCGGGCTGTTGTCCCGCGAGACAACCCTAGAGAGATTGCCCCGGCCGCCAACCACGCTCGCGCAGGCGATCAAGTTTTTCGCCGACGACGCGGCGTGCAGCAATGGAGTGGATTGGCAAGACCAGCACGTCGCCGGGCTGCACCCACTTGAGCAGGTCGATGACGCCGTTGGTTTCGTCGCTGTGAAAGGCCAGCGCGTCCTCGGCAACGCCGCCATCGATCAGGGCCGTGCGCAGGATTGCTGCGACTTCACCGGAAGCGCGGCCGCGTTCCATGCCGAGCATGTCTTTCAGAATCACTCGGGCGGGCCGATAGCGGGCAGCAACGCGTCCGAGTTCAAGGATGTCCTTGTTTTCGCGATTGCCGGCTTGTCCGAGGACCAGACCAAGCCTGCCTTCGCCTTGGCGCGCGGTGGCTACGTCGAGCAGGCCAGCCAAGCCATCCGGGTTGTGGGCGTAGTCGACCCAGACTGAAACTCCACCGAGCGACCATCGTTCCAGACGTCCGGGGTTATCGTCGTTGTCGCTACCGAAGCGATGCAGCACGACGCGGATCGCGTCGTTCGAAATGCCAAGCGCCGTCGCCGCTAGTGCCGCGCCGGCAAGGTTTGAAATGTTGTAGCGCGCGCTGGCATCGACGCTGAGGGGCATTGCGGCAACGTCGCCGAGATCGTGACGTTTGTCATTCATGCTCAACCACAAGTGGCCGTCTGCCATCGCACAGGTGCTGCCCCCATTGTCGCGGTGGGAGACCAGCAGGGTATCGTTGTCGTCGAGCGAGAACCAGCCTATGCGGCCGTGCGTGGTCGCCGGGCCGAGCTTGCGCAACAGTGCGTCATCGGCGTTGAGCACGAGCAGGCCATCGGGATCGACAGCACGGGCAACGGTCAGTTTGGCGGCCGCGAGATCGGCAAGGTCGTGGATCCCGTATTCGCCGTAGTGATCGGCGCTGACGTTGGTGACCAGCGAGACATCTGCGCGCGCTACAGCTAGGCCGCGCCGCAATAATCCACCACGCGCAGTTTCGAGAATCGCGATTTCAACATCCGGCTGACGCAACACCGTCCGAGCGCCGACCGGGCCTGAAAAATCACCGGAATCAATAGCAACGCCGTCGACAAACAAGCCGTCGGTACAACTGTGCGCGACGACGCGGCCGTCCTTTTTAGCCATTGCGGCGAGCAGGCGCACCGACGTTGTCTTGCCGTTGGAACCCGTAACGATGGCCAGCGGAATCGCGTGCAGGCCTTGCCAAGGCACTGCATCGACATTCGGCAACGTTTCGAGCGGCCAGCTTTGCGCGCCGCTGCCGGCGCCCAGCGTGAGCATTTCTTCGCCGGGTAGCGCTGGAAGCTTTCGAGCGTGCGCGGCGGCGATCAATTCGCTCAGTTTTGGATCGGCTTCATCCGCAGCGGATGCGCGTAATGTTCGTTTCGCCAATTCGTCATTCCAGCACGCCGCGTGACCCGGAGCGAAGGGAATGTCGCCATGCGCATCGGAGTCGGTCAGCGTCGACAACAACGCCCACTCGTTGACTTCGGTCGCCGCGAGCAATTGGTCGAGCGGCGCGGCAAACGCCAGCGTCGCGCCACTCGCGTGAATGCGGGTGTGGATCGGTCCGTTTGGCCATGCCAACCAGCCGCGGGCGGCCGTGATGCGGTCCCGCCAGCGCTCGATGACATCACCATCGACAGCGATCCCTACCGTTTCCAGCACCGCGCCGGATTCGGCGAAGTAGGCGTTGCTGCCGGTCAGCCGACGCGAGTCATCGAACGGCTTAGTCATGGAACTCAGTCATCGCTCTCGCGCGCCATCACCAGGCCACGCTCATCGCGAATGACGCCTTCCATCGCCGCCATGATGCCTTCCTCGACACCGCGATCCGCCGCCGTCTGTTGCACAACCGGCGCTGGCGTTGCCGTTGGTTCGTCGCTGCCATCAGGACGGAACTTGATGATCTGCTTCCACGAGCGCACCAGTGCGTCGGCGAAGATCAGCAACAGGTCGCCAGGCTGGCCCATGCGCAGCGCATGATCTATCGCTTGCTGCTCATCAGGGACAATGCTGATCGCGTCATCGGGCACACCACTGGCACGAAGGCTGTCGGCGATGATGCGAGGCACCTCGTCGCCATCGCGACCGCGCGTGTGGTCGTCACGCCGGCAGATGTAGTGGTCGAAACGATTAGCGACGGCGTCGGCGATTGCACGCAGGTCTTCGTCGCGACGATCACCCGGTCCAGTGATGACCACGATGCGTCGACCGGTCACTTCCAGTCGCTGGGCGAGATCGGCCATGGCGGAAATGGCGTGCGCGTTGTGGCCGTAGTCGAACAGCACCTTGAAAGGATGTTCGTTGAACACGTTCATGCGACCCGGTGCCTGGAAGAACGTGGTGTCGAAGGTACGCAGGCCCTGCCTGATCGCGTCGAGCTTCACGCCCAGTGAATACGCCATCGCCGCCGCGACCATCGCGTTCTGCACGTTGTGGGTAGCGCGACCTTCCATCGTCGCCGGGATCAAATGCGTCCACAGCAGCGGGATGTGGCTGCCCTTGTCGTAGAGCGTGATCATCTGGCCGTTGATGCCGTCTTCGAGCGCGCACGCGCGGCCGCCGGCGCGAATATGCTCGCGCACCAGCGCATGGGAGGGATTCATCGTGACGTAGCAGATGACCTTGGCGTCGGTGTAGGCCGACATCTTCAGCACCAGCGGATCGTCGGCGTTGAGCACGGCGCAGTCCTTGGCGATTTCGACGACGATGCGCTTGACCTCGGCAAGCTGTTCCAGCGTGTCGATACCTTTGATTCCGAGGTGATCGGACTGCACGTTGAGCACGCCGCCAACATTGACCTCCGGCACGCCCATGCCGGCGCGAACCAGACCGCCACGCGCGGTTTCAAGAATCGCCATGTCGACATGCGGATCGGACAGCACCATCCGTGCCGAGACGGGGCCAGTCATATCACCTTCGACGGTGCGCTGGCCGTCGATATAGACGCCGTCGGTTGTCGTCAGACCCGGCGTGTAACCGCCCATCTTTGTGATGTGGGCGAGCATGCGCGCCGTGGTTGTCTTGCCGTTGGTGCCAGTGATGGCCGCGATGGGTACCCGCGATGGCGAACCTGGCGGAAACAGCAGATCCACAACCGGACCGGCCACATCGCGTGGCGTGCCTTCGCTGGGCGCCACGTGCATGCGGAAGCCCGGTGCCGCGTTGATTTCGCAGATGCCGCCGCCGATCAATTTGTAGCTTTCGGCGATGTTGGTGGTGATGAAATCCACACCGCCAACATCCAGACCAATCGCACGAATTGCTCGCACTGCCATGTCGCGGTTATCGGGATGGATGATGTCGGTGACATCAGTCGCCGTGCCGCCGGTCGACAGGTTCGCGGTCGAGCGCAGGTAAACCACCTCGCCATCCGATGGAATAGAAGCGCTGGTGTAGTGCACGCGCTCCATCATCTGGTCGGCCTGAGTATCGAGAATCAATTGCGTCAACACTTTTTCGTGGCCAATGCCACGGCGCGGATCCTGGTTGACGATTTCAACCAGCTCGGCAATCGTTTTCTTGCCATCGCCGATGACATGGCCGGGCGTCCGCTTGGTCGCGGCGACCAGCTCACCGTTGACGACCAGCAAGCGATGGTCGTCGCCTGGCATGTAGGTCTCGACGATGACCGAACTGGAATGCTCCAACGCTGCCGCGTAGCCCTCGCGCACCGCGGCGTCGCCGGAAATTCCGATAGTGATGCCACGGCCGTGGTTGCCGTTGTACGGCTTGGTGACAACGAGGCCGCCGAGTTTCGCGGCAGCTTTGATGGCGTTGACCTGCGTGTTCACCAGTTCCTGACGCGGCGCCGGCAGGCCGAGAGAGGTCAGGATCCGGTTGGTTTCATCCTTGTCGCAGGCCAGCTCGACGGCGATGTGAGGCGTGCGACCGGTAATGGTCGCCTGCACCCGCTGTTGGTACTTGCCGTGACCCAACTGGATCAGTGACTGCTGGTTCATGCGCAGCCATGGAATACCACGCTCTTCTGCGGCGCGCACGATCGATGCCGTGGATGGGCCAAGCGCGCGTTTCTGCGCATAGCGAATGAAATCGTCGCGGGCCTGATCCCAGTTCCAGTCGTCGGGCAGGGAAAGCGCGCCGCGCGCTTCCTGTGGCAGCAGAGAAACGAGCAGCTTCATCGCGAGTTCGCCGGCGGCGATGCCTTCTTCTTTTTGTGCGTATTCGTAGATGACGGTATACACGCCGGGTCGATCCGCGCTGACGCTGCGCGTCTTTCCAAACGTGACGTGCTCGCCGGCAACGTTCTGCAATTCGATCGCAACATGTTCCAGCACATGGCCCAGCCAGGTGCCTTCTCCTTCGCGCAGGCGGCGCACAAAACCGCCGACTTCACGGTACGAACAACCGTGTTCGTTCAATCCGGGCAGCGCATGGATCAGGCCCTGAATGAAGCCTTCACCCAGTTTCGCGGTCGGCCAGTTTTCCAGATGGGCAAGGTCCAGCTCAAGCCGGATAACCGGGAAATGGGCGTAAAGAGATGGGCCGACGTAAACGGAGCGTTCCAGTATGCGCATCGTGTTTCCCCTGATGATTGAGTTGCCTATCGACGGGCCGGCGGCCGGGCGACGATTCCAGACTACGCGATACCGATACCTTTGCTGGGCCCTTGCTCCAGCATGACGAAATCTCAGCGGTTCGCCAACGTGCCGGCTGATGCTTCGCGGGTGTGCAGGTTGAAGGTGGAGCCAGCGATGAGGAAGTGCACTTTCAGGCCGAGCAGGCAGACGGGATCGTGTTCGCCTGCCTGCGCCATTGACGAGAACTGCGCGTCACTGGCATCGGCGATGGTCACCGTGCCGCTGCCTTCCACTTCCAGCGTGTTGTCGGGGCCTATGAACGCGGCGGTATCTTCGTCGAGGCCGATGCCGACCGCGAACGGATTAAAGGCGAGCGCAGCAACCAGCCGTCCTAGCCGGTCGCGCTGGCGGAAATGCTGGTCGATGATGAAGCGGTTGGTCAGGCCGAGGCCCGGCGCAAGGCGCACGCTGTCGGCGCGCGGCGAGGAGCCTTCGTTGCCGAACGCAATCATGTGCTCTGACAGAACGCCGGCACCCGCGCTGGTGCCACCGACAACGGCGCCGGCCGCGTTGCGCTGACGGATTGCCTTGGCCGCCGAGGTACCGCCGAGAATGGTCGACACCCGCAACTGGGTGCCGCCTGTGATGAAGATCGCCGAGGCGGCTTCAATTTTTTCGAGCCACTCCTGGCGCTCTCCGTCTTCGCGTGTTTCGAAGTTCAGTGATACCGCGCTGGCGACGCCGAGGTCGCTGAAGATTTTCTCGTAGCGCTCGCCGGTATCGGGCAAGCGGCTTGCGGTCGGGATGATGACCACATTGGCGTCGGCACCGCCGCCGAGTTCGGCGAAGCGCTCGAGGATGCGCGGGTTGTCGTCCTTCTCTTCGGCGCCGCCAATCGGAACGATCCAACCGCGCTGCTCGCCATCTTCAACCTTGCTGGGGCACATCTGACACTCCACGAATGTGTTCTTGTTTGTTGCTCGCGTTATCGCGTTCTGCAGGCCATTTCCGGCGGGCGCTCGCTTTATGCGGGTTACGCGGAATCGGTGCCCCGATCAACCGCAAGCCAATTTCACTCGGGGAATTCCGCCTTCTGCTCGCGCGAGAGCAATTCGGCCATACCCTGCGTCGGTGTAATCTCGCCATGCAGCGCGCGCTGCACGCCGGCGCTGATTGGCAGTTCAATGCCATGCCGATTCGCCAGGCGCATCACTTCATCGACGGTAACGATCGACTCGACCACTTGCCCGATCGAAGCAATCGCTTCCGCTAGTGGCACGCCTTGTCCCAGTGCCAAGCCAAGCCGTCGATTACGCGACAGATCGCCGGTGCAGGTCAGCACAAGATCGCCAAGACCGGCCAGGCCCATCAGCGTTTCTGGCTTCGCGCCAATCGCTTCACCCAGCCGCATGATTTCGGCCAGACCGCGCGTGATCAAACCGGCACGCGCATTCAGACCCAGCTGCATACCATCGGCAACGCCGGTAGCCACGGCCAGTACATTTTTCATCGCGCCACCAAGTTCCGCACCGATGACATCGCTGCCGGTGTAGGCGCGCAAGCGTGGCGAATGCAGTTGGCGGGCAACATCGCGGGCGAAGACGGGATCAGACGAATGCACGGTCAGCGCACTCGGCAAGCCAGCCGCGACTTCCTTGGCAAACGAGGGCCCGGTGATGACCGCGGCCGGGTGGCCGGGCAGGCTGGCTTCAACCAGCTCATGCAGGAACTGGCCGCCGCCCGGATCAAAACCCTTGGTTGCCCAGGCAATGCCGACGCCGGGAGCTACCCAGGGCGCGAGCTGTTCGAGCGTTTCGCGAAAGGCGTGGCTGGGTACCGCGATCAACACCGTCCCGGCGTCGCGCACGGTCGGCTCCAGCGCGTTCGAGAGCAGCAGCGACTCGGGCAATTCCAGATCGGGCAGGTAACGCGCATTGCTGCGCGTTTTCGCCATCGCCGCGATCGCGTCGGCCGAGCGCCCCCACAAGGTTGTGGGGACATTATTGCGAGCCAGTTGTACGGCCAAAGCCGTGCCCCACGAACCCGCCCCAACGACCGCGACCGGCACGGCCATGTCGATCAGTTCGGCAGCGAATTGGCGTCAGCGGCTTCAGCGCCCTGCGCACCTTCGGCGCGGCGACGCACCTGCTCGGCATACAGGCTTTCAAAGTTGATCGGCTGCATCAGGAACGGCGGGAAGCCTCCGTTCTGGATCAGCTCGGCGATCATCTGTCGGGCATACGGGAACAACACGTTCGGGCAGTAGCTGGAGAGCACGGCTTCCTGAGCGGAATCCTCGAAACCGACCAAACCGAAGATGCCGGCCTGATCCACTTCGGCGATGTAGGCGGTCTTGTCTTCGACCTTGCAGGTAATGGTCGCGGTGATCGTGACTTCGAATACTCCATCGCCTAACTGGGTGACGCGCTGGCCGAGATTCAACTCGATCGCGGGTTGGCCCTGGGTCTGGAAAACCTGCGGCGAACCGGGGGCTTCAAACGATGCATTCTTGATGTAGATGCGCTGCAGGTTTAGCTGCGCGCCGGCTTGCGGCTCGGCCTGGCCATTGGCCATGCCGTTGTTGGTATCGCTCATGGTGACTCCGGATATAAGGAAAAAAGGTTGGCGAGTATCCCACGCAGGCCACGCTGGCGCGACTTGGCGAGGGTAAATCGGGGTGGTTACGACCTGCGCAAACGGCCCCGATCAGCCCTTGGATGGAGCCGGAACAGCTCGAATCAACCGTCGTGTGGATGGCAGAAACGACTTCGGACCGACCCGGACAACATCAATCGGGCGACCAACTCAGCCCTTGGCACGACCCTTGATCAGCGGCAATTGCGCATCAATCCAGGTCTTGGCACCGCCTTCCAGCCAATAGACCCGGCTGAAACCCGCCTTGCGCAGGCGCTTGGCGGCTTGCCCGGAAACCAGCCCGTTTTTGCAGACGACGGCGATCGGTCGGTCACGCACCTTGGCCAGCTCTTTCGATTCCGGGTCGAACTGGCCGATCGCAACATGCTTTGCGCCCGGAATATGCCCCGCCTCGAAGTCGGCAAGCGACGACACATCAATAACCAGCGCGTCCTCGCGATTGATCAACTGGGTCAACGCCGCTGGTGTCACGGCGGCATAGCCGCGCGTCAGCTTGGAAAATTCCAGATAGCCCAGCGCCAGCAGTACGCCAACAAAGCCAAGCACTAGGAAGGGATGGTGCCCGACAAACTCGGGCAGACGGGCAAAAATTTCCGACACGTTGACGCCTTTCGCCGCACGAAACAAACCGTGCGCTGGATATGGGGGCGGGCATTATCGGCGCAGCGGCGACGAGGCGCAAAGATTGCAGCGGCGCGGGGGCTACTTCGCGAACAACTGCCCGATGTCACGGAATGCCTTGAACTCCAGGGCGTTACCGCTGGGATCGAGCAGGAACATGGTCGCCTGTTCGCCGACCTGGCCTTCAAAGCGAATGCCGGGTTCAATGACGAACGTGGTTTCGCTTGACCGCAAGCGCTCGGCAAGATGCTGCCAGTCGTCCCACTCCAGCACGACGCCGAAGTGCGGGACTGGCACATCGTGGCCGTCGACCGCGTTGGCACCGGCGCGCGGTTTGGAATAGCCCGCGACCTCATGCAAGACCAGTTGATGGCCGAAGAAGTCAAAGTCGATCCAGTGCTCGCTGCTGCGACCTTCGCTGCAACCGAATACGTCGGCGTAGAAATGACGCGCGGCTGCGAGGTTGCCGACCGGGATCGCCAAGTGAAACGGTGCAAGGTTTGTCATCGGAAAGGTGCGCAGTTGGAGAACGGTGTCGGTTGAGCGATTAATGCTTCGCAAGCAAAGCAGGCCGCGCATTTGACTGCGCGGTCTGCTTTCACTAATCGTACCGTTTCCGGGCTTATTCCTGCGGAATGTCCTCGTCGTCATTGCCATCGTTTTCTTTCGCTTTGTCGTCCGACTTGACCTTGCTCGACTTGCCGTCCTGGTTCCCGGATTGGTTCTTCTTCGATTCTGCGTCGCCCTTGGCGGCTTGCTTGGCAGACGGTGCGTTGGCCTCGCCAAGCTTGTCTTCGCTGCTCGGCTTCTCGCTGTCCGCTTCCACGATCTGCGTGTCCTTGGCTTCCGGCACCATCGCTTCGCCAACACCCGGCAGCTTGGACGGATCACCAATCAACGAACCGACGTCGATGCGCTGGTTCTGCCAGCGAGCACCGTAATGCAGATGCGGGCCGGTCGAACGCCCAGTGCTGCCGACGCTGCCCAAGCGATCACCGCGCTTGACCTTGTCGCCCTGTTTTACTTTCAGGTCAGACAAGTGGAAGACCATCGTGACCAGTCCGCCACCATGATCCACGACCACCGTGTTACCGGTGTAAAACTGTTCTTCCGCCAAGGCTACGGTGCCATCAGCGGCGGCAACCACGGCCGTGCCCTTCGCAATGGGGTAATCCAACCCGGTGTGGCGACTCTTCTCCTCACCGCCGTTGTAGACGCGCAGTTCGCAGAAATCGCTGCGGTCCTTGGTGGCGACACCCTTGGCAGGCGGACCCAGTGGTAGCGAGAAAGTCGGTGCCGTATCGGTGCCGGCGACCGCTTTCAATATGCGCGTGCGATCCTCGCCACTGCGCTTCTTGTTGTCGTCGCTGACCTTGGTATAGGTGTCATCGTCGAGTTTGATTTCGGTCTCGGTGCAATCGCGTTTCATCACCGTCAGACCGCCGAGAGTCCGCTTGCCGTCTTTGTCCCACAGCGCGATCTCGTGGTCGCCAGTGCGCGTGGCGAGTCCGATGGGGTAATAGCAAACGCCGTCGACCGACGGGTAGCGCTTGCCGAAGATCCCGCAGTCCTTCGCATCCATCCCGGACCAACGGGCGACGCCGCCCTGCAGCACTTCCGCGGTGTTGCCCTGTTTGGCGCTGTCAGCGGCATGGCCGATTCCGGCGCTGGCCATCAGGGCGATGGCCAATGAAGCGGTGAGCGTGTGAATGGTTCGCATGGTGGTCCCCTTGCTGCTGTGGCGCGGATTGCGCGACTGGTTATTGTGGCGATGGAGGCTGAACGTCGGCACGAAGCGTCATTTCACGATTGGCTCAGGAGATATTGCGGGACTGCAGATGGCCGGCGCAGACTCGCGTCTTCAACTCACCGATTGCGCGCCATGACCCCTGCCCCGCATCTATCGATTGTCGCCATGGCCGGCATTGCCCTGCTCATTGCTTGGCGCTTGTATGCGCGCATACGGCGCATGGTGGGACGCCAACGATTCTCGCGGCGCCGTCCGCTACTGGCGATAATTTTCTTCCCGCTGCTGCTGATCTTTCTGGCAGTGATGTCGTTCGCTCATCCGGAAAGTCTTGCAGCACTGGCGGCGGGCGCGGCGCTCGGTGTCGGCCTCGGCTGGTACGGTTTGCGTCTGACCAGGTTCGAAGCAACTCCAACCGGCCTTTACTACACGCCGAGTGCCCACCTTGGCGTTGCTTTGTCGGTGCTGCTGATAGTGCGCATCGGCTATCGACTACTGCATGGCATGGTGTTGACGGCGCAGAACAATCCGATGCCCTCCGACTTCGCCAGCAGCCCGCTGACGCTGGCAATCTTCGGGACATTGGCGGCGTATTACGTTTTCTACGCGGCAGGGTTGTTGCGCTGGCATCGCGCAGTTGAGCGAGACAAGATTGCTTCGACCGGCACTGTTTAATGCGCTTCGGGTGACCAACATCCTCAATGGGGAAAAACACCATCCTCCTCGTCATTCCTGCGTAGGCAGATGCGCTCTTCAACAGCCAGAGGCTGGTCAATCCATTTTGATCTTCAGAGAATTATCGGAGTCACCTCAAAATCAGGATGGATTACTGCCTACGCAGGAATGACGAAAGGGAGAGGTGGAAAGGACGACAGGTAAGCAATGACTAGGCGCTGGCCCGTCGAAGTAGCACAAACCCTGCGCTATCCTCCCGGCCTGTCTTGCCGGAGAGAAAAATGGTCCGCCCACCGCTGCGCTACCTGCCCTATTTGATCTGCGTCGCCGCACTCGTCCTGGCAATCACGTACTGGCAAGACGCACTGGGCTGGCGCGTGTTGGCGGTGATCGCAGGCGCGCTCACTCTGTTCGGCGCAATCGATCTGATGCAGCAAACGTCGACGCTGCGTCGCAACTATCCATTGATCGCGCACTTCCGCTACTTGTTCGAGGCGCTGCGACCAATGCTGCGCCAGTACATCGTTGAGGCCGATGACGATGAGGTACCGTTTTCCTACCAGCAGCGTTCCATCGTCTACCAGCGCGCCAAGAGCGAACTGGAAACGCGGCCGTTCGGCACCGAGCGCGATGTCTACGCGCAGCGCTACGAATGGATCAACCATTCGATAGCGCCGACTCATATCGCTAACTGCGATTTCCGCGTGCCGGTCGGTGGATCGGCATGCACGCAACCGTATTCGGCGAGCGTGTTCAACATCTCGGCGATGAGTTACGGCTCGCTGTCGCCGAACGCGATCCGCGCGCTCAACAAGGGCGCCAGACTCGGCGGCTTCTATCACGACACCGGCGAAGGTTCGCTGTCGTCGTACCACCGCGAGAACGGTGGCGACATTGTCTGGGAACTGGGCTCCGGTTACTTCGGCGCGCGAAATGACGACGGCACATTCAACGCGGAAAAATTTGCAGAAAAGGCAACGCTCGCTCAGGTAAAAATGGTCGAGCTGAAACTGTCGCAAGGCGCAAAACCCGGCCACGGCGGCATGTTGCCCGGTCGCAAGGTGAGCGAGGAAATCGCAGCGACGCGCGGCGTGCCGGTCGGCGTGGATTGCATTTCGCCATCGGCGCACAGCGTATTTTCAACGCCAGAAGAATTGCTTCAGTTCGTCGCAAAAATGCGTGGACTCTCCGGTGGCAAGCCCGCCGGTTTCAAGCTGGCGATTGGCCATCCATGGGAGTGGTTCGCCATCGCCAAGGCCATGTTGAGTACCGGCATCCGGCCCGACTTCATCGTCGTCGACGGCGCTGAAGGCGGCACCGGCGCGGCACCGCTGGAATTCGCCGACCACGTCGGCACACCGATGGCCGAAGCGCTGATGCTGGTCCACAACACGCTGGTCGGTCTCGACCTACGCCGCGAAATTCGCATCGGCGCGGCCGGCAAGATCATCACCGCGTTCGATATCGCCCGCACCATCGCGATCGGCGCGGACTGGTGCAACGCGGGCCGTGGTTACATGTTCGCGCTGGGCTGCATCCAGTCGCAAACCTGCCACACCGACCGCTGCCCGACCGGCGTCGCCACGCAAGACCCGATGCGCTGGAAATCGCTGGACACCGACGACAAAGGCACCCGCGTGCATCGCTTCCACGCCAACACCTTGCGCGCCCTGAAAGAAGTCATTGAAGCGGCGGGCCTGGACCATCCCGGCGAACTCGGCCCCGAACACATCATCCGCCGCATTTCATCGACCAAGGTCCGCTCCATCGCCGGCCTCTACCCACACGTCCGCCACGGCGAATTGCTCAACGGCGGCATGCCCGGTCACATCGTGTTCGAGCGCTTCTGGAACGCGGCGCGACCAGATACCTTTAAAGCACCGGAAGGTGTCGCTGATTTGAGCTGGTCGGAGATCGCATGACCTTTGTTTGCGTCGTTTGTGAAACTCAGGGCTGGCCACTGGTCGACCCAGAAGCGAGACATACGCCGCGCAGTGAAGGTTGCCGCCGAACTTGGAGATGACATATGACGAAGTCCAAAACACCGCTCAAGCTTGTTGCGTTTGACGCCGCCAGATATCTGGACGATGACGAGGCAATCGCGGAGTACATGACCGCCATACTCGAAACCGATAATCTGGATCTGTTGCTACTTGCGCTTGGTGATTTGGCTCGGGCAAAAGGCATGGCCCAAGTCGCCCGAGATGCCGGCCTTGGCCGTGAGAGCCTCTACAAAGCGCTCAGTCCCGGTGCGAAGCCGCGCTTCGAGACCGTGATGCGCGTTGCCAAGGCACTTGGCGTGAAGTTCACGGCGCGGGCGGCGTAGTTGCGAGGGAGCGTACCCTGTCAAACCGGAGTACCACGATGGCGGAGAACAAGACCACGGCTACCGACGCGAGCGTTGATGCGTACATCGCCTCACGAGCCAAGGACCAGCAGGCTGCCGACTGCCGCGCGCTGATGACCCTGTTCAAGAAGCTCACCAAGCAACCGCCGAAAATGTGGGGGCCCAGCATCGTCGGCTACGGTTCTTACAACTACACCTATGCGAGCGGACGAACGGGCGAGGCACCCCTTACGGGCTTCGCCATTCGTGGTTGAGAACTCGTGGTGTACCTGGACTGTGAAGAGAGTGATGCGACGCTGCTCCCCAAGCTTGGCAAACACAAGGTGAGCAAGTCCTGCCTGTACTTCAAGCAGTTGGCCGACCTGGATGTTTCCGTGCTTGAGCAGGTCATCGCCAATTCGATTGCTAGCGTGCGGCGACGTCACGGGTAGAAAGCCGCACCAACCCTCTTTCGAGCCGAGGCCTTTTCGGTTTGCAGGTTAGTTTCTTTCCTCTCCTGGCCGGCGGTGAGATCGCGAACTACCCAGCTTGCGAGTTAGCGTGTTGCGGCTGACGCCGAGTTGTTGGGCGGCGTTTTGGCGGTGGCCGTCGTGGGCGGTGAGGGCGGCGGCGAAGACCACTTGCTCGAATGCGGCTAGTGCTTCACCGTGGATTTCATCGCGGCCGCTCGCTAGGGCGGCATCGGCCCATTGGCGAAGTTCGACGGTCCAGTCGGACGATGCAATCGGCGTCGCATCGCGACGAAGGACGCGATCAAGATCGGCAGCGTCAACATCGCGTCCGCTGGCGAATGCGCTGACGCGGCGGCAGACGTTGTAGAGCTGTCGCACGTTACCGGGCCAGTCGTGTTCGCGGAGCAGTGTGAGCGCATCGCGAGTGAAACGTTTGCGTTCGGCGCCCGCTTCGCTGGCGGCACGGGCGAGGAAGTGCGTGCTCAACAGGGCGACGTCGTCGCGGCGCTCGCGTAGTGGCGGCAAGTGGATGCGGATTACGTCGAGGCGATGCAGCAGGTCGGCGCGGAATTCGCCGCTCGCGGCTTTTGCATCGAGGTCTTGATGAGTTGCGGCGAGGATGCGCACGTCAGCACGCAACAATTCGCGACCGCCGACGCGGTAGAACTCACCAGCGGCCAGCACGCGCAGCAATCGGGTTTGAAGCGCCAAGGGCATGTCGCCGATTTCGTCGAGGAACAGCGTGCCGCCAGCGGCTTGTTCGAAGCGTCCGGCATGGCGACGCAAGGCGCCGGTGAATGCACCCGCTTCGTGCCCGAACAATTCGGTTTCCAGCAATTCCGATGGCACAGCGCCGGCGTTCATTGCGATAAAGGGTTTGCCGGCGCGTGCGCTTTCGCGATGCAGCGCGTGCGCGACCAGTTCCTTGCCGGTACCGGTTTCGCCGGTGATCAGAACGCTCAATCCGCTCGCAGCGGCGCGACCGATTTCGCGAAACAGCTCGCGCATGGGCGCACTGCGACCAATCAGTTCGGCATCGTCGGTTGCTGAAGTTGTTGCGACTTCGTCGTCGCCCGTCGCGGAAGGTTGCTGTTGCAAAGCCCGTTGTGCCATCTCCACTGCGCTGTCGAGATCGAACGGCTTCGGCAGGTAGTCGAATGCGCCGAGTCGGTACGCGGCGGAAGTCGATGCAACGCCGGTGTAGGCGCTCATCACAATCACCGGGAAGCGCGTCGGCAACTTGGCGAGCCGTTCTATCAACTCAAAACCACCGATGCCGTCCATGCGCACGTCGGTGAATAACACCTGCGGCGTGGCTTGCTTAAGCGCTGCCAACATCGCTTCGGCGTCGGCGAATTCGCGCACGTTCAACTCGGCATCGCGCAACGCGCTTGCGAGCACGATGCGGATGCTGCGGTCGTCATCAACGATCCAGACGCTGTCATTCTTCATGGCTGGCTTCGCTCGGCAGCAACAGGGTGAATGTTGTAGCGCCGGGTTGGCTGCTGTGGCGCAGCTCGCCATCGTATTCGGCGGCTATCTCGCGGGCCAAAGCCAGTCCTAGGCCGGTACCGTTGGCGCGACCCGAAACCAGCGGCTGATAGAGCGTTTCGGCAATCGATGCAGGCACGCCGCGACCATCGTCGATCACGTCGACGCGCAAGGCCTGACGCCGTAAACGCGCGCCGACGCGCGCACTGTGCTCGACACGCGTGCGCAAGGTGATCGTGCGTGCGCCGGCCTCGACTGCGTTGCGCGCGAGGTTGAGCAACAGTTGTTGCAAGCGATCAATGTCACCGAGCGTTTTCGGAAGGCTCGGATCGTAGTCGCGCTGGACGCGCGGCGCGTTGACTTCCGCGCCGATCAGCGTGGCGACACGTTCGAGGGGTTCGTGAATGTTGACCGGTTTGCGACGAGGCGCAGCGCCGTCAATCAGCAATCGATCGGCGAGCGCGGCGAGGCGATCAGCCTCGACGATGATCAAGCCGGCCAGTTCCGTCAGTTCTTCGCCAGCCACACGGCGTTGCAGCAATTGCGCTGCACCGCGCATTCCGGCCAGCGGATTTTTTATTTCGTGTGCGAGGCCACGCAGCGACGCCGATAGATCGTTCGATGCTGCCGCCGGGCGCACAGCGTTTACGGCAGGGTGGACTTCCAGCAACAAGCCGTCGTCGACAGGACTCAGGGCCAAATCGCAGACCAGCTCACGCTCGCCGCCAACGGAAAGTCCAACCTGCCAAAGCACCACGCTGCGATGCTCGTCCAGCGAACGCCGCGCCGCCTGTTCAAGTCTTGGCGGCTTGTCATCCAACGTCGCCAGCGGCGCGCCGATCCAGCGTTTCATCCCCGTCGCGAGCAACTCGGCCAACGCGGGATTGAGCGAGGCAATGCGCAGATCGGCGGTGACCAATGCGACGCCAGTCATCTGCAGATCGTCGACATCCATTGTTCGCGCCAGCTCGGTTTCGGCCATGCCGCAACTTTAGCGCGGTTGCATCAATTTGGTGCCGTCTGCCGCTGGTCGATGCGCGGTCAGGAGCTGTCGGGAGACGGCCCCGCACTCACCGGCGCCATCACTTCGACGCCGCCTGCCTGGGCGATTGCCAGCTTGCCGCGTACGGTGAGGTCGCTGATGAAACTGAATTGATCGCTGAGGTCAAACGGGTAGGCCTTCAATCGGTAATGCGTGCCCCATGGTGTTTCGTTCAACATCACTGTCGCCGGCTTGTCGTAGTTGTAATAGGCACTGGTCACGGCGATATCGCGTAGCGCCGCGCGGACCCGGGCAGCATCGTGGTTGGGTGCTAGATAAAAATTGGCGATGCACATCAAAGTGCGGCTGCCATCGTTGGAATTGGATATGTTGTTTTTCCAGATGGTGTCGTGCGGGATGGTGATGGTGTTGTCGGCGGCGGTGACCACGCGGATGGAACGCATTCCGACAAATTTCACTTCGCCATAGTCATCGTCTATCTCAACCCAGTCGCCGGGTCGGTACGGACGTTCGATGATCGCGACCACGCCGGCGAGCAAGCTACTGACGTAGTCCTTGAACGCGAAACCGATCGCGACGCCGGCTGCGCCGGCGATAACCAGGAAATTCTGGAAGGTAATGTTGAAGATGATCGGCACCACCCACAACACCGCCAGTACCAACAGGATCAAGCGGATGATCGGCACCGCGCCGAGCAGGTACAGACGGAACTGTTTGGGACCGCGCTCGGCGAGATAGGGAAGCACTTTGCGAAACACGAAAATCGCCAACCAGATGCCGACGATGATCAGTGCAATCTTGCCGAAACTGATGTCCTGCAGATCGTTGATCAGCTTGACCGTGGCGTCCTGGCCTTCCTGCGCAGCGGACTTGGCCATCACAATCGATCCACCGCAAAACCCGCCGCAGACAAGGCGCCACGAATGGATGGATAGGCGGCGGTGTGGCATTGGTAGACGTCATCCAGGCGGTCGATGAACCCTGCCGCGCGCAGCGCAGGCAGCATGGCGGCGACTCCTTGCATGGGCATCGTCATCGCCAACTCTGATTCGCTGAGCTCGCCGTGGATCAGCAGTGACTGCAACACAAGCAAGGCCGATTGTCGTGAACTACCGGGCAGCCGAAATTCTTCGAGCGCCGCTATCCATAAGGTCTGCTCGCTCAATTGCTGATCAATTGCCTTGTCTCTGTCGGCCTGCAGATCGCCGTTCTCTGCGCGCAAGCTGCGCCGCCAGAGGTGCCAAGCCACCCAAGGAATGCCAAGGCTGGTTGCGGCGAGGGTCTGGAAATAGTCGTTATCCAGCTTGCCATGTTCGTCCACAGCCATCACATCCTTGCCACTGTCCGACCGGCGGAAGCGCAGCGATTGCAGGCCATCTTCGCCAACCAGCTCCGCGAACCAGCAGTGCAAGCGGTCGGCATCGAAAGCCTGGAAGGTCATGCCGGGAGGCAGGATCAAATCTGCATCGGTGGCAGCCACAAGATAACGCCACGCCCAACTGTTGCAGCCGATCACACAGGGCCTATCAATTCGATCCAGCGCGGCGAGCAATTGGCGCAGCCGATCAAGACCATTGTGGTGACGCAGGAACCAGCGATCCAGCTGCGGAATTACCAGCGTGCCGTCGCCATTGAGCGCCGGTAGCGGCTCGTGACGCGAATCGATCAGTTCGGAACGCACCGGTGGTTGGAGGATTTGATGTCCCTTCTCTTCGGCCCAGCGACGAATCACGCCACCTTGCTCGCAGGGTGGCAACACGATCAGCATCGAACGCGTCAATGGATTCGGCGACGAAACATGCGCAGCGACGGTTTTTTCCAGTTCTCGCGCGAGCGGCCCACACGACGGTGGCGAGACCACACTGTCAAGCACGCTTCGGGTTATGCGGTGGAGCTTGTCTTTCGCGACCGCGGGTTCATCCGCTTTGCGAAACCGGCTCGCAATCGTGTGGCTGAACCGGTCGATCAGGCGGCGGACAGTCTCCTGGGTCGGCATGGCCGGCCACTCGTAGGAGCCTAAGGGGATGAAGCCCGGTTCTTTGGAAGATGACGACAAGATCGGTTTCCTGATCGGCGGTCGGCGGAGGCATTTCGCCGATAACGTCGGCGCTGGTCGCCAACGATGCTAACCGATGCCGTGCACGCGAGTCGGCTCGCTTCTCGTCTATCATCGCCGCTCGTCGCGCGATGCGCGAATCCGCTTGAATCGCGAGTTCAGAGCATCCTTTATGCCCGATCTATTCAACGTCATCCTGCTCGGCATTATCGAAGGCATTACCGAGTTCCTGCCGATCTCCAGCACCGGTCACCTGCTGATCGCGGAACAATGGCTGGGCCAGCGTTCGGACACGTTCAACATCGTGATCCAGGCCGGCGCCATTCTCGCCGTCACCGTGATTTACTGGCGCCGCATCGTCGACCTGCTGTTTGGTTGGCGCAATCCGGCCAACCGCGACTACACCTACAAGCTGGCGCTGGCATTCGGCATCACCGCCGTACTCGGCCTGATCGTCAAAAAGTTGGGATTTGAATTGCCGGAAAGCGTCGCGCCGGTGGCCTGGGCGCTGATCATCGGCGGCATCTGGATACTGATTGCCGAGGCTTTCGCAGCGCGTCGTCCAGTGCTCGACATCGTCAGCTGGAATGTTGCTGTCTGGGTCGGTGTGGCTCAGGTTGTCGCCGGCGTATTCCCCGGCACATCGCGCTCGGCCGCGACCATTTTCATCGCGATGCTGGTCGGCGCGTGCAGTCGCGCAACGGCAACCGAGTTCGCGTTCCTCGTCGGCATTCCAACCATGTATGCCGCCAGTGCATGGTCGCTGTGGAAAGACACCTCGGCGACCGACAGCCCCGACGCATGGCAGGCGTTGCTGGTTGGTTTCGTCGTCTCGGCGATCGTCGCCTTCGTCGTCGTCAAGTGGCTGCTCAGCTACATCCGCACCCACACCTTTACGCCGTTCGCGTACTACCGGATCGTGCTTGGCGTGCTGCTGTTGCTGTTGCCGCTCTCCAATTCCTGAGCCAACTTGGCTCAGGGGTACTCGCGAGCAGCGTGCAGGACGCCGAGAATCTGAATCTGATTGGTGATCACGTGGTACACCACGATGTAGTTGGGGTGCACTACGAGCTCGCGAGTGCCGGCAACGCGGCCCGGGCGATACAGGTAGGGATGGTCCGAGAGCGGCAGCACGGAAGCCTCGATTAGCCCT
Source organism: Lysobacterales bacterium (assembly GCA_038236135.1). Lineage (GTDB taxonomy): Bacteria > Pseudomonadota > Gammaproteobacteria > Xanthomonadales > Rhodanobacteraceae > Dokdonella. The sequence continues at coordinate 59,293 of JBBSTF010000003.1, forward strand.
TGCAAATTTTCGGCTGCGCTAGGGTTGAACTGTGCGATATAGCCCGCGATGGCCTCGAGTTCGTCGAGTGCCTTCGCGCTCCAGAAAACTGGCAGCATTACGCCGACTTCGACTTGCGCTTCGCCGCTTCGATAGTCGAACGGACGCGGGCCATGGCTTCATCATGGGGCACGCTCGGGCGAGGATCGTCGATCGCCTCTTTCACCTTGGCACGAAACCAATGGTCATGGCTGGTCGCCTGCGTCTGAGTCTCAAACTCGGAAATGAGCGGATCGAGTTTCTGAGTTTTCGTGGTCATCAAAACAGTCCAGTGAAAAGCATCGCGCGAGCCATCATTACACACCTGATCAGAACCCAATTCCGCGTCAGCTTGTCGATGAATTTCGCGCGGGCCAAAACGCGCAGAATCAGCCCAGCGCGGGATTCATCGTGTAGGTGCCGACGATGACTGCCGATTCCAGCACGTGGCCGTCCATTGCTACGCGCAGGTCGGCCAGGCTGAATCCTTTTTCCAGTGGCAGGTTCGGCACATCGATGGCGTGGACTTCGAAGTGATAGCGATGCAGCCGCTCGTCGTTCCAGGGCGGACATGGGCCGTCGTAGCCAAGGTAAGTGCCGGCCATGTCGGGATCATCGGCGAACCAGCCGGTGTAACTATTTTCGCCCTGCACCGAACCCGGCGGGCCCCACGGCTCTCTGTCGCCGTGCGCGACGATGCCTTCTCCGCAACTTCCCTCACCCAGTTCGCGGCAGTCGATCGGCACGTTCGCCATCAACCAATGTACGAACTCGACGCGCGGCAAGTCGACCGGCACGCTGTGGCCTTCTTTGTTGACGTCGTCGCCAACGCTGGGCACGTCGGGATCGATAACGGTGATGACAAAAGATCGCGTCGCATCGGGGACTTCACTCCACGCCAGCGGCGGTGTTGCATTGGCGGCCGGTGCAAAGTGTTCGCCGTCTTCACCGGGTTGGCCAAATGCGAAGTCGGCGGGAATCGGATGCTGGTCAATCAGTCGCGTGCTGGTCAGTTTCATGGCGGATGCCTCAGGATTTCAGTTTGGCGAACGAGTCGGCCAAGGGGTCGGAATACTTGCGCCAGTGATCGCCGGTGAAGCGCACCGGCAAGCCGCCGACGCCGCGAGCGCTACGGGCAAAATTGTCGCCGACGACAAGGCTGTCCAATCCAACGAATTTCGCCAGCTCGGCGCCGGCGCCGTCCGGATCGACAGCAATCGCTTCGGCGTCTACGACCAGGTGTTCAGGTCCGGATCGCGCGACGCCGTACAAGGCATGTTCGCGCGCCCGAGCCAGCCATGCGGTGGCTGCATTCAGGTCGTTCACAGGTGCGGTCGGCAGCCATCCGAACGCCATCCAGTCGACCAAGGCTGCACGCGCGTCGCGATCAACAACGATGATCTTGGTACCCGGCATGATGCGATGGATAAGGGTGAGCAACCGCGCATCCCAGCGTGGCAGCCAATCGACCTGGCGACGATCGTCGGGAATGCCCAACGCCCTGCTGGGCCCCAGATATTCCTCGCGAATGTGTTCGATGTCGTCGGCACCAACCTCGGCATCGCTGAAATCGAAGGGGGGTGCGCCGAACAGATCGCGACGATCACGATCACCGACGCGATCGCGCGGAACGGCGAGCGTTGGCTGGTCGGCGAGCAGGGCAGCGATGCGCTCCACGCCACTGCCTGGCGTACCGATCAGAAGAATGGGTGCGTGTTCCCACGCCGGTCCGGCTGGCGCGTCCAGCCAGCGGTCGATCGATTCCGGTACGTCGGTCAACGCCGGCAGCAGGCTTCGCAAACCACGCGGGGCAGCCAGGAAGTGCTCGACAGCGCCTGAAAAATTGCCATTGTGGTCGGCAACGCGGCCGCGATAATTTTCCAGCAAGCGGCGCTGGCCTTCGCTCAACTCCTTGCTGGCCAACGCACCGAGTCTATCGCTGGCGCCGTCGAAATCGTCATTCCGCAATGCCTCGCGGATGCGCACAAGGCTCATCTCCGGGCTACCGGGGTTCTTCGCCAGCACCGCAGCGACATAAGGCTCAGCCGTTTCGAAGTTGCCGACCTGTTCGTTCAAGTAGCCGAGGTTTTCCACGTACTGCAGTTCGTCGGGCTCGGCTTGGTGCAGCCATTCGTTGTCGGCAATGGCGAGGTCAAGCAAGTTGAGGTGTGTCGTCAACAACACCCGACGATTGCGCCAGAAACTTTCACGCTCGCCACCGGCGTCGACCTGCTGGTTGAGTAACACCAACGCGTCACCAAGACGCTGTGTTTGGCCCAGGCAGAACAGCAAGGCCTCGACCACCTTTTCCCAATCGAGGATGGCGGCGAGCACGGATTGGTACAGCGGAATCGCTTCGTCGTAGCGCTCTTGCGCACGCATGGCATCGGCGATGCCGACGCTTGCACCAAGTTCGAACCCGGGTTCCGCGCTGAGCCGACCGAACTGCTGCTCGGCTTCCGCGGGCCGACCGCTGTCCAGCATCAACATGCCCAGCGCGTGGTGGACCTGGGGGAAGTTCGGGCGTAGCGCTAGCGCATTGTTGAAAGCCTGTTCGGCAAACGCGTGGTTGCCGTTGAGCAACAACGCGCGACCCAATGTGAACTGGATCAGCGGATCCTGCGGCTGCATTTTCGCGGCCTGGTTCGCGTTCTTCACCGCGATGTCGACCTGGTTGAAATCGCAGGCGACCATCGCGAGACCGGCGAATGCGTGCGCGTCTTCGCCGGCACGCAGCGAGGTGTGGAAGTGCTGTTCCGCCAAGCGGGTTTCACCCTGGGCCAGCGCAATATGGCCAAGCGTGGTGTGCGCGGATCCCTGGTTGGGGTCCAGCGTCAGCGCTTTCGAAAGCACATCACGGGCCTGATCGAACTGGCGGCTGTCGAAGTAGACCTTGCCCAACGTGAGCAGGGGCGCGGGCTGTTCCGGCGCTGCATTGTGCGAGCGCTGCAACAGCTCGATGGCGCCGTCGCGGTCGCCCTTCTGGTAGCGCAAGGCACCGAGCAGGCGCAGCGCTTCGTTGTCGTTGGGATGCTGGGCCAGGAACTCGCGGTAGCCACTTTCGGCAGCGTCGAGATCGCCTTGGCGATGCAGTTCAATGGTGGTCTTGAGCATGGGATTCCGAAGGCAGGGGCGAGCGCAGCGCTCGCCGGATCAGCCGTCAATTATGCCCGATGGGTCCAATCTGCCGCCAAATCCAGGTTGATCGGCGAACTTCAGAGCTCGGCTCAGACCCGCGAGCGCGACCGGTACAACGTACCCAGGACGTGATCCCACAGCGTCGAGGTCACCCCGAAATTGCGATCCGGATGATGATGATGGACGTGGTGGCGCGCCGCCCAGCGGCGGATCAGCGGATGCTGGAAGCGGCGATGGTGAATCGCAAAATGGCTGAAACCGTAAGCGACGTAACCGCTGCCGATGGTGCCGGCGATGAGCAGGCCATAGCCGGCCGGCAGCACCAGGCTGAGCACGCCGGCAATCATCGAAAGGATCGCCGCCGGCAGGAAGAACGGCAGCGAGTCGTAGCCTTTCGGGAATTCGTGATGGGCATGGTGGCCGCGCTGATACATCGAGTCGGGGCCATGGAAAATCCAGCGATGGGCCAGGTATTCGATAAACGTGAAGGCAATCAGGCCAACGACAATCGTCGCCGGAGCCTGTAGCCACGAACCCTGCAGATGCCGGGCACCGAACACCAGCAGGGCCGCCGACAACGTGCTGCTGAACGCGAATTCGATCCAGTAGTTGGCGCGCGTCGTCGACATCGCAATGATGCGATCAAGCAGCGCGCGCGGCGCGTGCAGCACGGCCTGCCAGAAAGTGGCAGCCGAACGGCTGGTCGAGGTTTGGTCAGGCAAATTCAAGGCACGGATACGAGTTTCGGGCACACAGACTCGGCATTGTGAACCAACCGTGACGTTTCTTGCAGTGCCGGCATGAAATTCGGCCCTCACCACGTTGTCATCGTGCGTCGCGGTTGTGCGGTCTCACTTGGTGATTTTTCACTTCGCGACACTGGACGACGCGCTGCTGCGACACTAGTGCGCGCTGAACCGACAGACCCGAGGCAAGTCGCTGAACTCCATTACTTTGCCAGCTTCCGACGCCAGCAACCAAGCCACCGGCTTGGTGATCTATCGCGCCAGTCGACTCGAAGCGTTGCTGGATCCGCTGCTCGCGCTGATGGACAGCGCGCCGCCCGAACACGTGCTGCAACCGCACAGTGTGATTGCCGCGCATCCGGGGATGAAGCAATGGCTGACGCGCGCGATTGCGCGCAAGCGCGGTCCCGGTGGGATTGCCGCGAACATCGACATCGTGTTGCCGAGCATCTGGCTTGATCGGCTCGCCCAGCATGTATTGGGCGAGGAGGCGATCGCGTTGCGACCGTATCGACGCGAAACCTTGCGCTGGCGCATCCACGAAGTGCTTGGCGGCATCGATAGCGCACAGATCAGCAATTACCTTCGTGGCGACGACGTACCGCGCCGGCGTTTCCAACTCGCAGACAGACTGGCGCGCATCTACAGCCAATATCTGGTCTATCGGACCGACTGGTTGCAGGCTTGGGCGCGCGGCGAAAGCGGCCCGACCGATTCGGGTTTGCTGGCGCCGCTATGGCAGAAGCTGCGCGCCGACATTGCGCAACCGCATCGCGGTGAACGGCTTGGCCAGCTCATCGCGAAGTTGCAGGGCGGAAAAATCGCGCTCGCGGCGAGCGAACCGTTGCATGTGTTTGGCGTGTCGCACCTGGCACCGTCGGAGCTGGCCGTGCTGCGCGCCGTCGCCTCGCATCGCATGGTCGTGCTCTACGTGCCCGACCCGTGTGGCGAATACTGGGGTGGCTTGCGTGGGGATCGCCGTCATCTTCTGGATCTGCTCAAGCTGACGCCGGACGCCGCCGACCAGCCAAAGGTCAGCAGTGAGATCGCCAGCGCCTTCCTCGATCAGGATCATCCCTTGTTGGCGAGTTGGGGGCGGCTCGGCCAGCACTTCATGCTCAGCCTCGCCGACAGTGATGCGCTCATCGACGAGCGCCATTGGCTGGATCGAACCGATACGCCCACGTTGGAAACACGACTGCAACGCGTGCAGGAAAGCGTCCGCCAGTTGTCGCCACGATTAATCGCTGTAAACGATTCCGACCCATCCGCCGACGCGTCCATCGATCCTCGCGCGGATCGCTCGCTGCGTGTCCACGCCTGCCATACCCGCCTGCGCGAGTTGGAAGTGTTGCGTGATGTCTTGCTGCGTGAGCGCGTCGAAAATCCGCAACTCAAACCGTCCGACATATTGGTGACGATGCCGAATGTCGAGGCTTACCTGCCGCTGTTGCCGGCGGTGTTCGGCCAAGCCGGTCGTCACGGCGGCGCCCTACCGTGGCATTTGGCCGACGTCAGCGTGGCAAGCGCACAGCCGCTGTTCGCGGCCTTCCGCCAGCTTCTGGATCTGCCGCAATCCCGGATCAGTGCGCCCGAGGTCATCGACCTGCTCAAGACCGCGTCCATCGCACGTCGTTTCGGCGTCAGTGACGGTGATGTCGATGTCATCGCCGTCTGGCTGCGAAACGCTCGTGTCGCATGGGGACTGGATGGTCCATTCCGGCAACGCTTCGATGCACCGCCGATTGCCGAGCATACGTTTGCGTGGGCAATGGATCGGATGCTGACCGGCTACGTGATGGGCGACCGCGGTGACGACGAGGCCATCGTGCAACTGGGCGAGGACACGTTGATTGCTCCGGTGCAAGGCATCCATGGTCCGCAAGCGGCGTTGCTCGGCAAGCTGGATCGCGTCCTGATCGAGCTGGCGACGTGGTGCCGCGAATCCTTCCAAACTCGCCGCGCAAGTGAATGGGCCGCGCTGCTTGAACAGCGATTTGAAGCGATGTTCCAGATCGATCCGACGGATCCCGAAGCACGCGATGCGCGCAGCCAACTACTTGGCTTCGTGCGCGCCATCGCCACCGAGCCCGCGGTCAGCGGGCTCGATCCCGTCCTTGAGTTCTCCGTCGTGCGCGATGTGTTACTCGGCAATCTTGCCGCCGTTTCGGATCGGCAGGCGTTCCTGATCGGCGGCATGACGGTGTGCGGAATGGTGCCGCAGCGCGCCGTGCCATTTCGGGTAATTGCCGTGCTTGGTCTCAACGACGGCGAATACCCACGCGCCGATGGCGACGGTGGCCTCGACTTGATGCTGAAGCATCCGCGACTCGGCGACCGCGATCAGCGCAGCGATGATCGTTACCTGTTCCTTGAAACGCTGATGTCGGCGCGCGACATGCTGCACTTGAGCTACATCGGTGAAAGCGTGCGCGATGCCAAACCGCGCAATCCTGCGACGCCGCTGGCGGAACTGATGACGCTGCTCGACCAAGCCGCCGGCGTATCGCATGGCGACGATGATTCGAAGCGACCCTGGCTGGTACGACACCCGCTACAGGCGTTCGATGAGCGCTATTTCAATGGTAGCGACGAGGCGTTGTTTTCATTTCGCGGCGATCTCGCTGCCTTGCAAATCGGTGACACGGGCGGTGCCACACCAGCTTTCGTTCGCGACGCAGAGCCGCCCGCCGTATCGCTGTCCACGCGCACTGATGGCGATGACGACGTGATCGTTTCCTTGCGCGAATGGCTCGGCTACTACAAGGACCCGGCGCGGCAATTGCTGGAAAGCGAATTGCAGTTGCGCCTGGATGCGCTCAGCGATGAGCGCCTGCGTGACAGCGAGCCGCTTGAGGATCGGACCGAACCACTCGACACGATTGCCAAACGTGCCTTCCTGATCGCCGCGAAATCCAATGCAGTGGTACCCGAGACTGCTCCGATCAACCTGCGCCTGCGTGCGCTGTTGCCGCCGGGACGCGCGGGACAGTCGGCGTGGACGCGCGAGAAGAAAAACATCGATGACCTGCTCATCGATTTCGCCGATCACGACCTGTCGCGCGGTGGCCTGCCGGATGCCTCGCCGCATGCCGTCGATCTGTTGATTGAGTCGTATCGCGTGCAAGGCGAGATTGGCAACGTGCACGCGAGCGGAGGAACGCTGTGGTTACTCGATATCGCGCCCGGGAAAAAAGAAATCGAACTCGGGTTTAAATTCACCATCGGCATCTTCATTCGATGGGCGCTACTGCGCCTTGCGGACAGTGGCGGCGAACATGGCGTTCGCGTCTGCGTGGTCACCGCAAAGTCCGACGGCAGCACAACGCAGCAATACGCGGATTGGGACACGTGGTTTCTCAACGCCGTCAAGCAAGGCAATCATCACGCCGCACGGGACATGCTCGACGACTTGCGAGAACGACTGGTCGGTCTTATTGAATTCTGGAGGCAATCCGTCATCGAGCCGCGCTGGTATTTCCCCAATACCTCGGCAGCGGCGGATCGCGAGAACCCCGACGCTGCCAGCGCGGCGTGGCTGGGTGGCAATCATTCGACCGGCGAGCGCGACTATTCGCCGGGTTATTCGCGCCTGCTTGGCGGCGACCGCGCGTTCGACGCGGGCGATGATTTCGAGCAACTGTGCAGCAACGCCGATCACTTGCGATCGCTGATCGATCTGCGCGTCGACAGCGAGGTTGCGTCGTGATCGCCGCTGTGTCGGGTGCACCAAACGCCGCGCCGGATTGGCGTACTGTTTCGCTGCAACCGGGCAATCGCTGCCTGATCGAGGCGAGCGCTGGCACCGGCAAGACCTGGACCATTTCGGTGATCTACCTGCGCCTGTTGTTGGAGCAGGAATTGAACCCGACGCAGATCGTCGTCACTACCTTCACCGATGCCGCCGCGCAGGAGCTGCGCGAGCGCATTCGCGGTCGCATCCTGTGGGCAATCGACCTCGCCAACGTGGCGTCGGAGAACAGCGGTGTGCCACCCGCCACACCGACGATCGAAGCCGATCTGGATTGGTTGCGCAAGCGCTGGCGAGTTGGCGACGAGGGCAAGGATGTAACGCGAGCGAACGCGGACCGCAATCGACTGAGACTCGCGCTGGTCGATCTTGATCGCGCCCCGATCAGCACTTTGCACGGCTTGTGTCGGCGCGTACTTTCCGAGCTGCCTTTCGACAGCGCCAGCGCGTTCGATCTCGGCGACATGGTGTCGACCGACAGCATCAACAACGAGTTGGTTGATGACTTGTTGCGCCGGCTTGGCCAGGGCGATGTCGAGTTGTCGGACGGAGAGGCAGCTTGGTGGAATGATCGCAAGGCCTTGCGCGACAACTTGCGTGTTGCCTTGGGCGCTGGCATCGAGGTTGAACAAGTCTCCGAGCACGGGGTTGCCGAACTGAGGGATCCAGCAAACCTGAAACTACTCGACGCGGCAATTTCTGATGTTCCCAGCTACGCGCGGTCCAACTCGGCGTTGTTGTCGGGCTTCAATGCTTTGCGGCTATGCGTCGCCGGGGCCGTGCTTGACGACAAGTCGGCAACGGCACTTGGCAAGCTCGCCGAAACATTGGAAACGCCGCTTGATAAGCGGCTGAAACCGAACGCGAAAAATCGCAAGGCCTGTGAGCTGGCTTACGACTTCGCGACGGCCTGCATTCCGGTGTTGGAGCGCATTCCAAACATTTCGCGAAGTCGCTCGTTGCATCAGTTCCAGAAGACCTTGCGCGAACAGCGGCAACAGCGGCTTGCGGCTCGTGGTCAGGTCACATTTGACGCACTGATCGAACGTGTCGCGCGTGCGCTGGACGATCCGCAATCCACGCTCGCTGACGCGCTTTTCGAGCGCTGGCCGGTCGCGCTGGTCGACGAATTCCAGGACACCGACGCGCAGCAGTACGGCATCCTCGATGCGATCTATCGCAACGACGATGCGGAACGATCGGCGCGTGGACTGCTGGTGATGATCGGCGACCCCAAGCAGGCCATCTATCGTTTTCGTGGTGGCGATATCGAGGCCTACCTCGCGGCGAGGGAGACCGCGAGCAGCGAGCTGCGCCTGGATACCAACTTCCGCTCGTCCGAGTCACTGGTTGGCGCATTGAACAATCTGTTTCAGCGCGCCGGCGTCGCCTTGAGCAGCCGACCCGACCATGAAATCGGCTACCAGAATGTCGTCGCCAGTCGCCACATTGAAGAGACGGCCTATCGCATCGGTGGCGAGGTTTGTTCGACGCCGTTGCAGATCCACTACTGGAACGACGACGTACCCGACGCGGCGCCGCAACGAACGCGCGCGGCGCTGGAAGCCTGCGCCAATCAGATCGTCGAACTGCTCGCGTCCGGTCTTCACACCATCGGCGACCAACCCGTCAAACCTGGCGACATTGCCGTGCTGTTGCCAACCAACATGCAGGTCATGGACTTGCGCGACCTGCTCGACGAGCGCCATGTGCCCTGCGTGACCACCGCGCGTAGCAGCGTGTTTGAATCGGACTGGGCGCGTGAGTTGCAAATCACCTTGCACGCCGCTCTGCATCCACGCGATGCCGGTGCCGTGCGTGCCGCATTGGCCACGCGGCTGGGTGGCAAGTCATATCAGGACTTGCGCAGTATCGGTAACGATCCTGTGGCGTTCGAAACCGAGTCGCGGCGATACGCGGTGGTGGGTGAAACTTGGCGTAGCGCCGGCGTACTCGCCGCGATCCAGCGCCTTGTTCGCGAGCGCGGTAACGATTTGTTCGCAGCCGGCGACGCCGAAAGGGCAATCACCGATCTCAACCACCTCGGCGAATTGCTGCAAGCGCAGGCCGACCAGAGCATGGGTGCCGAGCAAGTTTTGCAATGGCTTGCCTCGCAACGCGAAGGTGGCGGCAGCGATGCCGGCGATGCCGCCGACGAGCAGCAACTGCGCATCGAATCCGATGCCGCACGGGTTCGCTTGATGACGCTGCACGCGAGCAAAGGGCTGGAGTTTCCCATCGTCATCCTGCCGCTGATGTGGGCGAATGCACACCGCGAAAGCGACCGGATTTCGGTGCTGCACGATGCGCAGAGTGGAAAACGCGTGTTGTCATTCGGCAGCGAGGCGCTGGAGCGTTACCGCTGGACCGGCCAGGACGAACGCTACCGCCTGCTTTATGTTGCGATGACGCGGGCGATCCACGCCTGCCACGTCTACGCGCTGCCGCCGGGTCGCAAGACCAACGCCAGGAACAGCAATGCAGCGACCGACCCCAAACGAGCGCCGCTTGACGCGCTGGTCGCGCGATTGCTTGGTGACCGGATGGCTCCCGAACCGATTGATGGTGTCGCTTGGCAGTCAGGCCGATGGGCGTGGCCGCAGCATCGCCAATACACTCCCACTGCCGATCGCACCGATCGTCAACGTAGCGCGATGAGCGAACCGCCGCCCGCGCCATTCGAATCCCGCTACAGCTTCACCAGTCTCAGCCACGCGCATGCTCATGTCGCGAGCGAGGAAGCATCGGCAGCGGATGAGCCGCACAGCGAGAGCGACTCCCCGCAAACGGTGCTGGTTAATGAGGTAGTCCGAGAAGTTACTGCTGTTGAATCGGCCCACCCGGAGTTGCTGCGCCTGCTTGCAATCGCCGGGGCCGATTTCGGTAATGCACTGCACGCCATCTTCGAGAATCGTGTCGTCGGTGAGCCAATGGCGACGCAAACCGATTTGATTCGTCGCGAGCTTGGTGAATTCGGAATTACTGCGAGCGACCTGCCGCTCGATCGTCTTGTCGCGTTTGTGGCAGCGCGGATACAGACCACGCTGGATGCGCCGCTGTTGCCGGAAACGTCTCCGGGCCTGTCGCTAGCCGCACTGAAGCCGCATCGACTTCGTGCCGAGATGGCGTTCGATTTCCTGCTCGACGACGTATCGATGGCTCACCTGCGTGAAGCCTGTGAAAGCCACGGCGAACCGGCGTTGGTGCCAGCCGGACCGGCCCGTAACTTGCGCGGCTTTCTGACCGGTAAGATCGACCTTGTCTTTGAATTCAACGGTCGCTTTCACGTCCTGGATTACAAGAGCAATCGTCTTGGCGAGCGTTTGTCCGACTATGCGCCCGCAGCGTTGGAGCGGGCGATGGACGCAAACCACTATCGATTCCAGGCCCTGCTTTACACCGTCGCCGTTGATCGATATCTGCGCCAACGCATTGTTGATTACTCGCGCAGTGAACACCTCGGCGAAGTGATTTATCTGTTCGTTCGCGCGACCGGAATCGAAGGTAACTCCGGCATCTGGGCGCGGCGCTTCGATGATCGCTTGATCGCCGCTGTCGATGCCGCGTTGGGTCGCGCGATCACGCAGGAAATTGCATGAGCACGTTTCGTTTCGAAAACGATTTTGTCGCCAACGCGAACGAAGCCTGGCGTCCCCTTGACCGCGCCGTGCATCGTTGGGTGCGTGCGCATGGCGAAGGACCGGACGCTGACTTGCTCGCCGCCACCGCGGCGTGGGCCAGCCTCGCCGACGGCCACGGTGACAGCGCACTGGCCTTGACCGACGTCGACAATCGCCATGCCATGCCGGCGCTTACCCATGGGCAGTGCCAAGCGTTGCTCAAGCATCGGTTGGTCGGCGATGACAACAGCGAACGACCCTTTGTCATCGACCATGCAAACCGTTTTTACCTGCAACGCAACCATCGCAACGAGCGCAGCGTTGCGGCAGCGCTGCGCTCGCGGCGCGCGGCCAGCTCCCGGTTCGATTCCGTAGTGAGTGACGCTGACATCGCCGCGCTATTCAATGGCGCAACCGGCGTCGATGTCGAACCACAACAACGCGCGGTGCGCAGCGTGGGCGAGCATGGCGTTTTCGTCCTGACCGGCGGTCCCGGCACCGGCAAGACCACCACCGTGTTGCGCATGCTGCTGATGTTGCAGCGTCGCAGCGCGCTTCCGTTGAGCATTAAGGTCGCAGCGCCTACCGGCAAGGCCGCGCAACGTCTGGTGCAGGCCTTGCGTAACGGCAAGCAGCGGTTGCTCGATCACACGACTATGCCCTTGCCCGACGATTGGCATGGATTTCTGGAGCGCATTCCCGACAGCGATGCCACCACCCTGCATCGCCTGCTCGGCTTCGAGCCGTGGCGAAACGGTTTCAGCCGCAATGCGCAGCGGCCGATTGCGGCCGATGTCGTCGTGGTCGATGAGGCATCGATGATCGACCTCGCGATGTTGCGCGCGCTGCTTGATGCCGTGCGACCCGATGCGTTGCTGATCCTTGTCGGTGACGCCGACCAGTTGACCTCGGTCGCGACCGGATCGGTGCTGATGGATCTGGTTGCCGCGATGGAATCGTCGCCGCAATCGCGCGATATCGTGCGTCTGGTCCACAGCTTCCGTGCCAAACCGGAACTTGTAGCGATCAACGACGCGGTGCGCAGTGGCGATACGGACTCGCTTTCGATCGCCCTTGCGATGGCCGGTGACGATGCGAGGCGACGCGATGTCGACGACACCGCGACGCTGCGCGCCAACTTGAGAATCTGGGCGCATCGCCTTGCAACGTCGCTGCGTAATCCAGCCGATGATTCGCGCTCCGTCGCCGAAGCCTTCGCGACACTGGCGCAACAACAACTGCTCTGCGCCTTGCGCGAGGGTCCGTTCGGCGCGGTCGAAATCAACCAGTTCCTTGAACAGCAGCTTCGGACGGCGTGGAACGAGCCGATCAACACCGAGTGGTATCCCGGTCGCGCCATCATCATCACCCGCAACGACTACGCAGCAGGTTTGTTCAACGGCGACGTTGGCATCTGCCGAAAGGAGTCAGACGGAACGCTTCGGGTGTGGTTCGAAGTAGCCAAATCGCGTAATGCTGTCGATGCACAGGAATCTGGCTACCGGGACTTCGCACCCGCCGCCCTGCCCGATCACGAGGCCGCGTTCGCACTCACCATCCATAAAAGCCAAGGCTCGGAATACCAGCACGTCGCCGTACTCCTGCCGCCCGAGCGCGAGCACCGCATCCTGTCGCGCCAACTGCTTTACACGGCGCTGTCGCGAGCCCGGGACAGCGTGGAAATCTGGTCGACACAGTCATCACTCGACCAAGCCGTACGCACGCCGGTGACTCGCGCCGGCGGCCTCACTGATCGTCTGCTCGCGGCTGACGCTGGTCGCGATATCTAGCCTGTCGGTCGCACGACCAAGACGCTCGTTGCCGTCGACCTAGCTGCCGTGCCGCCATCTAAATCGAAGACGGTACCAGGTTGCTAGCCATGGCCGACGCGCGATGGCGTCCTGGCAGGCAAGCGAGGCGATCGCGCGCTTGCGTTTGGCGAAACGTTCCAGCAGTTCGCGATGCGCCACGTAACCCCGCGTTTTGTCGAAGGCGAGTAACTGTGCAGGCGTGGGCGAAATATCTGCGCCCGAACCAATCTGGCTATCGGCCTGCTTATCGAGACCGAGCTGCCAGAGCAATGAAGGCCGCACGTAGCCCTGGCGGACTTCTTCCGACAGGTCACTTGAATCAAGCTCGCCGGAGGCAAGCATCATGGCGACTTCATCAACCCACAACTGGCCATGCGGGTGCGCCGCGTAAACCCACGGCTGGGTGCGGATTTCGGTGAAATGCAGGTTGCGGGTGCGGCCTGCTTCGTAGTGATCCAACTCATTCCAGCCATCCACGATCAGCTCGCGCAGTTGCCCGTCATCGACCAGCGGATCAATCGACATCAGTTCGTTGTAATCGTAGTGCTGTCCCAACGCCTCGACGATAGATTCGACCTGCCAGTCCAATGCTGCGCAATCGAGCAGCATCACTGCCGCAGACTTGCTTCGGCTGGCGCGGCTGCGCGAGCCGACTTCGATGGCGATGCTCGCCCCGTCCAGATCGGTATCCCAGAGTTCGCCGATTTCGGAGAACACCAGCATGTCCGAATCCATGTAAATCGCCCTGCCGGCGTGGTTGCACATGGAAGGTATGGCGAAGCGGGCGAAGCTGAATTCTGTGTATGGCGCTTGTCGCGGATCACTCGGCGTCGGTGCGAGACCATTGTCGATCTCGCGAATTTCGACCACGCGCCGCGTGTGTCTTCGAATCGAATGTGCAAGCACGCGGAATGGCAGTCGCTGGCTGCGGTCGCTGCCACAGAAGATGCGTATTGGATCGACGCTGGGCATGGTGGTCAGATTCGGCGTGACTTGCTGAGCCGTAGTGTAAGGCCAGCCAAAATGTTGACACGCGCGCGAGCAATCCCCGAGTGTCCGAAACCTGAGCTACAGGCCAATGAAAGTGTCCACGCTCAGCTTGCGTCCGCGACGCTTGCCTGCGCGTTCGCGTAGCAGCGAATAGCGCACTCCTGTCATGCTTTACTGCGATCCTTGTAGCGCGTCGGAAAAAAGATGCAAACGCGAACCTTCGAAGTAGTCACCACCTGCCATGCGCAGGGTTTCGAAACGTATGGGCGGCGCATGCTGGAATCGTTCGAGCAACATTGGCCCGAGCACGTTCGTCTTGTGATCTATTGCGAGGGCTTCGTTCCCGAACGGCATGGCCCACGCGTCGAGGTTCGAAACCTTCTCGCGAACTGCCCCGATCTGGTGGCGTTCAAGGCGCGGCATGCCGATGATCCACGTGCACACGGTCGCCTTCGGCGCCGGAAGCCTCGCATCGTCTACGATCACTATCGCCGTCGCTTGAGACTGCGCGGTATGAAGTGGGGCCTTGGTTATCGCTGGGATGCGGTGCGCTTTGCGCACAAGAGCTACGCCATCTTCGACGCCGCACGGCGCAGCAATGCCGATGTACTTTTGTGGATTGATGCCGACACGTTGTTTTTCGATGCTGTCGACGATGCCGATCTCGAGCGCATGCTGCCGGCCGGAGCATTCGTTGGTTGCCTGAAACGGCCAATCCATTCCGAGTGCGGGCTGGTCAGCTATGACCTGCACAACCCTGCCACACGTTCGCTGCTCGTCGAATTTGAGCGGATGTACAGCGATGACCTGTTATTCGCCGAGGATGAATTCCACGACTCATTCCTGTTCGATGTGGTGCGCAAGCGCATTGAGCGCACCGGCGCGATCTCGCACGATATTGCCGAGGGCGTTGGCGGCGATGCAGAGCACGTACTCATCAACAGTTGGCTGGGTCGCTTCATGGACCATCTGAAGGGCGGTCGAAAAAGTGTGGGGCGCAGCCACGCCAGCGATCTGCCGGATGGCCGCAACGAAAAATACTGGCGCAAGCAGGACTGATCCGAGCATATGAATCAGCCAGTCGCCAGCGTCATCATCAGCACCTACAACCAGCCCGACTGGCTAGAGCGCTGCCTGTGGGGATACGCCTGCCAGGATCGCCTGGACTTCGAACTGGTGATTGCCGACGATGGCTCGCGCGAGGAAACGCGGCAGCGCATCGAAGCGCTGCGCCCCGAGGTGGGATTCGCCATCAAGCATGTCTGGCAGCCGGATGAGGGCTTTCGCAAGACGCGCATTCTCAATCGCGCCATCGAATCGACGAGCGCCGACTACCTGATTTTCTCCGATGGCGATTGCATTCCACGCGCCGATTTCGTCTCGCAACATTTGCGCCTGCGCGAACCGGGCCGGTTTCTCGGCGGCGGCTATTGCAAGCTGCCGCGCGACCTGAGCCATCGCATTGATCGCGACGCCATTTCGTCGGGCCGCTTCGCCGACCTGAGCTGGCTGAAGCGTGAGGGTCTGCCGCGAGGCAAGCGATCGCTGAAGCTCTGGGCGCGGCCGGGCTGGCGCGAACGTGTTCTCAACGCCGTGACGCCGACTCCACCGCGCTGGGCCGGCAACAATGCGTCGGGATGGAAGGACGACCTTTTACGCGTCAATGGCTTCGACCAGCGCATGAGCTACGGCGGCGAAGACCTGGAGTTGGGCGAGCGCCTGGTCAACGCCGGCATCCGGGGCAAGCAGATCCGTTTCTCCGCCATCTGCGTCCATCTTGACCACGACCGCGGCTACGTCGATCCGCAGGAACGCGCGGCCAACGATCGCATTCGTGCGGAGACCGCGTCGAGTAAAAGCACGTGGACGGACTACGGCATCGTCAGCGCGATCAACGCATGAGCGGGCGGGCGCTGTACCTGGCATCGACGCCGATGATTGCGCTGGAGGCCGCCGGTGCAGCCCTGGCGCACGGCGGCCCCGCGCAGTTGGTTCTGATCGAGGACTTTGATCTTGCCGAGCAGTTGGCTGCTCTATTGCAGCGCTGGAGTGACAACCCGTTCGAGACGATCCATCGCCTGCCCGGACGCCACACCGAACACACGCTGGACGCCGGTGACGATCGCCATGGAGTTGGCGACTTCCTGCACAGGATTCGCGTCAAACGTGACCTGCGGCGGCAGACCCTGGCTGCAATAAGGCACATCGATACCCAGTTCGGGCCGGACTCGGTCTGGGTTGGCAACGACCGCAAGGTCGAGACCCAATACGCGCTGCATCTCGCCAGCCAACGACTTGCAGATCGTCCCGGGCGTTACCTCGATGATGGGCTCTACAGCTACCTCGGAGATGTGCGCCAGCGACCGCTGATCCGGCGTATAGACTGGCTGGTCAAGCGGATCATCTACGGCCGATGGTGGCATCGCGGCAAACAGGCCGGAACGTCGCCGTGGATTGCCGAATCCTGGCTCGCGTTTCCGGGTCAGGCCATCGATCAGGATCCGCGTCGCCGTCATCACGCACTGCCCGCCAGCTGGTTCACTGGTCGACCATTCCTGCGTTTGTCCGCGCTGGCCGCCAAACAATTCGTCGTAGACCGCGCTGGTTTGCGGCGGTGCGAGAGCGTGCTTGTGTTGCCACATTCCAATCAGTTAGTTGCCAATCCTGCATTGGCCGGCAACTTGCGCGCGTTTGTCGATGCGGCCAGTGCTCGCGGACAATGCGTCGCCATCAAGTATCACCCGCGTGAATCACAGCCCGATCCAGCTGGACTCCTGGCCGGCAGCAATACGCTTGCCCTGCCAACGCTATTGCCGATGGAATTGCTGTTGCCGCTACTTCGATGCGGTGCATTGGTGACAGGCGAAGGCTCGACCGCGTTGCTCGCGGCAAGCTGGCTACGACCTGATCTGAAAGTGTTTGATCTTGGCTTAAGCCGAGGCGGCTACGCTGCGAGGGCCGCCGAGCTTTTTGCGCGCAATGGCATTACCAAAGCTGACGATAACCTGCCCGGCTTCATCGGTCCTGATTGAGGAATTCAAGTCCGCGCTACCGTGCACGATCAGAGGTGGCTGGCGCGTCCTGCCCCCGTGTTTTCCAACCAGCACCACCGGTTGAAGCGACCGACCTTCACATAGTCCTGAGGTGCGACGCATAGGCTGGCCGGCCATATGAATCGCAAATACATGCAAATCGCGATATCGAGTCGCGTGCTTATTTTGGCATTGCTCATGCTCGCAACCGTGACGCTGTGCGCATGTGCGACCTACTCGCCGATACCATTGCCATCGCCACGGTCCGTCCTGGAACGCACTCTTCCAGTGAAGTCAACCAATGCAACGTCTGCGCAGTTCGCTGCGGACGCAGACGTGCCGATGGATCTGACGCGCACGCTGTCGGACATGGATGCAGCGAGGATCGTGGTCGCTGCTAGTCCCGATTTGATTGCGGCGCGCACCAAAGTCGGTGTCGCCGATGCCCAGCTCTTCTCCTCGGGCCTGATCGCCGATCCCCAGCTGTCGCTCGGGCTGGATCATCCCACGACGCCAAACCTGGTGGACGCTCTCACCGCCGGGGTGGGTTTGGACTTGATGTCGCTGTTCAACCGAGGCGCGCGGGTGCGCCGGGCCCACTTGCAGCGCGACCAGACCCGACTGGAAGTGGGCTGGAACGAATGGCTGGCGGTCAACCACGTGCGAACGCTGGTGCGCCGCATCTTCGCGCTGGAGAAACAGGTGCTGGTTGCGACGCAATCGAGCGACGCCGCACACACGCTGTATGCCCTGACCGAACGTAACATGCGAGTGGGCGACGCACGCCTGGATGATGCAAGTATTTACCAGGTCGGGCTGATCGACGCGCAGGATCGCGCACTGGCACTTGAGCGACAGGTAGCGGCTGCCCGGCAGGAACTGGATGCCATGTTGGGGCTGCCGCCGGACACGGCGCTGAAACTTGACGCACCCGCTTTGCAGCCGCTCGATGCACTGGATGCACAAGCGCTGGCACTGCGCGCCGTGGACCGACGACTGGACATCCTGGCATTGCGCAATGGCTACGCGGCCGAGGAGGCCGGGCTGCGTTTAGCCGTCCGCGAATCGCTGCCTCTGCCACTGCTCAGCTTCAATCGCGCGCGTGATACCAGTGCGGTCTGGACGACCGGGCTCGGCATCGCCCTGCCGCTGCCGTTATGGAATCGCAATCGTGGCGCGATCTCGATTGCCACGGCGACGCGTGCCCAGCTATCGGCCGAATACATCGCGCGTCTGCTGCAGACCCGCGGCGACATCGCCGCGGAAGTCGCGGACCTGCGCCACATCGACGCGCAACGCCGCGCCCTCGCAAACCAGTTGCCGACACTTGCGGCATCCGAGCAAATCGTGGCCAGGGCTGCACAGGAGGGCAACGTGGCACTGACGACGTACAACACGCTGCGTGCGAGTTTGCTCGACAAGAAGTTGACGCTGCTGGCGCTGGAGCAAGCTCAATCGGAAGGTGAAGTGGCATTGGAAACTGCGGTTGGAGGTTGGCTGTGGGAGACGCCGCAATGAGGGTCATGACCCGTCATGGATTATGGATTGCCAGCCTCGCTGGAATGCTGGCCGGTTGTGGGTCTGGCGACGACACCAGCGCGCCGCCAGACCCGGTCGCCCAGGTCTCGGTCGCAACGGTGACGCGCGCCCCAATGCGCAGGGAATTGACAGCGTATGGCTCGGTTGAATATGCGCCCGACGCCACGCGCACCATTGCTGCGAGCTCGGACGTTATCGTCGACAAGGTACTGGTTCGTGCCGGTGATGCAGTGACCGATGGCCAGCCGCTGATGCGCGTACGAGGTACGCCTGCGGCGCTGCTCGAACTGGAAAAGTCCCGCACCGACCTGTCGGTCGCGAACCAGGCCCTGGCGCGCACGCAGCGTCTTTTTGACCAACATCTTTCGACCAACGCGGACATGGCGGCCGCACGGCAGAACCTGGCGAACTCGCGCGCGGCGACCAACAGTTCCGTCGCACGCGTGGGCTCGAACGGCGTCACGACGCTGCAGGCCAATGCAGACGGCAACGTACTTTCGGTCGATGCGGCGTCCGGTGACACGATTGCCGCTGGGGCCGCACTTCTGCATCTTGCCAGCGGCAACCAGCTCTACGTTCGCGTTGGTGTGGAGCCAGCCGATGTCGCGCTGCTGCGGCCGGGACAGCCGGCCCGATTGTTGTCAAGCTTTGATGGATCCACAGCCGTACCCGGCACGGTGTCGTCAGTGAGCCCAAGGATCGATCCCCGGCTACGTCTGGCGCAGGCGCTGATCGCAACTGGCAGTGACGCGGCGCTGCTGCCCAATGCGGACATGCGAGCGGAAATCACCGTCGAGCAGCGCGATGCAGTACTCGGCGTGCCGCGCGCCGCGATGCTGCACGACGGCGACCAGGACATCGTGTTCACGGTCAACAGCGACAAGGCGACCCGCGTGGCGGTAAAGACCGGGCTCGACGATGGCCAGCGGGTCGAGATCGTGTCGGGACTCTCGGCCGGAGACCGCGTGGTCATCCAGGGCAACCACGAGTTGCAGGACGGCATGGCCGTTCGCGTGGGCAAGGATTCCGCCGCTGCTGCCGGGCCCAAAAGCAAAAACAGCGCGGGCAGCAGCGGTCCCTCGGCTGACGCAGGCGCGGCCGGACAATCCCGCCAGTGATTGCCGCTTCACTGCGCCGGCACACAGGTTCGATCCTGCTGGCCCTTGCGCTGCTCGCGATCGGCGGCGGCCTGTCGCTCTTCGCACTGCCAGTTGGATTGTTTCCCCGCGTCGATTTTCCACGTCTGGAAGTCAGCATCGACGCTGGCGATCGGCCGGTAGATCGCATGGTGGCCGAAGTCACTCGTCCGCTGGAGCGCGCGTTGCGCTCAGTTCCCGGCGTCACCCTGGTTCGTTCGACCAGCAGCCGCGGCTCGGCCCAGATATCACTGGGCTTTGGCTGGGGCCACGACATGGTAACCGCGCTGCTGCAAGCAGAATCCGTCGCCAATCGGGCGCTGCCGGACTTGCCAGCTGGCACCTCATTCACCGCGCGGCGCATGGATCCGACGGTGTTCCCCGTGCTCGGAGTCAGCCTGACGTCCGACACCCGGCCACTCACCGACCTTTGGGACCGCGCGACTTACACCATCGGTCCGGAATTGTCCTCAATCAGCGGCGTCGCTCATGTCGAAGTCCTCGGCGGTCGCCAAGCCGAATACCATGTATTGCTCAACCCAGCACGACTACGCGCACTGGATTTGACGCCCGCTGATGTCACCCAGGCGCTGGCCTCGGCCAACGTCGCCAGCGCAGTTGGCCGCATTGAGGATCACGATCGACTCTATCTCGCGTTGTCGGACACTCGCCTGCGCAGCCTTGACGACATCCGCCACATTGTCGTGCGTAGCGGCGCCACCGGTGTCGTCACGCTCGACGATATTGCCACGGTGCAGTTGGGAACCATGCCCGAGTGGACTCGTGTCACTGCGCAGGGCAAGGATGCGGTGCTGGTCAACATCAAACAGCAGCGTGGTGCTAACACCGTTGCTCTTGTGCGTGACGTCAGGAAGCAGCTCGTCGATCTGAAAAAATCGCTGCCCGGCGACATCACGATCACACCCTACTACGATCAGTCCGAGCTGATCCTGGCGTCGGCCGGCAGCGTTCGCGATGCGATCCTTATCGGTGCCGTTCTGGCCGGAGTGATCCTGTTGCTGTTCCTGCGCAACTTCCGCATCACCTTCATCGTCAGCCTGGTGCTTCCAATCGTGTTGCTGGCAACGTGTGTGTTGTTGTTGGCGCTGGGCCAGAGTTTCAACATCATGACCCTTGGCGGCATGGCGGCGGCGGTGGGCCTCGTCGTCGACGATGCCGTCGTGATGGTCGAGCACATTGCGCGTCGAATGGCAGAGGCTGGTGATGACTCGCCGCCGGTCGATTCGAGGGTGGACGACGCCGAGGACGCCAGCGACAGGAAGCACATCAAACCGCCGATCCTGCGCTACGCCATGGAGATGCTGCGACCACTGGCCGGCTCCTCGGCGGCAACGGTCGCGGTGTTCCTGCCACTGACGTTCTTGGGCGGGGTTGCCGGTGCGTTTTTCCGGCCACTGGCACTGACCATGGCCGCCACCCTGACGATCTCCTTCCTGGTCGCTCTACTCGCGGTTCCGCTGCTGGCGCGCAGCCTGCTGCGAGCAAGCGACGCGGAATCGCTGGCCCGCAGCGGTGGCTGGTTCCACCACGTTCGCGACGCGAGTACGCGCGCGCTCGAACGCACGCTGGGACGACCGATCTGGTTGCTGCTGCCGGTACTCGTGCTCGCCGTTGGCGGCACGGTGGCGTATCTGCACCTTGGCAGCGGGTTCATGCCACGGATGGACGAAGGCGGCTTCATTTTCGACTACCGCGCTGCGCCGGGGACGTCTCTCAGCGAAACCGACCGCTTGATGCGTAAGGTCGAAACGCTGGTCCAGGCGCTACCGGAAACCGACAGCTATTCACGCCGCACCGGATTGCAGCTGGGTGGCGGCCTTACCGAGGCCAATGAAGGCGACATGTTCATCAAGCTCAAGCCACCGCCGCGACGTGGCATCGAGGCGGTCATGAGCGACCTGCGCCAGCAAGTGGAAACCAGGGTCCCCGGGCTGACCGTCGAAACCTCTCAGTTGATGGAGGACTTGATTGGCGATTTGCTGTCCAATCCGCAGCCCATCCAGGTGAAGTTGTTCGGCCCCGACATGCCGACGTTGCGTTCATTGGCGAAAACGGTCGCGGCCAGGATCAGCGCTTTGAGCGGTGTCGTGGAGGTGTTCGACGGTACCCGGATCGCCGGTGACGCGATTGAAATCCGGGTTGATCGCGTGCGTGCGTCTCGCGAAGCCCTTGGCGCCGACGCGGTGACCCTTCAAATCCAGTCGCTACTGGCAGGCACGATCAGCGGCCAGATCCAGTCTGGCGAAAAACTGATTGGGATCCGCGTCTGGACGGCGGGCGAATTGCGGCAGCGCGTTGAGCAGATCGGCGCGCTGCCGCTGCGCGCGCCGGACGGCCACACCCTTCCGCTTCAGCGCGTTGCCAGCATCACCATCGCCACCGGCCAGGCCCAACAGGACCGCGACAATCTGCGTCCGGCGGTCGGAGTGACGGCGCGTCTTGAAAACCGCGACCTGGGTTCGGCGATGGTCGACGTCAAGAAGGCCGTCGCCAATCTGGGCCTGCCGCAGGGATACTCGGTCGAGTACGGTGGCCTGTACCACGAGCAACAACAATCGTTTCGCGAACTCATGATCGTGTTCATCGCGGCGCTGCTGATCGTGGCGACGCTGTTGATGTTCCTGTACGAGCGCGCCGCCATCGTGATCGCCATCCTGTCCACAGCGCTGATGACCCTGCCCGGCGTCTTTTTCGGGTTGTGGATCACTGGAAGCGAACTGGATCTGTCATCAATGATGGGGTTGACGATGATCATCGGCATTGTCACCGAGGTCGCTATTTTCTACTTTGCAGAGCTGGATACGAGTACCACCATCGGCGTCGATGACCTGCTGCGTGCCGCACAGATGCGGCTTCGACCCATCCTCATGACCTCGTCAATCGCCATCCTGGCGCTTATGCCGCTGGCACTGGGATTAGGCACGGGTTCGCAGATGCAGCGGCCGCTGGCGATCACCATTATCTCCGGCTTGTTGGTAGCCGTTCCCTTGGTTTTACTGGTCATGCCAGCGATATTCCAACTGCTCGACAAGCTCGGCAATCGCCGTTGGTTCACGCGGGGCGAACGCAGTAAAACGCCGCGACCGGCGTGAGCAACAACGGCGCGTCATTGCACAGGAAGTGCTGAGCGCCGCCACCAATGCGATCAACAGCTTCGGCTGAGGCGCGTAGCCAACCCACGCGCATCGTGGCGTTTCTTGCCCGCAGCACGTCGCCAACCACGTTGGTCGGCGCGCACTGGAACACTCGATTCCTCGCAAAGGCGACTACCGCATTCCGGTTTGCCGACCCATCCGACGGCTTGGGAATTTATTGTTGCTGACGCATTGCTTTCGTGGCTTGCGCACGACTATCCCATTTCACAAGTCGACGATCGTGGCGCTGACAAGGCAAAAACTTGTCGAAGTGACTCGGACAGCAAGCGCCGGTGGTCGCGTCGATTGCTGCACGCCTAGAACTGCTTGTGGTACCCGACCATCAATCCGCCGCCCGGCAACATTCCCATGATCAACGGCGTCTTGCGATGGTGCGAGTAGATGCCAAAGCCTACGCCAACAGCCGCGCCAACGAGTACGTCACTCTGCCAGTGGCCTTGCGTCTTGACCCGTGCAATCGCGTCGTACACCGGTAGCAGCGCCAAGGCGTACACGGCCGGATGATCGGAGCCGTATTCGGCGATGAACGGCGTGACGATCGCGCTGATCTCAGCCACTTCGCCGCTCGGAAAACTTTGATGGCCATTGCCGGCAAAGAAATCATTCGGGTTGTGGCCCTCGCTGGGCCGGGCGCGTGAGAAGGCATACTTCATCACCGTTGTAGCTCCGGCGGTGAAAACCATCGCGTCCAGTGACTGATCGAAGGTACGGCCGATGCGGGTGTCGCTATCGACGAACAAGGCACCACCAATCACGGTCAGTGCGCCACCCAATGCCAAATCCTTTTGATAGCTTCGATTCCATATTCCGGAGTTGTCGTAAGCCACGCTGTGGTCGATCCCAAGTGGACCATCCGCCCGCGCCAAGCCCGGCACGCCGAAGGCAACAACCATGAGAAACAGGTGCAAAGGCAGACGCATAAACCACCCCCGAGGCGACCAGAGGTCTCAGTTCTCGCCCAACCGGCGTTAGGTTTCGCTGGAGCGGGTCTCAAGCGTTTGTTAGTTGCTGGGGTTTGGCAGCAACGGAGCGCGCTTGGGAAACACTTGATTGTCCTCGACTCGTGAATCACGTTCGCAAGAAGGGATCGCCCGCCATCGATTAGAACGTGCAGATGATCGGACCTCCTTGCGTTTCTGAGGCTTCCGTTAATAGTTGACCCCAGGTGAAGAATAGACTGCGCAACCACGCCGAGCGCGCCCCAAAGAAGCATGAAATGAATACGGTTCACTCCGCGTTGTTGGCGTCCCTCGCGCTCGCACTCTTGCTCGCCGGCTGCGTGCATGCGCCTGCCACAATTGCGAACGCGACGACAGCCTATTCCGTTGCCGCGACGTATCCGCTTGCTGGCGACGGACGCTGGGATCTGCTGGCGGTCGACTCGCAACGACACCATTTGTTCGTGAGTCGCGGCGATCGCGTACAGGTAATGGACACGCGTGATGGCCGAGTCGTGGGCACCGTCGCATCGACCGATGGTGTGCACGGGATCGAGGTTGTACCGGCGCTAGGCCATGGCTTCACGAGCAATGGGCACTCCAACACACTGACCGAGTTCGACCTGGAAACACTGAAACCGGTACGCGGTATCGCGTTAAGCGGCCAGTCGCCGGACGCCGAAGTGTTTGACTCGGCCTCGGGGCACTTGTTCGTCTTCAACGCGCACAGCAACAACGCTTCAGTGATCGACACAGCCGCCGGCAAAGAAATCGCAACCATCGCCTTCGACGGCAATCCGGAACTCGGTGCCAGCGACGACAAGGGACATGTCTACGTCAACATCGAGGACAAAGCTCAGCTGGTGATGATCGATACGGCGTCCTTGAAAGTGGCGGCAACGTGGTCATTGCCAGGTTGTGAAGAGCCGACGGGACTGGCCTTTGACGTGGCGCATGCGCGCTTGTTTTCGGCGTGCGCCAACGGTGTCATGGTCGTGACCGATGCCAGGGACGGTCGCCAGGTCGCGCGAATCACGATTGGTGAAGGCCCGGATGGCGCCGGCTTCGATGTCGAGTCTCAAATGGCTTTCAGCTCGAACGGCAAGTCCGGCACACTGACAGTCGTGCATGAAGACAATCCGGAACAATTCCACGTTGCGCAGACCTTGGTGACTCAGCGCAGCGCTCGCACGATGGTGGTCGACTCAACAGCACACCAGTTGTTCCTTCCGGCGGCGCAGTTTGAAGAGCCCACGCCAGGCAGCACCGGGCGTCCCGCAATGATCGCCGGAAGTTTTCGCGTGCTCGCGGTCCGCGATACCCGTCGCTAGTTCCAAACACGTATCACGTCGAATTTACGACGCCGTGGTTGGACGAACGGGAAGCTGGATCGAGACTCGGCCTGAGGAAAGCTGGCTTTCGTCAATTTGCCAATCCATTTGCGTGGCAAGTCGACCAATCAAGGTGGCACCTAACCTGCTGTCAGCCCGGTCATTGGGGTTCGTTTCGTCCTGAGCGCATAAGCCGGCTTCTTTCGCGACGAGCGTAAGCGCGTGGGTTCCTACCTCGATCACGATTGTTCCCGATTCATGACTTCTCTCAAGTCGACGCACGACGCCGCGTACGACAAGACTTGCTTCCCGCGACCGCAACATCAGTTGCTTCGCGACAGGTGACACCTGTATCTCAAGTCGTTTTCTTGCCTGCGTGTCAGCAAAGGTACCGTGCAGCCAAGCCGCAGTATCGACCGACTCCAGCGCGCTGGTGGTGCCACGCGCCAGGCCGAGCAGCACTTCAAGCAAATCCGCGAGCGTTTGAACACCGCGATCGAGTCGCTCCACGCGCTGGCGCGGCTGATGGCCGAGCTGGCCGTCGTCGAGCAGCAGTTCGGCCGTACCTCTGACCACGGCCAACGGCGTTCGCAATTCGTGGCTGGCATCGGCAAAGAATGCTCGCTCGCGCTGATCGGCGAGTACAAGTCGTTGCTGGTAACCGTCAATCGCCAGCGCCAAGCGACCGAGTTCATCATTGGCTTCGCGCTGGCCAAACTCGGTCGGCTGCGCGTGCGTCGGCAGGGCTTCGACTGCTTCGGCAAGCCGGCGTACCGGCGCAATCGTGCGCCCGGCAATCAACCAGCCCAGCCATGCAGCGATCAAGGTTCCGATCAGGAAGATCGCCGTCAAGATTTGTTCCAGACCGGTTTCCAGCGATTCGACATCAGCCAGGTTTATAGCGAGAAATAGACGGTCACCGCCGAGTTCGAAGATCCCGACCCGCAGATCGCCATCCACGCCAAATTCGACATCGTGCAAGCCGAGGGGCAGGGATACGTATTCTTTCGGCACCGCGCCACTACCGTCGGCGCGACGCAGAAATCCGGTCAACATGTGTGATTGCGGAAGCACTAACGGTTTGCCGGTACGCTGCGCGTCGCGCGAGCCGATATCTGCAGCAACACTGTTGAGCATGCCGTCAAGCAGCACTTGCTCGTAGTACTCCGTGATAAAGATGGTTGCGCCGGCAAACAAGCCGCTGAGAACGGCGCCAAGCAGTCCGAACGCAAAGGTGACGCGCCAGCGTAACGAAGCGGTGCGCTTCTTCACTGAGGCTTGACGAGGCGGTAACCGACGCCGTGCATGGTCTGCACCATCGGCGTTTCGAATGGACGGTCGATCAAGGCTCGCAACGCGGAGACATGCGTGTGTAGCGCCGCGTACGTTCCACCTTCTTCTCCCCAGACGGCAGTCAACATCGACTCGCGCCGAATCACGTTGGGTGACTCGCGCATCAGAACGCCCAGTATTCGACCTTGCGAAATCGTCAGCGGAATGGATCGCCCGGCGCGCGTCGCCAGCATTGATTTTGGTGAGTAGCTCAGGTCGCCAAGGGTCAGCGTTTCGTCGTTGGGCAGAGCACCACGTCGGTGTAAAACCCGGATTCGCGCTTCAAGTTCCCGCATGGCGAACGGCTTGACCATGTAGTCGTCGGCACCATGCTCGAAACCACTTAGACAGTCCTCAAGCGTGTCACGGGCGGTGAGCATCAACACGGGCACTCCGCTGCCTGCCGTTCGCAGGCGACGGCACAACTCCAAACCGTCCAGTCGCGGTAAGCCGAGGTCGAGCACGATCACGTCGAATCCGCCTTCGATGGACCGAGCCAGACCTTGCTCACCGTCGATGACGTGATCAACCACATAGCCTCGCGTTTCGAGGTAGTCCCAGATGTTCGCGGCGATATCGCGCTCGTCCTCGACAATCAAGACCTTGAGCGCTGGACCTGTCATGGGCGATCGATTCATTGCTCAGCGTTTTATCATGTTTTGTCCACCTGCCATGACGCCACGACGACTTGTGGCAGGCTGTCCATCAACTCATTTTGTCCGGAAGCCGAACGAAGCCACAGGGCGTAGCTCGGCATTCAACCGAGCGCCTTCTGCGGCGCTCGGTTGAACTTTGACGACGTAATTTCTCCGGCGGATAGCCGATTTTCAATGCATCACGTCCGCCCGCACCGTTGCGCAGATTCAGTGTTTCATCTGAGCGGCTTTGTATGCGGCGGCTTCATGAGCCTCCTGCTTTGGTGTCTCATGGTGGCGTGCCAGCACTTTGCCGTTGCCCGCATCCACCAGCACTTCGTCGACTCCGGATTTCCCAGTGACACGAATATCGAAGGAATACACCAGGCAGCCATTCTCGGCCTCCAGCTCTCCCTCAGAGACTTCGAGCTTGGTTGTTCCGTACTTGGTTAGTGCGATTTTTTTTGCGGCCTCCATGGTCGTCGTCGCCTTCGCTTGCAGGGTTGCTGCTGACGTGTCGGTTCCTGGATGAATACTGCAGCTCATGGCCGCGGCACTCGCGATTGCCGGCATACCAGCCAGAATGGAAAGCACTAATACGACTCGTGTGATTGTCATGGTTTTCTCCTGATCTGTTGCTGCGGGATGTGCATTGGAACCTTGTTCCGGTAGATCGCCCTGTCGGGAATCTCAGATATCCGTTAGTTCACGTTGGCATTCAGTTTCGACCACTCTCAGATCCGACGCTTGAGTGATGACGGATTCGCCCAGCCACTCACGCGCTGGAGCTCTCGATGGCTTCAAGCAGCAGCTCATTCAACGCGTGATGGGAAGCGCGCCATTTTTCCAAGCAGTCCTGGTCGACAGCCGGCTGTTGGTCGATCGTCGACAGCCAGCGCTTCCACTTGCTTGTGTACACATGCGACGACACTTCGCCGTTGATGTCGCTGCCAACGATGCCTTGTCGCAACGACGCGATCAGGGTTTGGGCATGGTCGGCGCGCATCCGTCCTTGATCCCAATTGGTCTGGATGACCTCATTTGAAAACACATCCTTGTCGATGCTGAGATAGGTCGGCTCGGTGACGAGTGCTTGCTCGCGAGCGAACACTTCCACCAACACATCAATGCTCTCGAACGAACGAAATTGTCGGGCCAGTCCGAGGCGTCGCGCCCAGCGTGTGTCCACCCCGCTGGACCAGTAAGTCAGCCGTCGTGCCAGTAACGGGCGCAGGACATTTTCCCAGGCGTGCGCGCGACCAATATCGCCTGACGTGATGCCCACCACATGCACATGGCTGACGCACTCCAATGCGGCAACCCGATGTACCCATGAGCCGCAATGCACGCCGAACGGAAACCGCATGTTGTCCGGATGGTTGTCCAACACGATGACCTGGAACGGACCGCGATCAGCGCAGCGTTCTATCAGCGGCAAGCTCAAGTGGTGGAAATCTCCGCTGCCAAAGAAGACGGTGCCGTGGGACGGCGGCAGGCGCGCGGCAAGCTCGGCACGGAATTCGCGCAACAAGGTGGAAGAACACGCGAAGCGCAGCCGCTCCTGCCACTCGCGCATCGGCAATTTTATCTGGCCCGCAAAGTCGCCTAGCGACCCATCGATATCGAGCACCACGGGCGTCTGCGTGTCAGCGTACTGATTCATCGTGCCATTGCCGGTCGCTCTCAAACGATGTGGAGAGCCGACGCAGTACAAAACGCAGAAGTCGGCTTCTTGCATACACCGCGTGTCGGGTAAACGTGAACGTGGCACCCAACTGTGCCTTGACCTTTGGATCGGTCCATCCCGCAACGTAATGGGTCAGCCCACGCCGGATCGCGTAGTCGAGATTGTGCATCCAGCTGACGGCATAGAGATTGTGTGTCCGCGCGTCGGGATAGCGGAAACCGACGTACTTGTCGATCAGTCGACCGCCACTTTCGTAGCAGAGATTCCACCCGATCAGCCGACCCTCGCAGCGATAAGTGAAAATCATTCCTCCACTCTGCGCATCACCGAAAAGTCGTGAGAAATACGCTCGCTGGGGACAGTCGAAGTGAACCTCACTCTGTGCGTAGACTTCGTCGAACAGGTCTTGAAACTCGGCCACGACAGCGGCGTCCGAGAAACATGCGCTACCCGCCGGAATCGCCTCGATGCAGAGCGAAGATCGCGATCGCAACTTGCGCCGGATGTCCTTGCGGCGCGACGCCGACACGCGAGCCAGATACGCATCGATGTCACGGAAATCAATGGGCACATAGGCCAGCGCCTGACCCTCGACGATCACGAATCCCGCCGCTACGGCGGCGCTGCATAACGCATCGGCATGTGCGTTCTCGGCGGCATGGAGCAACGGCGAGGATTGCGGTATGTCCTTGATGATGGTCAGTCGATGCCGGCGACCATGTGCAGACTTCAATTGCGTCAACAACTGCGCTGCGTCGCGCTCATCCGGAAAAAGGGCGTATTCACTGACGGTTGTGCCAACAAAGGTGGTTCGCCAGCGCAACCACCGCGCCCAGAACCTGTATCCCGGCAGTCTCTCGATACGCTGCCGCAGGGATTCATCGGCTGTCGTAAGCAAATCGAAGTCAGCGTCGAATGCCGGTGTTCCGGCCGCATCGAGGGACACCGCGAAACCTACCGGTGGCGATGCAATGAATGCACTGACCATGATGTCCGGTTCGAGCTGATTGATGAAAGCCCTGCGCAAGATTGGACACCTAGACTGAGCTGGAACATCGACGAATTCCCCGCCATGCGAATGGCGCGAACATGCGAGGACAGCGCAAATGAATGCGACCGTGCAAGAACAGATTTTCGCGATGATTGCGGACACGGCAAAGATTGACGTGAGCTCGATCAACACCGACTCGACCTTGAAAGATCTCGGGGTCGCCTCGCTTGACGCCATCGAAATCATTTTCGATATCGAAGAGAAGTTCGATGTCACATTGTCCGACAGCGACGCCGATCTGAAATCCGACACCGTGCAAGGGCTGATCAACGCCGTCCAGCGTGCGCTCGACGCAAAGCCCAACGGTGCGGCTGCCCTCGCGCCGTAACGCGGGGAAAACCGCATGCAACGTATCGTCATCACCGGCCAGGGCTCCGTCAGCGCATTCGGAATCGGAGCCCACACGCTGTGGAGCCAACTCCGCGAAGGTCGCAGCGGCATTCGTCCACTGGTTCATCCGCAGGCGGAACATTTGCGTGTCTGCGTTGCCGCTCAAGTCCCGGACTTCGACGCCTCGACTCACTTCGATCCGAAGGTGTTGCCGCTGCTGGATCGCTTCAGCCAGTTGGCCGTGCTTGCCGCGCGCGAAGCGATTCGCGAGTCGGGCATCGATTTCAGCGTTGAGGACGTGGGCGCGCAAACCATCGTGACGGTTGGCAGCGCGGTTGGCGGCGAACTCACCCGCGACGAACAGAGCCGGAAGCTGTATCAAGACCAGTCGCCGCGCGTGCATCCGCTGAGCATTCCGCGCGCGATGATCAATGCGCCGGCAAGCCACATCAGCATGGAACACGGATTGACTGGGCCGTCGTTTGCCGTTGCCAGCGCCTGTGCGTCGACCAACCACGCCGTTGCGCAAGCTGTGCTGGCCCTTCGCGGCGGCGTCGCTGACATCGCGGTCACGGGCGGCACCGAATCCTGTTTCTCGACAAGCAATCTGCGCGCCTGGGAAGCCATGCGTGTGTTGTCCGATGACACGTGTCGACCATTCAGTCGCAATCGACGTGGACTGGTGCTGGCCGAAGGCGCAGCGATGTTCGTGCTGGAAACGCTGGAACATGCGCAGAAGCGCGGCGCGATCATCCTTGCCGAACTGGCTGGCATCGGCATGAGCTCGGACGCCGGCGACATCGTTTCGCCTTCCGATGTCGGCGCGGCGCGATCGATGCGCCTGGCATTGGCGGACGCACGACTCGACGTAACCGACATCGACTACATCAACGCCCACGGCACCGGCACAGTCGCGAACGATGCGACCGAGACGCGCGCCATTCGGAATGTGTTCGGCGTCGCTGCCGATCGCCTCGCCGTGTCCTCGACCAAGTCCATGCACGGTCACGCGCTGGGTGCGTCGGGAGCCCTCGAACTGGTGGCGATGATCGGCGCACTTCGCGAAGGCGTTGTCCCGCCAACGGCGAACTACAGCGAAGCCGATCCGGCCTGTGATCTCGATGTGGTGCCCAACACCGCTCGGTCGATTCCAGTACGCGCGGCGTTGTCCAACTCGTTCGCGTTCGGTGGTCTCAACGCCACATTGGCGGTGCGTCGCGCTCCCTGATTGAGCGTTGTAGCCGGCTCGCCCGCTCAGCCGGCGGGTGCAGATGGTCGGCACGCAAGCTGCGCCCGCCGAACCTGCACCAGAATTGCTCAACCTCTTTTCGCCCGCGTCAGCAGCTGGTCGAGCAGGCTGATGCCGAGGTCGATCTCTTCGTAAGAAATATTGAGCGACGGCGCAAACGTGATGACGTTCTTGTACCAGCCGCCGACATCGAGCACGAGCCCGATCGGCTTGCCTTTGTGGACCAGATCGCCAGCCAGCCCGATGTCGACCATGCGATCAAGCAGCGCCTTGTTGGGACTGAAACCGTCGTCGGTACAGATCTCGGCACGCAAGGCCAAGCCGAGCCCATCGACATCACCGATCTCGACGTGCCGCTTCTGCAGCTCGCGCAGTCGGGCGAGAAAATAGGCGCCTTTCTCCGGCACCGTTTTCGCGTAGTTGAGCTCGTGTCCCATCCGCAGTACTTCCAGGCCCAGCGCGGTGCCGAGCGGATTGGAATTGAAGGTCGAATGGGTAGACCCTGGCGGGAAAATGGTGGGGTTGATCAACTCTTCGCGCGCCCACAATCCCGACAACGGGTTCAGGCCGTTGGTCAGTGCCTTGCCGAACACGATGATGTCCGGATCGACACCAAAGTGCTCGATCGACCATAGCTTGCCGGTGCGCCAGAAACCCATCTGGATTTCGTCGACCACCATCAGGATGCCGTACTGGTCGAGCACTTTTTTCAGATCGCGGAAAAAATTAGGCGGCGGGATGACGTAGCCACCGGTGCCCTGGATCGGCTCGACGTAAAAGGCGGCGTACTCGGCCTGGCTTACTTTTGGATCCCACACGCCGTTGTATTCGGTCTCGAAGAGGCGGGCGAACTGACGCACGCACTGGTCCGAGTATTCCTCCGGCGTCAGTCCTTTCGGGCGACGGAACGGATACGGGAACGGAATGAACATCGCGCGATCACCGAAGTGGCCAAAGCGACGCCGGTAGCGATAGCTCGACGTGATCGCCGACGCGCCCAGCGTGCGTCCGTGATAGCCACCTTCGAACGCGAACATCAGGCTCTTGCCGTTGCGCGCGTTGCGCACGATCTTCAAGGAATCTTCGACTGCCTGTGCGCCGCCGACGTTGAAATGCACGCGACCCTTCAAGCCGAATTTCTGCTCCGCGTCGACGGCGATGGCCTTCGCCAGTTCTATCTTCGTGGGATGCAGGTACTGGCTGGCGACTTGGGGCAAGAGGTCGATTTGTCGCTTGAGCACATTGTTGAGACGCTCGTTGCGATAGCCGAAATTGACCGCCGAATACCACATCTGCAGGTCAAGGAACGGTACGCCTGCGCTGTCATACAGATAGCTGCCTTCTGCGCCACGAAAGATCTTCGGTGGGTCAACGTAGTGGACGGTGTCGCCGAAAGAGCAGTACTGCGCTTCGTCAACAAGCAATTCTGCATCGGAAGCATCGTGGTCAACCATCTTGATCTGGGCATTCATCGGCATGCAACCTTGGGCAAGAGAACGGGAAAGGAAATGGAGTTCAGTACAGCGGCATCAGGCGCTGGCGCGAACCGGCCGCGTGCTGGGCGTCAGCGCTCCGGCGCGGAGCATTGGCAGTAACGCGGTCGCCTCATCGAATCCGCTGATGGCGACGTGGGCGATGTCGTGGTCGATGCAGTGGTCAATGAGCCGGCTCTTTGCAAACACCAAGTCCGCGTGCGAGGCAGCGCAGAAGTCCGAAGCGCCGTCACCGATCAGCAAGCTTTTCGTTGCCTGGTTTCGGCCACGGTCGATACACGCACATTTGCACGTGCCGCTGGCGCAGTAGCTGGACTGGAACGGCGAGGCCAAAGTCCAGCGCCGCGTCGAAACGGCGGTGAGCTGGTTCGCTGCAACCGGCAGAGCCAGACCGTGGCGGGCAAGGATGACGTGGATAGCAAGGTCGAGACCGTCGCTGACAATCTGCAACGGCATGCCCAGTCGACGCGCCTCGGCGGCGAACGTCGGAAAACCGGGATCGATGCTGGCGTCGGCGAGATAGTCGTCCAGCTCGGCACGATCCAGGTCAAGCAGTGCGACCTGCCCCGACATGCATTCACGCGAACCGATCTTGCCTGTGCGCCAGGCATTTTCCAGCTCGTTCCATCCAGGCTTACCGAAGCGCTCCAGCAAGGCGTCGATCACGTCAACGCGGGAGATGGTGCCGTCAAAATCGCAATGAATATTCCACGCGTCCACTACATGACTCCGCTTCATGGTGAGCGAAGTATTAGTAGGTGTCCTTTCGCGCTCCTTTCTGCAATCCTCGATCGTGGCGTTCATCGCATCAGCACACAATGAAGGCCTGATCGTTCTTCGGTCTAGTTAAGCAGCTACCGCGTTGAACGAGAAAAACGATGGGCTGAGGAAAAACTAACGCACTGCGTTATCACACTGGTGTCCCCATGATCCGCCCGATCCTCCGGTGAATACTCATACGACAAGACGCCCGACACGTATGTCGCGATCGCCGTTTCGCGCCAACGTCATCGGTCGCTGCCTTGTGTTGCTCACAGCTATCGGACTGCTCGCGAGTTGTTTGAGCGCGCCGGAAGTTCATCTGGAACCGCCGGTACCGGCCAAGTGGCGCAACAACAGCACAGATTCGCCAAGTCAGGTTGTGCCAGATCATGCGTGGTGGAAGGCGTTCGGCGATCAGAGGCTCGACGCCATCGTCGAGATCGCCTTGCACGACAATCTTGATGTGGCTCAAGCAATCGAGCGCCTGCACGCCGCACGTTTGCTCGACCAACATGCTGGTGATCCCTTTCTACCAAATCTGCATGCGCGCACCAACGATGTCATTGATCCCGATGCGAGTGCGTCATTTTTTGTCGTCGGTTTCGATTCGCTCTGGGAGCTTGGCCTGTTCGGCCAACACGCGTCCGCAGAACGCATTAGCCAAGCGCAATTGGACGCAGCGGCGGTAGGCGTTGAATCAGCACGCGTCTCGCTGATCGCCGAAACTGTTCGCAACTGGATCGAGCTGCGTTCCGCTCAACATCAGGAAACCATTCTTGTCCGCATCCGCGACGATGTTTTGGAACGCTCGCGCCTGCTGCGTATCAGACAGTCGAATGCGCTGAGTTCGACCGCGGAAATCAACGCTGTCGAATCCCAGCTAGCCGATGCGCAGGCACAACTCTCGACGCCACGCCAGACAATCAATA
Organism: Lysobacterales bacterium; assembly: GCA_038236135.1. Lineage (GTDB taxonomy): Bacteria > Pseudomonadota > Gammaproteobacteria > Xanthomonadales > Rhodanobacteraceae > Dokdonella. The sequence goes on from JBBSTF010000003.1 coordinate 93,987, forward strand.
GTTCGCTGCAACGACTTGCTATTCTGGCCGGTCGCAACAGACCTGACGACGCATGGCTGGGGAATGGCCCACAACCGACGCTGGGTTCGATACGCCTCAATACGGTGCCCGCCGACTTGTTGCGTTCGCGCCCCGAAATCGCTGCGGCCCAAGCCGATGTGCTTCGCGCTGCGGGGGAGCTGGGGCTTAGTCGTGCCCAGATGTATCCCTATATCGGCTTGAGCGCTGGCATTCAGTGGTCAACCAAGATCAGCAGCGATCGTCCGTCGCCGTCCAAGGCAATCGCGTCGCTGGGTCCGGTCATCGATATCCCGCTGTTCGACTGGGGGACGCGAGTCGCCAACGCCCATGCCCACACCCATCTGCTCCAGGCGGCGTTGCTTGCGTATCGACAGAGCGTGTTGAGCGGCGTCGCCGAAGTCGAAATCGCACTAGGTGATCTCGAGCAATTGCGCCTTCAACAGGATTCGCTGGCGCATGCCGCGGAGTTAGCCGCGACCGTCGCCGGGCAAGCGGCTACGCGGGTCAAGCTGGGATTGGACAGCCCGCTGGATAGTGATGACCAGCGCATTGCGAGCGATCGCAAGTCCCTGGAACTACTGCAAGCGCGAGCGCAGCACGGCCTTGCATTTGTCGCCCTTCAGAAAGCGTTGGGTGGTGGCGGTGGTGCCGGAACTGCCAGCGAGGAATCTCGCTGATGGTCGCCCTCGCGCGCAAGACGCTGATCCACGACTGGCGTCGTTTCCTGCCGGCGATCATCGCCGTGGCATGCGCGGGTCTGCTGCAACTGATCCAGGCTGCGTTGGTACTCGGTATTTTTGCCAGCGCCAGTGTGTATATCACCGGATCGAGCGCGCAGCTCTGGATAGGCTACCCCGGCACGCAAAGTGTCAGTCTTGGGCGTGTGATCAACGGCGGTGTCGAGTCACGCCTGTTGGTTGATCCCGCTGTGTCGCAGGTTGAGCCCTTTCTTTGGGTCGATGCCGACTGGCGCGGCCCGGCCGATACAGGCGGTATCTCGGTGTTCGTATCCGGCATCGAAACGCAGTCGCAAGGCATGATGTTTTCGAAGGTTCTGAGCGCCAACTTGCGCACAAGGCTGCGCGAGCCGGATGCCGTGATCGTCGATCGCGCCGACTTGGACAGCCTGGGCGTGGGCGTGGGCGAAACTGCAACGATAAACGGTCGCACCATTCACGTGGTGGGCGTTGCCAATGGCTTGCGCGCATTGGGTGGCGTCAACGTGATCACTTCACTGGATACGGCAAGACGCCTGGATCCCAATCTCGCGGATGGCCGAAGTGTTACCTACCTGCTGGCAAGCCTGCGCGACCCTGCGCAGGCTGAGGCTGTTGCACAACGCTTGCGCGGGTCCGCCGGATTTGGCAGCTACGCCGTATGGACGGCCGAAAGCTTCGCCCGCCGTTCCCAGATGTACTGGTTGTTCGACACGGGTGCGGGCGCCGGCGTGCTCTTCCTGGCAGGCATTGTGTTTTTGGCGGGTGCGGTCGTGACCAGCCAGACTTTGATGGCCGCGGTGCTGGGGTCGGTGAGGGAATATGCAACGCTCAACGCATTGGGTGTCGGTATCGGCGCGCTCAGCCGAGTGGTCATGGAGCAGGCGTTCTGGGTTGGGGCATTTGGTGTAATTGGCAGCGGTGTAATAGGTTGGGTGATGCTGGCGACCGCACGTCGTTACGGTGTGCCGGTTGAACTTGATCCGGGCGTTACAGCGATCTGCCTGGCGCTGGTCATGGTGTTGGCGGTGGTTTCCGGTCTGTTCGCAATGCGCAGCGTGCGCCGCGCTGACCCTGTCAGCTTGTTGAGATAGCTAATGAGCAGCAAACTTCCGACGACTTTTCGAAACGTTGCCATTCACGCCAGGCAGGTCGGGAAGATCTATCTTTCCGGACGGCTGCAGAGCGTTGCGGTACACAAGCTATCGTTGGACATCGTCGAAGCCGAACTGACTTTGATTTCCGGCCCGTCAGGCTGCGGCAAAAGCACGTTACTGGCCATCCTCAGTGGTCTGCAGCAACCGGACGAAGGCAGCGTTGTGGCGCTAGGGAAGGATCTTGGTCGACTCGACGGCCGGGCGCTGGAGAACTTCCGACTGCGCCACACCGGTTTCGTGTTTCAGGGCTTCAACCTGTTTCCTGCGCTGACCGCGTCCGAACAGGTGGAATTGCCATTGCGCTACATGGGCCTGGACGCAGTGACGTCGCGCGCGCGCGCAAAGCAATCGTTGGACGAAGTCGGTTTGGCAACACGCACGAACCTGCGACCCGCCGAACTTTCCGGAGGCGAAAAGCAGCGCGTCGCCATTGCGCGAGCATTGGCCAAACGACCGCGTCTTTTGTTCGCGGATGAGCCGACCAGCGCGTTGGATGCGGCCAACGGCCAGGTGATCATCGACATCCTGCATCGCATCGCGCACAGCCACGGAACGGCCGTCGTCTGCGTGAGCCACGACCCGCGCGTGATCAGCCATGCGGATCGCGTGTTGACGATGGAAGACGGGCGCATTCTCTGCGATACCCGCGCCATCTCACTTGTACCTGAAGCGAAGGTCGCCTCACGATGAAGCATATCCAATCCACTGTCTTGTTCATCGCCGCCCTGGCGGCGATCGCTCTCGTTGCATGCAGCGTCGACGATTCCGTGGCCCCGTCCGCGACCGCCGAGGCGGCGCCGCAGTGGTCTGCCGTCGCTCTTGGACAGGTGCAGGTGGAAGGCGGATTGCTGCGCTTGGCGATGCCGCGCGAGGGACTGGTGAAGGACGTGCTGGTTCGTGCAGGAGACCACGTTGCGGCTGGTCAATTGCTGGCCTCGATCGACGACCAGTCCGCGCGGCTCGCCGTTGGCGCGGCACAGGCATTGCTGAATCAGACCGATGCGAAAATCGCCGCGCTCGGAACGCGCATCGGCGATCTGGAAATACGCAGGAAAAGACTGGCCGCCGTGGCAGCTGCTGGTGCGGGCGGTCAGCAGAGTGCCGACGACGCGCGGGCCGCCGTCAACGACTCGCGCGGCGAGCTTGCAGCGGCTCGGGCCGACGCGGCCGCGGCGAAGCAGAAACTGGAACAAGCACGCCACGAATTGGACCAGCAAAGTCTCCATGCACCCCTCGCCGGTGACGTGGTGACGCGCGCGATTCAGCCAGGAACCATGGTGACGTCGCAATCGCCGCCAGCGTTCATTCTACTGCCCGATTTGCCGCGCATCATTCGCGCGGAAGTAAACAGCACGTTCGTCCCCAACGTACAGGTGGGCATGTCCGCCGATGTCATTGAGGACGGCAGCGATCGCCGCTTCCGGGCACGCGTCCTCCGTCTCGGCAAAGTATTCGGCGCCAGTGAGCTGGAAGAAGATCCGCAACTTCGGGCCAATGCGCGCAGCATCGATTGCATCCTTGCCATCGATCCGTCGGCACCAAAGGATCTGCTCATCGGGCAGCGCGTCCAGGTTCGCTTTTCCGCCAAAGGAACGACCGATGAGTGACCGGCTGACAACGTCGATTATTGCAGTCGCGCACGGCCGATCGACCCTCGCCGTGGCGTTCCGCTGATGCGCGTCCTCGTTGCCGAAGACGATCGCTCGATTGCCGCGGCGTTATGCGCGTCGCTGCGTGAGAGCGGACATGCCGTCGACCACGCCAGCGATGGCGCGCTGGCTGATTGCGCCGTTCGCGAAAACGTCTACGACCTGGTCGTTCTGGATCTCGGCCTGCCGAGCCTTGACGGAAGCGAAGTACTCGCGCGCATGCGCCGCAACGGCAATCTCATACCCGTCTTGGCCGTTACCGCACGCGAAGGCTTGCAGGAACGCATCCGCGTTCTTGACCTGGGTGCGGACGACTACCTGGTGAAGCCGTTCGCGTTGAGCGAACTGCAGGCGCGAGTTCGCGCCTTGCTTCGCCGGGTCGCCAGCCAAGGTGCACCGGACCTGCGCATCGGTCGCCTGCGCCTTGATTTTCCGGGGCGTCGAGCCCACGTCGACGGCCGCGAACTCGACCTGACCGCGCGTGATTTCAGCTTGCTCGAAGCCATGGTGCTGCGCAGTCCCCGCGTGATCAGTCGCGCACAACTGATCGACGCACTGTGCAGCTGGGACGAGGAACTGACTGACAACGGACTGGACATCGCCATTCACCGGTTGCGCAAGAAGCTGCTCGAATCGGGTACCGGCATTCGCACCATTCGTGGAATTGGCTACCTCTTCCAGGAAGTCGACGCCAGTCGTTCCGACGATGAAGAATCCCGCGCGGCCACCTGAAAGTACGATGCGCAGGTTGCGGAATATCGAACTCGACACTCGAACGCGCGGCGGACCGTTTGCTTCGCGTGGCCGTCCTAGCCTGCATCGCCAGTTGCTGAAATTGCTTCTGGTTCCAATGCTGGCGGCACTGATTGTCGATGCAGCACTCATCTACATGGCGGCCCTGGCCTATACCAATCATGTTCATGATCGCGATCTGATCGAGGACGCGATGGCGCTGGCCGGCGTAGCCGCATCTGAACTTGCGCCAGGTGAGTTGTCTCGGCAGGCGCGCTTCCTGCTTGAGTACGATCACGAACAACTGGATTTCTTTCGAATAGCCAGTTCGCGCGCTGGCGTGCTGACCCAGAACGGTCGACTGCAACCTCCGCCGCCGCGGCCGGATGTCACGGACGCCGGGGTCCTGTCCGATAGCCGGGTTGGCGATCACGCCGTCCGGGTTGCCACGGTAGCGGTCCCATCACAGCGCGGCGGAGGTGAAATCCTTTGGGTCAGCATGGCCGAGACACTGCATGAGCGCCGTATTCAAGCCCGCGAAATCCTGATCATCGCAGCCCCGATGCTGGGTCTCTTGATCATCGTCGTCTTGCTGCTGGTCTGGTTTGGGGTATCGCGCGGGCTGCGCCTGATTGACCGCTTGACTGCGCGTCTCGCAGCACAGCCAGATGGAGTTCTAACGATCACCGACGCCGAGGTGCCGCATGAGTTGCTTCCCCTGACGCGCACGATCGATGAATTGTTTGCAAAATTGAGAGGCGTAATCGTTACGCAGGAGCGCTTCATCGCCGACGCCGCCCATCAGTTGCGCACACCGCTGGCCGGTCTGAGTCTGCACGTGCAACGCGCACTTTCCGATAGCAGTGCATCCACACTTTCCGAATCGCTGATGCATATCGACGAGTTGAGCCAGCGCGCTGCGCGGACGTCAAGCCAGTTGCTCACCCTGAGCCGCGCCGACAGCTCGGCTTCGCACGCACTTGAGCAAACTTGCTTCGATGCAGTACGACTGTTGACCGAGGCGGTTGCGCAACGTGTCGACGAGGCGCTGACCCGACACATTGATCTGGGGTACGACGGTGTAACTACGCCATTTCTGCTCGATGGCAATGTGGGCCTGTTCCTCGACCTGATCGACAATCTCCTGGATAACGCCTTGCGCTACTCAGGCGATGGGAGTTCGATCACCGTCAGCCTGCACCGTGATGGACCGGATGCCTTGCTGGTAGTGGAAGACAATGGCCCGGGGGTGGCCGACATCCATCTTTCAAGGCTGGGTGAGCGCTTCTTTCGCGAGCCCGGCCAGGCCGAACCAGGAACCGGACTCGGGCTCGCCATTGTCAGCCAGATAGCGAATCACTTTGGAGCAGGTTTGCGATTTCTGCACGGACGGCAGCACCGCGGTTTGCGCGTCGAAGTTGCATTATCGGAGTCGAAAGGTGGTTGAAACCCTGTACGTGGAAAATCGAGTTATCTGACTGTTGCCATCGTGCTGGTGGTCATTTTTTCGAGGCGCCAAGCGGTGATCCAGAAAACCGATTTCTTCTTCGAAGGTGGACCTAGCGGCGTGTTGCTCATCCACGGGCTGACTGGCACACCCAATGAAATGCGCGTACTTGGCAAGGGGCTTAACAACGCGGGATTCACCGTCTACGGGATGCAGCTCGCTGGACATTGCGGCAGCGTGGATGACCTGCTCGAAAGCAACGCGGAAGACTGGTTCGCAAGCGTGCAGGTGGCAGCGCAATGGCTGCGCGAGCGTGTCGAGAATTTATTTGTATGCGGGCTTTCAATGGGCGCACTGCTTGCCCTCCGTTTGGCTGCAGAGCAACCCGACCGGATCCACGGAGTTGGTGTGTTTGGCGCGACGTTCCGATACGACGGTTGGAGCATTCCACCGATCGCCCGATTGTCGTTCCTGCTGCCTCTGATCAGCCGGCTTGGCATTGGTCGACGCCGCAGTTTCGTCGAACGCCCTCCCTACGGTTTGCGCGACGAGCGTATTCGCGCGCATGTCGCCGACGCCATGTTCGGTGCCGACAGCAGCGTCGCCGGACTGCCTGGGAATCCTTGGCCTTCCTTGGCCGAGCTGTTTACGTTGTCGCGCAAGGTGCGCAAGCTGCTTCCTGAAGTTACGTCGCCTTGTCTGGTCGCCCATGCCGTCGACGATGACATTGCCAGCATCGCCAATGCCCATCTTGTTGCTTCGCGAATCAGTGCGCCGTTCGAGATGCTGCTGCTCAAGGACAGTTATCACATGATTACGATTGACCGCGAACGACGCACCCTCATTGCGGGCACCAGCAATTTTTTTCAACGCATTGCGGCATCGCGTTGCGCACTGCGCCGGGCCGCATGAACGATGTCTGCGCTGGCAATGACCTTGTGGATGGTCAACGTCGTCCTCGACACGGGTGGCCAGCTGGCCTTCAAGGCAGCGGCAATCGAGCCGCCCGAGAGTGGCATGTTGGCGCACTGGCGTTACATGGCTGGCCGACCATGGCTTTGGGTGGGCGTGAGTTGCTACGTGGGCGAGTTCCTGGCCTGGCTCGCATTTCTCTCGCTGGTCCCGCTGTCGGCTGGCGTGCTGCTTGGCTCGATCAACATCGTCGTCATCGTGTTGGCTGGGTATTGGTTGTTCGGTGAGCGTTTGAATCGCCTGCGTGTTGCAGGAATCGCGCTGGTCAGTCTGGGTGTTGCCATTGTTGGAGCGGGTGGATGAAACGCCACATCGTCGCGGGTTTTGTTTTGCTGATGTGCTTCGACACGCTCGCGCAGATCAGTTTCAAACTGGCCGGCGAACACGCGCTTCCGCTCGAGCCGAATATGGGTTGGCTGATTCGCGTGTTTTCGCACATTTATATCTATGGGGCGTTGCTTGGCTATGTCGGTGCCTTTGTATGTTGGATGAGCCTGCTGCGGCGCGCACCCATCGGCCCCGCTTTCGCCGCTTCGCACCTTGAGGTTGTGAGCGTGATGCTGGCTTCCTATTGGTTGTTCGCAGAACCTTTGACGATCGTTCGCTTGGCGGGTGCTGCCGCGATCGTCGCCGGCATCCTTTGCCTGGCGCTGGCGGAAAGCACGCCGACGGCAGACGGCGTCGTCAAGCCGGACCGCTGACCTCGGTGTTCGAGCTGCCGCCCACTGCCGGTCTGCCGCTGCACTTGAGCGACCTCGTCGGTCATGGTGAAAACCTCGGCGATGCCGTTTCCGCGCTTTTGGATACACCGCGCATGCAGTACGAATGCTCGGGCACCGTGTGCTTGTTGATCGCCCTGCTCACCCTGCGAAGACGAGAGCCAAAGCGCGACCATGTCATCGTGCCGGCCTACACCTGCCCGCTCGTTGTCATGGCCATCCAACAGGCCGGTTTGCAGACCGTCGTTTGCGATGTGCGCAATGGCCATTTTGATTTCGATATCGAACACCTCGTCATGCTGGTCAACGAGCGAACTCTCGTCGTGCTGCCAACCCATCTTGGCGGACGCATCGCCGACGTTTCGGCCGCTGTCGCCGTGGCGAGAAAATTCGGGACTTATGTGATCGAGGATGCCGCTCAGGCGTTGGGCGCGCGGCAGCAAGGACGAAGCGTTGGCCTCATTGGCGACATCGGCTTTTTCAGTTTGGCGGCCGGCAAGGGGTTAACCACTTACGAGGGTGGGTTGCTGTTGACCCACGACGATCAACTGCGTGAGGAACTCGCAGGGACCAGCGCAGGGTTGCTCAAGAACCAGCCAGGCTGGGAGTTCCGCAGGACGCTTGAAATGGTGGCCTACGGGATTTGTTATCGCCCGCTCTTGCTTGGCACTGTTTATGGCTGGCCCAGGCGTCGTGACCTTGATCGTGGCGACTTGGTAGCAGCGGTTGGTGATTGTTTTCATTTCAACTTTCCGCGTCACCGTGCCGGTCGCTGGCGAGGCTTGGTCGCGGCGCGCGCAAGCCGTCGTCTTCCCGCATTCATTCAATCGTGTTCCGCTCAAGCGGGCCGACGCATCGCGCAGCTTCGGCGAATAGAAGGTATCGAGGTTATGGACGACGCACCAGGTGAGGGTGTGGGCACTTGGCCGATGTTGATGATCGTGATGGCGAACCAGGATTCTCGCGATCGAGCGTTACAACGCCTGTGGCGATCACCTCTGGGTGTCACTCGTCTCTTCATCCATGCCCTGCCCGACTACCCCGAACTCGCTGATCGTTTTGTGGGCGCGGACGTGCCGAATGCGCGCGACCTGGCGTCGCGCATGCTGACTGTCACCAACAGCTTGTGGCTGGACGACGACCACTTTGAAACGATCGCCGCCACCTTGAGGGACGTCGCAGCAAGCGCCGCGAAATCTCAACACGATCACCGCAGAGATACCTGACAAGCTGGCTGGAACCATCATCCCCGCAATGGCTGATAAGCTTCGGATAAGTCAAGATCTCCATGGAAGAACATTGCTTTTCCCGTTGGCTAGATCGCGAGGCGGTTTGTATAGGAAGTTCAGCAAGACCACTCTACTTTCCGATACAGAACGAGCCGAAGATTTCTCCCAGCAGATCGTCGTTGTGGAACTCGCCGGTTATTTCGCCGAAGGCGTGTTGGACCTGGCGCAGTTCTTCGGCGGCGAGTTCGCCTGCCTTGGAAAATTCCAGTGCAGAAGCGGCTGCTTGCAAGTGATTGCGGGCGCGCTCGAGTGCGCTGACGTGACGGGCACGGGCTGTGTATGCTCCTTCGTGATCGTCGAATTTTCCGGCGCGACGTTGTAACTCTTCGATCAATAAATCAAGGCCTTCGCCGGTTGTAGCCGACAGCCATAGATGGGTGGCGCCGTCGAGGATTTCGCGGCGTGGCGCGATGCCGTGACAGTCAATCTTGTTGTGGATGATCAGTGACGATTCTGGCTTCAACGGATAACGGAGAACCAGATCATCGCCCGACAGGTATTCCGGTGATTCGGTTACCAGCAAGGTCAGATCAGCGCGGGTCATTTCGTCGTGGGTGCGACGGATTCCTTCTTCTTCAACGCGGTCAGCCGCCTCGCGCAAGCCGGCGGTGTCGACCAGGGTCAGGCCGATGCCGTCGAGATCAACCGTTTCGCGCAATACGTCGCGCGTGGTACCAGGCTGGTCGGTGACGATGGCGCGATCGGTCGCGACGAGGGCATTGAGCAGGCTCGACTTACCGGCATTCGGGCGTCCGACAATGACGGCGTGCAACCCGTTGTTGAGGCGCAGTCCGCGCCGCGCGGATGCAAGCAATTCATCGGTCTGCGCATTCAAGGCGACGAAGCCTTCCTGCAGGCGCGAATCGGCGAGAAAATCGATTTCTTCTTCGGGAAAATCAATCGCGGCTTCGATCCAGACGCGCTGGCGGATCACGGCTTCAAGCAATGCCTGCACGCGTCGCGAGAACTCGCCATCCAGGCTGCGCATCGCGGCATTGGCGGCAGCGACCGAGCCGCTGCTGATCAGATCGGCGACGGCTTCGGCCTGGGCCAGGTCGAGCTTGCCATTCAAGAATGCGCGTTCGGAGAATTCTCCTGCGCGAGCCAAGCGTGCACCGAGTTCGACGATGCGCGATTGCAGTTGGTGCAATACGACGGGGCTGCCGTGGATCTGCAGCTCGACGACATCTTCGCCGGTGTAGGAATGTGGCGCCGGGAAGCTCAACAGCAAACCGTGATCGATGGTCTCGCCATCGTTATTGCGGAACGTGGCGTAGTGCGCGTGACGCGGTTTCGGAGTTCTACCCAGCAACTTTTTCGCGATGACCGGCGCGCTGGCACCGGAGATACGCAGCACGCCAATGCCGCCGATTCCGGCGGCCGTGGCGATGGCGACGATGGTGTCGCTATGGTTCACGCGTGGCCTCGCAGGCGTCCGCGCAGCAGCGCTACCTCGCCTTGATGGCGACGCCCTTACCCTTGCCGTTAGGCTTGGGCTTGTTGTCGCTGGATTCGACGCGCTTGGTGATGATCCACTGCTGGGCCAGCGAGAGCATGCCGTTGGTGGTCCAGTACAGGACGAGGCCGGCTGGGAAGAAGGCGAACAACACAGAGAACATCACCGGCATCACTTTCATGATCTTGGCCTGGGTCGGGTCCATACCGGTCGCGGGTGAGATGTACTGCGTCGCGATCATCGTTGCGGCGTTCAAGATCGGCAGCACGAAATACGGGTCGGGCGCGGACAGGTTATGGATCCAGCCAATGAACGGCGCGTGGCGCAGCTCGACGCTTTCCAGCAGCACCCAGTAGAGCGCGAAGAACACCGGCATCTGGATCAGCATTGGCAAGCAGCCGCCGAGCGGGTTGATCTTTTCCTTCTGGTAAATCTCCATCATCGCGGCGTTGACTTTCTGCTTGTCGTCGCCGTAACGCTCCTTGAGCGCCGCAATGCGCGGCTGCATCTTTCGCATCTTCGCCATCGAGCGGTACTGCGCTTCGCTCAACTTGAAGAACACCGCCTTGATCAACAGCACCAGCAGGATGATCGCGAAACCCCAGTTGCCGGTGATGGCGTGCAGCTTGGACAACACCCAGTGCAGCGGCTTGGAGATGATGGTGAAGATGCCGTAGTTCGCCGTCAGCGACAGGCCTGGCGCCACGTTGTCGATGGTGTCCTGCAACTTGGGGCCGACATACAAGCGCGCATCGACCGTCTGCTGAGCGCCGGGCGCGATGGTGATGGGCGCCGACACGCTGCGGATCAGGTAACGCGGCTGGCCATTGTTGGGCAGCGTGTTGGTGGTGTACGTGGCGCTCTGATCGGCGGGCGGAATCCAGGCGGCGAAAAAGTAATGCTGGATCATCGCGATCCATCCGCCCTGCACATCTTTCTTCAGCGGATCCTTGTCGAACTTGCCGAACGCGAGCTTCTGGAATTTGTCCTGGGGGCTGTAATCGGCCGCGCCAACGAAGCTGTAGTGCTCGGTGTTGGTGTAGGCCTTGATGCCCGACACGTCGAATACGATCGGCACGCGCTGCAATTGCTGGTAGCTGTTACCGGTCCACGCAGCAGCGCTGGCGTTGCTGATTTCGCTGCGCTGATCAATCACGTAGCTGCCGCGCTCAAAGCGGAACACCTTGCGCACGCTGATGCCGGAAGGGTCGGTCCAGGTCAGCGGGACATCAATGCTGGCCTGGCCGTCGGCGAGCCGATACTCGTTTTGCGCGGACTGGTACAGCGCCTGGTGATCGGGTGCCGCGCCGGTCGAACTGACCAGACCGCTTTGCGCGGCGAAGAAGGTGTCGGCGTTGTCGTCGAACAAGCGAACTGATGGCTGCGCGGTCTTCGGATCACGCGGATACGCGAGCAGTTCGGCGATGACGATGCTGCCGCCACGTGGATCGATTTCCACGTGCAACAGATCGGTGGTGACGCTGATGCGATTGGCGCTGGAAACCGCAGCTGCGGCGTTTGCGGCTGTCGGAATGGCTGCCGGAGCTGATGCCGCTGCGGATGCGGTCGGTATTTCGCCCGGCGCTGCGGGCGTCGCGCTGGGTGTTGAAGCAGCAGGCACATCGTCTGGAACCGCTGGCGTTGCGATTGTCTCCGCAACGGGCAGCACGCCGCTCGCATAATCCTGCTGCCACTGTGCCCACATCAAATAGCCGAGCATCAGCAAGGCAAGCAACAGGAAGGAACGCGGGCTGTTCATCATGGGCGGGTTTGCAACCAATGCGGCCAGTTACGCCATTCCGGCTTGCAGGCCAGCGCGGTGGCGACAGGCAGGAGCAACGGCAGCGAGGCGCTGGCTGGTGAAAGAAAGGTGGGATTCAACCCGCTATTGTGCCGGCCGAGGGCGTCGGCTTCAATGCAGTCTCAGCCGATACAGACGGGCCCAGCGCGGACAGGCGTTGCCAGAGCCGTTGCAGATCGGCGCGCAACACGGCGTTGTCCTGGGTTGCAGCAGAGCCGCGGGCCACAACCATCACGTCGAAGCTCGGCAGAGTTCCAAGACAATGTCGGAATGATTCGCGAACCTGTCGCTTGATGCGGTTGCGCACAACGGCGCGTTTGGATACACGTCGCGATACGGCCATGCCGACGCGCGCTGTGCCGCGCGCGCTGGCTGATGCTTCGGCATGGAAATGGCCAACGCTGATGCGTCGACTGTTACGGCGCAGGGCGAGAAATTCCGCAGGTTTCAACACTCGCGCGCTGCGTGGGAAGCTTGCGCCGCCCTTGCCGCGCTCGGTCACGCGATCAACCGCTGACGCTGAGGCGCTTGCGCCCTTTGGCACGGCGGGCGTTGATAATGGCGCGGCCACTACGCGTCTTCATGCGGGCACGGAAACCGTGGTCGCGTGCACGCTTGAGGTTGCTGGGCTGGTAAGTACGCTTGGTCGCCATGATCGGCTCGTCAGGGATGCAAAAAAGGTCGGCGAGTCTAACGGCTGTGGCGCTGATCTGTCAAAGGCGGGTCGGTTTCCGGGTCGAGCGGTCGGTCTGCGTGGGGTTGACCAATCGGCCCGGTCGGGACGTTCGCAGGCTGGTAGACTGCCCAGCCCTTCGCGATCAATGCGGCACGCCGCAGCGACGCGCGCATTTGAGATCAACGATGAGCGAACTGTGGCAGCGCTGCCTGGCGCGCCTTCGAGCGGAACTGACAGCCGAGGAAGTGCATGCTTGGCTGGCACCCCTGCAGGCGAGCGAAAACGGCAGCGGCATCCAGTTGCTGGCGCCTAATGCCTATACGGTGGACGCCGTCCGGGAACGTTATCTGGACCATATCTCGGCAGTCGTCGCGCATGACGCAGGCCGATCGGTCGACATACGCATCGGTGTGGGGACCTCGGAAGGAAGGCGCGCTGCGGCAATGCCAGCCAGCCCTGATAGCCCAGCACCGCCCTCAAAGAACGGAACCGCTGGTCGGCGTCATAACGGCGCCGAAACCTCCGCAGCCATCGATCCGAACTACACGTTCGACAATTTCGTCGAGGGCAAATCCAATCAACTCGGCAAGGCAGCGGCCTTGCAGGTAGCTATGAATCCGGGCACTGCCTACAACCCTCTGTTGCTATATGGCGGCACCGGTCTGGGTAAAACCCACTTGATGCACGCCGCCGGCAACCTGATGCGGCAGAACGATCCAGACTGCAAGGTGCTCTACCTGCGCTCCGAGCAATTTGTGACAAGTATGGTCAAGGCGCTCGCGCAAAAGAGCATGGACGATTTCAAGCGTCGCTACCGCTCGGTGGATGCCTTGCTGATCGATGACATCCAGTTTTTCGCCGGCAAGAACACCACCCAGGAAGAGTTCTTCCACACCTTCAATGCGCTATTCGAAGGCAAGCAGCAGATCATCCTGACCTGTGACCGATATCCAAAAGAGGTCGAAAACCTGGAGCCGCGCTTGAAGTCGCGCCTGGGCTGGGGCCTATCGGTGGCGATCGAGCCGCCGGACTTTGAAACCCGTGCGGCGATCCTGTTGAGCAAAGCGCACTCCAAGAACGTCGACCTGCCAGTGGAAGTGGCCCAATTGATGGCCAAGCGGATGCGTTCCAACGTTCGTGATCTGGAGGGCGCACTGAACACGCTGGTCGCCAAATCGAACTTCGAGCGTCGGCCGATCACGCCGGAATTCGCTCAGGAATCGCTGCGCGATCTGCTGACCGTACATGCACAGGCGATCACGGTACCCAACATTCAGAAAACGGTGGCAGACTACTACCAGTTGCGTATGTCCGACATGTTGTCCCCTAAGCGTAGTCGTTCCGTGGCTCGGCCTCGGCAGATGGCGATGGCCTTGTCCAAGGAACTCACAGAGCACAGCCTGCCAGAACTTGGCGAAGCGTTTGGCGGCCGCGATCACACGACGGTGCTGCATGCCTGTCGGACGATTGCGGCGCTGCGCGAGACCGATGGCCGGATCAAGCAGGATTGGGAAAAACTGGTGCGTGCACTGACCGGTTGAACGTGGTGGATGGTTTGCGGGAAGGTTGTGGGGGAGGTGTGGATTGTTTTGCTTTCCGAAGTTATCCACAAACCATCAACACTCGGACAGTACAATTTCCGCTTGTTAAAATATCCAGTAAAATATTGATTTTTATAGATAAATAGTGTTTTAAAAGTTACCCACAGCACAAACAACAACCAATCTTTCTTTCCAAATACAAACTAGAAGAAGACGGAATCGCCATGCGCTTGACCATCCAACGAGAGACGTTGTTGAAATCACTGCAGCAGGTGGTTGGCGTTGTCGAAAGACGCCAGACGCTTCCCGTTCTCGCGAATCTGTTGTTTGTCGTCCAGGGTACTGAGCTTGCGCTGACAGGTACCGATCTTGAAGTTGAGATGGTGTCACGCACCACAGCTGACGACATGGCCGATGGGGAGGTCACCATCCCCGCCCGCAAGCTGTTCGACATCTGTCGGGCATTGCCGGATGGCTGCAAGATCAAGATGGAACAGAACGGCGAAAAGGTGGTGGTCAACGCTGGCCGTAGCCGATTTACGTTGGCGACTTTGCCGGCGTCCGAGTTCCCAACCACCGATGGCATCGAAGCGATCGAAAAGGTGACTTTGCCGGAAGCCTCGTTGAAGGCCTTGATGGACCAGACCAGTTTCGCGATGGCGCACCAGGACGTCCGCTATTACTTGAATGGCCTGTTGCTGGATTTGCGTGAAGACAGCCTGCGTTGTGTCGCTACTGATGGACACCGACTCGCGCTTGCTGAAACGCGGCTGGAATCCGCGGTGACGGCACGGCGCCAGATCATCATTCCACGCAAGGGCGTCATGGAGTTGATGGGCCTGTTTGAAAGCGGCGACGGCGATGTTGAGCTGGAATTTGCTCGTAATCATCTGCGGGTGCGCCGCGGTGCCGTCACCTTCACGTCAAAGCTCATCGATGGGCGCTTCCCGGATTACGAGGCAGTGATCCCGGTCGGTGCCGACAAGGAAATTCGGGTCAATCGCGACGAGTTCAGATCTGCCTTGCAGCGCGCTGCCATCTTGTCGAACGAGAAGTACCGTGGCGTAAAGCTGGAAGTTGCGCCAAATCGTTTGCGCATCATTGCCCACAATCCGGAACAGGAAGAGGCCGTTGAGGAGGTCGAAGCGCAGACCGGTGTCGCCGAGCTGTCAGTCGGGTTCAACGTGAATTATTTGCAGGATGCGCTGAGCGCGATTGGTGGCGATGAAGTGCTCTTGTGTCTGCGCGATGCACAGTCCTCATGTCTGCTGCGTAAGCCTGACAATGATGACGCACGCCACGTGATCATGCCGCTGCGGCTCTGACCCATCGGTATGGTCTCGGTTTACCCATGGCCCACGGCAATTCACCGTGGGCTTTTTATTGATTGCATATCGTGGGGCGCGGCGTGCGCCTGATCGAACTTCGCCTTGAAAATTTGCGTCGCTTTGAGCAGCTGACGTTAGCGCTGGAACCTGGTTGGAACGCATTCGTCGGCGACAACGGAGTCGGCAAGACGACGATCTTGGAAGCAGCGTACATGCTCTCGCACGGGCATTCGTTCCGTAGCGGAGGACGTGTGGGTATACAGCGTGACGGTAGCGAGGGGTTCTCGATCTTTGGCCTTCTCTCACGGAATTCAGGCGAACAGTTGCGAGTAGGGCTGGCGCGTACGGAAGGAAAAGTGATGGCGCGGGTCGAAGGCGAGACGGTTCCGATTGGGGAGTTGGTCGAGCGTTGCGCCGTTGTCTGCTTTGAGCCGGGCTCGCACGACCTGATTGCCGGGCCAGCGGAAACTCGTCGACAGTTCATGGATTGGGGAGTGTTCCACGTGGAACATTTGTTCCTTGCACGGTGGCGTCGCTACCAGCGCGCGCTCAAACAACGTAACTCGCTGTTGAGACAAGGCGCAGCCAACAGCGAATTTGAGCCGTGGGACGCGGAGTTGGCGGAATCAGGCGAATCGCTAGCCGACAGTCGCCATAACTATGTCAACCGCCTGCGTGTGCACCTGGAGTATTTCACCGAACGTCTCATTCCCGAGTTAGGCGAACCCGCGCTTGATTTGGCGCGTGGGTGGGACGCGGGCATTGCCCTACGCGATTCACTCTCAGCGCGCCTTGTGCGTGATCGCGAACGCGGCCATACGACGCGTGGCCCGCATCGGGCTGATTGGTCAGTCACATTCCAACACACGCCACGACGCGAGCATTATTCCCGCGGGCAGGAAAAGCTGGTGGCGTTGGCGTGTCTGTTGGCCCAGGCGCGGCTTCATGCACAAGTTCAAGGCCATTGGCCGATTTTGTGTTTTGACGATCTTGCCTCCGAGCTCGATGCAAGGCACCAGCAGGCGGTGATCGACGCCCTAAGAGAATTCGATACACAGGTTCTTGTGACCGGCGTGACGCTACCCGATAGTTTGCGCAATGCAACATTTCCCGTCGCCATGTTCCACGTGGAACATGGTTCGGTCGCTCCACTGATATAATTGCGACCATCCTATCGCCTGAATCGCGAGCCCGGCATTTGCTGCGGCGCGAGCATGGAGCGTCATGAACGAAAACAACGACAACGACAACAACGCCGGCAATTACGACTCCAGCAAGATCAAGGTGTTGAAGGGCCTGGAAGCTGTCCGCAAGCGTCCCGGCATGTATATCGGCGACACGGACGATGGCACCGGTCTGCACCATATGGTTTTCGAGGTGGTCGACAACTCGATCGACGAAGCGCTGGCTGGCTATTGCGACCACGTGATCGTGACCTTGCATGCCAATGGATCGGTCAGCGTGTCCGACAACGGGCGCGGCATTCCGGTGACGATGCATCCGGAAGAGGGCAGGTCGACCGCGGAAGTGGTGATGACCGTGCTGCACGCTGGCGGCAAGTTCGATGACAACTCCTACAAGGTTTCCGGTGGCCTGCATGGCGTCGGCGTGTCGGTGGTCAATGCGCTGTCCGAACACCTGTTGTTGACGATCAGTCGCGACGGTTTCGAGTACCAGCAGGAATACGCCCACGGCGATCCGCTGTATCCGCTCAAGCAGGTCAAGCCATCGAGCAAACGCGGCACAAGGGTTCAGTTCACGCCCAGTCCGCTGACCTTCACCAATATCGAGTTCCACTACGACATTCTGGCCAAGCGCCTGCGCGAGCTGTCGTTCCTGAACTCCGGCGTTCAAATTGAGTTGATCGAGGAACGCACCGAGCGCCGCGATGTATTCGCATACCTCGGCGGTATCCGATCGTTCGTCGAACACCTGGCGCATCTGAAGACGCCGTTGCACCCCAAGGTGATGTTCCTGACCGCCGAGCAGGACGGCATGACCGTTGAAGTGGCGCTGCAGTGGACTGATTCCTATCAGGAAAACGTGTTCTGCTTCACCAATAACATCCCGCAAAAAGATGGCGGCACGCATCTGGCCGGCTTCCGTGCCGCGCTGACCCGCACGCTGGGCAACTACATCGAATCGATCGGCTTGCAACGTACGGCCAAAGTCACGCTGTCGGGCGACGACATGCGCGAAGGCCTGATCGCGGTGCTGTCAGTGAAGGTGCCCGATCCAAAGTTCTCGTCGCAGACCAAGGACAAACTGGTATCCAGCGAAGTGAAGGGCGTCGTCGAGCAGATTGTCAACCACAAGCTTGACGAGTTCCTGCTCGAAAACCCGAGCGAAGCCAGGGCAATCGGTGCCAAGGTGGTCGACGCTGCTCGCGCTCGCGACGCCGCCCGCAAGGCGCGCGAGATGACCCGCCGCAAGGGCGCACTGGATATCGCCGGTCTGCCCGGCAAGTTGGCTGATTGTCAGGAAAAAGACCCGGCGCTGTCCGAGCTGTTCATTGTCGAGGGAGACTCAGCAGGCGGCTCGGCCAAGCAAGGCCGCAACCGCAAGACCCAGGCCGTGCTGCCGCTGAAAGGCAAGATTCTCAACGTCGAGCGCGCCCGTTTTGATCGCATGTTGGGATCCGCCGAGGTCGGTACCCTTATTACTGCGCTCGGTTGCGGTATCGGCAAGGACGAATTCAACATCGACAAACTGCGTTATCACCGCATCATTTTGATGACTGACGCTGACGTCGATGGCTCGCACATCCGCACCCTTCTTCTGACCTTTTTCTTTCGACAGATGCCGGAATTGCTTGAACGCGGTCACATCTATATTGGCCTGCCGCCTCTGTACAAGCTCAAGCAGGGCAAGCAAGAGCTGTATCTGAAGGACGACGGCGCGTTGAGCGAATACCTCATCTCCAACGCCGTCGACAACGCCGAATTGCGTTACAGCGCCGAGGCACCGCCGATCAGTGGCACAGCCCTGGAAATGCTGTTGTCGGGCCATCAATCGGCTCTCGACCAGATCGAACGATTGGGCGCGCGCTATGACAAGCCGTTGCTCGGTGCCTTCCTGTCGACACAGCCGCCGGCATCCGAGGCGGCGTGGCAAGACGATTCAGCGCTTTCCGCGTGGATGGGCGCAATTCAGAACAAGCTGAACAGCAGCGGGCTGGGCCGGCCGCGCTATTCGTTGCGAATTCAGCCCGCAACCGAAGATCATCCGCCGGCGTTGGTCGTGGAGCGTGCGCAGCATGGTCTGAACCACCTGCAGGTGATTCCGTCGGCGTTCTTCGTCTCCAACGAATTCCGCGCCATTGCTGATGCTGCGCTGCAACAAAATGAACTGGTTATGCCAGGTGCCGAGATTCGTCGCGGCAATAAGGTTCAAGCCGTAGCAACCTTCGCAGAGGCGTACACCTGGCTGATGGACGAAGCCAAGCGCGGTCGCACTATCCAGCGCTTCAAGGGCCTGGGCGAAATGAATCCCGAACAGCTGTGGGAAACGACGGTTAACCCAGAATCCCGTCGTCTGCTCCAGGTGACCGTGGAAGACGCGGTGATTGCTGACCAGATCTTCTCGACACTGATGGGCGACGTGGTCGAGCCGCGCCGCGAATTCATCGAGCAGAACGCGTTACGGGTCAGCAACCTCGACGTCTAGCGGTACTCTCAATGAACACTGCGCAGGCGGCACGATGCCTTCACAGGCATCAAGCCGACACCTGAGGTAGAGGAGAGGGGGTCGCGAAACTTCCTCCCGCTTCACATTTCGCCGCCTCGCCAGATGGCCAGATGACCGCTCTGCCGTCAAAGAAGCGCACCGCGCCAACGGCATATCGGTTGGCCAGGCCTGTGCGAGATTGGCCATGCATTGCGTGGCCTGAATGCGCAGGCCCGGATTGTTGCGCTGGAACTTGTGCATTTCCGCGCAGCAAGGTTAATCTCGCCGGCCCACGCGACCATTCGCGAACGCCGTTACCTTGAGGCCCCGCCATGAATTTCAGAAAACTTCTGCAACCCGTCCTGTGCACCCTGATCTTGACGTTCACGGCCGCCCTCGGTACCAGCGGCCACGCCTATGCAGCCGCCAAGGCGGCAGCGGAATACCCGAACGCCAAGCGCAGCGAACCCAAGAACGACCTCAAAGCACCCGATCAGAAGAAGCTCACCAAGGCACAAGAACTGATCGGCGAAGACAACGCCAAAGCGCAGGAGCTGCTGCAGGAAGTCATTAACACGTCCAAGAGCACTTATGCCGTTTCGTACGCGCATCAGCTTTTGAGCAGCGTTTACAGCGAGCTGGACCAGGATGACAAGTCAATCAGCGAGACCCAAGCAGCGCTCGACGCCAATGGCATGCCAAACGATGCCCACTTCGCCACCATGTATCGCTTGGCCCAGTTACAGATCCAGGCCGAAAAATATCAGGATGGCCTGAACACTCTTGACAAGTGGGCGGCCGAAGGCGGCAAGACCACGGCGGATTCTGACGCTCTGCGTGGCAACGCCTACTACCGCCTCGACAAGTTTCAGGACGCCATCGACGCGATGAAAAAGGCCATTGCGGCCAGCGACAAGACCAACGAAAGCTGGAACCAGATTTTGATGGCCAGCTACTTCGAACTGAACCAGTTCCCGCAGGCAGCCGAGGTGGCAAAGGCAGCATTGGCAAAAAATCCGGGTGACATCAAGCTGGTCAAGCAATTGGCGACCGTCTACATCCAGGGCGACAACTATCCCGCCGCCTTGGCACTTCTGTCCAAAGCCAAGATCGATGGACTGATCACGACCAGCGATGACTATGTACAGCTGGCCAAGCTTTACGCCAACGCGGAAAAGCCGAAGGACGCCGCTGCGGTGCTCAAGGAAGGTCTCGACAAGGGGATCGTCCAGGGCGACCTTGAAACGTATCGCCTGCTCGGCGATACGAGCGCGCAGGCCGAAGATGACGCAGGCGCGCTTGCCGCCTACGCCAAGGCATCACCGCTCGCGAAAGACGGCTATGTCGACTACCAGCGCGGCTATCTGCTGTACTACACCGAGAAGTCGCGCGAAGCCAAGGAGGCGATGGATCTCGCTATCCAGAAGGGAAACTTCAAGCAGGAAGGCGAGGCCTACCTGATCCGCGGAGATGCCAACAGCGAAACGAAACAGGACGCCGCAGCGATGGCGGATTGGAAAAAGGCGGCTGGCTATCCAACGACGAAAAACATGGCCGAGCAGCGCATGAAGGCGTCACGTACCGGGGTCAAGATCAAGAAAACACCCAAGGCTGGCTCGAAAACCGGCCAGTGACAATGATTTAAACAATCATGTGGCGGGAATCTGCTTGTACGAGCAACGCCGCATGCTGTAAGTTTCAAATACGCAGCACACGTCTCTCCCACCGCCGTCGAATGATGGCGGTGCGATAGGAAGTCCGCCCCGGCAACTCTTGGTCCAAAAAATGGCAGAGCAATACTCATCGCGTGACGACAAAAGCTTCAGCTGGCGACGAGTGTCGGCTTACACGGGCGCCTTCGCATTGCATGCGTTCGCTTTCGCAATGATCATGGCCCCAGCCGCGCCACCGACCGCGAAAGAGAAAGAGAAAGACACCAAGGTGACGGTAGAGTTCATCGAACCGCCGCCGCCGCCGCCGCCGCCGCCACCACCTCCGCCGGAACCGCCGAAGCGGCCACCGCCGAAAATCATCGTCAAGACGCCACCGCCACGGACGCCACCGCCGGATCCACCGCCGGTCGTCGTCGTCGAGGAAGTGACGCCACAATCGGTGCCTGCGCCGCCTCCTGCGCCTCCTGCGCCGCCTGCGCCGCCGGCCGACATCGCGCCGAGCGAGAACGTCAGCTACCGTAAGATGCGGCCACCGAAGTATCCGATTCAGGCAGCACGTCAGCGCCAGGAAGGCGAAACCTTGCTGAAGGTGTTGGTTGGGCTTAACGGCGTACCGGAAGAAGTCACCGTCGAGAAATCGAGCGGTTCACGCTTGCTGGACAACGCGGCTATCGCCGCGGTGAAAAACTGGGTTTTCAACCCGGGATCAAAGGGCGGTCAGCCGACGCGCGGTTACGTGCTGGTGCCGATCAGTTGGAAACTCACCGAATAATTCTCCAGAATAGTTCTCTCTTTACAGGGTTATAGCCATGCAAGAAGCCACACAAGCCCCTATCGCCGCCCCGGGTGCGGCCGGTAGCTCCAACGCCGAAGCCATGAATGCAATGGGCTTCGACCACCTGATCCACAACTTCGACCCGCTTGGCTGGATCGTGTTCGTCACGCTGGTCATCATGTCGCTGATGTCGTGGTTCTATATCGTCTACAACTTCCTGCGCAACGTGCGGTTGAAGTCGCGCACAGAGCGCGTCATCAGCACGTTCTGGGAAACACCGTCGTTGCAGGACGCGATCCGCTCTCTGGAAGGTGAGAGCAAAGGCGAGCCCTTCTCGAAGATCGCACTCGACAGTGCGTCGGCAGCGGCTCATCACCAGCGCGATGAGACGGCAACCGGCAACCGACTGGCTGAATCACTTAATCGCTCTGAATTCATCGACCGCTCGCTGCGCCAGGCTGTCTCGCGTGAAAGCCTGCGATTGGAAACCGGCCTCACCGTGCTCGCCACGGTCGGTTCGGCGGCGCCGTTCGTTGGTCTGCTCGGCACGGTCTGGGGCATCTACCACGCTCTCATCCGAATCGCTGCCACCGGCAACGCATCGATGGACGCTGTGGCCGGCCCCGTTGGCGAAGCGCTGATCATGACTGCGTTTGGTCTGTTCGTCGCCATCCCCGCCGTGCTCGCGTACAACTTCTTCGTTCGTTCCAATCGCCTCACCTACGCCCGCTTCGACGAATTCGCGCATGACCTGCACGACTTCTTCGCTACCGGTTCCCGTATCGAAGGCGTGACGACGACCACTGCCGTAAGGAAGTAAGCCATGGCATTCAGTGCAGGCGGGGGCGGCCAAGGAGCCCCAATGTCGGAAATCAACGTCACGCCGCTGGTCGACGTGATGCTGGTGTTGCTGATCATCTTCATGATCACGGCGCCACTGATGACCCACAAAATCCGGATCGACCTTCCTCAGGCCAATCCGAATGTCCAGCAGGACACACCGCCCGATCCGATCGATCTTGCCGTGAAGGAATCGGGCGACCTGTTCTGGAACGACGAGCCGATCACCGACGCGATGTTGCAGGCCCAGTTACGGGTGGTTGCCCAGCGCACGCCGCAGCCTGAGTTGCAGATTCGTGCCGAAAAGAAGACGCAGTACCAGAACATTGCGACCGTGATGGCCGAAGCGAAAAGCGCCGGTATGGTCAAGATCGGATTCATCACGACCGGCGAATAACCGGCACGTAGTGGTACAGGAACAAAACGCCGCGATTCGTCGCGGCGTTTTTTTATCTCCGATGCGAGCGATTCGATCTGAAACGTGTTCAGCGCGAACGCCGTCACATCACCGGAGTCGTGGCGCGCCCAGGATAGCGAGATAGCGCCGCACGGTGACATCAAGGCCGTCGTACAGCGCTTCGGAAAACAACGCATGGCCGATGGACACCTCGGCGAGTGTCGGTATTGCGGCGATCAAATCAGCAAGGTTGGATTGGTCGAGATCGTGGCCGGCGTTGACTGCAAGGCCACAAGCACGTGCCCGCTCGGCACTACGCACGCAGGCAGCAAGCGCGACATCCGCGTTACCGCCGGCGTGCGCCGCGGCGTATGGACCGGTATACAACTCGATGCTGTCCGCACCAAGTTCGGCGATGCCATCGAAGTCATCCGCGCCGGCATCCATGAACAGGCTGACCCGACAGCCCAGCGATTTTAGTTCCGCAACTAGCGGCCGCAGGCGCCGTGCGTCGGCGGCCAAGTCGAAACCGTGATCCGAGGTTATCTGGCCATCCCCATCCGGTACCAGCGTGGCCTGTGCCGGGCGAACCTGACGCACCAGCTCGATGAAACCCGGATAGCTTCCACGCGCCGGCGCAAAAGGATTTCCTTCAAGGTTGTACTCGACATCGCCAAGTACGCCGGCGATACGTGGCACGTCATCGGCGCGAATGTGACGCTGGTCTGGCCGTGGGTGAACGGTGATGCCGTGGCAACCCGCTGCAATCGCGACACGTGCCGCGACAACCGGATCAGGCAAGTCTCCGCCGCGCGAGTTGCGCAATACTGCGACCTTGTTGATGTTGACGCTGAGCCGGGTCACGGCGTGCAACGTTCAGTTTTCTCCAGCCACAGCGCCGGGTCCCAATAAGCGCCGTCGCGCCATTGGTCCACCTTGTCGTCGTTGAGTCGGGCAGCAAGGTAGTAAGTGGTATTGGGCTTCACGTCGACCTCGATTTTCTTGTATCGATCGCTGCTGGAATTGCGCAAACGGTTGTTGAACGACAGATAGCGATCCTCGATTTCTTCGGCAACGGTCAACGTATGTCGACCCGCCGACAGCCGAAAACTGGGCGAACCACTAGGTCCTGGCGAGTTGCCGTCGATAAAAATCAGCTGGGCGCGGTGCAGTTGCTTCTGTCGAGGTGCAACGTCGAATTCATTGATGCGGCCACAGCCTGCCGCGGACTCATCACTGACGCCAGCGGTCGACGCAACCTGCACGCCGTCGCCTACGCTCAACTGGAGCGACGGCAGTTGCAGTCGCTGCAAGCGACCCTCGAACGAAATACGTCGACCGTCGCGATCCACCGTCAGGCGTATCTTGCCGCCGTCACCAATCTTGG
Source organism: Lysobacterales bacterium (assembly GCA_038236135.1). Classification (GTDB taxonomy): domain Bacteria; phylum Pseudomonadota; class Gammaproteobacteria; order Xanthomonadales; family Rhodanobacteraceae; genus Dokdonella. The sequence goes on from JBBSTF010000003.1 coordinate 118,229, forward strand.
CGATCTCGGTGCGCATCACGGCGACCGCTCGCGACTGATTTCCCGCGTCGCGGCCAAGGTCGGTCAGACCGGTATCATTCACGGCGGTCAGTCGATCACCGCTATGCACGCCCATCCGAGCAGCCGCGCCGCCAGGCGTAACCGCCACAATCGCCAACCCAGCACCGTCACTGTCGTTGCCGCTGATGACGACGCCGAGGTTGTCGACCTCGCGCGCCGGTTCGGAAATGTTTAAATTCATCGGCGCTCCGCTGCCGTCAACGAGTTCACCCTTGTTGGCGAGGTCAACCAGCATTTCCTGCATGCCGGCGCGCAGACGCTGTTCCGCCTCTGCCGGATTGCCTTCTGCTTGGCTGGCATTTGCGCTCACCGCGAACAAAAGTGCCAATAAAATTGGCGTCAGTTGCGCGAGGAATCTGGTCGATTGTGATGGGCGCTGCATGGTCACTCTCCTTTCGACGGGTTCCATCAGGGGAGCCCAATGAGCCATTCTCAAATTGATATCAATGAATCGGATTCGTGAGTAGCGGCGGCCCCATTACGCCGGGTCCTGATCAAATCGCGCAACACCTGGTTGCGTTCACTCCACAATCGATCAAGTTCATCGCCTTCGACGCGACGGTCGTAAGCCTGTTGCAGGGCGACATCGAATGACCGCAGCCTGGCATATCCACCGTCAGCAGTAATCTTGCCGAGCGCTTCCCAATCCTGCTCCAGCTGCATCGTCTCTTGACGCTGCTGAGCCAATACATCGTTGGCGCGCGTGGGTGCGTGGAACGCAAAAACCGCAACGGCGGCAACGAAAACAGAGGCGATGCCGCCGGCCGCAACCCGAGTGCGATATAGCCGACGACGAGCATGACGCCGCTCGATGCGCGACCACAGGTTGGCCGCTGGCTCGAATTCGGGCAGGGCAGGCAGGCGCGCGGCTGATGGATCGTGGTCACTCATTCGTTGTCGCCCTCATTATTTCTATTGGTGCCGCCGGCCTTGAGTTGATGCATTGCTCGCGCAAGGATTGACTTGGACCAACTCTCCGACCGGCCAAAGCGTTCACCAAGTTCCAGATGAGTAAAACCCTCCCAGTGGCTCAGCACGACGATGGCGCGGCTGCGCGGCGGCAAGCGCTGCAGCAAGGTCCATGCATCGATCGTCGCCTCAGGCGCCGCCCCCGTTTCCACCGCTGCGGCGACGATGTCTTCGTTGCCCACCTCGCGATAGGACCGATGTCGGAGCGCGTCGATGATCGCATTCGACGCCATTCGCTTTAGCCAGGCACCGAACGGTGCGTCGCCACGATAGCTGCCGATGCGTTCGATCAGTCGCACGAACACATCCTGCACCATGTCTTCGGCGGCGGCCGGCTGGCCGAGGATACGCAAGGCCAGGTTGTAGCAAGCGCGGCCGTATAGCCGATAGATCGCCTCAAACGCGTGCATGTCGCCGCGACGCGCGCGAGCCAAGACTGCGGCACTAAGGTTACTGCCGAAACCCGTCGATATCGATTGGACCGTTCCGTCTGCCATCACGGTTGGACCAGACGCGTCAGCGTCGCCGTCCGTTGCAGCGGGTCGGGTCACAGCAATCGAAACAAGCGCAACTGGCGCGGCGGTCCGTGCCACGCAATCGCGGCATGGTGATCGGCCAACGGGTGCAACGCGTGCCAGTTCCAACCAGAGGTTTCAGCGAGTGGCGAGGCGACGTGGCACAACGCGACGACGTGGCCTGCGCCATCGAGCTCGAACTCGACCCGATCCAGTCCGAATGACAGGCCTTGCCCCAGCGCTTTCAAAACCGCTTCCTTGCCCGTCCACAGACGCAGGAAGGCCGCATCGCGCAATTCAGCAGGCAATGCGCTCAAGGCACGCGACTCGGTGGCGGCGAAATAGCGATGCGCGATGGCGTCGACCGAGCGTTGCCGGCCCTGCCTTTCCAGATCAACACCAATCGGCTGGTCGCGGGCAATCGCAATCAGCGCGTGTCGTCCGCTGTGGCTGAGATTGAACTCGATGCCGCCGAGGTCCGGCGCGTACGGTTTGCCGTGCTCTCCACGCAGGATGGTCGGCGCGTCGCGACGATCAGCGTAGCCAGCCAGCAATTTGCCGAGCGCGAGCCCGCTGACGCGGTGTAGGGTTCGTGGATGCGCGTCAGGGGGCGCCTCGATCAGCCAGACATGGATCTCGCCGCGACCCAGTGGCGGCACGAGAGAAACTGGCTTGAAACTGTTCGGGTGGGTAGCGGCCGTCAACATATCGCGATGCTTGGCTGTTCGCGCGCGAACGTCAAGCCGACGCGAATCCGGAATCGCGAAATCAATATGAAACGCGACGTCAAATCGCTTGCAGCGCGACTACCATAGCTTCCATGGCCGAGCCTAAGACCTTGAAAGACCTGGTGCTGCAATTCCCAAAGACCGGCCGAATCGAAGCCATCATCGTGCGGCCCGCCCGACGCGAACCGACGTTGAGCGTACCCGAGGCGCGTGCGGAACCCGGCTTCGGAATAATCGGTGATCGCCGCGCTGAAAAGAAGCGAGAGGGCGCCGCCGCCCGCAAACGCGAACTAACCCTGGTTCAGGCCGAACACCTGCCCATGATAGCGAGCTGGTGTGGCGTCGATTCCCTCGATGCTCGCCAGTTGCGACGCAATCTGGTTGTATCGGGCATCAACCTGCTGTCGATGAAATCACCCTTCCGCGACCTTCGCTGCGAATGGCAGATCGGAGAAAGCGCCTGCATCGTCATCACCGGCAGTTGCGATCCGTGTTCGTTGATGGAAAGTGACGTCGGCTACGGCGCATACAACGCGATGCGCGGGCACGGCGGGTTGACCGCCATGATTGTCGCCAGTGGGGTTATCCGCATTGGCGACAGTGTCCGACTGAAGCAAATCCATGAGGCGACCTGAGCAAGCATCCAAGGAGATCAGCCATGCATAGCGGCTCCTGCCTTTGCGGAGCAGTTTCGTTCACCGTTGCAGGCGAGTTGCATGCGCCCGATGCTTGTCACTGCACTCAGTGCCGCAAACAATCGGGCCATTTTTGGGCATCGACCGATGTTGCCAACGACAAGCTCACGATTAACGGTGGCGAACACGTCACCTGGTTTCAATCTTCGGAAAAGGTGCGGCGCGGCTTTTGCTCGAACTGTGGATCGGTGTTGTTCTGGGATCCTGTTTATCACGACCGGACTGCGATCGCGATGGGCGCCTTCGACAAGCCAACCGGCACCCAACTGGCAATGCACATCCACGTCACCAGCAAGGGCGACTACTACGACATCGCAGACGGTGTGCGGCAATACGACAGCGTTCCACCACTGCCGACGGCTACATTGCCGAACGAATAGCGTCCTTGGAAGTTTTCCGCTCAACTCAGGCGGCAAACGTGAGATGTCCCGCCTTCGCATCAACGTGGATGGTTTCACCGCTATTGAATTCCCCAGCGAGCAACTTGCGCGCCAGCGGATTTTCAAGCTGCTGCTGGATGGCGCGCTTCAATGGCCGCGCACCGTAGACCGGATCGAAGCCCACGTTACCGAGCAGATCGAGCGCCGCTTCGGAAACCTCAAGCTTCAACTGGCGTTCGGCCAAACGCTGCGCAACGTGTTCGATCTGGATGCGAGCGATCTTTCGAATCTGCGACTTGTCCAGTGAGCGGAACACGACGATCTCATCGAGGCGATTGATAAATTCTGGCCGGAAGTGCGCTTGCACCACGCCCATCACCGACGCTTTCATCTGCGTGTACTCCTCCTCGCTGTCGCCCGACAGTTCCTGGATCGACTGCGAGCCCAGGTTCGAGGTCATCACGATCACGGTGTTGCGAAAATCAACGGTGCGACCCTGGCCATCGGTCAGACGGCCATCGTCGAGGACCTGCAACAACACGTTGAATACGTCGGGGTGCGCTTTCTCCACTTCATCAAGCAGGATCACGCTGTAAGGACGCCGCCGCACCGCTTCGGTGAGCGCACCACCTTCTTCGTACCCAACGTATCCCGGTGGCGCGCCAATCAATCGGCTGACCGAGTGCTTCTCCATGTACTCGCTCATGTCGATGCGCACCATTGCGTCGCTGGCGTCGAACAGGAACTCCGCCAGCGCCTTGCACAACTCGGTCTTGCCGACGCCGGTCGGGCCAAGGAACAGAAACGAACCATTTGGTCGATTAGGATCGGATAGCCCTGCGCGCGAACGACGAATCGCATCGGAAACCGCATGCACGGCTTCGTCCTGGCCAATTACGCGCTCATGTAGTTCGTCTTCCATGCGCAGCAGCTTTTCGCGCTCGCCCTCGAGCATCTTGCTCACCGGAATGCCAGTCCAGCGCGCAACGACTTCTGCGATTTCCTCGGCGGTCACGCGATCCTGCAATAGCTGGAATCCATGCGTTTCCGATTCTGCTGATTCCGCCAGTTGCTTCTCCAGCTTCGGCAGGCTGCCGTACTGGATTTCCGATACGCGCGCGTAATCGCCGGCACGCATGGCGGCATCCAGGTCGATGCGCGCCTGCTCGATCGCTTCCTTGGTTTTCTTGCTGCCGCTGACGATCGCCTTTTCAGACTTCCAGATTTCTTCCAGATCGGAAAAATCGCGTTCCAGTATGTCAATCTGCGTTTCAAGATCATCAAGACGCTGCTTGGACTCGGCGTCTTTTTCCTTCTTCAAGGCTTCGCGTTGGATCTTGAGCTGGATCAGGCGACGTTCCTTGCGGTCCAACTCTTCCGGCTTGGAATCAATTTCCATGCGAATCCGGGACGCTGCTTCGTCCATCAGATCGATGGCCTTGTCCGGCAACTGGCGGTCCGTGATGTAGCGATTGGACAGCGTCGCCGCCGCTACGATGGCGGGGTCGGTGATCTCCACGCCATGGTGAACCGCGTATTTTTCCTTCAAGCCACGCAGGATGGCGATCGTGTCTTCGACACTTGGCTCGCCGACGAACACTTTCTG
>JBBSTF010000004.1:0-122261 GCA_038236135.1 Lysobacterales bacterium
GACAGTCCGATGAATGAATGAGGTCTTCGGGTGCGGTTTATAAACAGGTCCGGGTTGGAGGCATCGACTCAACAAGACCGATTACGGAAATGCAGTCTGACGTTCGTTGCATCCGCGCAGCACTGACAAACACCACGCAGAAAACCCGACATCACCATTACCGGCAGCAGCCCGAAAGCCCAGGGCAAAAATCTCATGCGCCCGGAGTTGACGGGGAGTCTCTTACGGAATAGTTAGGCCACTGCCGGAGCTTTTGAGACCGACTCAACTTTTATCTCACCGTCAAACGGCTCTTCGATGTACGCGGCGATGCAGTCTGAGAACTCATCCATAAGCGCGAGACCTTCTGAGTCAAAGTCATTGTCAGCTTGAAGTACAAGACGGGAGCCATACCAAGTGCAGATTACGTTGCTGTGCCATGGACGGCCATCCGCGAATTCAGCGGTGATGTCAGTCGCTGCCTCAGCCCCAGCAGCTTCTGGAACGCCATAGCAGGCTAGTACGACTCTAAACATGTGGCCTAACGCTTGAGCTAAGCGGCTGCCGCCGCGGAGGGTATGATCTTAGCGCAGAGCGACATCGGCAGTCCGCTTTAGCGAATAGTTAAGGCCCGCTAGGGAGCAGCCAGCCGAACCAGCTTGAGATACATTGGCTTGCTTTGCGTTAGAGCAACAAAACCATATTGCACAGATACCTCTGGCGCCTTTCCTTCGACGACGCGACAAATGGCCATGAGACTGTTGTGAGCGCACTCTGCAGACATGCCATCCGGTGCCGGGCCGCCCATGAATCGCTCCACGTCGGCACGTGTTGATGTCATCAATATGCAGGACGGACAACTTTCCGGCGGGCCATGCTCTTCTGCATCCATCGCGAGCCATCCATCCCGAACGTGCATGAGGCGGATATGCTTAGACGTCACATGGCCGTCACGATGGACGACGGCATAGACGCCCTCGTCCGAAGCGTCGAGCGCGATGGCTGGCATTGATCCGATTGCAAGTAAGGCGATCACCAAGGCGCGAATGAACATATCTGTGGGCCCTAACTACATGTATGCCCCAAATGCGGGCGATAACACCGATCCTGATCGGCTTCGCGAGTGCGGTCAAGCCGTTTTCCTACATCACATCAAGCACTTGGACGATGGATGACGGTGCGCCTTTGCTGAACGATAGCGCGCTATCCGGCAAAGGTGGAGTGTTATGGGATATCAGCACGAAAGCGGAGTGTTATCCGTGGATGGAGAAGCCGCCGCGCCTAAGCGGCTTTTCGACGAAGTTCGAGGTCGTTTGCGGGTGAAGCACTATAGTTTGGCGACCGAGCGCATCTATCTGCAATGGATTCGGCGCTTCATCGTGGCAAATCAGCGGCGCCATCCGCGGGAAATGGGCGGGGCAGAAGTCGAGTCGTTCCTTACAGAATTGGCTGTGGTCGGTCACGTCGCGGCGAGTACGCAGAACCAGGCGTTGTCGGCGCTGTTGTTCCTCTATCGCGAGGTGCTGGGCGTATCTCTGCCATGGATGGAAAACGTGGTGCGAGCGAAACGGCCGCAGCGGGTGCCGACGGTGCTGTCGCAACCTGAAGTGCGATCGTTATTGACTGCTATGGATGGGCGACCGTGGTTGCTTGCCAGCTTGCTCTATGGCACGGGTATGCGCCTGATGGAGTGTCTGCGGCTACGCGTGAAGGACGTCGACTTCGGGCGTTCGGAAATCACCATTCGAAGCGGCAAGGGCGCGAAGGATCGACGCACCATGTTGCCGCGTTCGCTGGCGGAGCCTTTGCAGCGCGAGATTGACCGCGCCCGCGAGCTTCATCGCACTGACCTTGCCGCCGGGTTTGGCGAGGCTGCATTGCCTCATGCGTTAGCGCGCAAGTACCCCACGGCCGGGCGCGAGTTCGGCTGGCAATTTGTTTTTCCGTCGGTACAGCGGTCGGTCGATCCGCATGATGGAACGATTAGACGTCACCATTTTGACGATGCTGTATTGTCGCGCGCGCTAAAACGGGCACGCCTGCGGATCCGTATTGCGAAGTCGGTGAGTGCGCACACCTTGCGCCACAGCTTCGCTACGCATTTGCTGGAAGCCGGCTACGACTTGCGAACGATTCAGGAGCTTCTCGGCCACAAGGATGTTTCGACGACGCAGATTTACACGCATGTGCTCAATCGCGGCGGCAGCGGCGTGATCAGTCCGCTGGATCGTTGATTCATGGTCGCTGACCGGTGCGCCTAGTCAACTTCCAAAATGCATCTCGACGATGGGACAGGATTGGCATAACAACGAGAGAATTGGATCGCCCTGCCCAAGCAGATCAGCGATTCGTGCGCTACACACCCGCCGGGTATGGGCAGTCTGCGTCACAAACTCGCGTCCTACTGATTTGTGCCTTTTCGACAGTTCAACTCAACTACGGCGAACCAGCACAGCGGTGATGTTGTCCGAGCCGCCGCCGTCCAAGGCGGCGAGGATCAGGTGCTCGACGCATTCCTGCGCGGATAGCTCACGTCGTGCGAGCAGGCTGGCGATGTGGGCGTCGTCGACTTCCTCGGTCAAGCCGTCACTGCAAAGCAACAACTGCATGCCTCGTTCAAAGACCCCGGCCACGCATTCGACGCGGAGTGATTTGGGATCAGTCACACCAAGCGCCTGGGTAACCACATTGCGATGCGGATGGGAGCGTGCCTGGTCGGGCGTTATCGCGCCTTGGCTGACCAGTTCCTGGACATAGGAATGATCCTGCGACAACTGGCGCAGCTCGCCATTGAAGGAATAGGCGCGACTGTCGCCCACCCACGCGACCTGGTATCCGTGCTCGGCATCCACGGTCAGCGCAGCAACCGTCGTACCCATCGGCAAAATTTCCGAACGCTTGCTGGAATGGTCAATGATCTCGGCATCGGCGCGCTGGATTGCGGCGACGATGCTGTTGCCGTTACCGACTTCGCGGATCAATGTCTCCCGTGCAATCGCGCTGGCGACTTCGCCGTTGTCGTGACCGCCCATGCCATCGGCGACCAACCACAGGCGCAAGTCGCCATCGGCGTAGTAGGTGTCTTCGTTATGCTCGCGACGGAGCCCAACGTGGGTGGCGTGGCCAAACTCAATCATGGTCGGCAATTCTACGATGGATCAGGCGTTGGCACAGGGTTGTGCTGACGGTCGGCTGAGACTTTCTGGAGCAGATCGGTTGCACCATCGCCGGGCAACGGTTGCAAACCGAGCAACTCCGCCAGCATGGGATAGACATCGACATTCGCGAATGGCGCAACGACCCGACCATGCGCGAACGCCGGACCGGTTGCGAGGAACAGCGCGCGCATCGATGCCAGTTGCGGATCATAGCCATGCGCGCCACGCTTGACATGATTGCCTTTGTCCAGCCAAGCCCGTGTCGTCGTTGTCCATCCCTGGTTGGCGAGACAGACCAGCGCCGGCACGCGTGGATTGCTTCCGTAGTGGAAGCGCGCTGGGACGTCGGCCTTGTTCCAGCAGGTCCACGGCTGATCGCTCGTCAACAATCTCTGTGTCACTGCAGCGCTCCAGCCGCGCTTGGGTGTCACACCGGCCAGAACGCCTGTCATCGGAGGCTCGATAGCGTCTGCGGCAACTACGTCGTCTAGCACGATCGCATGATCGGGAGCGACAGTGGCCATGCCATGGTCGGACACAATCACGATATTGATCCCGCCATCCATACCGCTGTCACGAACACCTGCGAGCAATCGTGCAATCACGGCGTCGACATCACGCAAAGCGGCGTCCACTTGCGGAGAATCAGGGCCAAAGTCATGACCGGCGATATCGATGGTGTCGAGGTACAGGGTGATGAAATCCGGTCGCGTCGCGGCAGGCCGTCGTAACCATTCCAGTACCTTGTCGACGCGCTCGATGCCGGACAATTTCTTATCGTATTTCACCCAGTCGTCCGGGCGAACGCCACCATTCGGCGCTTCCGATCCCGGCCAGAACAGGGTTGCCGTGCGCAAGCCGGCGTCGTGTGCCGTCACCCACAGTGGAACGGCCTGCGCCCACCAGCGTGCATCGCCAGCGGCATCGCCATTGCTGGAGCTGAAGCGGACACCGGCAATGTCGGAATCGGTCATCGTGTTGTTGACGATGCCATGGTGATCGGGCCATTTGCCGGTCACGAGCGTGTAGTGGTTCGGAAACGTGAGACTGGGGAACGAGGGTTCCATCCACCGTGCACGAACACCATCGCGTGAGACAGCGGATAGCGTTGGGGTGAGACCACGATCCAGATAGTCAGGACGAAACGCATCGATCGATATCAGCAGCAGCGGTACGGGTCGCGTGATCGATGGAGGCGCGCTTGCGCAAGCCGCGAGCAGTCCGAGCAGAATAAAAAACAGGACGCGCATGATTGACGAAATGCGTGGTCGCGAGGGAGAAGGAATCGACATGATAGCGAACGTCGTTCGAGCCGCGGACTCGTCGATTCAGCCGCAAAAAAAACGGGCGCCGATGAAGGCACCCGTATGTTTCCAGCCGAAACGACCCGATCAGCGAATGATTTCGACCTGCTGATTTCGGATTACGACACGATCACCGCGACGCAAGCCGGGGTTTCGGTATTGGGTGACGGTCGCATTGCGGCCATCATCCAAATCCACATAAATGCGATAGGCATTGCCATCGCGATTGTTGCCATTGCGCTCAACGGCATTGCCGGCAAAGCCACCAGCCACCGCGCCCGCCACGGTCGCGACCTTGCGTCCGTCACCCTTGCCAACCTGGTTGCCGAGCACGCCACCGATGATCGCGCCGAGCACTGCCCCGCCACCACTGGTGCTACCACTGCGTTCTGCGTAGACCCGCTCTATGTCTACGACCACGCCGCACTGTTGGCAATTATTGCTGTAGCCGCGCTGGTAACCACTCTGGTAGTTGGCGGAGTCGTTGTAGCGTCCGCCTTGATCGTAGCCTGTGCGGTAGTCGCCACGGGTATCGGGAATCACGCAACCGCCCAGCAGGGCAGTCGCCGCCACTGCGGCCGTCATCATGGAATGTCGAAATATCATCGGAGTCTCCGTTGCGCGCGCAGGATGCGCACCTACCGCATGATGCAAACCATAGCGTGAATCGACGCCAACTTGACAAGCATCATGTGATTGATTCGTACCCAAGCGATGGACGCCAATTTGCAATAATCACGGCCCTGCACCGACTGATGGCTACCTTGCGCCTCAACGCCTCATCGCCCCTGTTGATCTGCGAACACTGTGACAGCGTCTACCGTCGTCCAGGCCTGTCGCGTGGTGAAAGCTCGCGTTGCGTTCGCTGCGATGCAGTGCTCGAACGGCGCGAGTGGCTGGAATTGGATGGCTTGCAGGCGATGGCATTAGCCGGATCAATCCTGTTCGTGATCGCCAATTCCTGGCCGGTACTCAGTCTGGGCCTTGGCGGTCAGCGCGAAGCGACCACGCTGTGGGGCATGGCGGTTTTCATGTGGAACGACGGCTATCCGATCATCGCCAGCATTACCGTGATCACCTTGCTGATCGTTCCATTCCTGCGCATGGCCGGTATCTTTTGGTTGCTGGCGTGGGCGCGACGGGGACGGCGCGCACCAGCTTTCATCGGGCTGATGGTCATACTTGCGCGGATCAAACCGTGGGCCATGGTCGAGGTTTTTGTTCTCGGCGTACTGGTCGCGATCGTCAAATCAAAGGCGTACTACGATGTCGACCCCGGTGCCGGCATCTTCGCTTACGCTGCGCTGACGATTCTAGCGACGGTGGCATCGTCCGCGGACCTGCGCGGTTTGTGGGACCAGGACTTGCAGGACGGTCCCGGCCAACTTGATGGGAGCAGCGTGTGAACGTCCCGCCTCGCGCCATCGATTTGGGCCTGGTCGGCTGCCACGTCTGCGGCATGGTCTGTCGCCACAAGGGAAGCGACGTTGGTCTGGCCTGCCCACGTTGCGGAAGTGCGCTGCATCAACGTCGGCATCATGCCTACGCGATCACTTGGGCATTGTTGATTGCGGCTGCCATCCTGTTCATTCCGGCCAATCTCGTGCCGATCATGAACACGGCGTCCCTCTATGGATCGTATGACAACACGATCATCGGTGGTGTCGTCGAGTTCTGGCATAACAAGGAATACGATATTGCCGTCGTCATCTTCGTCGCCAGCATCGTGGTGCCGACACTGAAATTCATCGCGCTTGGCCTGCTCCTGATAACCTCTAAGCGCGGCGCGCGACGCGGACGGCGCCAGCGCGCCAAGTTGTACCGCGGCGTTGAGTTGATCGGTTACTGGTCGATGCTGGATGTTTTCGTCGTCGCGCTTATGTCGGCGCTGGTCCACTTCGGCTTGCTGGGTTCAGCAGCACCACGACCGGGCGTGATCTACTTTGGACTGGTCGTCGTACTGACGATGTTCGCGGCGATGAGTTTTGACCCGCGCCTGATCTGGGATGGCGACAGCGACGATGACTGAAAACGAAAAACCTTCCGAACTGGTCGACGAGATCGCCGAACTGCCGACGCCGGTCGTTCGTCAGCGTTCGCGTTTCGGCGTATCGCTGATCTGGTTGGTGCCTGCCCTTGCCGCGTTGATAGGCCTGTCGCTGGTAGTCGGCAAGTGGCTCAAGGCGGGGCCGGTCATCACGATCAGTTTCCAGACTGCCGAAGGCATTGAGGCAAATAAAACACAGGTCAAGTACAAGAACGTCGTGATCGGAAAGGTCACCGCGATCAACTTGAGCGAAGACCGCAGCAACATCGTCGCCGAGGTCAATCTTGACAAGAGCGCGACCAGCTTCGCCACTGCTGACACGCGTTATTGGGTGGTGCGCCCGCGCGTTGGATTGGGCGGAATCTCCGGTGTGGACACCTTGATCTCGGGTGCGTTCATAGGTGCCGACGTCGGCGAGTCCACCGAGTATCAGGACAGCTTCGTGGGTCTGGAAACGCCGGCACCGGTCACCCATGGCGCGCCCGGCAAGCGCTTCGTGCTGCACACCGGCGACTTGGGTTCGCTGGACATCGGATCACCGGTTTACTACCGACGCATCCCGGTTGGCCGCGTGGTCGCATACGAGCTGGATAAGGACGGCCAAAACGTGTCGTTACAGATTTTCGTCGATGCGCCGCATGATCGTTACGTCACCGATGCGACGCGTTTCTGGAATGCCAGCGGTGTCGATGTCTCATTGGGCGCAAACGGCCTGCAAATCAACTCGCAGTCACTGGCGACCGTTCTAGCCGGGGGCGTCGCCTTCCAGACTCCGCCCTATGCACCATCAACTTCACCGGTGGCAAAGGAGAACAGTCAGTTCACTCTCTATGACGACTTGCCCAAGGCGATGGCGCGACCGGATGGAGAGCCGCAGTATTTTCAAATGAGATTCCAGCAATCGATGCGCGGCTTGGCCGCTGATGCGCCGGTTGAATTTTTAGGTGTCTCGATCGGAAGCGTGTTGTCGGTGAAGCTCGACTACGACGAAAAGACCCAGCGCTTCCCGGTTGTTGTAAACGCGGTTGTTTATCCGCTTCGCCTTGGTATCGCTTACGACAAACTCGTTGCCATGGCGCAACGCGACGATGGCGATTCCAGCGCTGCGCACCTGCTCGGAAAACTGGTCGGCAACGGCCTGCGTGCGCAAGCGCGCAGCGGCAATCTGTTGACCGGGCAAATGTACGTGGCGCTCGACTTCGTTCCGAACGCGAAGAAGGTCGAGTTTGATGCCTCCGCCGAGCCGTTGCTGGTACCTACTGTGCCCGGCAGCTTCGACCAGTTGCAGGAGCAAGTCGCTGAAATCGTCGAGAAGGTGAACGACATTCCGTTCGACCAGATCGGCAAGAACCTCAACAACAGCCTGGCAGGTCTGGACAAGACCATTCAGCGCGTCAACGGCGAGGTGTTGCCAAGTCTCAAGGGCACACTAGATGGCGCGAAGACGACGCTGGGATCGGTCAACGGTGTGGTCGGTGATGATTCCAAAGTACTCAACGACTTGAGCCAGACCTTGCGCGAAGTGCAACGCATGGCACGTTCGCTACGCGTGTTCGGCGACTACCTCGATCGTCACCCCGAAGCATTGATCCGCGGTCGCAACGATTCGCCTGCGCCTGCAGATAAGCGGCTTGGGAAGGAGAAACCATGATGCAAACCCATCCGCAGCGCCCGTTGGTGCTGCTGTCAGCGATCGTGATCGGCGCGAGCGGCTGCGCGTCTGCGCCGGTCAATTACTACACGCTGGTTCCGTCGAATTCGAGCGCAGCGATGACGACTGCGACCACGTTACCGACCTTCGCGTTCGACCTTGAATCAGTATCCGTTCCCTTGCAGGTCGATCAGCCACAGCTGGTCGTGCGCCAGGCCGGTGCCGGCATTGCCTTGGTCGAAACAGAACGCTGGATCGCGCCGCTCGGCGATGAAATTCGAGACGCGATCGCTTCGGACATGGTCGCGTCGCATTCCGGTGAAAACCTCGGCGGCCTGCCACAAGGGGATCGCAGACTCGTCAAGATTCGCGTGGATGTGCGCCGCTTTGATTCCGAACCTGGCGCGCAGGCGTCAATCGCCGCCGCGTGGAGTTTGCGTCGCACGCCCGGCGACGCGGCGGCTTTGTCTTGCAGTAGTCGCATCAGCGAAACCGTCGGTGCCGGTTACAACGCGCTGGTGCAAGGGCATCAACGTGCCTTGGCGCGGCTGGCCGCAGCTATCGCCAAACCGGCTTCGGCGATGGCAAGCGGCGGTTCGCCAACCTGCCCTGTCGACGCGGGCTGATCGCGCCGACGCTCGTTGGCCGATGTAACTGGCGGCAAGAACTTGTTGGCGTCACCCGCTGCGGTCGTCGTCGCGCTTGGTTTGCTTAGAGATTCGGCGGCGGCGACTCAGACCTCCGAAAGCGAGACATCTCGAAATCCTCGTCATTCCTGCGGAGGCAGAGGCGCTTTTCAACAGCCGGAGGCTGGTCAATCCATTTTGATCTCTGCCAAGTTGTTGAAAGCACAGCAGAATCAAAATGGAGCCTTGCTTTCGCAGGGGTGATAAAGAAACATTTTTGATCAGCCCAGCTAGCCTTCCTCAGACTTGGCACGCCGGTTTCGCTACGCTCTGAAACAAACCTACATCCCCGAATAGTTCGGCCCGCCGCCACCTTCCGGCGCCACCCACACGATGTTTTGGCGCGGGTCCTTGATGTCGCAGGTTTTGCAATGCACGCAGTTTTGCGCGTTGATCTGCAGGCGCTCGCCGCCCTCAGGATCAGGCACATATTCGTAGACGCCTGCCGGGCAATAACGTTGTTCGGGGCCGGCGTATATCGGCCAATTGACCGATTTTGGTAGCGACGGATCTTTCAGGGTCAAATGCGCGGGCTGGCGCTCGCCGTGGTTGGTGCTGGACAGGAAGACCGACGAGAGCTTGTCGAAGGTCAATGTTCCATCCGGTTTCGGGTAGTTGATCTTGCTGCACTGATCGGCTGGTTTCAGCTTTTCAAAGTCCGGGGTCTTCCGATGGATCGTCCACGGTACCTTGCCACCAAACACCTTTTGTTCGAGGCCGACCATCATCGTGCCAAGGTACAAGCCCTTGTCCATCCACTGCTTGAAGTTGCGCGCACGATCCAACTCGTCGTGGAGCCAGCATGTCTTGAATGCTTCCGGATAGCTGGTCAGTTCGTCGTGGGCACGCCCCTCTCCGATCGCATCGAATGCCGCCTGGGCGGCAAGCATGCCGGTCTTGATCGCCGCGTGGCTGCCCTTGATGCGAGATGCATTAAGGAAGCCGGCCTCACACCCGACCAGCGCGCCGCCGTTGAACACGAGCTTGGGCAGGCTGTTCAATCCACCTGCGGTGATAGAACGTGCGCCATAGCCGATACGGCGACCGCCTTTAAAAAATCCGCGAATTGCTGGATGCGTCTTGTAGCGCTGGAGTTCCTCGAACGGATTGAGATACGGATTCTCATAGCCCAAGCCAACCACGTAGCCGACGGCGACCTTGTTGTCGTCGTAGTGATAGAGGAACGAGCCGCCGTAGGTGTTGGAATCCAGCGGCCAACCTGCCGTGTGGATGACGAGTCCTGACTGATGCTTCGATGGATCGATTTCCCACACTTCCTTGATGCCGATGCCATAGCTTTGCGGATCGCAATCGCTGTCCAGCGCGAAGCGCGAAATCAGCTCGCGGCCGAGTTGCCCACGCGAGCCTTCGCAGAACAGCGTGTACTTCGCGCGAAGCTCCATGCCGAGCTGGAAATTTTCGGTCGCCTCGCCATCTTTTCCAATGCCGACGTTGCCAGTCGCGACGCCAACCACTTCGCCCGACTCGCCGTAAAGAACTTCGGCAGCCGGGAATCCCGGGAAAATTTCGACGCCTGATTCCTCGGCCTGTGTACCCATCCACCGCACCAGATTGCCAAGGCTGCCGACAAAATTTCCATGATTCTGGAAGCACGCCGGTAGCGCCCAGTTCGGCGCTTTCACGGATCCGGTTTCGGTGAGAAACAGGAAGCGATCTTCGCTGACCTGGGTTTTCAGCGGCGCGCCTTTTTCCTTCCAATCCGGGAGCAGTTCGCTGAGTGCCTGCGTATCGATCACCGCACCGGAAAGAATGTGCGCACCAATTTCCGAGCCCTTTTCGAGCACACAAACCGATAACTCGCTGCCCGCTTTTGCGGCGAGTTGTTTCAGCCGGATCGCGGCGGCAAGGCCGGCCGGTCCACCGCCAACGACGACGACGTCGTAGTCCATCGATTCACGCGGGCCATGGGTTTCGAGCAACTGGGGATCCATCGAACTTCCTCGTGTCTGTCGATCGCGTGCGCTGTCGCTGATACGGCGCCGCGACTCCGGGCGATGTTGGTCTGGGCTCGAAACGATACCACTGCCTTCGCGAACCACGACATTCGCGCCATCACCGGTTCGGCCAGCGATCATCCGACCGACAGCTATACTCGGCGCTCCCAGCATCCGGACAACCACTTGAGTTCGATCCTCGCCAGCACTGCGCCCGCAACACTTTCGACGTTTGCCGATGCGCAGCAACTGGCCGCGGCCGACATGCAGGCCGTGAATGCACTGATTCGCAGCCGCCTCGCGTCCGACGTGGTGTTGATCAACCAGATCTCCGAGCACATCATCGCCGGCGGCGGAAAGCGACTGCGGCCCATGCTGCACCTGCTTGCCGCAAAAGCGGCTGGATACGAAGGCGAGCAACACATTCCGCTGGCTGCACTGATCGAATTCATCCACACCTCTACCCTGTTGCACGACGACGTTGTCGACGAATCCGATCTTCGCCGCGGCCGCAAGACCGCGAACGCGTTGTGGGGCAATGCGGCCAGCGTGCTGGTTGGCGATTTTCTCTACTCGCGATCGTTCCAGATGATGGTGGAACTGGATTCGATGGCGATCATGTCGATCCTCGCCGACACCACCAATCGCATCGCCGAAGGTGAGGTGCTGCAGTTGCTCAACATCGGAAATCCCGATACCGATGAGCGCGCCTATCTTGACGTGATTGATCGCAAGACCGCCGTGCTGTTCTCGGCGGCGACGCGGCTTGGCGGCATCCTTGGAAACTTGCCCGGCGATCAGCAGGAAGCGCTGGCGCAGTACGGCCTGGATCTGGGCTATGCGTTCCAGATCGCCGACGACGTGCTCGACTACGTGTCGGATGCAGAAACGCTGGGCAAGAACATCGGCGATGATCTGGCCGAAGGAAAACCAACCCTGCCTGTGATCTACGCGATCGCACATTGCTCGGAGGAGATTGCCGCACCCCTGCGTGCCGCGATCAAGCACGGCAACATCGATGCGTTGGAACCGATGTTGCGGGCGATCCGCGATTCAGGGGCGCTCGAGTACACGCGCCAACGCGCTGTCGCATACGCACGATCGGCGCAGACATCACTCGAATCCTTGCCGACCAGTCCAGCTCGCGATGCGCTGCACGTGCTCGCCGACTATGCGGTCGAGCGCGTAGCCTGAATGTCTCGCGACCGCCAGTAATACCTATTCAGCGCTGATTTCTTCCGCACTTGTTGCCAGCAATTTGGCGAGTGCCTTGGCAACAGCCGCCATCGCGAATGCCGCCGTCACATGCATCGCCGCGCCCAGGCCAGCGCCGCAATCGAGTTTCATCGAATCCGACGCTTCCGGTCGGGTTCCGCACACGCTGCCATCAGCCTGCGGATAGCGCACGTTCTCCAGTGAATAGACCGCCGGCACGCTGAAATAGCGTTTGCGGTCGCGCGGGAACTTGAATTCGTCGCGCAGCTTCTTGCGAACCAGCGCGAGCATGGCGTCCTGCTCGGTGCGCGAAAGATCACGTACGTTGATCAAGGTCGGGTCGGTACGGCCACCCGCCGATCCGCAAACTATCAATGGCACTTTTCGGCGACGACACCAGACGATCATCTCAACCTTGACCCGAAACGCATCGCAGCAATCAAGGATCAGGTCGTAGCCGCGATCCAGCAGCTCTTCCAGCGTCGATGGCGTCAGGAAAACGCCAAGCGCATCAACTTCAATGCCCGGGCTGATCGCCCGCACGCGCTCGGCGGTGACATCAACTTTGTTACGACCGAAGTTGCCATCCATCGCATGCGATTGCCGGTTGACGTTGCTGACGCAGATGTCGTCCGCATCGATCAGCGTCAGCTTGCCGACGCCGCTGCGGGCGAGCGCCTCCACCGCCCACGATCCCACGCCGCCGATGCCGACCACGCAGACATGCGTCTGGGCGAGCCGCGCGACGCTGCCAGCACCGTAGAGGCGGTCAATGCCGCGAAATCGTTCAGGGTCGATCTTCATTGGCCGCGCACGATAGCAGCCAGAACCGCGATGGCGAACATCACACACTTGCAACGCGAGCGACGAGCACGCATCTTGATAGTCCATTCGCAAGCAACGACACCCATGAAGAATCCTTTGACTTCACGCCTGCTCGGCTGGGCAGGCGGGCTGCGCTTCCCCAAGCTCGCCATGATCACCGCTGGCCTGTTTTTCGCCGACCTGCTGATTCCGGATTTCATTCCGTTCATCGATGAAATCCTGCTCGGGCTGGCGACGCTGCTGCTTGGCAACCTCCGTAGCAAAAAGTCTCGCGACGTAACTCCGTCATGAAGGCTTTTCTCGGCGGCATGCTCGCTGGGATCCTGTTCGGAGCCCTGCTCACCTTGATGGCGAGTCGGGTGATCGAGTCACGCCAGGATCCTTGGCCCGAGGCCGTAATGAACGTGATGTCCCACGAATTCAAGACGGTGCGCGCGGCCAGCAAAAGCGGCGAGTGCACGAGCCCTGCGAGTGGCAAATCCTTGCAGCAGATGAGCCTGCTCGCGCTCGACGTGGAACCGGCGCTGATGCCTACGCCGAATGACCGCGTGTTCACCCAATACGCGACCGATCTTCGGAGCGCGATCAGCAAGGCTTCCGCTGCCGGCAGCGATTGCAAACAATTCACGGCATCGGTCAGCGAAATTGGCCAGGCCTGCGACGCCTGCCATCGCGATTACAAGGACCGCTGACGAAATTGCTCCGACGGTGCGTTACCAGGCACGCCCGTACTGCTTCGGCGTTGGTGGCTCGACGCCCAGTTCGCGGGCAGCGCGGCGCGGCCAGTACGGATCGCGCAGCAATTCTCGGGCCAGCAGTACCAGATCGGCATCGCCATTAGCGATGATTTTTTCGGCTTGCGGCGGTTCGGTGATCAGTCCAACGGCCCCAGTCGCCATTCCGGTTTCCTTGCGAATGCGCCGCGCGAAGGGCACCTGATAGCCGGGCTCGACCGGAATCTTCGCGTGCGGAACGCTGCCACCAGATGAGCAATCGATCAGATCAACGCCGTCACCCTTGATTGCTTGCGCCAAGGCGACGCTTTGATCGATGTCCCAACCGCCATCGACCCAGTCGGTTGCTGAAATTCGCAGAAATAACGGCAGCCGTTCCGGCCACACTTCGCGTGTTGCTGCGACAACTTCTCGGACAATGCGGATTCGATTCTCGAAACTGCCGCCGTAGCGATCATCCCGACGATTGCTTAGCGGCGAAAGAAACTCGTGCAACAAATAGCCGTGCGCCGCGTGCAGTTCGATCAGCTCGAAACCGGCTTCGATTGAACGCTCCGCCGCAGCACGAAAGTCGGCGACAACGGCGGCAATGCCCGCGTCGTCCAGTGCAGCCGGCGTCTGATAGCCCTCATCGAATGCAATGGCGGAAGGCGCTAGCGCCTGCCACCAATCATCGGCATCGGCAGAAATCAGTCTGCCGCCTTCAAACGACGGCCGTGTTCCCGCCTTGCGGCCAGCGTGCGCCAGTTGCATGCCGGCCACGGCACCCTGCTCGGCAATAAAACGCGTGATCGGCTTCCATGCAGCGACATGTTCGTCATTCCAAATGCCCGCATCGGCAGGAGAAATGCGTCCCTCGGGCGACACCGCGCTTGCTTCCACAATGACCAGCCCGGCACCACCCACGGCGCGACTGCCTAGGTGCACCAGGTGCCACGGCTGGACGGTGCCTTCGATGGCGGAGTACTCGCACATCGGCGATACGGCGATGCGGTTTCGAAGAGTGACGTCTCGCAGTTGCAACGGCTGGAACAAGGCACTCATGGTGTCTCCGATGTGGTTGGTTTGGTCGGATCAAAAGCTGTCGACTCGATCCATTCGACGATACGTTCGACGACGGGCTTGGGCTGCTTGATCCAGCCGAAATGATCGGCTGCGATGCCGTCGAAATCTGCTTGCGTCAACTGCCGCGTCGTGATGTCGGCACTCGCCAGCTTTTCCAGGAGATGGTCGAATGAAGGTCGTGGCGTAAACCAGTCTTCGTCCAGCCAAATGCCAAGTACGGGACCACTCCGACCAGCCATCGCTGCGTCAATGTCGCCATCGGGCGTGGCAATCGAGTACGAACCGCTGCGACCCGTCAGCGCCCAGTCGCGCATGACGCCGCGCGCTTCGTTGCCGCCAAAGCCGACACTGCGACCGGGAAAATGTCCGCGCCATCGCGCAATGACTGGTGCGAGAGCAAACAATGTGCGAATCCCAATCGCGTTGACGCCTGGGAAATTTTTCCAGTACGGCATGCCGCCAGCGATCACGACCAAGCCGGCAATTGATTGGCTATGCAGTGCGAACGCCATCGCCGCGAACTGCGAACCAAGGCTGTGTCCACCGACCAGCCACTGCACACTAGGTGCGGCGGTCCGCGCTGCCTCAAGGCTGTCAGCAACATCGCCGATCAGCTCGCGATAGCTCCAGTCGTTGCTGCGACTCGCACGCAGCGAGCTGGATCCGATACCTCGCCACTCGTGACGCGCCACCGCGATGCCTCGCGAAGCGAGCGCTTCTGCGAAGGGTTGGTAGTGACGCGC
The DNA here is from genome assembly GCA_038236135.1 of Lysobacterales bacterium. GTDB lineage: Bacteria > Pseudomonadota > Gammaproteobacteria > Xanthomonadales > Rhodanobacteraceae > Dokdonella. Next base: position 15,363 of record JBBSTF010000004.1, read on the forward strand.
GGGTACGCCGAGCGCTGGAATCCACAGCAAGCCAACGCGCGCGCCGGCCGGCAACGAAAGCAGCAGGTCGGCTTCGGCACCGCCTGCGGAGCGAACCCGCTCCGCGCGTTGCTCATCGGAAATTGAATCGCTCACGTCTGCCGCCACGTTTTTATCAGCCACCAAGGGTCGTGGCGGAAGATGACAAATCAACCCCGCCGCACGACGCGGCCACGTCAGAACGCATGCAGCCCCGCCGGCGGTGCCTGCATCCAGCGTTGCCAGTTGCCGGCAAGCTGATTCAAACCGCCGGGGTATGCGGCCGCGAAAACGCGCTCTGCCGCAACCGGCACACACGGTGCTGCATGTTGTTGCGCCAGCAGATCAGCGAGCGCGGCACGGCCCGGAGCGTCCTGCATCAAGCTTCCGATCAAGCCAAAGGCACGTATGTAATTGCTATCGCGATCAACGCCGTAGAAAACGTCCGGATTGCTCGACAGCAACTCCACCAGCGCCAGCGGTGCATCGGCCGGCGCCATCCTGGCGAGCACATCGTGACTGCCGCCAATATCGACTTGGCCACCTTGCGGCAGAACTTGCAGGCGCTCGAAATACGCCGCTATACCTTCGTTGATCGGCAGCGCCATGTTGCCGATGCGCTCGTGCAACAACGCATGCGTGATCTCGTGGCGCAGCACGCGAAAGGTCAGCTCTTCGCTGGCCTGCATGCGCACGTAGACAGTCTGGTTGCGCGCCGAATACGCGCCATCGGAACTGGCCAAGCGCGGCTCGTTGATCAGTTGGGCATAGACCTGCGGCGACTGCACGAACACGATCTTCAAGCGCAGGCGTTCCTCACCGACCACGCCGAGCGTTTCGCGCAAGACACGGTCGATGGCGATGGCGTCTGCGACGGCACGCTGGTTGAGATCGGTTGGCAAGTTGACGTCACTTCCGCTGGCTTCGATCGAGACCGGTGGCGTTCCGGCCACCGCGATTACACGGTGGTCGCTCACCTCGCCCACCGGGGCCTGGTCGGAAAAATGTTTGATGCCCTGCGCATCGGTCCAGCGATGGATAGATGCATCGCGCACGATCGGCCCATTGCTGCCGGTGCCGCGACATGCGGACTCGTCCATCTCTGGCCGATGGTCGCGTGGAGGCACGGCGGTGATGACCTGCGTGGACAGCGGTGGCGGGTTCACAGGCGCTGGTGGGGCTGCAACTTCGACAACGGGTGGCTGCGAAGCAGGCAGTTGTGTCGGCTCGGGCGGCACCGAGCATCCGGCAAGCATCGCTCCCGACAAGAGCAAAATCGCTGCAGGGTTCGCGAGCGAACGAGTGAACAGCGGCATGCGTAGATTCAAGCATTCGAGCATCAAAATCGCGCCCGCAATAATTCAATTATCATCAATTTAATCAATGGTTTGACGCTGGTAAGGCGAAGATTTTGGCGACGGCTGCAGAGCATCATCGCATGCACTCTTCAGCCACGCTTAATCGGTCAAGGTCCAAGTTCTGCCGCTCACTCAACAGCCACAACGGAGAATTCGCGATGAACCGATCAATCCCAAGCATGGTAACTATCGCCGCAAGTCTCGCCCTGATGGCAGGCTCAGCCTTCGCGCATGAGCCGACAACCAGTGCCGACACCGATAATTCGCGGCCCGACGTGGTCAAGAGCGAGGTAACGCTGCCAACTGAAAGTGGCACGAAAACAATCCGCTCAGGGATGCCGGCACAGCCTGCCGCTGGCCCTGCGCCCGCGTTCGCTACGCTCGATACCCACAATCGCGGCTATCTCGATCCAACCGACGCCGAGGCCTATCCACTGCTGGGCACTGACTTCATCAAGGCCGACGCCAATCGTGACGGCCATGTCTCCAAGGCGGAATACGAGAACTGGGCAGCGCAGCCGTAATTTCGCGTCCATCCTGCACTTGGTTCTATCGAAAGCCGCGTCTCACGACGCGGCTTTTCTGTTGTTTCGCTTGGCTCGTCGATATCGCAGTGGTTCGGTCAACGAACCGACCACCTATCTCAAAATCCGCCGCCGTCGTCATCCTCGCGAAGACGCGCCGCGGTCCTGAGTAAATTGATTGGGTTGGTGGTCACCTTTGAGGCGATAGGTGTCCGTGGCTTTTCGAGCAGTGGCGACTCAATCATGCGTCTTCCTGGCGAAGGCCGGGGTGCACGTCGGCACATGCTGTTGGCAATCTTCGTGTGATGCGGCGGTTTGTCGATGGTCCCCACAACGACGGCCAGAAGTCCTCGTCAACCGCACCTCGACCTGCGCCGGGGAAACGAGGGGAAGTTATTCCGGATAGCAGCGCGCGAATGTGGGGATGTCGACAGGTTGACTTACCGCGTGCGGACTTGAACGTACGGGGCGCGTCTCAAGTCACAACCCGCGCATTGATCCTTCCCCCACTGATCTCAACAATCCGATCCGTCTTCGCCGCCAGTTTGTGATCGTGCGTGACCAGCACGAAGCTGGTACCAATTTCCCGATTGAGCTCTAGCATCAGCGCGTAGACCGACGCGGCATTCGCCTCGTCGAGGTTGCCTGTGGGTTCGTCGCCCAAGACGCACGAAGGGCGGGTTACCAGTGCACGAGCGACCGCAGCGCGTTGGCGTTCGCCACCACTCAGTTCGCCAGGCTTGTGGCGAACGCGCGCTTTCAACCCAACCCGATCCAGCAGATCGCTCGCGCGCTGCCGCGCTTCGTCCAGGGGCGTGCCTCGAATCAGCAGCGGCATCGCGACGTTTTCCAGCGCACTGAATTCTGGCAGCAGATGATGAAACTGGTAGACGAAACCCAGCGAGCGATTGCGCAGCTCGCCACGAGCGCGATCACTCAGTTTCGACATGGTCTGGCCTTCGACAATCACCTCGCCTGCCGTTGGCGTGTCCAGCCCACCGAGGATGTGCAGCAAGGTGCTTTTGCCACTGCCCGACGCGCCGATGATGGCGACGGTTTCGCCACGAGCAACAGTAAGGTTCACGTCGTGCAGCACTTCCGTGCGCAGGTCGCCCTCGTGATAGGTCTTGGCGACACCCTCGGTGCGCAAAACCGGCCCGTTGGCGACCGCGCTTGGTAACATGGTTGGCTCAATCTTCGTCATGGTAGTCCGCTCACTCGTAGCGCAAGGCGGCGGCGGGCTCGGTGCGCGCCGCGCGCCAGGCCGGGTACAGCGTGGCGATGATGCAGAACACGAACGCAGTGATGGTGATGACCGTGACATCGTTCCAATGCAGGTCGCTCGGCAGTTCGCTGATGTAGTACACATCGGGAGAAATGAAGCTCACCCCGAAACTTTTTTCGATCCATTGCACGATCGAAGTGAGGTTCAACGCCAGCACCACGCCGAAGAACACGCCCAACCCAATGCCCAGCGTGCCCACAAGCACGCCCTGCACCATGAACACCCCCATGATGCTGCGTGGCGATTGGCCCAGCGTGCGCAGGATGGCGATGTCGGCTTGCTTGTCGGTCACCAGCATCACCAAAGTCGACACCAGGTTGAACGCGGCGACGGCTACGATCAGCGACAGGATCAGGAACATTACCTTCTTCTCCATCGCAATCGCCTTGAAGAAATTATTGTGGCCCTGCATCCAGTCTCTGACCCGGTACAACTGGCCGAGCTCGCCCGATATCTCCTGGCCAACGGGATAAGCTCGGAACAGGTCTTTCAGTTTCAAACGAATGCCGCTGGGACCATCGAGGCGATATAGCGTCTCCGCGTCTTTCATGTGGATCACGGCGAGGCCAGCGTCGTATTCCTGCATGCCCGCATCGAAAACGCCGACCACGGTAAAACGTTTCAATCGCGGCACAGCGCCAATCGGCGTAGCGCTGAATTCCGCGGCGAAAACCGTGACCGGATCGCCGACACGCACGCCCAGCGTGCTCGCCAGTTCGCGCCCCAGGATGATGCGGAAACTCCCGGGCGTGAGGTCATTGAGACTGCCTTCGACCATGCGCGCGCCGATCTCGGAAACCTTTGGCTCCATGTCCGGCAGCACGCCACGAATAATTGCGCCGGAATTGCGATCGCCCTGCAGGAACGCCTCGCGCTCCACGTAAGGTGCCGCGCCGAGCACATCGGGATTGCGATTGGCCACCGCAACAGCCTGCGGCCAGTCGCGCACCCCCTCGTCGACACCGGTGATGGTCGCGTGCGCCACCATGCCGAGGATGCGGTCCTTCAACTCCTTGTCAAAGCCGTTCATCACTGAAATGACGGTGATCAACGCCGTCACCCCCACCGCGATGCCCAGGATCGACACCAGCGAGATGAACGAGATGAAATGGTTGCGACGCTTGGCGCGCGTGTAGCGCAAGCCAATGAAAATTTCGAGCGGACGAAACATGCGGTGGTCGCAATCCTGATAGGGGCTGACGCCCGCGAGGGTGTGTCAGACAGCGGGGAGGCGTGAGAGTGCCGCACGGGGGCTGTCACGGCAAGGAACGGACTTGACCGACGACCCAAGCCCAGCCAGCATCCACGATGCCAGTCGCAGTCCACATTAGACTGAGCAAATTACAATATAACAGCCGAATATTGCGTTCCATAAGACGATGTTTCGCGCCACTTTCGCAGTCGATAAAAACCGCGTAGAAAAATTCATGAAAATTAACATCTCATTTTCTAGAAAGCTCAATGCTCACGTCGCCACAATACTTAAAGGTACGTTGTTGCGAGAGCTACCGTCTGCCGGAGTTCGTCATAGCTCATTCTTTGCAGGCGGGAAGCACGCGTTCCTTTTCGGAGGTCCAGTAATAAAGTGGTGGAGAACCCCAAAACAGCAGAAAGCGGAAATTGCACTTTCGCGACTAATAATTGCGCACGAAAATAAGTTATCTCTGTCAGTGGATTGGTGCGTTCAAACAATTCATGACCTCTTGCAGCAAGTGTGCATCGATACGAGGTATTTCATCGCATACGATGTCATAAATAATAACGCCGGATCTTTATTCGATTGTCTTTCCGTCCCATTGCCGCAGTTCTCGGCAGTTTTCGGCGAAACACTAATTAATCTATCCCGGAAAGCTGGAATGCGAAGATTGACCGTTTTCCCAATAATGCCGCACATATCGGGCGTTAGCTTCTTCAGCAAAAAGATCGGCGCTGGCCTGATCGACCCCGACGGCGAAGGCGATTTGATGAACTGGGTGCATAGAAATTTCGAGTTGGCAACTTGGAACTCCGTAACCAAGAACTTCGATGATGCTGACCGAATGCTTGGGAATGAGGCATTTACTTATTTGGGCATATCAATTGAAGAAGGTACCGGTGATTGGGCGTTTGAGCAGGCGAATTTAAAACTCCGTGTCTTATTGGCGGTCGCCATTGCGGTGATATCTTCAAAAGATCCAAGCGCGTCACTTGCCGCTTCTATTGCGCTGCCGCCGAGAGCTTGGATACAATTTCCCGAGATCGGATCAGGGGACGGGTGGTCAGGCTCCGTCAGCGACCCGTTATTACCATATCTTGCAAGTCGAAAATTAATAACTGGAACTATTGTATTGGAAATTGAAGCATGGTTTGATAGATGCGATTTATTAGCACCGGATATTAAGATTCGAATCAATAAGGGCGCGTACTATGTCAATCTTGCGCTCAATGCCAAAGGAATGGTGAAATTCATATTCTACTACATTGCTCTCGATTCACTATTTGGAAAGCGCAGAGACGTCGAAGCGGCTATTCAGAAAGGAATTGAAAACTTTTCTTGTGAGTTTGCGAATAGGTCTTCGTGGCTTTTTGATTTGCGGAACGAAATCGTACACGGTGGTAGTCGCACACTGAAAGAATGGCCTCGCTACGAAAAATATGTCAATCATTTCGATACCGAGCCACTAGCTGACATCGAGCGTATCGCCATGAACTGCCTCTATCGGGCCGCTCAAGTGACGGCACCCTGAACGCGCTTGCCACCCAAACATCTCCATCAACCCCGTCCAAACCGCATCCAGCGGCGCTTCAATTGTTAGTACTTCACCACTGACCGGATGCGCGAAGCGCAGGCGGTGGGCGTGGAGGAGCATGCGGTGGACGCCGTAGTGTTCGCGGAACAGGCGGTTGTGGTCGCCTCGGCCGTGACTGGTGTCGCCAATCAAATGATGATGAATGTGCGAGAAGTGGCGACGAATCTGGCGATAGCGGCCGGTTTTGGGCTGCACTTCGATCAGTGCGTAGCGCTGTTGCGGGTAGCGGCTGATCGCTATCGGAACTTCGACGGTTGCCAACCTGCGCCAGCGCGTGAGTGCGGGTTTGCGATCACTGATTTCGCGCACGCCGGGTAGCGGGTAGTCGATTTCGCCGGTTTCGTCGGGCCAGCCACGGCAGACGGCGAGATAGGTTTTTTCGACATCGCGCGACATGAATTGCTCACCGAGCGCGGCCGCGACTTGCGGATTTCTGCCGACCAGCAATACACCGCTGGTTCCGCGATCAAGCCGATGGACGGGATGCAGGCTGCCGGAATGGCCGTCGGCCTTGAGCTGAGCACGCAACAGGTCGACGAGATAAACGCCGTCTTCGTTGACCAGCCGCGAGCGATGCACGGCCATGCCGGGCGGCTTGTCGACGAGCAGCAGGTGTTCGTCGGAATACAGGATCGACAGCGTCGGTGGCGGTCGCTGCGACGCGAACGTCACTTCGCCAAACGCATCGCTCAACTCTTCAATGCTTCCGGTTCGACCGTGAAGCTCTCGCCACACCCGCATTCGCCCGTCGCATTCGGATTGCGGAAAACGAAGGCGGCGTTAATGCCCTGCTTGGCGTAGTCGATTTCGGTGCCGTTGATGAAGGGCAGCCACTTGCGATCGACCACGATGCGCAGGCCGTCGTCGTCGAACACGCTGTCGTCAGTGCCGACTTCGCTGGCGAGATCGACCACGTAAGCAAACCCCGAGCAACCAGTCCGACGCGCACCGAAGCGCACGCCGATGGCCGCGGCGTCGCGTTGCAGGTACTCGTGCATGCGGGCACGGGCGGCGGATGTGAGCTGGAAATTCATGGACTTGCGAACCTTTTGAGTTGGAAAGCAGTGTATCAGCGCGTGTTTGAACAACGCGGTCGGAGCCCTGCTCCGTTATCATTCGCGGTTCGATATCGATGCCCACGCACGAGGTTTCAAGGCAATGGCGGCAACCACGATCAAGCAGGCGCTGGCAGGCAAAGGCGCGGATGGCACGGTGACAGTGCAAGGCTGGGTGCGCACACGGCGCGATTCCAAGGCCGGGCTGTCTTTCGTCAACGTCAGCGATGGCTCATGTTTTGATCCGATCCAGGTGGTTGCGACGAATACGCTCGCCAACTACGACGGCGAAGTTGCACGCCTCACTGCTGGCTGCGCGATCACTGCGACCGGCACCTTGGTGGCATCGCAAGGAAAGGGACAAGGCTTCGAAATTCAGGCCGACAGCATCGAAGTGCTGGGTTGGGTTGATGACCCGGAAACCTACCCAATCCAGCCCAAGCCGCATTCGATGGAATTCCTGCGCGAAGTCGCACATCTGCGCCCGCGCACCAACGTATTTGGCGCCATCACACGTGTGCGTCATACGCTGGCGCAGGCGATCCATCGTTTCTTTGATCAGCAGGGTTACTACTGGATCAACACGCCGATCGTGACCACGTCGGATGCGGAAGGCGCCGGTCAATTGTTCCGCGTGTCGACGCTGGACTTGGCCAATCTGCCACGCAACGACAAGGGCGGCGTCGACTTCAACAAGGATTTCTTCGGCAAGGAAGCGTTCCTGACTGTGTCGGGCCAGCTCAACGTGGAGGCGTATTGCCTGGCACTGAGCAAGGTCTACACGTTCGGGCCGACCTTTCGCGCAGAGAACTCCAACACCACACGACACCTCGCCGAGTTCTGGATGGTGGAACCCGAGATCGCGTTCGCCGACCTGACTGCGAACGCCGATCTCGCCGAGGCGTTACTCAAGTACGTGTTCCGCGCCGTGCTCGACGAGCGGCCAGACGACATGGCGTTCTTCGCCGAGCGCATCGAGAAAAGCGCGATCACGCGTCTGGAGAATTTCGTCGCGCAGCCGTTCGAACGCATCGACTACGGCGAGGCGATCAAGATCATCAACGCCTCAGGCAAAAAATTCGACTTCGCGGTTGAATGGGGCTCAGACCTGCAAACGGAACACGAGCGCTATCTGGCCGAGGAACATGTCGGCGGCCCGGTGGTGGTAATGAACTACCCGGAAAAGATCAAGGCGTTCTATATGCGCCTGAATGACGATGGCCGCACCGTGGCCGCGATGGATGTGCTCGCTCCGGGCATCGGCGAAATAGTTGGCGGTGCGCAGCGCGAGGAACGCCTCGACATGCTCGATGCGCGCATGGCGCAGTTCGGTATCGATCCGGTCCACTACGGCTGGTATCGCGATTTGCGCCGATACGGCACGGTGCCACATGCCGGTTTCGGGCTGGGCTTCGAGCGCCTCGTCGTTTATACCTGCGGGCTGTCCAACATCCGCGACGCGATTCCTTATCCGCGTGCGCCAGGCCAGGCTGAATTCTAGGGTGATCGACTAATGCCGTTCCTACGTGAATTTTTGCTCATCATGGGGCTCGGCACCGTTGTTGCCGGGCTGACCACGTACATCATCATTTCGATTCTGGTGACGACGCATCTGCGCGACAATCATCCGATTGAGCGTGAGCGACTCGGTGCGAACATCGCCAGTCCGCGTCTGTTCGGCTGGTACCTGTTTCGCCGCTACGTCGATCTCGGTGATCGCACGTTGAAAGCACTGGCGGCACCGGGCTGGATTGGCACCTGGGCCATCGTGGTCGGCGCGGTCTGCATCTTCATCTCGAAGGGAACGCAATATGTCTGACCCAATGGACGAAGCTGCCAACGACGACCATTTCGAAGACGACGACTTCGACGAGGGCAACGATGACGGCACTGAGCCAGAGCTGGCTGCGTTCTGGTGGCTGGCCGCAGCCGGCGACACCATCATCTGGGCACGGCTTGCAACGTTCGCATCAGGTTTCGCCGAAGTCTTCGATTGCGATGGCAACATCCTGCGCTATCCCGATGAGGAAGCTGCGCGCGTTGCATTGCTCGATGCCGAGTTCCGGGCGATGGATGGCCTTGATCAGGACGATGCCGATCAGTGGGGATTGGACCTCGACACGCTGGAGCCGCCGATGGGTGACGACCTCGATGCACTGGTTCCGCAGATGATTGAAAAGAACGGCCGGGACGGAGCCTAATTATGAATCTCGATCTACTGGGCAAGCGCGCACTGGTCTGCGGCGGTTCGCAGGGAATCGGTCGCGCTGTGGCAATCGAACTGGCCGCGCTGGGGGCAGGCGTGACGGTGCTGTCGAGAACGCAGGAAAAGCTTGAAGCCGTGGTCTCAGAGCTGCCGAGGATCAGAGTTGATCAGCGTCATGGCTGGCTGGTCGGCGACATGAATGAACATGCGGAACTGAAAGCCGCCGTCGAGAAACTGGTGGCGGAAGGTCCCGTGCATATCGTCATCAACAACAGCGGTGGTCCGCCCGGCGGCAGTGCACACGAGGCTTCGCTGGATGCGTTTCGGATTGCCTTCAATCAGCACGTGATGGCGGCGCAGATTATCTTGCAGGCGGTTTTGCCCGGAATGCGCGACGCGCGTTTCGGTCGCATCGTCAACGTGATTTCGACATCGGTGAAAGAGCCGATCCGAAACCTTGGCGTTTCAAATACGGTGCGCGGTGCGATGGCGAGCTGGGCGAAAACGCTGGCTGGTGAGTTGGGTTGCGACGGCATCACCGTCAACAACGTGCTGCCGGGTTACACGCGGACGCAGCGGCTCGACCAGATCCTCGCTGATCGCAGCGCGGCGTCAGGCAAGACCGAAGCGGAAGTGTCACACGCGATGCTCGCTACCGTGCCGGCATCGCGCTTTGCCGAACCTGCCGAAATTGCAGCGGCGATTGCTTTCCTGGCATCACCGGCTGCGGGCTATATCAATGGAATCAATGTGCCGGTAGATGGCGGGCGCACGCAGTCGATGTAATCAGAGTCGTGGCTCGAATCGGATCGCAACCCGCAACGCCGTAACGCTGTGGTCCGTCTGGAACCCACGTTGTGCAAGGCGAACTCCGCCGAGTGCGCGCGTTTTCTCAACAGGAGCCACATATGCGATTCCTTTCGTCACTTCATTGTCTGACTGCTTTCACGCTGTCGATTGCGATGGCGGCCTGCGCGCCAGTGGCACAACGCTCCCCGGACACCGCCCCGCTGGCGAACGACAACGTGACCGTGCAGCTGGTCAATCCGGATCAATTCAGAGAAATCCGCCAAAACCGGAATTACGGCGACGTCCGAGACGGTAATTGGCTGGTTGCTCTGCAAAAGTACGTTGTTGATCGTGCGGGTCGCCGCCTTGATGCGGGCCAACACCTGGATGTCAACATTACCGACATCAAGCGCGCCGGCGATTTCGAGCCGTGGCGCGGTCCAAATTTCAACGACATCCGCGTGGTCAAGGATATCTATCCGCCGCGCATCGACTTGAACTACGCGATAAAGGATGGGAGCGGCAGCGTGATTCGCGAAGGTCGCGACGAGCTAACCGACCTCGCCTTCCTGCGCCGCATCGTGCGCAACGACACCGACCCGCTGCGCTATGAAAAGCGCCTGATCGACGAGTGGCTGGGGAAGGTTTTGCCGCTGTAGCGTTCGACGAGGAACCATTCGCCAACTATTACGCGGACCCTCTCCCTTCGTCGTCCTGCCTTCGCAGTACCGATTTCGCGAGGACGACGGGACACATGGTTTTTGCTTTCGTAATGTCGGCTCGATGACAATGGCTGACCCAACATCTGGAATCATCCATGCATCGCTGGAAAAGCCTGCTCGCGTTTCTCGTCGTTACCTTTGCCGCTGCCGCGCTCGGAAGCCTGAGCATGCCGGATGCATGGTATGCGGCGTTGAACAAGCCGTCGTTCAACCCGCCGAACTGGATTTTCGGACCGGTCTGGACTGTGCTGTACGTTCTGATCGCGGTCGCTGGCTGGCGCGTCTGGAAGCAGGCGGGCGGTTGGTGCGGCGCGCTCTCGTTGTGGCTGCTCCAACTGGTCCTCAACGGCTTTTGGACGCCGCTGTTTTTCAGCATGCATCGCATCGACTTCGCGTTGATCGACATTGTCGCACTGGTGCTGGTGTTGATCGCGACCATCGTCGCGTTCTTCAAGCGTGATCGCGTGGCTGCGTGGATGCTGGTTCCGTACCTTGCCTGGGTGTCGTTCGCGACCTTGCTTACAGCGAGCATCTATCGGCTCAATCCCGGCGGTTGAGCCTGGCTTCCAGAACTGCGCGCTGCACTGCAGCACGGATTGCTTTATCCTGCGCGCCCTGTCCGGCCCAGCCGGGTATTTCGTGAACGCTTCGAGAGAACAACATGGCACTGGAAAGAGTCCCGGCCGGGCGAGCGGTCCCCGACGAAATCAACGTGATCATCGAGATCCCGAAGGATTCCGAGCCTGTCAAGTACGAAGTAGACAAGCAATCGGGCGCGATCTTCGTTGATCGCATCCTGTCCACGCCAATGCGCTACCCGTGCAACTACGGCTACGTGCCGCAGACATTGGGCGGAGATGGCGACCCACTCGACGCGCTGGTCGTGCTGCCATTGCCACTGGTTCCGGGGTCGGTAATTCGCTGCCATCCGGTCGGCATGTTGATGATGACCGACGAGGCCGGTGCCGACGAAAAACTGTTGGTCGTGCCGATCGCGAATATCTTCAACGGCTACGAGCACATCACCGACATCCACCAGGTTTCCAAACACTGGATGGACCGGATCGGACATTTTTTCGAGCACTACAAGGATCTCGAGACCGGCAAGTGGGTGCGTATCGATGGATGGAGCGATGCCGCAGCCGCCAAGGCGGAAATTCTTGCGGCGATCAAACGTTACGACGACGACCAAGCGCTGTAGAAGGGGGGCGACGCGCGGACTACTCTTCGTCGGCGTCGGACATGCCGTCGCGATCCGCGATGCCATTCGCCAGTGCTACCTTTGACGGCCACACCGCAATGCTGCTGCCGCGAAACGGGATTCGCCATAGGGGCGGTGCTGCAAGCTGCAACTTGTCTTCGAACGTGATCAGGTACCCATTGGGATTCGCGCGCAACCAATCGCGTACTTCGTTGGAATGATAGAACCACGGCAGCGGCTTTTGCAGTTGCCCGGCGAACTCGTAAACGCCGTGGTGCCACCCATAATGCAGCAGAGGTGCGCCGCTATCCTGCAACTTGCGTATTTCCTGCGCGGCTTGACGCGGGTTGTAGCTGACGCCAGTGCCCTGCACGATGGCGAGCTTCACCAGCAGTACGACGCTGAGCGTCGCCAGCGTTGGCCAAACCACGCCATGCAGACTCTTGCGGGCGATGATGAAGCCCACGCCAACTATGAACATCAATACGCCCCACCATGGCCACAACGGCGCGAACAGGCTCCAATCGTCGCGCGTAGTTGCGAAGTGGGGAACCGTTGCAAACGCGATGCCGAGTAAAGCCATCACCAAACCGACTAGACCGACACGCACACGCAATGCCCCTTGCGCAATGAGAACGCCAAATGCGAGCGCAAAGCCTGGCAGGATAGGCAGCAGGTAGTGACCCTGCTTGCCACTGACCAGCGAAAATACCAACACGGTCGGCACAATCCAGCCGATCGCCAAGCGCAGCGCAGGTTCGGTTGAAACCGCCAGGCGCACGTCGGCCCATCGTCCGCGTAAAACCAGAATCCACGGCAGCAGCATCATCGGAAGCAGCCACAGGTACCACCAGAAAGGGCGTTGATGGGCGAAGCTTGCGGTGACGCGACCGACCGTTTGCTTGAAAAAGATAGCGTGTGAATAAGCGTCACCGCCGACGATGGCAGCAGGGATTGCCCAAGCCAGTCCGATGATCGCGCCGAGTAATACGGCCAATCCCAGCGACCCGAAATAGCGGCCCTTGCGCAAACGAACCGCCTCGCTCCACCACGGCGCGGTCAGCGCCGCGAATCCGATGTCGAGCAACACAACCGGGCCTTTTGTCAGCACGCCAAGACCAATGCCGAGGCCGGCAACAAGAATGCCGCGCCCACGCCGACCCTCGGCAAGATCGAGCACACCAAACAGCGCGATCAGCACGCAGGTGGTCAGCACGATGTCGAACATGATCGCGTTCGCGAAGATGGCGAAGTGACCAATGCCAAGCAACACCCATTGCGACGCGCGAGCCGCCTGTGCGTTGACACCCAGGCGCGAGGCTATGCGGCCAAGCAGGACAAGACTCAGCACCGAGCACGCCAGTGTTACCAGTCGTGCACTCCAGCCATGCAGGCCGGTCAGCGTCCAGCTCGCATTGATCAGCCAGAACAGCAGCGGCGGCTTTTGCGAATAGAGTTCGCCGTTGAGATGCGGGACGAGGAAATTGCCGCTGTGGCGCATTTCCCAGGCAACGGCGAGGTAGCGCGTTTCGTCGATCGGCATCGGTGGCAACAGCAGCGCCACGGGTAGCAGGAACAACAGCGCGATCGCGATGGGATGTTCCAGCCACTCGCGCCAGTCGTGACGTGGTCCGATCACTTCAACGATCCGGTGACAGCAAAGGGCGACTGGAAGGGATGCTCTGAACAAGTCCGCACAGGCACCACGGATCTGTCTGCTCGCAGATCAAGGCGCGTCGCCGACGGCAGACTGGCCGTCTGGCGAGGCGGCGCAACGCAGAGCTGCGAGCAGACAGATCGGCCCGACGTGTTGATCTCAAAAGACCGGGTGATGCCCGAAAGGCCCTCGGATCGACGCGCGCGACTTGACCAGGTGGCCAGCCTGCACTGCGCCACGCACATCCATCCGTGAACCTTTCGAACATCATGGTGCCTGCGTGGACTTGTTCAGCGCATCCCAGGGGCCGTCCTGGAATGCGATGAACGCGAACAACGTCAACCACGCCGCAGTAGCGCCTGCAGTTCGATGATTGCGGCGTTGGCGCGAGAGACGTAATTGGCCAGCACCAGCGAATGGTTGCCGAAGAATCCGTAGGGCGAGCCATTCAACACGATGGGGCTGCGCAGCGGTTTTTGCGCTTCGTCAAGTTCGCGCATCACCTGTTCCAGGCTGACCATCGCATTCTTGTCGGTGAGTACCTGACGAAAGTCGATCCGGATCGCTTCGAGTTGCTCGCGCAGCGCCCAGGTGTAGCCGCGCGCTTCGTAAAAGTTGTCATCGATCTTCATCCACGGCGTGCGAACCATTCGAGCGCGGTCGCCCGGCTTAGTCTGCTCGGCGCTGGCATCGTTGGCGAGATCTGTGTCCGTGCGATATTGGCCAACGCTGGCTGACAGCCGTTGCGACAGCGAACCCAGTCGCTGCGAGGCCGTCTGCAAATATTCGCCGAGGTTATCGGCACGCGCGTAAAACTGCGCATTGTTGGGATCGGCATCGGCAAGCCGCACAAGATAGCCGTCCAAACGCTCGATGCCCTTTTTATATTGGCTTTCCGAACTTGGCAGCAACCAACGATCATTCGGCGAACTGAACAGCGGTTCGGCTTCCTGTAAATCCTTGTCCTCGACCGACTGCGTTTGCGAGCGGCTGAAGTCGTTGCGCAGGGCGCGGGTCAAGTCGCGAGTCGCGGTGACTACGCCAAATTCCCAGTTGGGCTGGTTATCGAGGAATAGGCCGGGTGGCAGCTTGTCGTTGCTGATGTAACCGCCAGGCTTGTCGAGCAGGGTCTGTATGGATTTCACCGCGCTGACCGTCGTCGTGTAACCGATCGGCAAGGTAGCGCTACTGGTGCCGGCGTGTTCACGCGCCGCTGCAGCAACATCGAAGTGAGCCGGCTCGCTATCCCACCACCACATAAGCGCAAGGATGATGATGGCGTAAACCACGACCACGACGCCTATTAGACCGCCGCGCCGTGAACGCGGCTTGGCAGAACTCGACTCGGGAGGATTTTTGTCGGTCAATTCAGCCATCGGTAAAGCTCCACACTGTTGAGCGTCAAAGTCTAGCGCAGCCACCGTTAGCCGCCGGTTCGACGACGGCTAACGCGAACCCGCGGCATTCGTCGGTATCTACTTGTCCTTTCGCGCCTTCGCCGATTTTTCGTTCTTGCGCGGATCGGGCTTGGCCGGCTCGCCAGCCTTTCCCAGTTGTTCGAGCAAGGTGGCCATGTCTTCGGCATGCTCTTCCTCGGAAGCAAGAATCTGTTCCAGCATGCGTCGCGTGGTCGGGTCATCGTTGCCGATATACGTGATGATTTCACTGTACGTAGAAATCGCTATGCGCTCCGCGACCAGGTTTTCCTTGATCATATCGACCAGGTCTTCGCCCTTCACGTAATCGGAATGACTGCGTGTGAGCAAACCTTCCGGCGACAGATTGGGCTCGCCATCGAGCTGGGTGATGCGTTCGGCGATCTGGTCGGCATGCCCTTGTTCTTCGTTGGCGTGCTCAAGAAATTCGGCAGCGACGCTCTTGGCGTGGATGCCTGAAGCCATGTAGTAGTGATACTTGTAGCGCAGCACGCAGACGATCTCGGTTGCCAGCGCCTCGTTGAGGATCTCGATTACTTTCTTGCGATCAGCCTTGTACGAGGAAGTGATCGCGCCATCTGCAATGTGCTCGCGGGCACGCTTGCGGATGGTCTGCATGTCGGTGACGAATGGTTTGTGTGCCATGGCTTGCCGTTTCCTTGTGTGAGGAGTGGGAGTGCTGGTCAGCCGAACCGCGAATGCGGAAGGCATTGCAGCATCATAGGACTCGCGAATTAACCTTCATGAACAGCTAGGGATGCTCTGATCAACTCCGCCGCGTCCGACAAACGACTCGGCGGTGATGGACTGTTGTCGAGAACAGGTAAAAAGCGTCTCTGGAGCTGCGACCACTCCCACCTGACCATGAATTCCGGACGGCACGATGAACCCGGAACACACAGTCGCGCTCTGGAAATTCTCAAGCTCCAGACATACGAACACCCCGGCCGGGGAGCAAAGGCTGGGGCGCAAGGTCGAGCACGAAAGCAATCCGCTCGACGGGACTACCAGAGGAGTTACTCCTTCGGCATCAGCACGCTATCGATGACGTGAATGACGCCGTTTGAGGCTTCGATATCGGCCTTCGTCACGGTTGCACCGTCAACGTGGACCATGTCGCCCATGACCTTGATGGTCACGGACTGGCCGTTGACGGTCTTGGCGCTGTCGAGCTTCACTACGTCGGCTGCCATAACCTTGCCGGCAACTACGTGATAGGTAAGGATCGCGGTCAACTTCGCCTTGTCCTTGAGCAGTGCTTCGACGGTTCCGGCAGGCAGCTTCGCGAACGCAGCGTCGGTCGGCGCAAACACGGTGAAAGGACCTGGTCCCTTCAGCGTTTCGACGAGACCAGCGGCCTCAAGGGCGGCTGCGAGAGTCTTGAAAGAACCAGCGGCGACGGCGGTGTCGACGATGTCCTTCTTGGCCGACATGTTCATATCGGCGGCTCCAGCAACACCAGACGCAGCGACCATCGCGGTGGCAAGGAAGAATGGGGAAAATTTCATGGCGTAACTCCAAAGTTGGCGTGGGGACAGGGAATAAGCCAAACCCGAGTTGTCGAAGGTTTGTCCATGTATTTGAGCTCTTACATGGAACCGATACTCTACATGTCCAACTTTATCTCGTCAATACTCTTCATAAACTTGGACAAATCACCAGTTTCTCTGGACAAGCTCAAAGCAACTTCTTAGCATGACAACATGCTTGGCGCTCCTGTCCCTTCCCTTCACTCGGTACGCGTCGTCGCGAAAAGGACGGGCTTGACTCCCGACCTGCTGCGCGCCTGGGAGAAGCGCTACGGCGCAGTTCAGCCGCAGCGGACCGCTGGTGGCCAGCGCAATTACTCCGATGGGGATATTGAACGGCTCAGGCTTCTGGTCAGCGCAACAGAAGCCGGTCGTCAGATCGGACAGGTAGCGCGACTGCGCAACGAGGAATTGCGTGCGATGGTGTCGGCGGATGCCAACGCACCTGCTGCCGAGCCCCGCGCCCGACACGAACACGCCGACATTGATGACTATCTGGAGAGAGCGCTGGCTGCGGTCGAACATTTCGAGGGCAGTTCGCTGGAATCGACACTGCGTACCGCTGCCCTGCGCCTGCCATCGGAGCAGATGCTTGACCATGTGTTGGGCCCACTATTGGAAGCCATCGGTAGCGGCTGGCAGCAAGGACGTTTCCCACCGGCATACGGGCACCTGGCCACCGCAATCATTCGTCGCGTACTGACATGGATGACCGATTACCCTACCGTTCGCGCCGATGCGCCCGTGATCGTCGTCGGTACGCCTGCGCTGCAAATGCATGACCTGGGTGCGATGCTCGTCGCTACTGCCGCCGCTGGCAGCGGATGGCGCGTTGTCTATCTGGGCGCCAGCTTGCCGGCACAGGAACTTGTCCGTGCTGCAAACCTCGCCAAGGCCGACACCGTTGCACTTTCGATCGTGCACCCGACGGATGACATCGGCGTTGCCAACGATCTTCGCGAATTGCGCTTCAGCCTTCCCGCCCGCACAGCGCTGATCGTGGGCGGAGCCGGCGCGAGGCTGTACGCTGATGTGCTCACCGAGATCGGCGCAGACCGAATCGGTTCGTTCACCGCGCTGAGATCATGGTTGAATGGGCGAGGCGAGCAGCGACCGGAATAACGGACCAGCGCCAGACCGAACAAAGTCGACGGCGACCGGTTCGAAAGCACTTGCGACACCGACGGCTTATTCCAAGATTTCGCCTTGCGGCGAGATCAGTTTCCACTGGCAGCGTCTAGCCTGGTAGTCGATTCGGCCGTTGCCAGTCACGCCTCCGGATACAACTCACTGCCCTGCGCGCGGAATTCCGCGGACTTCTCGGCCATGCCTGCTTTCGCTTCCTCAGCAGCAGCGGCTTCGAGGCCGTTTGCGTAGTCGCGTACGTCTTGGCTGATCTTCATCGAGCAGAACTTGGGGCCGCACATCGAACAGAAATGCGCAGTCTTGTGGGCGTCCTTGGGCAAGGTTTCATCATGGAATTCCTGCGCTTTTTCCGGATCAAGGCCAAGGTTGAACTGGTCGGCCCAGCGAAATTCGAATCGCGCTTTCGACAATGCGTTGTCGCGCGCCTGCGCCGCCGGATGTCCCTTGGCGAGGTCAGCCGCATGAGCGGCAATCTTGTAGGTGATGATGCCGTCGCGGACGTCCTGCTTGTTCGGCAAACCAAGATGTTCCTTCGGCGTCACGTAGCAAAGCATCGCCGTGCCATACCAGCCAATCATTGCTGCGCCAATGGCGCTGGTGATGTGGTCGTAGCCCGGCGCGATATCCGTGGTCAAAGGGCCGAGTGTGTAGAACGGCGCTTCGCCGCACTTCTCCAACTGGCGCTCCATGTTTTCCTTGATCAAATGCATCGGCACGTGGCCGGGTCCTTCAATCATTACCTGCACGTCGTGCTTCCAGGCGATCTGGGTCAGCTCGCCGAGTGTGTCCAGTTCAGCAAACTGCGCAGCATCGTTGGCGTCGGCAATCGAACCCGGACGCAATCCATCGCCGAGCGAGAACGACACGTCGTAGGCCTTCATGATTTCGCAGATTTCCTCGAACTTGTCGTAGAGGAAACTTTCTTTGTGATGGGCAAGGCACCACTTGGCCATGATCGACCCACCGCGCGACACGATGCCGGTCACGCGCTTAGCGGTCAGGTGGATGAAAGCCAAGCGCACGCCGGCGTGGATCGTGAAGTAGTCGACGCCCTGCTCGGCCTGCTCAATCAAGGTGTCGCGGTACAAGTCCCAGGTCAGGTCTTCGGCAACGCCGCCGACTTTTTCCAGCGCCTGGTAGATCGGCACGGTGCCGATCGGCACCGGCGAATTACGGATGATCCACTCACGCGTTTCATGAATGTTCTTGCCGGTGGAAAGATCCATCACGGTGTCGCCGCCCCAGCGGATTGACCAGACCATTTTCTCCACTTCTTCCGCAATGGAAGAACTCAACGCCGAGTTGCCAATGTTGGCGTTGATCTTCACCAGAAAATTGCGACCGATGA
The DNA here is from genome assembly GCA_038236135.1 of Lysobacterales bacterium. Lineage (GTDB taxonomy): Bacteria > Pseudomonadota > Gammaproteobacteria > Xanthomonadales > Rhodanobacteraceae > Dokdonella. Next base: position 34,426 of record JBBSTF010000004.1, read on the forward strand.
TCATCGGCTCGCTTTCCGGGTGGTTGATGTTGTTGGGGATAATGGCGCGACCGCGCGCAATTTCGTCACGGACAAATTCCGGCGTGATCAAGCGCGGCAGCGATGCACCAAACGACTCACCCGGGTGCTGTACCAGCAGATGTTGCTCGCGGATGTCGGCCAGCTTCTGGTTCTCGCGGATCGCGACGTATTCCATTTCCGGCGTGATGATGCCCTTGCGCGCGTAGTGCATCTGGCTGACGTTCGCGCCCGCCTGGGCAACGCGCGGCTTGGGCACATTCGGAAAACGCACGTGGTCAAGCTGCGGTGCCAACGCATGGCGACGCGTGAACGGCGACGTGAAATCGCCGAGTCGTGTGGTGTCATTGCGCTCGTCAATCCAGCGCGCACGCATGGCCGGTAATCCGGCGATCAGATCAACCGCATACGCGGGATCGGTGTACGGGCCAGAGGTGTCGTACGTTACAAACGCAGCATTCTTTTCAACGCCGCTGACCAGCGGCGTGTCACTCAGCGCAATCTCGCGCATCGGCACCCGAATGTCAGCGCGACTGCCCGCGACATGGATCTTCTTCGAGCCGGGAATCGGTCGCACCACCGACTCGGACAGTTCGGCAGCTTCGCGCATCAGGGGGTTGGGTACGGCGTTCATCGGCTTCGGTCCAATCAGGAAAGGGACGAAGCGAGGTGCAGTCACGGCGACGCCGCTGCTGCAAAGCTCCCTACACCGGTATCAGCCGGATCAGGTTCAAAGGGACTCTCTCAGCCGACCTGCGTCGGCACCCCCGCTTTCGAACGCGCATTCAAGCACGGATCAGGCGGGGAGCCAAATTCCGAATCTCGTCTGCTTTTGTAGGGTGGAACCTCCGCAGGAGATTCCACCGCAAGATTGCATCGCCGTTCCTTGCGAATGCGCGCGTGTTCCCGTGCCAACTCCCATCGGTGGAGTCTTCGGGGCACGCTCCACCACCGGTGGGATCTCCTGCGGAGGTCCCACCCTACGAGTCCGTCCGTCATCGGGTAGCGCGCCGGACGGACGAGGCGATCAATCTTCGAGGGCATGCCGTTGCGCGCCACTTTGCACGCCAAGATGCCCTCACCTACACTCCGTCGGCCTTCGAGGAATTGCATGGACGACGCTGCCAACCCAGTCGAGACTTTCATCGCGCGTTGGCGTGATGCCGATGGCCGCGAGCGTGCCAACTACCAGTTGTTCCTGACCGAACTGGCGACGCTGCTGGAACTGCCACAACCGCATCCGGCTGGCAGTGTGGATCGCGACAACGCCTACGTTTTTTGAGCGTCGCGTGGTATTCCAGCGCGGTGATGGTTCCGAATCGTATGGCTATGTCGACTTGTACCGACGCGGCAGCTTCGTGCTCGAAGCCAAGGACGTGCGCGAAACCAGCGACCGCCGTTACGACGATTCGATGCTGCGCGCACGTTTGCAAGCCGAAAACTACGCACGCGCCCTGCCCGCCGATGAAGGCCGGCCGCCGTTTGTCGTCGTGGTCGATGTCGCACGCAGCATCGAGTGATTGACCACGCATGCCCGCTTGATTCGTCAGAAATGCGTCGCAAAACATGAATGGAGCTAACAGCGCCAGAAAACGTGCATGGCGCACCGAATCCTCAGGAACCTTCTGGCAAGATCGGGGCAATCGCTGTTTGGAGATTTTTGATGATGTTCGTTCGTTCTGGCTTTTTCATGCTGCTGCTGGTCGCGCCCATTTCTAGTTGGGCCGCGCAATCGTTCTGGCACGCTGCACAAGCGCAGGATGCGCGCGCCCTCTCGATCGCGGGTGTACGCGCGGTCGTGGTGACGTTCGATCCGGCATTTGATCCGGCGCAGTCGGATCAACTGGAACTGGACCTGTTCGGCGCGAAGATGATCGCCAGCCGCACCGGTTTCGAGCAGCGCAACAGCAGTTGGACCTGGACCGGCGCGATTGATGGCGTTGCGGGTCACGACGTGGTGTTGACCCAGGTTGATGGTCAGTTGGCTGGGCGGGTTGCCACGCATGCCTCCACGTACGAGTTGCGACCGAGCCGCAAGGGCGCAGCGAATCTGATCGAACTGGATCCCGCTGCGTTTCCGCCCTGTGGCGGTGGGGTGGAAGTACAGAACAAGCCAAACGCATTGGATCGCGACACGCCAGCAACCCGCCTTCCCGAAGGATCGCCGACCGCAACAAACATCGACGTGATGATTGTCTACACGCCTCAGTTACTGGCGAACCTGGGTGGCGAATCGCAGGTGCGTGCGCAGGCACAGGCTGCGGTCGATGCGGCGAATACATCGTTCAGCAACAGCCAGATGACGGCGCATTTCGACTTGGTGGCGGTGCTGCCGACGACCATAGAAGAAAGCCCGGCGGTGACGACGCTGCTCACCCATTTGAACTCGCTTCGAAACGATCCACAGGTTGCCGCGCAACGCGATCTATACGGTGCAGACCTCGTCTCGATGCTGGTCGTGGATGGTGTGGATTACTGCGGCATCGGTTATGTGATGCAAAGCGTGGGTGCCGGATTTGCGCCATATGGTTTTCAGGTCGTGGAATCCAGTTGTGCTATCGGCAATCTCTCGTATGCGCACGAGCACGGCCACAACCTGGGCATGGAACACGACCCGCCGAATGGCGCCTCGCCAGCAAACGCCTCGTATCCGTGGTCGTTCGGGCACGTCGTCGACGGCAGCTACAACACGGTGATGGCGCTTTCGTCGTCGTGCACGAACGGTTGTACACGGCGCCCGTACTTTTCCAACCCGAACGTGGCATATCTTGGTTCGCCCAGTGGCATTGCCGACATCGCCGACAACCATCGCACCGGCAATTCCACCGCGCCGGTCGTTGCCGCATTCCGTGTGAGTACGAGCGTGATCTTCGCGAGTGGCTTCGACTGATTGCCAGCAGGTGACCCGTCGAACTTCACCCTTTACGGTCGTGGCGGCACAATAGGGCTTCACTGACGGGACTAGCCATGACCACTGACCAATCAAAGCTTGCATCGCTCTACGCCGCACACCTGAACGCGCTGACTGAACGCACGGCGGCTGCGCTGGAGCGCGGGGGCTTTGATCGACTGGTGATTCCTGCGGGCCAGCCGGGCTACCAATTTCTCGACGACCGCGACTATCCGTACTTCGTCAATCCGCAATTCAAGCACTGGCTGCCGGTGACGCGAGCGCCGGGATCGTGGTTGGTGATCACGCCCGGGGAAAAGCCGAAACTGATCTACCTGCAACCTCACGACTACTGGCACGTGGTGCCGGACGCACCGTCGGGATACTGGGTGGATCATTTTGATATCCACGTGATCCGCAAGGCCGAGGAAGCGCGAGCACTACTGCCCAAGGACACGACACGCTGCGCGATCATTGGCGAAGCGGCGTGGGGACTGGAAGGCATCGTGCCGAATAACCCGTCCGAGGTGATCGAATACCTGCACTATCAGCGCAGCTACAAGACGCCTTACGAGCTGACGCTGATGCGCGTCGCCAGCCTGCTTGGCGCACATGGGCACGTGGCAGCCGAGCGTGCGTTCCGTGCTGGCAAGTCGGAATTCGGCATCCACATGGACTACCTGCGTGCCGTCGTCCAGACCGAGAACCAATTGCCGTACGGCAACATCATCGGGCTCAATGAAAATGGCGCAGTGCTGCACTACACGGAACTGAAAACGAAGGCACCCGCGCAAAGTCATTCGCTGCTGATCGATGCCGGCGCCAGTTGGAAGGGCTACGCCAGCGACATCACGCGCAGCCACGCCGCTGCACATGCCGACGAGTTCAAGGAACTGATTGGTGCGGTCGATGACGCACAGCTTGGATTCTGCGCGATGGTCAAGTCCGGCCAGGATTACGGCGATTTGCATGTGCATGCGCATCACGTTTTAGCCGGAATCCTCAACGATTTTGGATTTATCAACATGACGGCCGAACGCGCAGTAGAAACCGGCGTTTCGTCGGTGTTCTTTCCGCATGGCCTGGGCCACCCGATTGGCATCCAGGTGCACGATGTCGCCGGCTTTCACGCGAACGATCGTGGCGACACCATTGATCGCCCGCCTGGCCATCCGTATCTGCGTTTCACGCGAAAGCTGGAAGCCGGCATGGTCTGCACCATCGAACCGGGCATCTATTTCATCGACATGTTGCTGGCGGAATTGAAAGCCAAACCGGAAGGCCGCGATGTCGATTGGGATTTGATCGACAGCTTCCGCAAGTACGGCGGCGTGCGCATCGAAGACGACGTGGTGTGCACGGATGGCGAGCCGGAAAACATGACGCGCAATGCGTTTGCGGAGATAGACGAGGCATAGCCATGAATCCAGACTCAACGAACAACAACCTGCCGCGCAACATCCTGCCGGGCGCGAATCCGCGCAAGACGCAGTCAATCGTCGAACTCGGCGCCATCGATATCGCTACGGTGCGCGAACATGTTGATGCGATTCCGGAAGCAATGTGGGATGAGCAGAATGGATCCAAGCCGAATCATTTCGACGTCTTGGGTCGCACGCAGCACATCGTTTTCCGATTCATTCGCGACGTTCACAACTGGCGGGATTCGGCCTCCTATCCGCTCTGGGAACAGTGGCGCGACGTGCTTCAACCGGTTCTGGATGCGGCCACCCGACCCTATGGCTACACCCGTTTCGCCTACCCACGCATCATGCTGGCACGTATGCCGCCAGGCAGTTTCATCCAGCCGCACCGCGACATGAACCGGTCCGCGCGCTGGCCGCACAAAATTCATGTTCCGATCCGGACCAATGCACAGGTCGGCTTCTTTATCGACCCGACTACCTATCACCTCGCCGAAGGCCAAGCCTACGAAGTCAACAACCTCGGCACTCACGCCGTGGAAAATGGCGGGGTCACCGCCCGGACTCACCTGATTTTCGAGTACTACGACCTCGACCAGCCGGGCGCGTGATGCGCGTTTGCGGAGATTGACGTGGGTGATTGGCAAGGATGCGCACAATCTTGTCCGCTGCGTCAACACCCCTTCTCGTCATTCCCGCGTAGGCGGGAACCCATTTTGATCTTCGTCAAGTCACCAAAAGAAACATCAGAATCAAAATGGGTTCCCGCCTACGCGGGAATGACGAGGTTGCTGGGTTGAGCGGTCAGGTTGGATGATTCGCCATCCATGCCTCGACACGCGCCAGATCGGCAAAGGTATCGACGCCACCGGGGAATGGTTCCGGCGCGAGGCCTACTGCAATTGCATGACCGTGTTCCAGCGCGCGCAGCTGCTCCAGTGATTCGGCAGTTTCCAATGGCGTACGCGGCAACTTCGTCAGCTGCGCAAGGAACCCAGCGCGATAGGCGTAGATACCGATGTGGCGCAGGAACGAAACGTTGTCGGGAAGCTCATCGCGATTGCCCATGAACGCATCGCGCGGCCACGGCAACGGTGCGCGGCTGAAGTACAGCGCATTCCCGCGGATATCGCGAACCAGTTTCACGACATTGGGATCGAACAGCTCGGCGCTGTCATGTAGCGGCACGGCCAGCGTCGCCATTGGTGCACCGCCATTCGCCAGCGTCTCCGCAACCGTGCGGATTCCGCTGACCGGTGCCAAGGGTTCGTCGCCTTGCAGATTGACGACGATGGTTTCCTCCGACCAACCACAAATGGCGGCACACTCAGCCAGTCGATCACTTCCCGACGGGTGATCGGACCGCGTCATGACGACGCGCACGCCACTGCCATCAAGCGCATCAGCGATACGTTTGTCGTCAACGGCAACGACAACTTCTTCCGCACCGGCCGCGAGCGCACGCCGCGCGACATGGACGACCATCGCGGTTCCGGCAATCGGCAACAACGGCTTGCCCGGCAGGCGTTGCGAGCCGAATCGGGCTGGAATGGCGACGACGAATTGCACGGTGATGGCGGTTCCCCAATCAGTACACGCGGCTAGGTTAAACGACCGCCGCGCTGGCGTGCGCATTCGTGAACGCTGCGTTGGCGTGGGCAGCGGCCGTCGAGGCTGGCCGTTATCATGTCGGCTTGTCCTGTAAACGCTGCCCGCTCCGTGACCGAATCCGATCTGCTGCCTGACGCTGCGCCCGCCGTCGTGCCATTGCGCGCTGCGTTGCTGATGCTCGCCAGCGCAACCCTGTTTGCCTTCATGGCGATCTGCATCCGCTTGGCTTCAAGTCAGTTGCATGCGTTCGAAATTGCGTTTTTTCGCTGCTTTTTCGGTGCCTTGTTCGCATTGCCGTTGGTATTTTTCAATGGCGGTTTCGGATTTCTCAAGACCGACAAGATGGGCTACTACTTTGCCAGGTGCCTGATAGGCATTTTTGCGATGCTGGCCGGCTTCTGGGCGATCGTGCATCTGCCGTTGGCACAGGCCGTCTCGCTGTCCTATGCAACACCGCTGTTCGTCACCATTGGTGCAGTGCTTTTCCTCGGCGAAATCGTCCGCCTGCGTCGCTGGACAGCGGTCGGACTCGGCTTTCTAGGCGTGCTGATCATCATGCGACCGGGAGCCGATACGTTTTCGATCAACTCGATGATCGCGGTGATGGCTGCAGCATTGTCCGGCATCGTCACCATCAGCATCAAATTCCTGTCGCGCACAGAGCCGCCCGATCGCATCGTGCTGCTGACCACGATCATCTGGGTACCGCTTGCGTTGATTCCAGCGCTGGCGGTGTGGCAATGGCCGCAGCCACAGATCTGGATCTGGGTCGTCCTGTCCGGCTTGCTGGGCACCGGCGGTCACTACTTCTGGACACGTGCGCTGCGGCTTGCCGACGTGTCGCTGATCGCGCCTTTGTCGTATTTCCAGCTGTTGGTGGTGACCGTGCTGGCGTGGTTGATCTTTGGCGAGAAAGTGGATCGCTACACCGCGATCGGCGCGCTCATCATCATTGCGTCGAGCATCTACATTGCCCGCCGTGAAGCGCTGCTTGCCCGGGTCGAGCTCACTCAGGTTCGAAAATCACCAAAGGTTCTCTAGCTACCACCATGTCAACCTCGACCTTGCCACTGTTGCAGGATGCCGCGTTCGACGCGCCCAATGCGGTGCTGCACCGCGAGCCGTTTTCGTTCTTCATTGCTCACGACGTGTTGGCCGATAGAGACCGCAAGCGCCTCGCTGAGGATTTTCCCGCGTATCCCAGCGCCGGATTTTTCCCTTACGACGCAGCCGATTGTGGCCCGTCGGTAAGCGCGCTGGTCGAAGAAATCACCTCTCAGGCGTTCGCCGACCGCATTGGCGCGAAGTTGGGCATCGATCGTCTTGGACAGTACCCAACCCTCGTCACGCTGTGTCGGCTGCTCAATCTTCGCCACGGCACGATTCATACGGACAGTCGTTCCAAAGTCGCCACCGCACTCATCTATCTGAACGAAACGTGGCCCGACGAAAACGTAGGCGGATCGTTGCGCTTCCTTTCGAAGATTGACGACATTGACGCGATGTTGGTGCCGGAAATCAAGCCGCTGTACGGCAATTTCGTCGTCTTCGGTCGCGCTGACAATTCGTTTCATGGTCACCTTCCGCACGAAGGTGAGCGCCGCGTGATCCAGGTGGCATGGCTGACCAGCGAAGAAGAAAAACTGCGCAAGACCAAGCGTGGCAAGTTCTCGCGAATGTTCAAGAAACTATTCGGCGCGCTGGACAAGCGCATTGGCGCTGGACGGGATCGCAGCGCGTCACATCGCGATTGACACCACGCACCAGCCGTCGATTCCGAAGCAGTTCAAATGTCACATGGCTGAATATCGACTCATCGCAACCGGGTCGCAACGTGCCTTCAACTGAAACTATCGCCAACCGCTACGTCATCGTGATCAATGCCGCATCCGGCAGCGATAATGGCGCGCAGATTCGCGCCAAGCTTGTCGATCGCCTGACGGAAGCCCGTTGCGAGTACGAATTCATCCGCATTGACGACACAGCGCGTATTCATGATTTCGTTAACAGAGCCGCCGAGCTCGCTCGCGATTGGGACGCTCAACTGGTTGCCGTAGGCGGCGACGGCACCATCAATGCGGTCGTCAACGCGGCGCTCGAACACCAGGTGCCACTCGCCATCCTGCCGCAAGGTACTTTCAATTTCTTTGGCCGCACTCACGGCATTCCGGAGACGATCGATGCGGGAATCGATGTGTTGCTCAACGGCCGCCAAACCCAGGTGCAGGTTGCCCGCATCAACGACCGCCGCTTCGTCGTCAATGCCAGCCTCGGGCTGTACCCGCAGGTTCTGGAAGATCGTGAAGCCTGGAAGCAACGCTTTGGTCGCAGCCGCTTCATCGCATTCTTTTCCGGGCTGGCGACGTTGCTGCGCGGCTATCACTCGTTGCGCCTGGAAATCACCGACGCCGATGGCGATACGCGTGAGTTGCGCACACCAACGCTGGTCGTCGCGAACAATGCCCTGCAACTGGAGTTGATTGGTATCGGTGATGCGCCCGTGATCAACAAAGGCCAACTAGTTGCTATTACCCTGAAACACGTCAGCAAATTCCAGATGATCGGCCTGATTCTGCGCGGGGCGCTTGGCAAGCTGGGTGAAGCCGAACGCGTGCACACCTTTGCCTTCCGACGCATGACGGTGAACACGCACGGAAAAAATCGTCGCTTCAAGATTGCGCTGGACGGCGAAATTTCGCATATCGATGCGCCACTGACCTTCGAAGCACTGCCCGAGGCCCTTCGGTTATTAGTGCCGCGACCGGGCGATGAAGCGGTACGAGCATGACGACAATCCTGCACATTTCCGATACGCATTTTGGTACCGAACGCGAGGATGCGGTCGAGGCGCTGTTACGGCTGTCCCTCGAACTGTCTCCCGATCTGGTCATTCTTTCCGGCGATATAACGCAGCGTGCACGGCGTAGCGAGTTCGCGGCGGCGCTTGCATTCGTCAAGCGGCTGAACGCGCCGCTGCTGTCAATACCCGGCAACCACGACATTCCGCTGTTCAATCTTTTCGCCCGTTTCCTCTGGCCGTTCGCAGGCTACAAGCGATGCTTCGGCGACAATCTCGAGCCCGTTTTCGAAACGCCCGACGTGCTGGTCATCGGTGTCAACACGGTACGACGGGAACGACACGAGGATGGCGCAGTCGATCCCAAACAGATTCGTCGTGTTGCAGAGCGATTGACACAAGCGCGCGCCGAGCAGTTGCGTATCGTGGTCACCCATCAGCCCGTGCAAATCACCTTGCCAGAAGACGAAGAAAATCTGCTGATCGGCCATGACGACGCGGTACGCGAATGGAGCCGCGCAGGTGTTGACCTGATTCTGGGCGGCCACATTCACTTGCCTTTCGTGCGTCCATTGCGTGAGTGCCATCCCGGCATCGAGCGCGATGCGTGGATCGTCCAGGCCGGCACTGCCGTTTCCGATCGGGTGCGCGCGGGTACCGACAACTCTGTCCACGTGATCCACCGAAACGAGTCGGCGCAATGTCTGGTCGAGCGTTGGGATCACACACTCAACGCCGACGCGTTTCACCGCGTCGCGACCACACCCGTATTACTGGATCGATAGACGATGGAACTGAAAACACTTTTGATGTGGGCCGATCATCACGCTCCACTGTTTTTCGTCTTCGTACTCATCGTGGCAGCGGCTAGCGGATGGTTCTACTGGCGCCGTCGCGGGCCTTGGAATGCAGGGGCACCCGTGCCGATGCTGCGCCGCAGTTACGGCATGGTGATCGCAATGGTTACTTCGGTCGTATTCGCGGCCCTGGCATTCGCAATAGAAGCTGACGGTCGGCTGGTTGCGTTTGACCAGAATGTCACCAATGAGATGCACGAAAATCTCGGGCCAGCCATTCTGAACGTGCTCGCCATCGTCACCCAATTCGGCGGCAGGCACCAACTGGTGATTGCGAGTGCAGTGATCGCTGTCCTGTTGTTGCTGTTGCGACGCTGGCTACTGGCGGCCGGCTTTGCATTGAGCATGATCGGGAACGGCTTGTTGATCCGAATAGGCAAAGACTACTTCCAGCGCGTCCGGCCTGTTAACGACCACGGTCCGGTCATCGAAACCGGTTACAGCTTTCCGAGCGGTCACGCGGCGGGATCGATGATGTTTTACGGCATGCTGGCTTACTTGCTGATGGTTTTGACTCCCGCTCGCTGGCATGGAGTGATTATTGGGGTGGCGATTGCCGTGATCGCACTGATCGGTTGCAGTCGGGTTTTGCTGCAAGTACATTTTGTCAGCGATGTTTGCGCCGGCTACGCACTCGCAGTCGGCTGGGGTGCTCTCTGCGTATCAGCCATTGAGTTCCTGCGAACAAGTCGATTGCCCAAGCCCATCGAAGACGCACTCAATTACTCGAAATCGGAACCGTAGCCGCCGACAAGGCCTTTACTCGCTATCGCGACGGCATCATGTGGATGCAAACTTTCATGATGCGACGCGCGTAACCAGAAGTCCCTGATTCGTGGGTCGACATCGAGCGCGGTCTGCACGCGTCGCGCAGCGTCTTCGCAGAACATCAGGTTTTGCCCGTTGCGCAACGCGAACGCCTGTTCGTCGATGCGCTTCACAGCCGTTTGAACTGGGGTTGTCAGCGCGGCTTCCACAACATCGATCAGATAGACCAGCGGAAACTCGCTGTCATCCGCAAGCTTGACTCGTACCTCCAAGGTGCTGCGTTGGCTGTGCGGAGTAGCGACGATTCCTCCCCCGTCACCCAGCCACTGTCGCACGGCCTCTCTATCCGGCGAATCGCCATGGCCAAAGCGCGCGCTGAACTCGTCCTCGATCAGTTGCCGCGCCAAGGCGGCCGATGCCGGACAGGTGCTGGAATAAGTCACCTCGAACGCCAGCTCGATGTCAGCCGTCGTATCGCTCGCGAGTGCACTCACCGTCACCGGGTAACTGCGCCATCCGCTGTTGTCGCTGGCGAGTGCGGCACGTCGCATCAGGTGCCGATAACGGATCCGCAGTTTCGCCTGCGTCGACAAACCGGATTGGCTCGCCAACATCGCCGCCAGCAGTTCGCGTACTCGTGCAGGCGTGAGCACGGCTTCGGATAGCTTTTTGTCGACCAGCAGATACAACCGTGACATATGGATGCCGCGTTGCTCGGGTCGGTCAAGATCGACATAGGCGTCGACGTGCGCCGGTTGCAGATGGGTCGATCCGTCGCCGCCGGGCTGCAGCACGGCTGCCTCGATGCCCGCCATCCCGACCCAATCCAGCCGACCACGGCCTGCCGCGGGATTTTCGTCGGCCACATCTGGCAATGCACGGGCGTTGGCGAAAGCGGTCATGAGGAGAAAATGTGTCAGCGAGCAATTCACCATCTTGGGGGCGCTGCACTGCAACATCAAGCCGACGCCGTTCCATGCGATGCTGCGAAATCTCCCGGGATCATCCGAATTCCGGCCCGAAGCCGCTGAGTTTCCCTGCGATATCCTCCTCATCTGGAGCCGAAAATGACGACCTTGCACGTCAACGGAAAACCGTTGCAGATCGATGTTCCCGACGACATGCCGCTGCTCTGGGCGTTGCGCGACGTCGCCAAGTTGACGGGCACAAAATTCGGCTGTGGCATCGCCCAGTGTGGCGCGTGCACGGTACATATCGACGGCCAACCCGTGCGCTCCTGTTCCATTTCGGTGGGTGCCGCAATAGACAAACCGATCACCACGATTGAAGGCGTACACGAAAACGCCATTGGCAAAGTCGTGCAGGAAAAATGGCGAACCCTTGACGTTGTCCAGTGTGGCTACTGCCAGTCCGGTCAGATCATGTCGGCGACGGCGTTGCTCGCGAACAACAAGAATCCGAGCGATGAAGACATCGATCAGGCCATGTCCGGCAACGTCTGTCGCTGCGCTACCTACCACCGCATTCGTGCGGCGATCCACGATGCTGCGAAGGCACTCGCATGAATCGCTCACCCGAGGTGAAAAACATGAGCGATATCGAATCTGTCAGCAGTGGACGGCGCGACTTTCTGAAGATTGGCGCCGGGCTCGCTCTCGCCATCCAGATAGGACCGTCATTGGCCATTGCGGCTGAAGGCAGCAAGCCAGCGATGGCTTCGGCGTTTCAACCAAACGCCTTCCTGCGCATCGGCAGCGATGGCATCGTCCATGTGATCAGCCCGTATCTGGAAATGGGACAGGGCACCTTCACGGGCATTGCGACATTGGTTGCTGAGGAACTGGACGCCGACTGGTCGAAGGTCGTCGTCGAAGGCGCTCCCGCAGACGTCAAGCGCTACGGCAATCCTGCCTTCGGCGGGGCCATTCAAGGCACCGGCGGCAGCACAGCGATGGCGGGTTCCTGGGACGGCATGCGTCAGGCTGGTGCGACGGCGCGAGCCATGCTTGTTGCCGCGGCAGCCGAACAGTGGAAAGTGCCGGCATCGGACATTTCGGTGAGCAATGGCGTGGTTAGCGCAGGCAGCCATAGCGCCGGTTTTGGCGAACTCGCCGAAGCGGCTTCCAAACAATCGGTGCCGAGCAAGGTCGCACTGAAAAAGCCCGAGCAATACACGTTGATCGGCAAACAGAAGCTGCCGCGCAAGGACAGCCCGGCCAAGTGCGATGGCAGCGCGCAATACACGCAGGACATCCAACTGCCCGGCATGTTGACAGCCGTCATTGCGCATCCACCGCGGTTCGGCGGTGTGCTGAAGAGTGTTGATGGAAACGCAGCAAAGAAAATTCCGGGCGTGGTCGCGGTACTCGAAGTTGCACCGATGCCCGGCGTGTTTCGCGGCGGTGTCGCGGTTCTCGCCAAGGACACGTGGACGGCGATTCTCGGTCGTCAGGCCTTGGTAGTGGAGTGGGACGACAGCGGCGCAGATCACAGCGACAGCGCGACGATGCACGAGGAGTATCGCAAGCTCGGCAGCACGCCGGGCAAGGTCGCGGTAGACAATGGTGATCATGACAAGGCGTTCTCGAATCCGGCGAAACTGGTTTCCGCCGTCTACGAAGTGCCCTTCCTCGCCCACGCAGCAATGGAGCCGCTCAACTGCGTGATCCATGCCCACGATGGGCAAGTCGAAATGTGGAACGGCGAGCAGTTCCACACGCCGGACCAAGGCGCGCTGGCAAAACTGTTCGGCGTGGAAATGGACAAGGTGTCGATCCATCAGGTGTACGCGGGCGGCAGTTTCGGTCGTCGCGCCAATCCGAAAGCCGACTACGTACTGGAGTGTGCGACGCTGGTGAAGGCAGCGATGGCGGTCGGTTACCAGACGCCGATCAAGCTCGTCTGGACCCGCGAGGACGACACGCAAGGTGGCTATTACCGGCCGAAGGCCTTGCACGACGCGCAAGCCGCACTCGATGCGGACGGCAATATCGTCGGCTGGCGCGAGCGCGTGGTGGCGCAATCGATCGCACGCGGCACGGCGATGGAAGCGATGATGATCCAGGACGGGATCGATAGCACCGTGGTCGAAGGTGTCGAAGACTTGCCCTACGACATCGGCAGCCTGCGCGTCGAGGCACACGAGCCGAAATCGCAAATTCCGGTGCAGTGGTGGCGATCGGTCGGCCACACCCACACCAGCTTCGCGACCGAAGCCTTCTTTGATGAAGTCGCTCACGCGGCCGGCAAGGATCCGTACCAGTTCCGACGCAGCTTGTTGACCAAATCTCCACGCCATCTCGGTGTGCTCAATGCCGTGGCCGAAGCTGCGGGTTGGGACAAGCCAATGATCAAGGGCAAGGACGGCGTTAGACGGGGGCGCGGCATCGCCGTCCACAAATCGTTCGGAACCTACGTCGCGCAAGTCGCCGAAGTCAGCGTGAACGCGGACGGCAGCTTCAAGGTCGATCGCGTCGTCTGCGCGGTTGATTGCGGCACAGCGATCAATCCCGACGTCATCCGCGCGCAAATGGAAGGGGGCATCGGCTATGGCCTATCGGTGGTGTTGCATGGTGCGATCACGTTGAAAGACGGCGTCGTCGCACAGTCCAACTTCCACGACTACAAACCACTGCGCATGAACGAAATGCCGGCGGTGGACGTACACATCGTCGCGTCCAGCGAGAAGCCCACGGGAGTAGGCGAACCCGGAACTGCAGTGGTTGCGCCAGCGGTCGTCAATGCCTTGTTCGCGGCGACCGGCACGCGAGTCCGCCAGTTGCCCGTCGACACCACCGTACTGCGCTCGGGGAGCACGACATGATCCGATTCCATCAAGCCGTTCGTGTCTTCGCGATGTCGGCCATCATCATTGGCGCAAGTTTTGCCATCGCCAACGCGGGCGGTGTTCGCAACGAGATCATCGACCAGCCTGATACCGGCAACCTGTTTGAGCCGATCCGCAGCGTGGTGCAGCATCCGCGCTGCATGAACTGTCATGTCAGCGATGGCATTCCGCGCCAGTTCGACGACAGCCTGCCGCATCAACAGAACGTTCACGGCGGTCCAGCTGGCATGGGTGTGGCGAGCCTGCCATGCACCAGTTGCCATCAAGCAAAAAACGCACCCGCTGCCACAGGCCCGCATGCGCCGCCAGGCGCACCAAACTGGCACCTCGCGCCAAAGGAAATGGTCTGGGTTGGCGCAACCTCACGCGACATTTGCCTACGCCTGCGTGATCCGAAAACGAACGGCGGCAAAAACTTCGATGAACTGCTGCACCACTTCTCAGATGACCCACTGGTCGGCTGGGGCTGGAATCCAGGTGGCAATCGATCATTGCCACCGTTGAATCGTCTGCAGACTACTGCGGCAGTGAAGGCATGGCTGGATGCTGGAGCACCCTGCCCCGCTGCTTGATGGTCAGTCCGCTTACATTAGGCGCGAGCGCAGCAATTCATTGAGGCGCTTCGGGTTGGCGGTGCCTCGGGTTGCCTTCATCGCCTGGCCGACGAGGTAGCCGAAGAGCTTGTCGTTGCCTTCGCGGAACTGAGCGACTTGCGTCGGGTTCGCCGCGAGCATCGTGTCGATGGCTGCGAGTAAGGCGTCGTCATCGCTGATCTGAACCATGCCTCTGGCGGCGATCACGGCGTCGGCATCGCCTTCGCCGGCCACCATTGCGGCGAACACTTCCTTGGCTTGTTTGCCGGAGATGACGCCGTCGTCGATGCGGCGCAGCAAGGTGCCGAGTGCGTCGGCTGTTATTGGTGACTGTTCGACAGTGAGTCCTCTCGCATTGACCACGGCGGCGAATTCGCCAAGTACCCAATTCGCAGCAGGCTTGGCCGCGCCGCCGCTGGCTAGCTGCACCGCTTCAAAAAAGTCAGAGGTTGCACGGTCCATGCACAGTTGCCCGGCATCGGCGGCCGGCAAGCCGAGTTCGTCGATGTAGCGCTGCCGTCGCGCATCGGGCAGCTCGGGCATGTCGGCGCGGACCGTGTCCATGTCGTTCGGGTCGATGCGAATAGGCGGCAAGTCCGGATCAGGAAAATAGCGATAGTCGTCGGCGTCTTCCTTGCTGCGCATTGATCGCGTCCGATCATGTGCGGCGTCGTAGAGACGCGTTTCCTGCACCAGCGTATTGCCACTTTCCAGCGCACGAATCTGGCGCTCGATTTCGTAGGCGATGGCTTTCTCGACGAAGCGGAACGAGTTGACGTTCTTCACCTCGCTGCGAATGCCAAGTGTTTGGTCACCGGCGCGACGTACAGAAACATTGGCATCGCAACGGAAAGAACCTTCCTGCATATTGCCGTCGCAGATTCCGATCCAGCGCACCAGCCGATGGACGGTGCGCATGTAAGCGACGGCATCAGCGGGGCTGTGCAGCACTGGTGCGGAAACGATTTCCAGCAAGGGTGTTCCGGCGCGATTGAGATCGATGCCGGTTTTTCCAGCGAACGCATCGTGCAGCGACTTTCCTGCGTCTTCTTCAAGATGCGCGCGCTCGATGTCGACGTCGAACACGCTGTCGTCATCACGGCGCACTCGCAGGCGGCCGCGACCGACGATAGGCCGATCAAACTGGCTTATTTGATAGCCCTTCGGCGAATCGGGATAGAAATAATTCTTGCGTGCGAAGATCGAGACCGGTTCGATTTCGGCGCCAATTGCCAGCCCGAAACGCAGTGCCATACGGATCGCTTCGTGGTTCGGAACGGGCAACGTACCGGGCAATGCGACATCGACTGCGCAGGCCTGGCTGTTCGGCTCCGCGCCATACGCGGTCGATGCGCCCGAGAAGATTTTCGACTTTGTTGCCAGCTGGGTATGGATTTCCAGACCGATCACGGCCTGCCACTCGCCTGTGCTGCCTTGGTAGAGCGGCGTGGTCATCGCGCTACTCCCGGCCGACGTTGATGCCAGTCTGTTGCCTGTTGGAATTGGTATGCAGCTGAGAGCAATCGACGTTCGGCGAATGCCGCTGCGGTCAACTGCAAGCCGACCGGCAAGCCATTGCTGAAACCTGCCGGTATCGAAATCGCGGGAACGCCAGCGAGGTTGGCCGACACCGTGTTGATGTCGCTGGCATACAACTGCACCGGATCAACAATCTTCTCGCCGAGCTTGAACGCGGTGGTTGGCGCGGTCGGCGCGACGATCAGGTCGACGCGCTCGAAGGCTGCATCGAAATCGTAGGCGATCAGTCGACGGACCTGCTGTGCGCGGCGGTAATAGGCGTCGTAGTAACCGGCGGACAGCACATAGGTGCCGATGAAGATGCGTCGCTGCACTTCAGCGCCGAAACCTTCCGCGCGACTGCGTTCGTAGAGGTCATCAAGACTAGTCGGATTCTCGCAACGATGTCCGTAGCGCACGCCGTCATAGCGCGACAGGTTGCTCGATGCCTCGGCTGGCGCAATCACGTAGTACGCGGGGATTGCCAGTGCGGCATGCGGTAGATCGATAGCAACGAGCGTGGCGCCTTGGAGCTCGAATTCCTTCAGCGCCTCGCGCACGACTCGCGAAACGTCATCGTCAACGCCGGCACCAAACGATGAGGCTGCAATGCCGATGCGCAGTCCAGCGAGTGGTTGAACCAGCGCGTCCGAGCAGGAATCAACCGCACCTCGCGCACTGGTTGCATCACGTTCGTCGTGCCCCGCAATCGCGTCAAAAACGATGGCACAGTCTTCCGCGCTGCGCGCGATGATGCCGGGACAATCCAGGCTCGACGCATAGGCGATCAAGCCGTAGCGCGAGATGCGTCCATACGTCGGCTTGAATCCGGTCACGCCGCAGAACGCCGCCGGTTGCCGCACCGATCCCCCGGTATCGCTGCCCAGCGCGAACGGAACGCTTCCACTCGCCACGGCGACAGCCGAACCACCGGACGATCCACCCGGTACCCGCTCGTGATCCCAAGGATTGCGCGCGGCACCGAAGTAGCTTAGTTCGTTCGACGAGCCCATCGCGAATTCATCGAGATTGGTCTTGCCGATCAGATTGGCGCCAGTGCTGCGCAGCCGCGCAATGACGGTCGCGTCGTAGTGCGCGACGAAGTTTTCCAGCATGCGTGACGCGCACGTCGTGCGTGTGCCGATGGCGCAGTAATTGTCTTTCGCTGCGTAGGGAATGCCGGCGAGCGGACCGGATGCGACTTCGCTATGCGGGTTGTCGAAAAGGCTGATGTACGCATTCAAGTCCGTCTGATCGCAAGACCGATTCAATGCCTCATCGCGCAGTTCGCCGGCTCCTATCTCGCCTGTCTCCAGTGCAGCCGCGCAGGCACGCAGCCCGCGATCCAGTGGATGCTGGTGTTGGTCGCCGCTCATTCGAGCACCTTGGGAACCAGATACAGGTCGGCTTGCGAATCCGGTGCCAGCGCCAACAACGCTTCAGCCATATCGGTTTCAGTGACTTCGTCACTGCGCAATTCCGCACCGATACCAAGCGGATGCGCCATCGGCTCAACACCGTCGACCGGCGCTTGCGCCAGTCCAGCGAACAGACCGAGCACGCGCTCGATATCCGCGCTGCGGCCCGCCAATTGGTCGGGATCGATGCGCAAACGCGCCAGCCGCGCGACCCGCTTCAACTGTTCGCCGTCAAAAGCCAAATGCCTTTCTCCGTGATTACGCAAATATCGGTGTAACAAGGGTTTTTTAACCATTCTTTGCTTGATCGGGGGGTGCCCCTTCACTAGACTTGCGCACCCTTTCTGCGCCCCCAGTCGCCCCGGCCAAACAATGTTCAAAGGATTTCGCGGACTTTTTTCCAACGATCTGTCGATCGACCTCGGCACCGCCAACACGCTGATCTACGTTCGTGGCCAAGGCATCGTGCTGAACGAGCCCTCAGTCGTTGCGATCCGGCAGGATCGCGGTCGTGGCGGCCCGCGTAGCGTAGCTGCCGTGGGCAGCGAGGCCAAGCGTATGCTCGGTCGCACGCCGGCTGCCATCACTACCATTCGTCCGCTGAAGGATGGCGTGATTGCGGATTTCTCGATGACCGAGGAAATGCTCAAGCACTTTATCCGCAAGGTGCACCGCAGCCGCTTCTTCCGCCCCAGTCCACGCGTACTGGTCTGCGTGCCCTGTGGCTCCACCCAGGTCGAACAGCGCGCCATCAAGGAATCTGCGGAAAGCGCCGGTGCCCGCGACGTGTTCCTGATCGAAGAACCCATGGCCGCAGCGATTGGCGCCGGTATTCCGGTACACGATGCGCGTGGCTCGATGGTCCTGGATATCGGCGGCGGCACGTCGGAAGTCGCGGTAATTTCCTTGAACGGCATTGTCTACTCGCAATCGGTGCGCATCGGTGGCGATCGCTTCGACGAGGCGATCATCAATTACGTGCGCCGCAACCATGGCACCTTGATCGGCGAATCGACGGCCGAGCGGATCAAGCTGGAAGTGGGTTGCGCGTATCCGCAAGAAGAGGTCAAGGAAATCCAGGTGTCCGGGCGCAATCTGGCCGAGGGCGTGCCGCGCATGTTCACGATCAACTCGAACGAAATTCTTGAAGCATTGAGCGAGCCACTTTCCGGAATCGTCAGCGCCGTGCGAAGCGCGCTGGAACAGACGCCGCCTGAACTATGTTCCGATGTCGCCGAGCGCGGCATCATCCTGACTGGCGGTGGTGCCTTGTTGCGCGACTTTGATCGCCTGCTCTCCGAGGAGACTGGCCTGCATGTACAGGTTGCCGATGAACCACTCACCTGCGTTGCGCGTGGTGGTGGCCGTGCGCTGGAGCTGATGGACCAGCAGGGTGGCGATTTCTTCGTCCCCGATTGAGTCGTCGCGGTTGAATCCCTTGGGGGATGCTCTGAGCAACTCCACGCAGGCGGCATGGCGTCCGAAAGGTCCACAGATCGGCGTGCGTGGCCTAGTGCAGGCGGGCCGCCTGGGCAAGTCGCGCGCGCCGGTCTGCGGGCCTTTCGGGCACCACCCGTCATTAAAAGCTGTACGTTGGGGCCGACCTGACTTCTCGCAGCTCTGCGTTGCGCCGCCTCGTCAGACGGCCAGTCTGTCGTCGTCGTCGCGCCTTGAGCTGCGAGAAGTCAGGTCGATGACGCCTGCGCGAACTTGTGCAGAGCATTCCTTGCCGCCGCCTGCCCTTTCGTGGCGGCGGTGGCGGCTTCAGATGTCCACTCAATTGCGTTGGCCGCCCGCGTCGTGAATCAGTCTGTTTTCCAGCACCTGCACGCCGAAAGTCATCATGCGCGACGCTGAAACCGCACCGTTGTTTGGCGAAGGTGCGATCAGCACCGTTCGCCTTGTTGCGTATCTTGCGCTGTCGGTGATCGTCATGGTGGTCGACAACCAGGGCCACTGGCTGGAGCAGGCACGGCTGAGCGCCAGCCTGCTGGTGGAACCGATTTACAGGATTGCCGCGCTGCCGTCGGACGTAGCACGATCGGTCGGCACGGCGGTGACTTCGCAGCAACAACTGATCGAAGAAAATCGCGATCTACGGCAATCGCTGCTGCTGGCCCAGGTGCGTTTGAACCGATTGAATACGCTGTCCGACCAGAACCAACGCCTGAAAGGGTTGCTCGAAGCGCAACAGCGACTGGGTATGTCGGTACAACTGGCGCGGCTGGTCGATATTGACCTGGACCCATCACGGCAGCGTATCGTCATTGATGCAGGCAGCAACCAAGGCGCCAGCGTCGGCCAGCCGGTAATCGATGCATTTGGATTGATGGGCCAACTGGTTGAAGTGTTGCCAAACACCTCGGTCGCCATGCTGATCACCGACCCCAGCCACGCAACGCCGGTCACCATCGAACGCACCGGTCTGCGCACCATCGCCGTCGGTCACAAGCAATCGGGAGACTTGCTTGAACTGTCCAACATTCCGACCAGCGCCGATGTGCAGGTCGGCGACAAGCTGATCACGTCCGGGCTGGGTGGGCGCTTCCCGGCCGGGTTTCCGGTAGGCGAGATTCGCGAAGTCAGTAATGACCGTACTGGAATGTTCGCATCGGCATTAGCGCGACCGGCGGCACGCATCCACCGCAGCAGCGAAGTGCTACTGCTGCACGACTTGCCGCAACCGTACGGTCCGCCGGCATCCATCGGCCAGGAAGGCCCAGCCAGCGATCTTGCGGGAACGCCCGATGTCGTAACACTTCCCGCAAACGGTTCAGCGTCGAAATCCGAAAAACCCACAGGCGCGGAGCCTGGACAATGAATCGCGCCCGCGCACAGTCCTGGCTTTTTGCTGCCACCGTCGTGCTGGCAATGCTGATGCAGTTGCTTCCGCTGCCCGAATCCATCGCGCCGCTCAAACCATTCTGGCTGGCGCTGGTGCTGCTCTACTGGGCCATCGAAGCACCGGAAAAAGTGGGACTGGGACTGGCCTTTGGGTTGGGACTGATTGGTGACCTGTTGGCCGGCCATTTGCTTGGCGAGCAATCGCTGCGCCTTACCGCGTTGCTGTTCATCGTGCTGCGCTTTCGGGCACGTTTGCGCTTCTTCCCGCTCTGGCAGCAAGCCATCGCCGTGCTGGCGATGCTGCTCAATGATCGCGTTATCGTGACCATGGTGCGCGGCTTCTCCGGGTCGCCGATGCCGTCGGCGCTGTTCTGGTTGTCGCCCGTGGTTGGCATGTTGCTGTGGCCGTTTCTGTTTATCTTGATCGACGACGTGCGCGCTCGCCTGCGCGTGCGCGATAGCTGAGCCGCCAGCGATGCCGCGCCGTCGCGATAGCAAGCAGCTCAAGGACGCCCGTCACGAGAACGAACTGTTCCGACGTCGTGCCATCGCCGCGTTTGTCATCGCCACGCTGTGCCTGCTTGGACTCGCCGCGCGATTCCACTACTTGCAGGTCGATCGTTATGACGATTTCAGTGCGCGTTCGGAGAGCAATCGCGTCTCGCTGCGACGAATCGCGCCCTCTCGTGGTCTGATCTATGATCGCGAAGGCGTCTTGCTGGCCGAGAATGTCGCCGCGTGGCGGCTGGAAGTGGTGCCCGAACAGGCCGGTGACATGGACGACCTGCTCAAGCGCCTACGCGACGTGGTGCCGCTGAGCGAGGAGGATGTTGAACGCTTTCTTGCCCTGCGCAAGGCCAAGCGCTCGTTCCAGGCGACGCCATTGCGACTGAAGTTGAGCGAGGAGGAAATCGCGCGATTCGCCGTCGAACGCTGGCGTTTCCCCGGCGTCGATGTAGTGCCGTACCTGACCCGTCACTATCCGCTGGGTCAGGAACTCGGCCATCTGGTCGGCTATGTCGGCCGCATCGACGAGAAGGATTTGGCGCGGGTCGATGAAACCGCATATGACGGCACCACCCACATCGGCAAGAGCGGCATCGAGCGCAGCTACGAAGAGTTGCTACACGGCGTTCCAGGCTATGAATTGGTCGAGGTAAATGCCGATCGACGACCGCTGCGCGTGCTGGAACGGGTAGCGCCCAAGGCGGGTCGTAACCTTTACCTGACGATCGATTCGCGCCTGCAAATCGCCACCGAGCAGGCGTTCGCCGGCAAAACCGGTTCGGCGGTTGCGATTGATCCACGCAATGGCGAAGTGCTGGCGATGGTCAGCATTCCAGGTTTCGATCCCAACCTGTTCGTCAACGGCATCAGTCGGGTCGACTACCAAGGGCTGCTCAACGCACCGAACATGCCGCTGTTCAATCGGGCCTTGGTCGGCACGTATGAGCCAGGTTCGACGATCAAGCCGTTCCTGGGCCTGGGCGGGCTTGAGCTAGGGGTGGTAACTGCCGAAACCACCGTGAATTCAACCGGGGAATACTTCCTGCCCGGCCAGAAGCGTTCCTATCGAGACTGGCGTTCCGGCGGTCACGGCCGGGTCAATCTGATCCAGGCTCTGGCGCAATCGGTCAACACCTACTTTTATTCGCTTGCCGTGGCGATGGGAATCGACCGCATGAGCCAATATCTGGCCCAGTTCGGCTTCGGCGCGCCGACTGGCATCGATCTGGTCGGTGAAGGCAAGGGCATCCTGCCGTCACGAGAGTGGAAGCGGGCCAATTTGAACCAGGAGTGGTATCCCGGCGAAACCGTCATTTCGGGAATCGGCCAAGGCTATTGGACGGTGACGCCGCTGCAACTGGCGAATGCGACCGCGACGCTGGCCAACCAGGGCATTGGCCATGTGCCGCACTTGTTGAAAGCGATGCAGGACGGCTTCAACGCGCCGATCGTCGAGCCGAGCATGTCTGCGCCACTGCCGAATATCGTAAAGAACGTGCGTCACTGGGAAACGGTGCGTGACGGCATGATCGCCGTTACTCACGGCGGTACGGCAAGCAAGGTCAGCATCGGCTCGCCCTATGTGATGGCCGGCAAGACCGGCACCGCGCAACGCTATTCGCGCACCGGCAACGTCAGCAATGCGCCCACCGACGCCAAGAACCGGCACAAGGCATTATTTGTGGCGTTCGCGCCTGCTGAAGCGCCAGTCATCGCGCTGGGGCTGGTGCTCGAGTTTGGTTCCAGCGGCTCGGGTGATGCCGCACCGGTGGCGCGCAAGATCGTCGATGCCTGGTTGCTCAAGGGGAAGCCGAAGGCTCCCGCTGCACCGGACGAGGTGACACCGTGATCGAGCAACTGCGCTGGCAATTGCGTCAGTGGGTCGCCAGCAGCCTGCGCCCGAATCTGGACTTTCCCCTGGTAGGCGCCTTGTTGCTACTGGCCGGAATCGGCGTCGCCAACCTTTACAGCGCCGGCGACTACGATCTCGACCTGGTAATTCGCCAGTCGATTCGTCTGGTGATTGGTCTTGTCCTTATGCTGGTCATCGCCCGGGTGACGCCGATCGCCCTGCGCAACTGGACTCCATGGCTCTACGCGGGAAGCATCGGCTTTTTGTTGCTTGTCACAGCGCTCGGAGAAGGTCGTGGAGCGCATCGTTGGCTCGACCTTGGCGTGCTGCGCTTCCAGCCTTCGGAACTGCTCAAGTTGACCATGCCAATGATGGCAGCGTGGTTCCTTAACCGCTCGCACTTACCACCGAGTTGGCTGACGGTGGCGATGACCGCCCTGCTGATCGCGATACCGGCCGGACTGATTGCCGAGCAGCCTGATCTAGGCACCGCTTTGCTGGTCATATCCAGCGGCCTGTTCGCAATCTTCCTGGCCGGCATCGCCTGGTGGCGGATTGGCCTGATCGCGGGCGTTGTCGGTGCCGTCATTCCGGTCGCATGGCAATTCCTGCACGAGTACCAGCGCAATCGCGTACGCATGTTGATGGATCCCGATTCCGATCCGCTCGGTCTTGGTTGGCACATCATCCAGTCCAAGATTGCGGTCGGCTCTGGTGGCATGTGGGGCAAGGGCTGGCACCACGGCACCCAGTCGCGACTGGAATTCCTGCCCGAGCACACCACCGACTTCGCGTTCTCGGTGTTTGCCGAGGAATGGGGGCTGGTTGGCGTTTGCGGGCTGCTGGCACTGTACCTTTTCATCATCGGGCGTTGCCTTTGGATCGCCACCAATGCGCGCGACACCTACTCACGACTGCTGGCAGGTTCGCTGAGCTTGTCGTTCTTTGTTTACGTCATCGTCAATGGCGGCATGATCTCCGGAATCCTGCCGGTGGTGGGCGTGCCGCTTCCTTTTATCAGCTACGGCGGCACCTCGGCAGTCAGTCTTTTGGCGACGTTCGGCGTGCTGATGAGTGTCCACGCGCATCGTCGACGTGGCTCATAATCGTTGGACGAGAGAGTCAGGGGGGGGATTCGATGCGCCATCGTTTGTTGATTGTCGTCGCACTGGTCGCGGCAACGTTGGTTGCGATCGGACTAGCCGGTGTTGATTATCCTCTGGCACGTTGGGTGCAAGGCTCCGGCATCGAAAACGTGGGCGTCTTCCGTCATGGGCTTGAAGCGCTGGACACGGTGTTCGGCCTGACCATCTGGTACTGGCTCGCCGGGACGCTGTCCGTCGCGTTTGGCGTGATTGCCCTGTTACCCATGCTGCGTATTCCGCGCCGACTTGCGGTGGCCCTACTCGTCGCCGGAATTGTGCAATTCGCGACGCTGCAGACGATGATCCAGATGAAGGGATACTTTGGCCGACTGCGCCCACATCAGGTATTTGACTCGGGTGACTGGAACGTGATCTGGCATGCGGGCGGCGGCTCGTTTCCGTCCGGCCACTCCGCATTCTATTTCGGCCTGCTGCTGCCGCTCGCGGCGTTCGCAGGTCGTTGTTGGCAGCGCGCCTTGCTGCTGGCGATTCCCCTGTTCGCCGTGATTGCGCGTATTGATATGTCGATGCATTTTCTATCCGACGTATCGATGTCGGCACTAATCGCCGCGACATACGCATTGCTCGCAACGTGGCTGGTTCGCGCGCCCGTGGCGTCCTCGATCGAAAGGTCGTGTAAAGCGCTGCAAAGTGCGCGAAGGCCCCGCGACTGAAGCGCATCCGCGTCGGCCCGCTGCGGTAAGCTCATCCGATGACCAGCAACCCGTCTCGCCCTCGCATCCTGCTCGCCGACGACGATCAGGAATTGACCCACCTGCTGCGCGACTTTCTCGGCCGGGAAGGTTTCGATATCACCCTCGCGCACGACGCAGATGGTGCCATTGAACAAGCCCGCGCGAGCACGGTCGATGCCATCGTCCTTGACGTGATGCTGCCGGGACGATCCGGGCTCGATGTGTTGCGTGAGTTGCGTCGCGAATCGGCAATTCCCGTGCTGATGCTTACCGCGCTTGGCGAAGACATCGACCGCATCCTTGGCTTGGAGCTGGGCGCCGACGACTACATTTCCAAACCCTGCAATCCGCGTGAGCTTGCGGCCAGGTTGCGCGCGGTATTGCGCCGTGCCCACGGGGACGGTGTGGAAGCGGTCACCGATCTGCGTTGCGGCGACATTGCCTTGAAAGCGAGTTCGCGCAGCGTCACCCTCGCTGGCGAGCCGGTACCTTTGACCTCGACCGAATTCGACCTCCTCGCCCTGCTGATGCGCGAAGCAGGTCGCGTGGTCACCAAGGAACGCATCTCGCAAAGCGTGCTCGGCCGTCCGCTGGGACCGTTCGATCGATCAATCGATGTGCATGTATCCAATTTGCGACGCAAGCTTGGCGATGGCAGCGATGGCAACTCGCCGATCACGACCATTCATCGCAGCGGCTACCTGCTGCGGATGCCGGACGCGGAGTAGCCGATGCGTCGCCTTTTCTGGCGCATCTTTGCGGCTATCTGGCTCGCCAACGTGGCCATCATCGCCTGCGTGGCCTGGGTGACCTGGGCCAACTTCGAATCGGAACATATCCCGGGATTGGGCGTCACCCGACTGCAGGCGGCGATGGACGATCAACTGCAACGCATCGCTCGAGTCGGCTGGCGGCGCACCGGTCGCAACGCTACTCGCCGCAACCCCAACGCCGAGGAGGACAACGAAGATGCGCTGGAGCGCACCTTGCGGGTGTCGAGCAGCTATGGACCAGTCACATTTTACGCAATCAACGCGTCGGGACATGACCTCATCGACCGCGTTGTCCCAGCGGAGGTCCTCGCCGCCTCGCGCGCCGATCCCGGCTCCGCACCGCCGGAGCGAATGCGCAAGCGCATCACCACGCTGCGCTCGGGGGACAAGGTGACCCTGATCGCGCACGCCGACGGCTCGACGCTGCGGCGGATTCTGTATCGAAGATCGTCTTCGTTCTGGTCGCAGACCGGCATTGCCGTCGTCATCAGCGCGCTGGTCAGCGCGTTGCTGGCATGGACCATCGTGATTCCGCTCAACCAGATTCGCCGAAGTACGCGGCGCTTTGCCGAAGGCAATCTCGATGCCCGTGTCGGCTTGCTGTCTTTCGGCCGCAGCTACGAGATGACTGCGTTGGCCAGCGAGTTTGATCGTATGGCAGAACGCATCAAGGCTTTGATCGAAAACAATCGCCGGCTGGTGCGCGACGTTTCGCACGAGCTGCGTTCGCCGCTGGCGCGACTGCGCGTCGCTCTCGAACTGGCACGCGAGGACGATGATGATCTAACCCGGCGTTCGCTGGACAGGATTGAGCGCGAATCGGACCGACTGGATTCGATGCTCGGCCAGGCCATCGAGCTGTCGCGACTTGAAACCGACGCAGCCGCGCGCAGCGAACCGGTTGAACTGGAGGCCTTGCTGGAAGACGTGATCGGCAACGCTGACTACGAAGGCGCTCCACGCGATCGGCGGGTTGAATTTGTCGAGCGCGCTGCGCTAACCGTGAACGGTTCGCGCGATGCGCTGGGCAGCGCGCTGGAAAATATCGTGCGTAATGCACTGGCATACACCGCCGACGGCACGGCGGTGGAAGTGCGCTTGCGCCGCGTCGACAACGACGCCGCGATCATGGTCCGGGACCACGGCTCAGGCGTCAACGAGCCGGAATTACATCGCATCTTCGAGCCGTTCTACCGCACGGACAGTGCTCGCGCCCGCAGCAGCGGCGGTACCGGTCTTGGCCTGACTATTGCGCAACGTGCGATCAGCCGGGACGGTGGAACCGTGGTCGCGCGCAATGACGAAGGCGGTGGTCTGCAAGTGGAAGTACGACTACCTTTGGCCTGATTGACTCGCTACGCAGGAGGCGACGAAGATTGACAGTTGTCGCAAAAACGGCGATTGATGATCGTCGTATCCGAATCTCGATCATGGCCAATATTTTCTACAGCGACATGCCGTCACCTCAACGCTGGTCCGTGCACGGGCCGCGCCAGATCGTACACACGCTGGCCGGGCTACGACTGGTCGCTGTCGTCGGTCAGTTGCTGACAATCATCGTCGTCCACTACGGGTTGCGCATGGCGCTGCCACTGCCGGCCTTGCTGGCAGGCATCTTCGCTCTCGCCGCCTTTGACCTCCTGGCATTCTGGCGGCTGTCATCGCCGCGACCGATCAGCGCCTTCGAGGCCTTGCTCCACATCGGCGTCGACACCTTGATGATGGGCTACCTGTTGTACCTTACGGGTGGCGCAACCAATCCGTTCGTGTCGCTGCTGGTGATGCCGATCACGCTTGCTGCAGCAGCGTTACGCTTGCGCGACGTGGTCGCGGTGGCCGCACTCGCAGCGATGACGTATCTGGCCGTGATGCGTTGGTACCTGCCGCTGCCAAGCCTCGGGCCCGACTCTGCGCTGACCGATTTCAACCTGCACGTCATCGGCATGGCAATCAGCTTCGTCATCACGGCGGCGACGCTCGGCTTTTTTATCGCGCGCCTCGCCGCTTCGCTCCGAGCTCGCCAAGCCGACGCCGAACTTGAGCGCGAGCGCGCCCTGCGCGATGAAGGGATCCTCGCGATCGCCACTCAAGCGGCTGGCACCGCTCACGAACTCAACACGCCCCTGTCAACGATACGCACGCTGCTAACCGAAATGCGCCGCGAGCAATCGGTGCATACGCCACTCGGGGAAGATCTCGCCGTGCTCGCCGAGCAGGCCGAGCGTTGCCGCAGCATCCTGCGCGAACTGGTCGCGGTGGGTCGGACCCAGCTCGCTGATGTTCCGGAAAGCATGACGATCGGAAACTTCGTCACGCAATGCGCATCCACGATTTCCTTGCTACGTCCGGACGTGGTGCTGCGCCACGACGTCGAAGCTGCTCTGCGCGATCGACTTTGCGCCATCATTCCGGCGTTGCGGCACGCGGTTATCAACCTGCTCAACAATGCAGCGGACGCGACGCTGGCAGCAGGTAATGATCAGATCGTATTCGAGGCACTGGAAAATGCAGGTGCGGTTGAATTCCGCATTCGTGATCAAGGTAGCGGCAGCTTCATCGAACAGAAGGATCGTTTTCGAAGCAGCAAGAGCGATGGACTCGGCTTGGGCTTGGCGCTAGCCAATGCGACGGCAGAGCGCCTCGGAGGCGACCTGATCGCGCATTCGCCGGGCGATGGCGGTACCCTGCAATGCCTGCGCATCCCGAACGCCTCTCTGGAACCGCCCCGCCATGCTTGAATCCACCCGATCACGCCGCCTGCTGCTAATTGACGACGACGAAGTGTTCGTGCGCGTGCTGACGCGGGCGCTTACGGCACGAGGGTTCACCGTAACCGGTAGCCAGGATGCGGTTTCGGCGCTCGCGCAGTGCCGAGAACAGCAGCCCGATTTCGCGGTGCTTGATCTTCGTCTGGGCAATGACAACGGCCTCGCCCTGATTCCGCAGTTGCTGGCCGTGCGGCCAACGTTGCGCATTCTGTTGCTGACCGGTTACGCCTCGATCGCCACCGCAGTGGAAGCGATAAAGCGCGGTGCGCATGATTACCTGGCAAAACCGGTCGACGCCGATCAAGTGGTTCAGGCCTTGCTGGGAAAAGGCGGTGCGATCACCCACGAAACGGCATTGCCAGATGCCCCGCCGCCATTGAAGCGGCTGGAATGGGAACACATCCAGCGCGTGCTCGCCGATTGCGATGGCAACATTTCCGAGACCGCGCGGCGGTTGGGCCTGCACCGTCGTACCTTGCAGCGAAAGCTGGCGAAGCGGCCGGTGCGCGAGGCGCCGGCGCCGGAAAAATAGGTTCTGGTTAGCGAATCGATCAGTTCGTCGCTGGCGTCGGCCGATTGAATTCAACCTTCGGTGCTGTCGAGATTTCCTTCTCGTTCGCCACACTGAAGTTGGCCTTTGTCGGATAGCCGAACATCTTGGCCGTCAGGTTCTGCGGAAAGCTGCGCACATAGGTGTTGAAGTCCTGCACCGCCTGCACGTAGCGATTGCGGGCCACGACGATTCGGTTTTCCGTGCCCTCCAGTTGCGCCTGGAGATTCTGGAATAACCCGTCGGCCTTCAGCTGGGGGTAGTTTTCCGACACCGCCATCAACCGCGTCAGCGCGCTCGACAATTCGCCCTGCGCTGCCTGGAATTTGCTGATAATGGCCGGATCGTTGAGCATCTCCGGCGTGATCTTGAGCGTGCCGACCTGCGCGCGTGCTTCGGCGACGCGAATGAAAACATCGGCCTCGTGCTGCGCGTACCCTTGCACGGTACTGACAAGGTTAGGCACCAGGTCGGCGCGGCGTTGATACTGATTGACCACTTCCGACCACGCGGCGGTCACGGCTTCGTCCTTCTGCTGGATGGCGTTATAGCCGCAACCGGACATTAATAGCACGGTCAAAATCATTACTAGGTTCTGGAAAACGCGCATGACTAGGTTCCTTGGCTCGTCGGGTGACGTTTTGAGGTTTGAACTCTGCCCGCGCGGGACCGCCAGCGCAAGGTCGCGGTAAAATCTTGTCTGGGGACCGGACGTCTCAGAGCACGCCGATCCAGCGCATCGCCTCGACCAGCAAGTAGGCGAGGCCGCCGGTCACCGGAATCGTGAGAACCCAAGCCCAGATCATCCGCTCGACCACGGTCCACTTGATCGCGTTCTTTCGCTTGGCCGAACCGACGCCCATGATCGACGCGGAAATCGTGTGAGTGGTTGAGACCGGAATGCCAAAATGGGATGCGGCGAAGATGACGCTCGCCGAGGCGGTTTCAGCTGCAAAACCATTGATCGGATGCAATTTCACCAACTTGTGACCCAGCGTCTTGATGATGCGCCAGCCTCCCGCCGCGGTACCGGCCGCCATCGTCAATGCGCATAGCACCTTGATCCAGACCGGGATATCCGGCGATCCACCCGCGCCCCCATCCAGGCGCAGGAAATGCAGCCAGTCCGGTAATTCCGCGAACGTGCCGTGCGCGGTGGCACCAGCGAGTGCGAGCGCGATGATTCCCATGGTTTTTTGCGCGTCATTCATTCCATGCGACAGACCCATTGCGCCAGCCGATAGGATCTGCGCCTTGCCGAAGAACCCATTGACTGCGCGCGGCCTCGACCAACGGTGGAGCACACCACCGCGCCCCGCCAGGAAATCGATGAGCGAAAACAGCAGCACCATCACCAGTAGCCCAAGCACGAAACCGAGCACCGGTGAACTCAACATCGGCAAGACCACCTTGGGCAATACACCCTTCTCACCCCACCAATGATTGCCGCCCTGGGTCCAGATGATCGCCGACCAGTTACCCGACGCTGCGGCGAGCGCAGCGCCGCACAGGCCCCCTACCAAGGCATGGGATGAGCTTGATGGCAGTCCCCACCACCACGTGATCAGGTTCCAGATGGTTGCGCCCATGAGCGCGCCGATCAGCACCTGCGGCGTCACCACCACCATGCTGGTGTCGATCAGTCCGGATGCAATGGTCTTGGCAACAGCAGTGCCCAGCAACGCACCTATCAGGTTCGTCGACGCGGCCAGCAAGATTGCCTGACCCGGGCTGAGTACTTTGGTCGCCACCACCGTCGCAATTGAATTGGCGGTGTCGTGAAAACCATTGATGTACTCGAAGATCAACGCCATCAAGACGACGGCAAGAACCAGGGCGAGTTCCATGGTCAACCCGTCAGGAGTTCTTGAGGACGATTTCGTACGTGACGTTCCCGGCGTCGCGACAACGATCAATCGCTTTTTCCAGCAACTCGAAAAGATCTTTCAGCAACAGGATTCGGATTGGTTCGTAGCGTCCGTCGTAAAGTTCACGATAGAGCTCAAGCATCAGCTTGTCGGCACTGTTTTCGATGGTCTGAAGGCGATCGTTGAGCGCCTTCATCTCATCGAGCTTCATTCCCTTGCGCAGTTGTCGAATCATCTCGGCGAGTACTTCGCAAGCCTTTTCGAGAAGGACGCCGCGCGTCGAGAAATCGATGTCCTGCAACTGGTGGGCAGCAAGACTGTAGCGTTCGGCAAATTTCGACGTCGACTTCGTGATCTTGTAAAGCGCTGACGAGAGCGCATCGATATCCTCGCGCTCAAGTGCCGTGACAAACGTGTTCACCAATTCCTGGCTGATCTGCTCGGACAACTCTTTCTGGCGGCGACGCGCCAGCGAGAATTCATCCGTCGGCGGTGTGTCCAGCGTGCTCTTCAAGGTAGCCACCAACGCCGTTGCGGCGTCTTTGGCGGCATCTGCGCTGGCCTCGAGCAGACCGTAGAATTTGTCGCCTTTTCCGAAGATCGTTTGCAACGAAAACATGCGGGCGTTCTCTGCCGGGGCGGTGCACGAATGTTACAGCATTGTGACGCCTGGCTTGATCGTCAGAGTGGTTGCAGCGCTCAGTTTTTGTTCGCGAGTCGCGCCATCCTTTGTGCGTCACTGAGGATTCCATGTAGCAGGCGCAACTCGCGTGCATCCGGTTCGGCGCGCAGGAATAATCGGCGCAATCGCCGCAAAACCGTGCGCGGGGAGCGGCCCTTGTGGAAGTCGATATCGTCCAGGGTCGCCGCAAGATGGTCGAACCATTTTTCCATTTCTGCATGTGTTGGCAAGCTTCCAACGTCGGACGCAACCTCCGCTCGCTTAGTGTCGGATGCGAGGATTGCCATTCGCGCTTCATAGGCAATCACCTGCACTGCTTGGGCAAGATTGAGTGATGAATAGTCGGGGTTGGCTTGAATCAACACCGCCGCGTGGCATAGCTTCAGCTCTTCATTTTCGAGGCCGGTACGTTCATTGCCAAACACGAACGCTACTTCGCGACCATCAATGGCAGCCGCGAGCGCCTGGCTGGCAGCTTCCCGCGGCGACCATTCCGGCAAGGCGACACCGCGCCGGCGTGCACTGGCACCGATTACCAAGTGCGTGTCGGACAAGGCGCTTTCGAGCGTCTCGACGACCGTTGCCGAATCCAGGACAGACCCCGCTCCGGCTGAGAATGCCGTGGCATCGGAATGCGGATAGTTGTACGGCGCGACCAAGCTCAGTCGGTGCAAGCCCATGGTCAACATGGCCCGCGCCGAAGCGCCGATGTTGCCCGCAAGCGATGTCCGGACCAAAACGCAGCGCATCCGGTCAGCAACAGGCGTCAACATCTGGCGTACATTCCGTCGAAGAGTTTGGGTTCGAATCGGGCCATCTGATAATCTACGCGGCCGTTCGCGACGCCGCAGGCGCTGCGCTTACGCCGCTCTTTAACAGTCGCATCGGATTTCACATGCCCAGACCCGCAGTCAACGTTGCGGTGCGCGCCGCGCGCGCCGCCGGCCAGATCATTCTGCGCCACATGAATCGCCTCGACAGCCTTGATGTCGTCGAGAAACAGCGCAACGACTTCGTTTCCGAAGTCGACCGGCTCGCCGAGGCGGAAATCATACGCGAACTGCGCCGGGCATATCCCGACCACGCCATTCTCGCCGAAGAGTCCGGCGCGATAGGCAAGTCGCGCCACACCTGGGTGATCGATCCGCTCGACGGCACCCATAACTACCTGCGCGGCTTCCCGCACTTTTGCGTGTCGATCGGGATGATGGACGGTAAGGATCTTGCCCACGCCGTCATCTACGATCCCTTGCGCGACGAACTTTTCACGGCAAGCAAGGGTGACGGCGCATTCGTCAACGACCGGCGATTGCGTGTCGGCAAGCGCGAGAGTTGCAGGAACGCCTTGATCGCGACCGGCTTTCCCTATCGCCAGCGCCAGCATCTTGAATCACAGTTGGCGATGACCAAGGCGCTGCTCACCGTCGGCGATGCAGAAGACATCCGCCGCACCGGCTCAGCCGCACTTGACCTGGCTTATGTCGCGGCGGGACGTTTCGACGCTTACTTCGAAACGGGATTGAATCCGTGGGACATGGCAGCAGGCTGTCTGCTTGTACGCGAAGCGGGTGGCCGCTATTGCGATTTCGTTGGCCGCGATGGCCTGCCTGAGAGCGGCAACGTGGTCGCTGGTAACGTCAAGGTGGTTGACAGCCTGTTGAAGATCATCGCACCGGAACTGCCACCCCAACTCACCCGCTGAGTTTGCTGCTCACGTTCGTTTCGTTGGCGCCGACCTTTGTTTGTGCCCATCTTGGTTCGTAATGGCGGCTCGTTCGTTTCCGTAGCCTTGTTGCGGCTCGTGGCGGAGTCGCGCGCGTGAAAGGACGGCTCCGTCGATAATGCTGACGTCATCGACTTCCATCCTTCAGCCAGCGGAATTACTCGACCGCCGTGTCCACATCGATGTTGTCGAAATTGAAATCGCGGACACAAAAAAAGGTTCTTCACGGAAGTCCGGGGAACGGGCATGAAAAAGGAGCGGTGAATTCGGCGAAGATGTTTGTGTCGAGCAAACGTCAACTACCGCAAGCACCGCCCCATGCCAGATGATAGATGCACCCTGCCGTTCTGGGAGGGTTTTCAAGTCACCGATCTGGTGACGAGTGCGGACAGTGTGCAGATCACGCTGATCCCCGACCCGTATCAAGCCCTGCGATGTAGTGGCTGTGATCGCGCGGGCTTGCCCGCGCATGAATACGTCAGGCGGCACATTCGTGACCTGCCGATGCTGGGCAAGGCGGTAACCCTGCTGGTGACGTTACGCCGCGTGTCGTGCCCCGATTGCGGTAATCGGCGCGAAGCCGTCAGCTGGCTGGATCGCCACGCGCGACTGACCCGACGTCTGAGCGAAACGATTTCGGCATGGTGTATGAAGTTGCCGATCGCGCATGTGGCCGAGCTATTCGGTTTGCATTGGAGCACGGTCCGCGAGCTGGACAAGCGGCGGCTGCGATCAGTGTTGGCAGCCTTGCCAGCGGCCCAGCCGACGCGGCTGGTGATGGATGAGTTCGCGCTCTACAAAGGCCACCGTTATGCCACGGTGGTGCTGGATGCGGATACGCGACGCGTCCTGTGGATCGGTGAGGGTCGCAGTCGAGTGGCCATACGCCCCTTCTTCGAGGGATTGGGTAAGGCAGGTTGTGCTCGGATCGAGGCGGTCGCCATGGACATGAGTACGGCCTTCGACCTGGAGGTCCGCCGGCATTGCCCACGAGCGCGTGTGGTCTACGACCTGTTCCACGTCATCGCCAAATATGGTCGAGAGGTGATGGGGCGAGTTCGCGTGGATGCGGCCAATCAGCTACGCCATGACAAACCGGCCCGCCGCGTGGTCAAGCAAGCGCACTGGTTGTTGCTGCGCAACCCGGCCAACTTGAAAGGCGAGCAGCAGATCCAACTGGAAGAGGTGCTGGCTGCCAACCAATCACTGATGATCGCTTACGTCATGAAGGCGCAACTCAAGGCCCTATGGTCTTGCCACACCGCGTGGGAATGGCGTCGCGCCTGGAAACAATGGATGGCCCATGCCCAACAAAGCGGCATCGCGGCGCTGATCGTGTTTGCCCGACGACTCAGCGGCTACTGGCGCGGCATCGTTACACGCGTGCGCTGGCCGATGCATACCGGCCAGCTCGAAGGCATCAACAACAAAATCAAAGTCATCAAGCGCATGGCTTACGGCTACCGCGACAGCGCCTACTTCTTCATGAAGATCAAGGCAGCATTCCCCGGTAATCCGTGAAGAACCAAAAAAAAGCCCGGCTTGCGCCGGGCTTTTGATTTGTTGCTACTACTAGTTCAGCTTACTTCTGAACCGGCAGTTCCGTGCGGCGATTGCGCGCGCGGCCTTCCTTCGTATCGTTGGTATCGACTGGACGCGACTCACCGAAGCCCTCCACACCAGAGATCTGGCTGGCGCTGACGCCGTGCGAGAGCAAGTAGTCGTTGACGATCTGAGCGCGACGATCGGACAGGCCCATGTTGTAGGCATCGCTACCGATGCTGTCGGTATGGCCTTCAACGCGAACCATCACGTTCGGGTTGCGCTGCAGCACGTCAGCTGCCTGATCAAGAATCGCGATCGAGTCAGCAGTCGGCTCCTGCAGGGTCGGAGCGATGTTGCCCTCACCCTTGCGCGGACGGTCGAACTTGAAGTTGATACCACGCAGGTCGATGACAACGTCGGTTGGCACCGGCGTTTCGTCAACAACTGGCGGCGGCGGAGGCGGAGCGGCCTCTTCAACCATCGGAGCCGCAGCCGGCGAACCGAAGGTATAGACCAGACCCACAGTCGCCAAACCATCTACGAAGTGGTTGTAATCGCCCGCGCCAGGGAACTGGCCACGAAGCGTGTTGTTGTCTTTGTCGTAGCGAGCGGCGAGCTCGAAACGAATGCCGACGTTGTAGGAGGCGTTGTACTGCACGCCGCCACCGACCGTTGCACCCGGATCCCAGCCATCATGCTGGACGAAGCCGGAATAGGCCTGGTGACGCGCTGCGAGCAAGCCGGCCATAACATACGGACGCCAAGCCGAGCCTTCGGTGCCAAAGAACCAGCGGCCGCTGACGCCAAGGGTTACGGTTTCCCACTCGTGACCGCTGCGGAACGAGCCGCTCGAGAAGTCGGCGTTGTTGATGCCGTACTCGAAATCAACGGCGAGGTTGGGGGTGACCCACGCGCCGGCGCCGATACCCGAATACAACGAGGTATCGGTGTCACGGTTGCCGTCCGGAATAACGACACCAATGCGCGGAGCAAGGTACCAGCTGCTTTGCGCCTGAGCGATCGACGCGGAGCCCAGGCTCAGGGCAACCAGCGCAAACAAGACTTTACGGTTCATATGATTTCCTCTTCATTTATCGGTTGGTCTTCAGATCCGATGGAATCGGAACGAAAGCGCAAACAGCATGTTACAACAGGACAGACGCAGGTAAAGATATTTTTAACAATATTTTTCGGCATATGCAAAGCCGGCCCCAATTGGCAACCGGCATTCTAGCGGATTTTTTAGCGACGATTCAACAGGAAGTGAAGATATCATTAAGCGGGCCGTCAGTCTGAGGGAGCGACGACTTGACTAGCGTAGTCTCAAAGACCCTGCGGGTGAATCAACCCCGATGGTAAGGGTGTCCAGCCAACAGCCCCACTGCGCGATACAACTGTTCGATCACAATCAGTCGTACCAACATGTGTGGCAATGTCAATGGTCCCAAC
Organism: Lysobacterales bacterium; assembly: GCA_038236135.1. Classification (GTDB taxonomy): domain Bacteria; phylum Pseudomonadota; class Gammaproteobacteria; order Xanthomonadales; family Rhodanobacteraceae; genus Dokdonella. Next base: position 70,529 of record JBBSTF010000004.1, read on the forward strand.
GACCAACGCTGGTCAGCTGCTGCCAGCACTTCGAAGGCGTGGCCATCCGGGCCGCCAATGAGTACCGCCAAATCGCGTCCTTGCATGCGCCAATCGCCCAAGTGTTTAGATAATTCTTTGCTGGACCAAGCTTGACCGCTGCCATCGAGGGCTACGACGTATGCGTCTTTCGGCACGACTGCCAGCATGGCGGCTCCTTCCTCGCGGATCGCGCGCTGGACATCGCGGCCCTTGCCACGAGCGCCCGCTGCCACTTCCACCAACTCGATCGGTAATTCTCGCGACAGCCGCTTGCGGTATTCGGCGAATCCTTCCGCAACCCACGCGGGCATGCGTTCGCCGACGGATATCAGACGCGCGCGCATCTAACTCAGAGGTCAGCCTCGCCTTCCAGGGCATCTGCAGGTTGGGGGTCGCCGACCGTCCACAGTCGCTCCAGGCCGTAGAACTCACGACTGCGCGGCAGCATGACGTGGATGATCGCGTCGCCAAGATCGACCAAGATCCACTCGCCCTCGCGTGCACCCTCAACGCCCAGTGGCAACTGGCCGATCTGCTTGGACGCCTTGACCACCTCCTCTGCCAATCCCTTGACGTGGCGCGACGAGGTTCCAGTGGCGATCACGATGAGATCGGTCATGGATGTCTTGTCGCGGACATCAAGAGCAACCACGTCCTTGGCCTTGAGACGATCCAGCGCGTCCATGATTGTCTTTTGCAGCAACGCTTGAGCATCAACGTCCGCACTGCTGGGCTTGCGGCGACCAGCGGCAACGTCCGGCCGCAACAGCTTGCGTGGGGCTGAATCAGGCCTGGCGGCCTTCCCAGAGCGAAGGTCAGCCTTCTTGGCCACCTTGCGTGATCCGGTTTTTTTCGCCGCAGCCTTCTTTCCAGCGCTCTTGCGTGGCGCGGACTTTGGCGCAGGGGAAAAACGAGCTTCGGCCAAGCTGGCCGTTGCGGATTTCGTTCGTACCGCCGGTTTCTTCGCTGCGGCGCGCGCGCCGGCAGGCGACTTGCGCGAACGTGCAGGCTTTCTTTCGTCAGTCAACGGGTTGAACCTTGCGGCGGCTGCGCGCCCGGATTGGCGCAAGCCAAGTATAGGGGGAATATCAACGACGGGCGCGGCACCCTGTCACGGCATCGACGGCATCGTTGCGGAATCGAGCGGCTCAAGTGTGCCGATCGAATGACCCTGCTCGGCAAGGTACTCAAGCCATCGGTTGAGAAACGAATTCAATCGCAAGCGGCGATCGAACACGTCACGTGCCGGAGGCAGGCGACTGCCGAACAAGCGCGTCCAGCGCCGATCACCTTCACAATGCAGAACTTCGGCAACGTTCGCATCGTGGTAAACGCGAACGTAAGCGGAAGGTGCCAGTTCGCCGGTTTCTCCGTCAGTGAAGCAGTACGTCAGGCGCAGGTCCAGCGTGTAGCGGTGATGCTCGATCACGTCCAGGCGAAGATCCAGATTGTCGTCCAGTGACGACAGATAAGCGCCTGGCTTGAGCGTTGCCGGCGCGAACAAGTGACCGAGCCGATGGTAGTTCTCTGCGTACATGCCCATCAGCCATGCGTAGCGACTGGGAAGCACTGATCTTGGATTGTCGAGGATCGCTGACATGGTCCCGATCATAGGGACAGCGACGCTGCATGACCAGAGCCACGATTCCCTCTCAGTACATGTGTCGCTCGATTCCCAGTTCGGCCAACACCTTGCTGCCGATCTCCTCGATTGAAGTGTTAGTCGTGCTCTGTACCGGCACGTTTTCGCGACGGAACAGTTTGTCGGCCTGGGCTAATTCGCGGCGACACTGTTCCAGTTTTGCGTAGCCACTGCCCGGTCGGCGTGCCTCACGGACTTGCGCCAGGCGGATCGGGTCAATGGTCAGCCCATAAAGCTTCGCATGATGCGGCACCAGTCGCTTCGGCATTTCCAGTCGTTCGAGGTCTTCCTCGGTTAGCGGGTAGTTGGCCGCCTTCACGCCGTAGTGCAGCGCCATATAAAGGCAGGTCGGCGTTTTTCCGACACGCGACACACCGACCAGGATCACGTCAGCATCCTCGTAGTCCACATCCATACCATCGTCGTGCGTCAAGGCAAAATTGGTCGCATTGATGCGCGCTTCGTACGCAATGAAGTTGGTCATGCCATGCGCCTTGCCGACGCTGGAACTGCGCTCGGTGGCGAGCTCTTTTTCGAGCGGCGCGACGAATGGCGCGAAGACGTCGAGCATCAGCGCGTCGCTAGTGGCAATAATGTTTCCTAATGCACTGTCCATGATCGTATTGACGATGATCGCGCGCGCACCGCTACGCACCTGCGTTTCTCGGATACGTTGCGCGGCCGCTTCGGCCTTGGCTGCGTCGTCGACGAAAGGAATCCGGAACGTGTCGAAATCGACGTGATCGAACTGTGTCAGCAAACTGTTTCCGATGGTTTCGGCAGTGATACCGGTGCCGTCAGAGATGAAGAAAACGGTGCGACGCATGTTGATTCCTGTACGGAAATACGGTGTTGAGAGTATGTCTTGCTTGCCCGCTGCGGCACAAAGCCTGAAAATCGCCGGCTGCGGCAATCATCGCGCCGCGTTCGTTCCCATTCGGAGATTCTCTTGAGCGACCTGGTCCTTTGGCTCGACAAACTGCGCATGTCCGATCTGGGCAAGGTTGGCGGCAAGAATTCGTCACTGGGCGAAATGATCGGCAACCTTAGCAAGCTCGGCGTTTCAGTACCCGGAGGTTTCGCAACCACGTCGCATGCGTTTCAGCAATTCATTGCCCAAAGCGGGCTGGCTGATCGCATACAGCAGAGACTGGTTGGGCTCGATGTTGAAAACGTGGCCGAGCTGACGATTGCCGGCACGGAAATTCGTCGCTGGCTGGTCGAAACGCCGCTGCTCCCTGATCTGGACCGGGCGGTTCGTGCGGCCTATCAGCAGCTGTGTGAACAGGCTGGATCGAACGACATCGCGGTGGCCGTGCGCTCATCGGCGACTGCCGAAGATTTGCCCGATGCGTCATTCGCTGGCCAGCAGGAAACTTTCCTCAACGTCGTCGGGGCGGACGACGTCATCCTCAAGATGAAAGAGGTGTTCGCGTCGCTATACAACGATCGCGCCATTGCGTATCGCGTGCATCAGGGCTTTGCGCACGAGGACGTGTTCCTGTCCGCTGGCGTGCAGTTGATGGTGCGCTCGGACGTTGGTGCATCTGGGGTGTTGTTTACGCTCGACACCGAGTCTGGTTTCCGAAATGTCGTGTTCGTCACATCCAGTTATGGTCTTGGTGAAATGGTCGTCCAGGGCGCGGTCAACCCGGATGAGTTCTACGTCTACAAGCCGACGCTCAAGGCCGGCAAGCCGGCGATCCTGCGACGCCAGATCGGCGCCAAGCAGGAGCGCATGGTCTATTCCGACCAGCCCGGCGAGCGCGTGCGTATCGAGCAAACGCCGGCGGCAGATCGCAATCGTTTCAGTCTGAGCGACGAGGACGTACATGAACTGTCGCGACAGGCGGTAACCATTGAAGACCACTACGGTCGGCCGATGGACATCGAATGGGCAAAGGATGGCAACACGGGCCGCATCTACATTGTGCAGGCGCGTCCGGAAACGGTGAAGTCGCGCTCCCGACCTACCCAGATCGAACGCTACAACCTGCTTCAGAAAGGCACGGTCGTGCTCGCGGAAGGTCGATCCATCGGTCAGAAAATAGGTGCCGGAAAGGCGCGAGTGGTGCGTTCGATCAAGGACATGGCGCGCGTTGAACCCGGTGACGTATTGGTCGCCGACATGACCGATCCCGACTGGGAGCCGGTGATGAAGCGCGCCGCCGCCATCGTTACCAATCGCGGCGGACGCACCTGCCACGCGGCGATCATTGCGCGTGAGCTGGGCGTGCCGGCTGTGGTCGGTACTGGCGATGCCCTTGACCGCATTCCCGACGGCGCCGAAGTGACCATTTCCTGCGCGGAAGGCGATACAGGCTTCATCTACGAAGGCATTCTCGAATTTGAGCGCACCACGGCAGACCTGGAACAGATGCCGCCTGCCCCGCTCAAGGTGATGATGAATGTCGCCAACCCCGAGCGCGCGTTTGATTTCGCGATGTTGCCCAATGCCGGCGTCGGCCTGGCCCGGCTGGAAATGATCATCGCCAGCCATATCGGCGTGCATCCCAAGGCGCTGCTGGACTATGACCAGCAGGACGCAGAAACGAAACGCAAGATCGACGAGCGCATGGCGGGTTACACCGATCCGGTGCAGTTCTACGTCGACCGCTTGGCCGAAGGCATTGCCACGATCACGGCGGCGTTCGCGCCCAATCCGGTGATCGTGCGGCTGTCGGATTTCAAGTCCAACGAATACGCGAACCTGATCGGCGGCAAGCGCTACGAGCCGCACGAAGAGAACCCGATGATCGGGTTCCGTGGTGCCAGTCGCTACGTCGACCCGAGCTTCGAGCAGGCCTTTGCGCTGGAATGCCGCGCGATGAAAAAGGTCCGCGAGGAAATGGGACTGGCCAACGCCTGGGTGATGATTCCGTTCGTGCGCACGCTGGACGAGGGCCGCAAAGTGGTTGACGTGCTGGCTCGCAACGGACTCAAGCAAGGTGAGAATGGTCTGAAGATCATCATGATGTGCGAAGTTCCTTCGAACGCCCTGCTGGCGGAGGAATTCCTCGACATTTTTGATGGCTTCTCAATCGGATCAAACGATCTCACCCAGTTGACGCTGGGCCTGGATCGCGATTCAAGCATCGTCGCTCACTTGTTCGACGAGCGAGATCCAGCCGTCAAGAAGCTGTTGTCGATGGCCATCCAGGCGGCCAAACGCAAGGGCAAGTACGTCGGCATTTGCGGCCAAGGTCCGAGTGACCATCCCGATCTCGCCGAGTGGCTGATGAACGAAGGTATCGAATCGGTATCGCTCAATCCCGATACGGTCGTGGATACGTGGCTGATGCTGGCGCGGAAGAAGAAAGCTGGCTGACCTTTGCCGATGGCTTCGCCGGTCGAGTGAAAGACCGGTGGAATCAGGCAATGCGTTCGCGCCAGCGTTCGGCTTTGACGAGGATTTCTGTCGCGTCCATATCGACCAGTTCGCGATCGCGCAACTTGCGCTTTCCAGCAATCCAGACATCGCTGACCTGGTGCCTTCCGGCCACGTAGATGAGCTGCGAGATGATGTTGTAGAGCGGCTGCATTTCCAGCGAATCAATTCGGATGGCGGTGAGGTCGGCCTGCTTGCCAACCTCGATTGAGCCGATGCTGTCGCCCCAACCCAGCGCACGCGCTGAACCCAGCGTAGCAGCGCGCAACGTGCTGGCCGCATTCAGCGCCGCCGCATCGTTGGCCACGATTTTTCCGACCAGTGCCGCCGTGCGCATCTCGCCAAACATGTCGAGATCGTTGTTGGACGCGCAGCCGTCGGTGCCGATGGCCAGATTCACACCGGCATCGATCAGCGCCTGTGCGGGGCACAAGCCACTAACAAGTTTCAGGTTCGATTCGACGTTGTGGACCACCGACACTCCGGCTTCCGCGCACTCGACAATTTCCGATTCCAACAACTGGGTCATGTGCACTGCAATCAACTGGTCGTTGACTAAACCCAGTTGCTTCATCCGCGCAAATGGTCGCATGCCGTGATCGCGCAGGCTGCCTTCGATCTCGTCCGCGCTTTCGTGCAGGTGCAGGTGCACCCGCAGGTCAAGCTGATTGGCGAACAACGCAATGCGCTCGAAATTTTCGTTTGATACGGTATAGGGCGCATGCGGCACAAAGCTGCTGCCAATCAGCGGCCAACCGCGAACCTCGTCGTGTACAGCGAGCGCCTTGTCGAAGTACTCATCGCTGGTCTTTGCCCATGCGGTCGGAAAGTCGATGACGGGTAAACCGACCAGAGCGCGGAACCCGTGCTTTCGATAGGTCACCGCCTGTACGTCCGGGAAGAAGTAGTTCTCGTTGCAGCAAGTGGTACCGCCACGAATCATCTCGGCAATAGCCAGCTCGACACCATCGCGAACGAAATCCGGGCCAATCACCTTGGCCTCAGCAGGCCAAACGTGCTCGTTGAGCCAACGCATCAGCGGCACGTCGTCGGCGATGCCTCGCAACAGCGTCATCGGGTTGTGCGTGTGCGCGTTGACCAGACCGGGTATCAGTGCGTGATTGGCCAAGTCCACGCGTTCGCGCGGCGCGTATCTGGCGTCTGCTTCGGCGCGAGACAGAATGTCGATGATCTGGTCGCCATCGATGACGACCGCGTGATCCGCAAGCGCGACGCCGTGCGGCTCCACCGGGATCACCCAGCGCGCCACGATCATCAGGTCTACTGCTGTGGTTGGAACGCTCTGAATCATGTCGAAGGGTCGCCGCGTTGTTTCGTACGCGGCGTGGCCATCACTTGACCCGGCTGACGTACTCGCCGCTGCGGGTATCTACTTTGATGATTTCGTTTTGATTGACGAACAACGGCACGCGCACCGTAGCGCCCGATTCCAGTTTGGCCGGCTTGCCGCCGCCACCGGACGTATCGCCGCGTACACCGGGATCGGTCTCGACAATTTCGAGTTCCACGAAATTTGGCGGCGTCACGATCAGCGGTGTGCCATTCCAGATAGTCACGATGCAAGGCTCATTACCCTTGAGCCATTTAGCAGCATCCACCATCGCCGTTTCATCAGCACCGATCTGCTCGTGGGTTTCCATGTTCATGAAATGCCAGAACTCGCCATCGGCATAAAGAAACTCCATATCCGTATCCACGACATCGGCGGCATCGACAGAATCGGTCGACTTCATCGTCACTTCCTGCACGCGACCGGACTTCAGGTTGCGGTATTTGACCCGGGTAAATGACTGGCCCTTGCCAGGTTTGACGTACTCGGTATCCATGATCGAACAGGGGTGACCATCTACGATGATCTTCATGCCGTTCTTGACGTCGTTCATGCCATAGGAAGCCATGGGCAACTCCTGAATTTTTGAGATAGCCGCCAGCGGCAGCGACTACAATGCCGGGATGGTAAGGATGCAAAACAGTCGCGCATGATAACTGCTATTGGTCCAAACGCTGCGAACATTGCGGTGACCAGCCGGCGCTGGCAGTCGGTCTGGCGCGATGCGATTGTCGATCCGTGCACGCTGCTCGAAGCGCTCGGATTGGCCGACCAGGCATCAACGCTGCTGCCTGGCAGAGAAACAGGTTTCGCGATGCGCGTGCCGCGCGGATTCGTCGCCAGAATGCGGTTCGGCGACGCGACGGACCCCTTGCTGTTGCAGGTATTGCCGCAGGCGGCCGAACTCCTGGACCGATTGGGCTACGCTGCCGACCCGGTCGGTGACGGTGCCGCCAAGGTCGCCGACGGCGTCATCCACAAGTACGAAGGTCGCGCGTTGCTGGTCGCGACGGGCTCGTGTGCGATCAACTGCCGCTACTGTTTCCGCCGCCACTTTCCATACGCCGATGAGACCGCTTCCGCCTCGTCGTGGCGATCTGCGCTGACTTTCCTGCGCAGCGAACCTTCAATCAGCGAAGTCATTCTTTCCGGTGGTGATCCACTGTCACTGTCGACGTCGAAACTGGCCGAATTTACCGACGCGCTATCCGCGCTGCCGCAGGTACGCCGCTTGCGTATCCACAGTCGCTTGCCGATTGTCCTGCCCGAACGCATTGATGACGAGTTGCTCGCTTGGCTGGCGGGAACACCGTTGCAGAAAACGCTGGTGGTGCATGCCAACCATGGCAACGAGATCGACGAGAGCGTCCGCGTTGCCTGCGCTCGGCTGCGATTGGTTGGGGTGACCCTGCTCAATCAGTCCGTCCTGTTACGCGGCGTCAACGATAGCGTGGAAGCGCTCGCAGATTTGTCCGAAAACTTGATCGACGCCGGCGTGGTGCCGTACTACCTGCATCAACTTGACCGCGTTTGCGGAGCCGCGCATTTCGAGGTCGATGACGATGTCGCCCGCCATCTGGTCGAAGGACTGCGGAGTCGCTTGCCTGGCTATCTGGTTCCACGTTTGGTTCGCGAGATTGCCGGCGAAGTTTCCAAGACACCGATCTAGGCTCGTACGCGAAAAATCGGCCGGACCGCGTTGCCTTCTCGCAACCGCTGCTGTAAACAGGACGGGATTGCCGTGAAGAATGAAACGGAGCGGCGTCGACCGAACCGTCCCCTGATGCCAGCCTGCCCGATCCCATGAATCGACCTGACCATATCCTGCGCGTGCTGTTGATTGAAGATTCCGCTGAAGTGGCCGAATCGATGGTCAGCCAACTGCGCAACGCCGGCGTTCCGATCAGGCCTTCGCATGCGGCTGATCTAACCAGCCTGGAAACCATGTTGGAACAGGCGCCCGACCTGGTCCTGATCGCGCTGGCCAATCTGAACATCGGTCTTGCGGCGACTATGGATGCCGTGAACCGTAGCGGCAAGGACATCAGTGTCGTCGGCTATGCGCGCTCGCCAGCGGACGCGCGGGAAGTTGCGAAGGCATCCACGATGGGCGTTTGCAGTTTTGCCTTTGCCGACCAGCCCGAGCACATTCGTGCCGTCGTCCAGCGCGAATTTTCTTCGCTGACGGCTCGCCGTAGCCAGCGCCGACTTGAAGCCGCGCTACGCGAAGCGCAACGGCGTTGCGATGCACTGCTGGAATCCTCCAAGGAACCCATTGCCTACGAACACGAAGGCATGCACGTGCGCGCCAACAAGGCATGGTTGGAAGCATTTGAAATTGACGAGAACGACCCGATCGAAGGTATCGCGATACTCGACCTGATTGCGCCGGAGAGCACTGACAAATTCAAGGCGTTATTGCGCACAGCCGGAACCGGCGAGGCGACGCTGGAACGATTGTCGATCACTGCGCGCAAGATGGATGCAAGTACGTTCGAAGCAATACTTGAGCTGTCTGGCGCGAGCTACGAAGGCGAACCCTGCCACCAGATCATCTTGCGCATGCCCGACGTAAGTGACGGGGTCGACCCTGAGCGCCTGCGTCAATTGGAGGAAATGCGTTCACGTGACCTGGTCACTGATCTCTTCAATCGCAAACACCTGCTGGGAGAGTTGGAGCGCGCTGTCGATGCCACCGCCGGCGGCAAGGCCGGACACGTGCTGAGCCTGTTCGAGATTGATCGCTATCGCGAGTTGTACGACAGCGTCGGCACGGTCAATATCGACTTGCTGTTGCGCGACCTGGGTGCAGAGATTCAAAAGCACCTGGGCAGCGACGAGATCGCCGGTCGATTGGGTGACCACTCCTTCGCCGTACTTTCATCGAGCCCGACCGGCAGTGACAAGACGAAGTTTTCAGATGCTCTGCGCGCGGCTCTCGAGACACGCTCGTTTTCCGTCGGCAAGCAGGAATTCCAGGTGACCGCCAGTTTCGGCGGCACTTTGCTGACCGAAAAAATGGCCAGTGTCGCCCAAGTGCTGGGACAGGCCGAAGAGGCGCTACGGCAGGCCCAGAGCGAGGGCGGAAACCGGGTGGTGTTCGCCGACCTCGCGGCCAAGGCAAAGGCAGATGCCAGCGACGATTCGCAATGGCTGGAACTTTTGACCAAGGCAGTGGCTGGAACGGGCTTCACACTCCGCTACCAGCCCGTCATTGGCCTCAACAGCAATGGCGGCGAAATCTATGAGGTCGTGCTGCGGCTGGAATCGTCGAAGGGCGAAGTGCAGCCGAAGGTGTTCCTGCCGGTCGCCGAACGCAATGGGATGCTGGCTGCCATCGACCGTTGGGTCATCGCGGCAGCGATTAGTTCTGCGGTTGAACGCGAGAAGGCTGGCCATACGACGCGATTTTTTGTGAAGTTGTCGGCCGCGTCGCTGGATGATCCGGGGCTACTGAAATGGATTGCTCAGCAGATGGCGGAAGCGCGCTTGCCTGGCGACACGCTCATTTTCGAAATGGCCGAAAGCACCATCGTCACCAACCTTAAGACTGCCCGCGAATTCCTGAAAGGACTGGAGTCGATCAAGGCGGGGTTCGCGCTGGAGCAATTCGGGCTCGGCCTCAATTCGTTCCAATTAATCCGGCAGATTCCAGTGCTATACCTCAAGATCGACCGGAATTTCATGGTCGGCTTGCCCGGCAACAAGGAGAACGAGAACAAGATTCGCGAGATCTGTGTTCAGGCCAAACACGCGGGCAAACTGACCATCGCGGAGTTCGTCGAAGATGCAGCCAGCATGACCATACTTTTTGTCTGTGGCGTCAATTTCGTGCAGGGCAACTTTCTGCGCGAGCCGGATCGAACCATGTCCTACGACTTCGGCATCGTTTGAATCACGCGCAGGCGCTACCCGTCGATCGTTTAGCTCAAGCGCTGGGACGAATAGGGCGCCAGCAGCGTCGCGTCATCGATTACGGCGTCTGGAACCAGATAGCGCGGATCGCCGCCGTGACTGAGCAACTTTCGAATGGCTGTCGCGCTTATTTCAAGGGCGCTGACGGCAATGTCGAACACCTTGCCGTATGCCCCGTGATCGGCCAGTGATGATGCGCGGATGTATCGAGACTCGACTGCAGCAGTCAGCTCAGTCGGCAGCTCCGGCGATTGACCCGGACGGCTCAACACGCCGATATGCGCGTAATCAAACAATTCGTGCCAACGATGCCAATTCGGCAATCCGAGAAATGCGTCACGGCCCAGCAACAGCACCAAGCTGCGATCGAGGCCAATCTCGCTGCGAAGCTCGATCAGCGTATCGATCGTGTATGACCAACCCGGACGCGACAGCTCTCGCTCATCCAGTTGTAGTCGATCCTGTCCTTTCAGCGCTGCGCGCAGGATGGCAACCCGCTGCGCCGACGACGCAACCGGTTGCTCGCGATGTGGCGGCACGCTGGCAGGCAGCAGTCGAAGTTCGGCACCCATGCTGTCAGCCGCTTCCAAGGCAACACGAAGGTGGCCAATGTGCACCGGATCGAAGGTGCCGCCAAGAATGGCGAGCGGTGCCTGCTGCACGAGCAGACTCATTGAACCAGCAACGGCGCAGCTTGTTTGGGTTGCGCCATAGCAGCGATCAGCGCAGAGAACTCGCGCCACGCGACACCGTTTGCTTGTGCAGAATCGATACCGCCGCGGCCTTTCACGATGCGGTCAATCAAGCCGGCCTGGTCAAGGCAGCGCTCCCAATGCGCCACCGGCGCACTGCGCAAAGCGCGCGTGAAAACCTCCTGTCGACCACCGCCCCAGCCGCCCCCGCCGGCTCCGCCACCCGCTGCGGCGATAACCTGTCGAAGCTGGTTGAGCACCCAGCCCAACAGTCCAAACAACTCTTCGCCTTCCGCACGCAAGCCGTCAACGATATGCAGTGCGCGACCGACATCACCCGCAAAAGCAGCATCGGTTAAGCGGAAAACGTCGTAGCGCGCGTCTTCGGCAACGCAATTCTCAAGCGTGGCCACATCGAGCGGCTGATCAAAGACCAGCAAGGCCAGCTTGTCGATTTCCTGTGCGGCGGCCAGCAAATTGCCTTCGACACGCTCGGCCAGAAGCTCGATGGCATCGCGCTCCGGCTTGAGCCCGCGCGCGTGCATTCGCGCCTGGATCCATGCCACGAGCGCATCGCGCCGAATCGGTGTAGCGATTACCTGCTCGCCTGCCTTGTTCACTGCCGTTGACCATGCGCCTTCGTGGGATTTACTCCAGTCGTGGCAAGTGATCAGCAATAGATTGTCATCCGGCGGATTCTTGCAATACTCGATGATCGCCGCCGCCCCTTGCTTGCCCGGCTTGCCAGTTGGAAGGCGAATCTCGATGATCTTGCGCGTCGAAAACAGCGACATCGAACTGCCCGATCGGGTCAGTTCGTTCCAGTCAAAATGCTGATCCACATCGTGGATATCGCGCTCGGTGTAACCCAACTCGCGTGCGCGCAACCGAAATGCGTCGGCCGCTTCGATCACCAGCAAATGTTCACTACCGGCGATCAGCCAGACCGGTGCCAGTTCGGCTTTCGCCAGCAATGAAGGGAGTCGTTCAATCGGAGTTGCCATGTATCTATTCTAGGGTTCTTGACGACCGCGTGATCAAACGCAGCAACAAAAAAGCCCCGCCGAAGCGGGGCTTTTTTTGATCGGACAGGAAATTGGATCAATCGACTGAGAATTTCTGTAGCGAGACCGGGGTCGTGCCGACCGTGATTCCCGTGCCAGCAGTGTTCTCGAAGCACCAGTTGTTGATCGTGGCCGGAATGCCGCCTGGGGAGGCGGTGGTCATGCTTACCCAAGCAAAGTAGGTAACACCCGCTTGTGCAAAACGCACGCCGAGATAGCCAGGATTGACGCCAGCGCGGTAGGTTCCCATTGCAGTTGCAGAGCTCGCTGAGGCGGTATACGTGCTCGTTCCGTCAACCAGCGTGCCGGTTGGCAGATTGCTTATCACGCCACCTGATGAAACGTGGCCCTGCGGCGCGCCCGGTGAGAACAGGTTGAGAAGTGTGCCACTCGTACCAGCCCAAGGATTGAAGTCCCAGTCTGCGGTGCCAGCTGCCGTGAGGCCGGTTGCGCCAGTAAAAAGATTCACATAAACGCCGGCGGTGGTCGCTGGCACCGGTATTGGTGTGTTGAAGCAGACCACTGCTGCCATCGCCTGCGTCGACGCGATCGTCATCGATGCAGCGACGACCAGAGCGGCGAGGCCAGCGTTGCCGGCGTAGCGATTGAAGCGGCGGGTATTCAAATTCACATTATTCATGGCTATTCCGATTGTTGATGTGATGGAGGGCAACACGCCGGCCAGTTCGTACCGGAAGAACGAGGGTGCGCAAACTAACGCGTTCGCGTATCCAAAAAAACTTGAGAAATTGTGAAACCGTGTCGCGAGCTTCCCTTTTTTTTACCTATCGGTCAATAGCGTCCACGAGCTTGGTCACTGCAAAATCAACGAAGTAGCCGCGGAACAGCGCGAGAGCATCGCCGTAAGTCGCTGTGCTTGCCGTCTTCTGCCGCACGGGCTGTCGCACTTGGGCAGCACTGGCCATTCACACGTCCCGGTCCGCGCGATGCGGCTATAGGTCGGCAGCATTCCGAACCATGCCGCGAAATATGAGCAATGCATTAGCTCCGGTTGAGGTATTCGACGTCAGCGTGTCATGCGATTGCATGAGCAGATGGATGGCATGCCGCTTCGCGTGTGTTCGCATGAAACTGTCGTCGTCGCGCCAATCCTGCGCAGGTCCGGCCGGCTTTTGACTGTAGCCAACGCGATTGGGTCCAAACAATTGCTCGAAGCATGACCCAGCAATTTCGACCGAACGGCATCGCGAATCGATGATGCGCGCCCGCCAACATGACTCGGATCGCTGCCGCGTAAGGCCGATATTCCAGCGTCTTGTCGTTATGGATGAGTGGGTTGACGCGCCAGCGACGGGTGCACTCCAGCTATACCCAAACGAACGCGCTTTGCGCGCCACACGCCAGCGGAAGGACAGATCATCCACACCACCGGAGACTCAAACCGGCGCGGGCTAACGCTATGGCTTTATCCAGTGCACCAATGAAAAAGCCCCGTCAAAGCGGGGCTTTTTCCTGATGATTCTGAAATCCGGATCAGTCGACCGAGTATTTCTGCAGCAAAACCGGCGTGGAGCCAGCTACGATAGCTGTGTCCGGCGTGTCTTCGTAGCAATAAGCCGTAACGGTAGCCGGGTAGCCTGTGGTGGGACCGGTCGTGGTCAGCTGTACCCAACCATAGTGCGTGGTGGTGTCGGATTCCCTGTTGAAACGAATTCCGACATACCCGCCCGTGACACCCGCTCGCCACGCGGAGTTGGCTCCGCCAGTCGCATACGTACCCGCCGGGCCGATGGGGGCTCCGGAAGCAAGTACCGTGGGAGTTGTTGCAGCATTACCTCCTCCGAGCAGCGCACAGGTGTTGGCAGCATTGTTCGACGCGAAGAAAGTGAGGTTGGTGGCTCCGTAGGCGTTGAAGTCCCAGCCTGGAACCGCCGATCCTGGGGTACCAATAACGCCCGTTACGACATTGATATACAGACCCGATGAGGTCTGAACCACGGCAGCGGGCAAATTGGTGGTACCGCAGACGACGGCAGCATAGGACGCAGTTGCTCCCACCGTCATCGATGCGGCGACCACGAGCGCAGCGAGACCGGTCTTGCCGGCATACCTATTGAAACGCGTTATATTCAAATTTACATTGATCATGGCTATTCCGATGGTTGGTGTGATGGAGGACAACTCACGCCGGCCAGTTCGTACAGGAGAAACGGGGATGCGCGATCCAGCCCCTGTGCGCATTCAAAAGCGTAAAAAATTGTGAAACCGTTTCGCGAGGCTCCTCTTTTTTTACCTATTGGTCAACAGGGTCAACGTCCCTGGTCACTGGTCACTGGATCATCAACAAAGTAGCCGCGAAACGGGGCGAGATTATCGCCGTAGGCCAGCGTGCTTGCCGTTGTCCGCCGCAACGGCTGTCGGACTTGGGCAGCGCTGGCCGTGCGCACTGACCGTTCCGCGCGGTGCGGTTGCAGGCAGGCGTCGTTCCAATCCAGCCCGCAGAATTCAAGCAGGCCGCGTACTTCTGATTCTGTGTCCGACGTCAGCGCCTCATGCGATTGCACCCGCAGGTGAAACGGGTGGAGCTGCGCCTGCGCTCGCATGAAGCCGTCGTAGTCACGCCAATATCGCGTGAGTTCGGCCGGGTCGTAGCTATAACCAACACGATTTGGCCCAAACAATTGCTTGAAGCATGACCAGGCAGTTTCAACCGGGTCACGCCGCGAGTCGATGATACGAGCGCCTGGCAACATCGCGCGGATCGCGGCGATGTAGGGCCAATTTTCCGGCATCTTGTCACTATGGACGGGTTTGCCGACGCGCCAACGGTGGGTACGTTCCAGATATTCGTTTCCCAGTCGCTCCCAGTCGGTAGCGGTCGACTTGTTTACCCATTTCGGGAATGGGGTTCCGACTCTTCGAGATTCCTGCTCGATCACCGCCGCCAGGTCCGGAAGTTCGTTGGCTCCTTCCACGCTGGGATGTGCCGCCAGTATTTGCTCGACCAAGGTCGTTCCAGATCGCGGCAAACCGACAATGAAAATGACTTCGCTACCGAGATCGGCTGGCGCGGATTCCGTTACCTGGCCGAATGTACTGGAAATATCGGCAACGTGGTGGGTCCATCGCGCGCTGTCCCATGTCACGCGGCGACGCGCGAGTCGATTAGCGGTGGTAATGGATTCGACTGCCTCCGAATATTCACGAGCGTCTTCGCAGGCACGCCCGTACGCGAAACCAAGCAGTGATCGCTCCACGTCATTCCAGCGTGTATCGAGATACGCCTTCTGCAAACCGGCGAGTTCAGACACGTCCAGTCGAACCGTCTTTATGTCCATCAAACCGAACCACGCCGCAGGTATTTCCTGACCGCGTTGAATCAACTCGCGATACTCGCAAGCGGTTTCGTCGATGCGTCCAAGCGCTTGCAGGTTGCGTGCTCGCAGCAGGCGCGCACGTGCCATGTTCGGTTGCATCGCAATCAGGCGATTGGCAACGTCGAGCGCACCTTCTGCATCAGCACCCGCATCAAGCACGATGCCTAGCTCTATCAAGGTGGCAAAGTCGTTGCGCCGTTCCAAAGCCAGTTGCAAGGTTTCCGCTGCGGTTGCATGTGCGCCATTGGCGCCTTGCGCGCGACCCAGGTCGACGAGGTTGTCGATGTCGTTCGGTATCGTGGCGTGAACCGCTGCGAAGTTCAGGCACGACTCAGCCCATTCACCGCGCAGGAACTGACATCGACCGAGTAGGCGCAAGGTTTTGGGATGATGCGGCGCAATGACCATCGCCAAGGCAATTCCGCGTTCGGCCGTGGCGATATCGTTCGTCGCCAGCGCTTGCTCTACATCGCGCAATACGGCTACTGCCTTGGTGGGCACTGGTGGATAGCGTGCAATGGTTTCAATCGGCATGAGCTTGGAGCGTGCGGCCTTCTTCATGTGACGATGATACCCAGTCCCGAAGACGCGACCTTGCGATTGCTGCGTTGTCTCAGCAGACTTGGCCGGCTGTGTAGCTCGGCTGGCATCATCTCTCGCAACGATCAGCGCTCCCTGCACTCAAAGTTTCACATTCCACTTCATGCCCTCTCACATCTAAGGAAATCCACCATGACCGAACCCGTTCTCACTCCGCCAGCCGGTGGCGCTGCCATCACCATCAATGATGGCGTTCTGAAGGTTCCGAACAACCCGATCATCCCGTTCATCGAAGGCGACGGCACCGGGCCGGACATCTGGCGTGCAGCGGTACGCGTACTCGATGCTGCCATCGCGAAGACCTATGGCGGCGAGCGCAAGATCCATTGGCTGGAAATCTACGCGGGCGAAAAATCTTTCAACGAATATGGCAACTGGCTGCCGGAGTCGTCCGTGCAGGCCTGCCGCGATTACCTTGTGTCGATCAAGGGACCGTTGACCACACCGGTCGGTGGCGGCATTCGTTCACTCAACGTGGCCTTGCGGCAGATGCTCGATCTTTACGCGTGCCTGCGCCCGGTGCGTTGGTTCAAGGGCGTTCCATCGCCGGTCAAGCATCCGGAACAGGTCGACATGGTGATCCTGCGTGAGAACACGGAAGACATCTATGCGGGCATTGAATTCCAGGAAGGCAGCGCCGATGCCAAAAAATTCCTCACGCTGATCAAGGAAAATTTCCCGGATCGCTACAAGAAAATCCGATTCCCGGACAGTTCGGGTTTTGGTATCAAGCCGGTCTCGCGTGAAGGCACAGAACGCCTGGTACGCGCGGCATTCGAGTACGCCATCGAGAACGATCGCAGGTCGATCACGCTGGTGCACAAGGGCAACATCATGAAGTTCACCGAGGGCGCGTTCCGCGACTGGGGCTATGAACTGGGCAAGCGTGAATACGGCGCAGTCGAGATCGATGGGGGGCCGTGGTGCTCGTTCAAGAATCCGAAGACCGGTCGCGAAGTCATCGTCAAGGATGTGATCGCCGACGCGTTCCTGCAGCAAATCCTGCTTCGTCCGGGCGAGTACGACGTTGTTGCCACGCTCAACCTCAACGGTGATTACCTGTCCGACGCGCTTGCTGCAGAAGTCGGCGGCATCGGTATCGCACCGGGCGGCAACATCAACTACGTCACTGGCCACGCGGTGTTCGAAGCGACACATGGCACTGCGCCGAAATACGCAGGCCTGGACAAAGTGAACCCCGGTTCGGTGATCCTTTCCGGCGAAATGATGCTGCGTTACATGGGTTGGCCCGAAGCTGCCGACGCACTGATCGCGGCGATGGACAAGGCAATTGCCGGCAAGCGTGTGACCTACGATTTCGCCCGCCAGATGGAAGGCTCGACCGAGATCAAATGCTCGGAGTTCGGCGACGCGTTGATCGCAGCGATGTAGTTTTCGGACGGGATCGCAACGCGGGAGAATTGTTCCGCGTTGCGATTGCACCGTCCTCAGCGCCATGCCCCAACACCACGACGAAGCGGCGCGCGCTGCCGCGCTGATCCTCGACAGCTTCCTCGATTACCACGAACGTTTCGCCGACATCACCCGGCGCGCACGGCGGCGTTTTGAGCAGCGCGACTGGCAATTGTCTCCGCTCGATGCGACTTCACGCATTGACCTCTCACGCATCTGCCTGGACGAAGGATTGGCGCGGCTTGATCGCCTCGTCGACGAGCGCATTCGCGCCGGTGGTTTCTGGGCGCAGATGAAGGCAGCGTTCGCTGTGCAGACCGCCGCGCTGCCCGATCGTGGATTGGCGCGAACCTGGTTCAACTCGCTGTCGCGACGTCAGTTTCATACCGAAGGCGTTGCCGACAATGTCGAGTTCACTGCGCACGACACAGACCGTGATGACGCAGACGCTGTCAAAGCGATGTGCCACGCGTACGCCGTCCAAGGCGACTTGGCCGGCGCATTCGTGCGGGTGTTCGATGGTTTCGCGTTTCGCAATGGCTACGCAGATGCCGATGCGTGTGCTCGCCGTGTGGCCCAGGCGTTGGGCACCCGCTGCACCGATCCACACATCCAGTCCATTGAACTGCTGCGACATGTTTTCTTCCGTGAGCGTCGGGGTTATCTGGTTGGCCAGCTGAGCGTGGGCGATCTGTGGCATCCCGTTGTGATCGCGCTGACAAGTAGTAACGAGGGAGTCGTGGCCGATGCGGTATTGACCGACAAGACGCAGATCGCCGTGCTTTTTGGCTACACGCGCAGCTATTTCCAGGTCGATCTGGATTGCGTCGCCGCAACGGTCGCGTTCCTGCATGCGTTGATGCCCAGCAAACCGATCGACGAGTTGTACACAGTGTTGGGACGCGCCCGCCACGGCAAGACCGAACGCTATCGCGCGCTTGCGCAACACCTTGCTCTACATCCCGACGAACGGCTCGTTCGCGCCGACGGCGACCGCGGCATGGTCATGGCGGTTTTCACTTGCCGCGACTATCCCTTGGTATTCAAGGTTATCCGTGACCATTTTGCCTACCCGAAGACCACATCGCGCCAGGACATCGAAGACAAATATCGATTGGTGTTCCACCATGATCGCGTCGGACGACTGGTAGACGCACAGGAATACAGGCAACTGCGCTTCCCCGTCGCGCGTTTCGAGGCCGACATGCTCGACGAACTCGTCACCGAATGCGCCAACACGGTTCGCATCGAGAATGACGAGGTCGTCATCAAGCAGTGCTACGTCGAACGCTGCATCCGGCCACTCAACCTGTACGTGCGGGAAGCCGCTGACGACGATGCCCGCCGCGCCATCATCGACTACGGCCAGGCGATCAAGGATCTTGCCCGCAGCAATATTTTTCCCGGTGATCTGCTGCTGAAAAACTTCGGCGTTGCCCGCAGCGGGCGCGCCGTGTTTTACGACTACGACGAGCTATGTCTGGTCAGCGAGTGCCGCTTTCGGCACCTGCCCGAGGCGCGCGAGGGCGAAGAAACGCGGCCGGTCGAAGACTACGTGTCGTTTGGCGACAACGACGTGTTCCCGGAACAGTTCCCTCGCTTTCTCGGCGTACCCACGCGCCTGAGCGAAGCGCTGTTGAAACGCCATCCAGAAATCTTCGACGCGGATTGGTGGCGCTCTCTGCAGGAAGGAATGCGGCACGGCGAATGGATCGATGTGCCGCCCTATCCTTCGACGGCACGACTGTCGCGCGAACCCAATTAATTTCCAATCAATCCGCAACGAAGCGCTACCAGCGCTGTGCTAGGCTCCCGCCACCTTTTTTACTGACGAGCCTTGCCATGAAACGACTCGCCCTTTCCCTCGCTGTTGTGTTCACACTCTCTGCTTGCGGCAAGCCTGCGCCCGAAGCGACTGTGCCACCGATGGCGGAAACGCCGCCGCCTGCTGCGAGCGATCAACCCGAACAGATGACACCGCCGGCAACCAGTGCCGACATGTTTGCCACGCGCATCGACGGCATTCTCGCGGGAAGTTGGCGCAGCGCCGAAAACAAGGCACGTGATGTTTATCGCCATCCGAAAGACACGCTCGCGTTCTTCGGCATCAATCCGATGCAGACGGTCATCGAGATCACGCCGGGCGGCGGCTGGTACACCGAAATCCTGGCCCCGCTGATGAAGGGTTCCGGCAGCTACCACGCAGCCCTCGCCGCTGATGCCGGCTCGGATTACAACAAGCGCAACAACGACGCATTCCGCCAGAAGCTGGCCGGCGATGCCGAGCGCTACTCCGAAGCCCGCATGGTCGAGTTTGATCCCAAGGCACCGAGCTTCGGTGCACCCGCTTCTGCCGACGTGGTGCTGACCTTTCGCAACGTCCACAACTGGGTCGGTGGCGACAGTGCAGCGGCAATGTTCAAAGGATTTTTCGACGTGTTGAAACCGGGTGGCGTGTTGGGTGTCGTCGAGCATCGCGGCGTGGACGGCGAGGACATGGAATCCATCAAGAAGTCCGGCTACCTGCCGACTGCTTTCGTCACCAAACTGGCAACGGATGCCGGCTTCCAGATGGTTGAAGCCAGCGAGATCAACGCCAATCCAAAGGACACCAAAGATTATGCCGACGGCGTCTGGACGCTGCCACCAAGCTACCGACTGAAGGATGTCGATCACGACAAGTACGCGGCCATCGGCGAGTCTGATCGAATGACGTTGAAATTCATCAAACCCGCTGGCGACGCGATCTTCCAGCCCAAGGAAGATGCCGCAGAAGAAGCGCCTGCCGTGGAAACGGAAACCAGCAAGGAATAATTCGCTGGCACGTTTTTTTCGTTCCAGAACGGTGGTCGGCGACGGCCACCGTTTTTTTATGGAGCCGTTCCAAGCATGCTGATCCTGTTCAACAAACCCTACGGCGTGCTCTGCCAGTTCACTGATCCGGACGGTCGTCCAACGCTCGCGGATTTCATCACCCAGAAGAATGTCTACCCAGCCGGCCGGCTGGACTTCGACAGCGAAGGCCTGCTGCTGCTGACCGATGACGGCGCACTCGCACATCGCCTGACCGACCCTCGCCACAAGCAACCGAAAACCTATCTCGCCCAAGTTGAAGGCATTCCCGACGAGTCGCAATTGCAGCGCCTGCGCGACGGCGTTGAACTCAAGGATGGATGGACGGCGCCTGCACACGCGCTTGAAGTCCCGACACCCGACTGGCTATGGGCACGCAATCCGCCTGTTCGCTACCGCAAGAGCGTTGCGGACCGCTGGATTGAACTGACTATCAGCGAAGGCCGCAACAGGCAGGTGCGGCGAATGACGGCGTCCGTGGGCTTGCCCACGCTGCGGCTGATCCGAACGGCAGTCAGCCAGTGGAATCTGAATACACTTGAGCCCGGCAAGTCCTTTAACGAGTGTTGAATCTGCATGAGCCGGGTTCGTGCTACCTGAAGCAAGATGCGCAGGTTTAGTGACGCGGGACTACGATTTGCGGTAAATTGACGCCCGAGGCGCTTGGGGCACACAGGATGCGCCTGTTTCATTCAAGCCCTTTCGCTCTTTTCGCATGGATGCTCGACTTTCGATGAACTATCGATCAAGACCATCCATCACTCCGAACATTTCAGGAAATCCCATGTTCTCGAAGATTAAAATTCGTAATTCCATTGTCACGAAAGCCGCTCTTGCAGCCGTTTCTGTTTGTGTCGCGTCACCTGCTGCGATGGCAGCCATCGTCTGCCAGACACCCAACCTGTCAATTCCGAATGACATCAGCGGCGTGTACCTCAATCTGGTTACCGGTGCCACTGGTACTTCGGGTGCCGCAGTACCAGGCTGGGACATCAACCCGTACAACAACGGCGGTGGACTGACGTTCTACGGCGCGGCCTCGCCGTCGGGAGTCCTCGCAACCGGTACGCCGGGTACCACCGCCGAGGCGAGCGCACTGGCAGCGGGCGCGTCGGTCTCTCCGACACCCGCACCGGCGTTTTATAACCAATTTCAGACCAAGGGAACGGCCTTCCAGACCGCGGGTACTCGCTTCCTCGGCCTCAAGTTCCAGAACGAAGTGACCGCCGTTCCAAACTACGGCTGGATGGAGATCGTCAGTGGTGCCACCGCGGGCTTTCCAGCGACGATCAGCCGCTATTGCTATCAGAATGATGGCACGGCAATCACCGTAGGAACGACTCCGGTCGCTTTGCAGAACTTCTCGGTCGACTGACCTCGTTTGACAGTAGCGGAAAACGCCCCGGCTTGCCGGGGCGTTTTTTTTTTGCGACTTCCCTTTCCACACGTTTCGCTCGTTGGCAAGCGCAGGCGTGAAGCTGGATGTTCGGTGGGCAGGACTCAGGCTCTCGCCTTTTGTACATCGGCCAGCGTGTCCCTGAAGGCAGATAGCACACCACCGTACCGAATGGCTTGTGCGGTATCGCGGCGCAACGGTTGCCGAACCTGCGCGGCGCTGGCAGTTCGCACACTGCGCACGGCTGTATGGAAATTGAGACAAGATTCGTCAAAAGGCAAATTGCAAAATGCCAGCAATTCCCTGATTTGTCCCTCCGGATCCAACTGGAGAGCCTCATAGGATTGCTTTCGACAGTGCTCTGGATAGCGCTGCTCCCACACCCGCCACAGCCACTGGCAATCCATCGCGTAGTGGACCAGCTCGCTCCAGTCACTGCTGTAGGCGATGCGGCCCGGCGAGAACATCTGTTTGAAGCATGACCAGCAGTTCTCAAGCAAATCACGATCAGTGCATACGAAACGCGCCGCCGGAAGCATTCTCCGAAGCGCTCCCACATATCGCCAGTTCGACGGCAGCTTGTCCGTGAATGGTCCGCCGCGCTGAAAACGGCGCGTCCGCATCAAGTACTCACTACCCAACCTGCGCCAATCCTCGTCGGTAGCCGATGCCGCCCATTCCCCGAACGGCTTTCCTCGGCGCCGCGACTCAGTGGCGATGACTGCATCGACGTGTTGAATCTCGCCCGCGCCGGTGACGCTGGGATGCGCCGACAGGATTTGCTCAACGAGCGTACTGCCGGATCGCGGCATCCCCAATACGAAAATGACCGGGCACGCATTTTCGATACTCGTGGAGGGGGAATGCTCGGGGACATCGAATGCTCGAGCGATTCGCTCCACAAGCTGCGTGTGCGATGACGCCGACCATACGATGCCGCGCCTCACAAGACGGTTCGCCCTCGTAAGTGCCGCCAGCGCGTCTGCAAATCGGTCCGCCATTTCAAAGGCGCGACCGAGGACGAACCCGATAAGAATGCGATCCGCGTCGCTTACCGTCGATGTCGAGTCGAGCTTTTGCAGCAGCGCGATTTCCTCCGGGGACAGCCGGATTGTCTTGAGGTCCATGAGTCCAAACCACGCTTTTGCCGCCTGTGCCGGACGTTTGGTTAGCGAACGGTACTCAGCGGCGGCGGCGTCGATTTTTCCGGTCGAAGTCAGCGCACTTGCCAAGAGAAATCGGCTCGGTTGATGATCAGGTAACAGCGCAGTAGCTTCGTGCGCCGCGTGCAAGGCCTCGGTGCCTTGCCCATTTCGATCGTGGATGCTACCGAGTTCGAACCAGACTTCTCCATCGGACCGCAATGCCAAAGCCGCGTTGAACTGTTGGATAGCGCCATCCAAGTCGTCGACGGCGGCAAGCGACCTCGCCAACTCTCGCCGAATGCCGAAGTCATCGCCATGGCGTTTCACACCATCTTGTAGGAAATCTATTGCCGCAACAGGCAATCCCTTCAAACGGAGCACGCTACCGAAAAATTCGATGGGCTGCGCGCGGTCGGGAGCCAATGCCAGCGCAAACGTCGCGGATCGCTCTGCATTAGCAAAGTCGTGCTGCTTCAGGAATTGGGCACCGTCCATCAAATGCTTGCGCACGGTGGGTGACAACATCTTCGGTTCAGTCACTTTGCCTATCTCCTTCGGCCGTCACGATATTGAAGCAAGCCTCCAAGCTCGACCACCGCGGATCTTTTCACTTTACTGCGTCACCCCGAACCGACTGAAGTTTAAACACCACGTCATGGCAGTTTCCGTCGTCCACAAGAACAATTCGAGCAGCCGGCACAGGAATTTCGTCAAGCCCCGGAGGCTCTCCGGCGGTAACTCCTTCAACACGAATTCTGTAAAGTGACGAGCCAATTCTGTAGTCGATCGAATAGCCTTCCCACGTCTTGGGCATGCAAGGCTCGACGAGCAGCGTGCTGCCCTCTCTCCGCATGCCCAAGAGCGACTCGGTGATGAGTCGGTACATCCAGCCGGCGGAACCCGTATACCAACTCCAGCCGCCTCGACCAATATGCGGGGCGACGGCGTAGACGTCGGCTGAGATCACATACGGTTCGACCTTGTAGACATCCACTTGCTCGGCATTGCGGGTGTGATTGATCGGGTTGATCAGGTTGAATAGTTCCCAGGCGCGCGGGTCGCGGCGCTGGGCGAAGGCCATCGTTGCCCAGATCGCGGCATGGGTGTACTGGCCACCGTTTTCGCGAACACCGGGCACGTAACCGCGGATGTAGCCGGGATCGGGTTTGCCTTCATCGAACGGTGGATCGAGCAACTGGACCAGGCCGTGCTCACGTCGAACCAGATGACGGTCCAGAGACTCCATCGCCTGCGAGGCGCGCTGGGAAGACGCTACGCCGGACAGAACCGACCAGCTTTGCGCAATCGAGTCGATTGCGCATTCGCTGTTGCCAGCGCTGCCCAGTGGCTGGCCATCGTCGAACCACGCGCGGCGATACCATTCGCCGTCCCAGCCGTGCTGTTCGAGATGGGCGGCAAGTTCGACAGACGCCGCGTCGCATTCACTCGCGAACGCAGCATCGCCGTGCCCGTTCGCCAGCGGCGCGAACTTCTGCAAGGCCTCGTGCAGGAAGAATCCGAGCCACACGCTTTCGCCCTTGCCTAGTTCGCCGACGCGGTTCATGCCGTCATTCCAGTCGCCTGTGCCGATGAGTGGCAGGCCGCGTTCGCCAAGCAGACGCATGCCGCGTCGCAACGCGCGAACGCCGTGCTGATACAGCGACTCGGTCAGACCGGATCGACTCGGTAGGTCGTAGTACGACTCCTCGTCGGCACCCACCGGGCGGCCATCGATATATGGAACTGGCACGTGGAGCACGGCGGTGTCGCCGCTCGTTTCAACGTAGCGACACATCGCGACCGGCAGCCAGAGGAAATCGTCCGAGCATCGCGTACGCACGCCACGGCCTTGCGGCGGATGCCACCAATGCTGCACATCGCCTTCCGGGAATTGATGTCCAGCGCAACGCAGCAGATGTTCCCGTAAGCGTGACGCATCGGCGTGGACCATCGCCATTGCATCCTGCAATTGGTCGCGGAATCCGTAGGCACCGCCGGACTGGTAATAGCCGCTGCGAGCGACGAAGCGACAGGCAATGGTCTGGTAGAGCAGCCATCCATTCGCCAAAACATCCAGCGCTGGATCGGGCGTTTTTACCTGCACCACGCCGAGCAGACGTTGCCAATGCGCGTGCACGCGTTGCAGGGCCGCTTCGGCAACGTCGTTGCTGCGATGTCGATTGGCGATCTTCAACGCATCGGATTCGCTGCGACCCACGCCCAGTCGGAACACCAGTTCGTGCTGGCCACCGGCGTCCAGTTCGACCAGCGCCTGGATCGCCGCACATGGGTCCAACCCTGCTCCAGTTCGCCGCGAGAGTCGGGATCGGCGCAAGCCGGCTGGGTCGGCCATGCTGCCGTTGCGGCCGATGAATTCGGCGCGATCGCAAGTGACCGAACGGTTCTCCGCATTGCAGTCCAGGAATGCGGTGCGCTCGGCGAACTCGGTGTTGTAAGGGTTGGAAACCAGCACGACGCCCGATTGCGCGTCGATGGCGCTGACCATGTGCATCTGGCCACGCGCACGCAGGTCGCCCAAGACCCATTCGACGTAGCCGGTGATCGAGAGTCGCCGACTCGAATCGGAAACATTGCGCAACTTCAGGCGCAGGAATTTGACTGGCGCCTCGACATCGACGAACACCGTCAACTCGCTCGCGATGCCATGCCCAACATGTTCGAAGACGCTGTAGCCAAAACCATGGCGGACTCGATACTCGCCAGCATCGGCGCAAGGCAAGCGCGTCGGCGACCAGATCCGGCCGCTATCCTCGTCACGCAAATAGACTGCCTCGCCACTCGGATCGGCTACCGGATCGTTGTGCCACGGCGTCAAGCGAAACTCGTGGGCATTTTCGCTCCACGTATAGCCAAGGCTGGACTCGCTGAGGACGCAACCCAGCTGTTCGTTGGCGATTACATTGGACCACGGCGCCGGCGTCATGCGGTCGGGCGCATGGGTGATCACGTACTCGCGGCCGTCCGGCGTGAAGCCGCCATGGCCATTTTCCAGGATCAGCGTCATTGGCTCCAGCGAATGACCGGACGACGCAACATGCGGCTGAACGGTGAGCGCGGGCGGCAACGGTTCGGCTGGCCTGGCGCGCAGCACTTGGTCGGCAAGCGTGCCGCCGCGATCCGTCAGTACGACGCGCGCCACCGATTGCAGCAGTACGCGATCCTCGTTCGACAACTGTTGCGCGGGTCGAACGAAGATGCCGCCGGGTCGGTCGATGATATTGGTTTCGACGCCGGCCGCGATAAGACCGAGGATCTGTTCCTGCAATTGCTGACGATAGCCGACCTGGTCTTCATTCCAGATCACCAGATCAACTGCCAGGCCTTTCAATCGCCAGTACGCATGCGCCTGAACGACTTGGCGAACCAGGTCGATGTTGTCCGGATCGGCAATCTGCAACAACACGATCGGCAGGTCACCGGAGATCGCCTGTCCCCACAATCCGGACTGGCCGCGACGGTTCTGCAGCAGCACCGCATTGTCGGCGCGCAGCAGCGGGTGCGCGTACAGAACGACGCCGGCAAGACGTTCGTACAACTGCGCATCGGCCTGGCTGGCCTTGATCTGGTGGCGCACCACCTGGCTATGGGTCCAGGCGAGATCGAAGACGCGGTCGGCCAATCGCCGATCACGGTATTTTTCGATCAGCGCAAGACATCCTTCGCGTTGATCGGAAACACCGCTGACCATGTCGATGGTGACCGCCTGATCGGGCTCGAGCGCAATACGCACCCGGATCGCAACGATGGGATCCAGGACCGAGCCTTCGCTGTCGCCCAATCGCTCCCGCGCCGGATCGACAACCACCTGCGGATTGGCGGGCGAGTGGCCGCGACCAAGAAACATCGCGCGATCGGTTTCATAGGAAATTTCAGTGACATCGCCGCCATGCACCGCCATCAGATGGAACATCCACGGCGTGGCATCGCCCTCGGCGCGCGCACGGCGGGTACACAACAAGGCCTGCTTGGATCGAACCAGTTCGCTCTGCACAAACAAGTTGCTGAAAGCTGGATGCATTTCGTCGGCGATCGATTCCGCCAGCACCACTTCGGCATAAGTGGTGATTTCAATGACGCGTCGACCGCGACCACGATGGCTGATTTTCAAGCGACGCAGCTCGATGTCGTCCTCAGGCGAGACGGCAATTTCCATATGCGTCTCGTAGCCGTTGCGACGACCACGGAACTCGGCCTTGGCATCGGAAAAAATGGCTTCGTAGTGATCGACGACGACGCCGGTAGGCTGTCCGGCGGCGGACCAGTAATCGCCGCTGGCGACATCGCGCAGGTAGCAGAAACTGCCCCACGGATCGCGAGTTGAGTCTTCGCGCCAACGGGTAACGGCCATATCCCGTAGACGGCTGTAACCACCACCGGCCGCCGTCACCATCACGTGATAGCGCCCGTTCGACAGCATCTGTACGGCTGGCCGCTCGGTGTCGGGCGTGTTGAAAATGCGCAGGCGCGTTTCGTTGACGTCGGAGACGACGACTTCGCTGCCCATGTCGGTGGCATGCGGCAGGAATGCGCCGACGCGCGGCACGCGTTCCTGCAGCAGCAACAAAGTTGCCTGAAATTGCGGGTCCGCAGAAAAGCGACGCTGCATGGGCTGGTCGAGCAATATGTAAGCCAGCGCGAGAAACCCCATGCCTTGGTGGTGAGCCATGAACGAGCGGATCACCGCCTCGTCCTTGCCGCGTGGCAAGCGCGACGCGGTGAAATCGATCGCCTCAAACAATCCGTAGTCGCCTTCGTAGCCATCGCGCACGAGACGCTGAAGGTTTTCGCAGGCCTGCGCCGGCGCGACCATCAGCGCCATCATGCTCGCGTAAGGCGCGATCACCGTGTCCTGCGAAAGGCCTCGTTTCAGCCCCAGCGTCGGTACGCCGAACGCGCGATATTGATAATTCAATCGTGCATCGACGGCGTTGTATCCGGACTCGGAAATACCCCATGGCACACCTAGGTGTCGCCCGTAATCAATCTGCATCTGCACCGACTTCAACGTGGTCTGGTCGAGCAAGGTTCCCGGATAGCTCGGCATCACCAGTTGCGGCATCAGGTACTCGAACATCGACCCGCTCCACGACAACAGCACCGGATCGCCGTCCGATTCGGTCAACAGCCGACCCAGCGCGAACCATGCTTCCTGCGGCAACTCTCCCTGCGCGATACCGACGAAGGTTCCCAGCCGTGCTTCCGACGCCAGCAAGTCGTAGTAGCTGTCATCTCCACGTTGCTCATCGGCGTTATAACCGATGCGTAGCAGGTGGCGATGCCGATCGTAAAGAAAATCAAAATCGAAGTGGGCGAAGCTCGCCGCGGTACTGGCAAGCTGCTGCAATTCCGCAATGCGTCGACGCGCCAAGTCGCGAACGCGCGATTCATCACTGTCCGTCAGTTGACGCAAGCTGGGAATGCCGTCGAGGTTTGAGCCAGAGACCAGCCAGATCGCCGTCTCCTCACACAGCTCTTCGCATTGCAACGCCAGCGCGGTGGTCCATTGACGTACCAACTCATTTGGCACGAAATCAACCGCGTCAATGCGGCGGGCGCGCTCCGCAAAATTTTCGAGCCACTGGTGCAGGCTGACGAGATCGGCCGGTGGGAGTATTCGTGTTTGCAGAAGTTCGCGGTGCAGTTCGGCAACTGCGGCATCAACGTGCGCGCCATGGGCGTCCTGCAATGCGACGACGGTGTCGATCAGTCCATCAAGAACGCGCAGCGTCACCACCGGTTCGTCGATCATCTGCAGCAACCCCTGCTGCAAGGTCAGCAGGTGGCCAGCAAGGTTGCCGCTATCCACCGTCGACACATAGCGCGGTGCCATCGGTTGCAACGATTGCGTGTCGTACCAGTTGTAGAAGTGACCGCGAAAGCGTTCCATGCGCGACATCGTTGCAAGCGTGTCGGATATGCGCTGCACCGCCGACGCAGCACTGACGTAGCCGAAGTCGCGCGCCGCAAGATTCGATAGCAGATACAAGCCGATGTTCGTCGGCGAGGTGCGATGCGCAATGGTGCGCGACGGCTGCTCCTGCACGTTGTCCGGCGGCAGCCAGTTGTCGTCGGCGGTAACGAAGGCATCGAAGAACGCCCACGTCTTGCGCGACAGACTGCCGAGGAATTGTCGTTGCCCCGCATCGAGGCGCATATTGCGGCGCGATTGCGGTCGTCCCAGCCACGCCATCAACGCAGGGGAAAGCGCCCACAGCAGCAATACCGGCAGCGCGGTTGGCAACGTCATCGGGCGCAAAAGGAAAATCGCAACGCCCAGTCCAATCGCAAACAACGGCGCTACGGCCATGCGCCGCCATTCGGCCAGCATCGAATCGGGTAGCGATTGATCGACCTCGCTGAAGGGTTGCCACTGCAACAGATGGCGTCGACTGATCGTGGTGCGCCACAGCGTTCGCACGATGGCGTCAACGCTGTACCAAGCTTCGTATGGCAGGCAGGCGAGCACAATGGGCAAGCGTGCGAAGTGTCGCCGAACGGTCTCGGTAGAGAAGCGCAAGTGCGCGGCCCAGGTGAGATCGTCGGCCTTGTGGAACAGATCGACCAGCGAAGCCGCCAGAGGTTGGACATACAGGAAAGCCAGCGCCCACAGCGCCCACGTTGCAGGAATACTCGGCACCAACCAGCCCATTGCAAGTAGCGCGACGGCAGCGGCAGGCACCAGGCTGCGGCGCAGGTTGTCCAGCACTTTCCAGCGTGAAAGCACGGTCAGCGGGTTGGTCTGGAATTTGCCATCGCGACGCGGCACCCACGGCAGCAGCCATGGGATCAGTTGCCAGTCACCGCGAATCCAGCGCTGGCGGCGTTTGACATCGGCGCTGTAGCGTGACGGATAGTCTTCGTAAAGTTGCGAATCGCTGACCAGCCCAGCGCGCACGTAGCAACCTTCGAGCAGGTCATGGCTGAGGATGCGATTTTCCGGAAAGCGGTCATGCAGCACGCTTTCGAAGGTGGCCACCTCATAAATTCCCTTGCCAACGAATGCGCCTTCATCGAACAAGTCCTGATACACATCCGACACCGCGCGAGTGTAGGGGTCGATTCCCGGCTCGGTACCAAACAATCGCGCGTAGCGAGACAGCGCGCCCCTGCTGAGACTGGTGCCGACGCGCGGTTGCAGAATGCCGTATCCACGCACGACGCGACCCTTTGCCGGATCGATGATGGCGCGATTGAGCGGGTGCGCCAAAGTCGCTACGAACTCACGCGCCGAATCGCGCGACAACTGCGTGTCGCTGTCGAGCGTAATGACGTAGCGCACATTCGACAACGCTCGCGTGTTGCCGATGACGCAGGAAAATGCCGAGCTGTCGCCGCTCAGGATGAAGTCGTTCAGAGCCGCCAGCTTGCCGCGCTTGCGCTCGTAACCCATCCACGCGTTCTCGCTCGCGTTCCACAAGCGCGGTCGATGGAACAGGAAGAACCGATCACGGGTTTCGGCGGAGTGGCGGTCATTGAGAAGATTGATTTCGGCGACGGCGAACGCGAGCAGATCATCGTCGCCCGGTTGTTGCTGTTGCGTCGCATCAAGAAAGTCGGTGATCAAGGCGAAATGCAGGTGTTCGTCGCGATTCGCCAGGAAGCGAACTTCCAGCGCTTCGACCAGCGTTGCAATCGCCTCGCGGCTGGAGAGCATCGTGGGAACGGCGACAAGGCTGCGCGCGCTGCTCGGCAAACCTTGCGAATAGTCCAGCCTCGGCAACTGGCGCGGCGATGCAAAAAACGTAACTGCCCAGTTGACCAACCCAATCGCCAGCTCACTGAACGTGATCACTGCCAGCACGGCGACGCTTCCGAGCATGAGGCGCGGATTGGCCGCGGTCTTGCCCAATTCCAGCCACACCTCGCGCAACATGCCATTTGCAAACATGGCCGTGACCAGCGCGATCGATCCGAGGTATAGGGTGAGCGGCATCTTTGCGGCGACGTGGCGTAACCAGCCCGAAATGCCGCGACGCATGCCGGTGCGCCGAGTCAGTTCAGCGAATCCATCGTCAATCAGCCAGTAGCCAACATGCGCGCTGACGTGGCTATCGCCATGCTCCGCGGCCGCCGACCGAGCCAGCGCCAACACCTGTTCCGCGACCTCGCCCTCGCCCAGCTTGCTGTGGCGGGCGACGCGCTCAACCGTGTGCCGATAGCTGTCGCGCGTGGCGAAGTCAGCCGTGCCGTAGGTGCCGTCCGGATCGTTTCGCAAGCTGCGCTCAACCACGCTGAGCGTCTCGACAAACTCGCGCCAATTCGTCGTCGACAGGAAACGCAGGCTGCCAATACTGTTACTGATCGATACCTGATCGGCGGCCTGATGCCGATTTTCGGTCTGGATCTTGCGCTCGATGGTCTGGCCCGATTCGCCGAGCCATTGTTCGATCCAGCTCAACGGCAAGGCCAGCGTCGAGCTTTGGCCAGAAAGTCGGCGCGTCAATTCGGCGACAAACGGACTGCTCAACGGGGGCTCCGCCCGAGCCATGTCGGCGATCACCAGCACCACGTTTTTCGGATCGGTTGCGGCCGTCGCAACCATTCGGTCGGCCCAGTCTTCGGCAAGGTCGCGATCGCGGCGATCAACGATCATGCAACTGGCAACGCGACGCATGTTTTCGATCAAGGCCAGCCGCAACATGATCGGAATTGCCCACAACTCACCAAGCGCAAGGGGAGTGACCGCTTGGTATGCCGCGACGAAACGAGTCAGGCTTTCTTCGTCAACGCGACCGTCGCCGTGCGAGATCGCCTCCAACGCGATGTCGTAAACACGCGGCTGCGCGGCCGACCCACCTTCGGCAAGTCGCGGCAGTTCACGACTGTAACCCTTGGGCAAGTGACGACGAGCAGTCCGTATCTGCTCGTCGATGACATAGAAATTATCGAGCAACCACTCCCCCGCAGGGGTGATGCTGCGGTTGGCAGCCGCTGCGGCAGCCAGGCTTTCACGAGCCAGTTCCAGCACACGCTGGTTGTCGCTCAGCCGGCGCAGAAGTTGTTCGCTCAAGCGATTGGGTTGCAGGTGGTGGCTTTTCGCCAGGAACGCGCCGTGGCGCTCCATCTGCTCGGCGCTGAACAATTCGGCGCGCAGCGGCGATTCGACGCCTGCAGCAGTGCGTGCTTCTTCCTGTGTTGCGCTGTCCGCTCGGCGAGCTGCTGCCATCGTCAATCGATCCTCGTTGGAAAGCACCGGCAACTCGCTGCCGGCGCTGACTCATAAGTATGCGGGCCAGCCCGTTGCCAAACCCTGAAGGCGGGCCAGGGATACTCTAACTGGAGTCCTTCGCGCCGGCGCGCTACTCTCGCCGCCCTATGACGACCCAGCACTCGCGCGACTTCGCGCTGCAACCCGACAACATCGAACGACTCGCCAATCTGGCCGGACCGTTTGACGAGCATTTGCGCCAGATCGAATTGCGGCTCGGCGTCGAGATTGCCAATCGAGGCAATGTGTTTCGCGTCAACGGCGAGCCACGACCGGTCGAACGTGCTTCGCGATTGATTCACGAACTTTACGAGCGCACAGAGTTCGAGGTGCTAAACGCGCCGATGTTGAACCTGTATTTGCAGGAATCGGGCGTCGATGCCATCGCCGATATCGAAGCAGCCGCAACGCCGCAGGTCTCGGTGCGCGTCAAGCGCGGCACCATCCGTGGACGTGGGCCAAATCAGACACGTTATCTGCAAGCCATCGCGACACACGACATCAATTTCGGCATTGGCCCGGCAGGCACCGGCAAGACGTATCTCGCTGTCGCAATGGCGGTCGATGCATTGAACGAGAACCGAGCGCAGCGATTGATCCTGGTGCGTCCTGCCGTAGAAGCGGGCGAGAAACTCGGCTTCCTGCCCGGCGACCTGACCCAAAAGGTCGACCCGTACTTGCGCCCGCTTTACGACGCACTCTACGAAATGCTCGGCGTCGAACGCGTTTCCAAGCTGATCGAACGCAACGTGATCGAGATCGCGCCGCTCGCCTACATGCGCGGCCGCACCTTGAACGATTCGTTCGTGATCCTCGACGAGGCGCAGAACACCACTACCGAACAGATGAAGATGTTCCTGACCCGGATTGGTTTCGGATCGATCGCTGTAGTCACCGGCGACATGACCCAGACCGACTTGCCGCGCCATATCAAATCCGGCCTGCGCGACGGCATGGATGTGCTGCGCAACGTCGCCGGAATCAGCTTCACGTTCTTCGAAGCCAAAGACGTCGTGCGACATCCGCTGGTACAACGCATCGTGCAGGCGTACGAGGCGCGTGACCAATCCACAGCGAACGACGACCAGGCAAGCAGAACGTGACATCCACCAAGGTCACGATGTTCCGGCATCGGCCGGGTAGGCGCGCAACGTTAGCCGTGACCACGGTATTGGCCATGCTGCCATCCGTCGGTGCAGCACAAAGCTACAGTACGCCGGAAAGCGTCGAATACCATCCGCGCCTGAATCGGCATCTGGTTGGCAACACCAGCAGTGGTGGCAGCATCCAGGCTCGCGCGGCGGATGGAACGATAACCTCATTCAGCACCTTACCAGCTGCACCGTATGGCATTGAGCTGCTGCGCGGCACCTTGTTCGTCCTCGACCAGGGCGCCGTAAAGGGCTACGACATCGATAGCGCAGCGCCGGTGATGAATCTGCCGCTCACCGGTGCCAGTTTTCTCAACGGCATAACCTCCAATGGCGTCGACACGCTCTACATCAGCGACTTCAGCGCCAAGAAGATCTACACGGTCAATGTCGCAAACCTCGCCGCACCGACACAGAACACGCCGGTGGCGATGACGCAGACGCCGAACGGATTGGTGTTCGACCCGGTGGGCAATCGGGTACTGGTCGCCACCTGGGGAACGGCTGCCAAGGTGATGAGCATGGATCCCGCCGGCACGATGGCGCCGGTCAATCTGATCAACACCACGCTCAACAACATCGATGGCATCACGCTGGACTGCCGCGGTTCGATCATCGTCGCGGCCTGGAGCGGCTGTGGAGTCGCTGGAGGCTGCCTGCGTCGCTTCGATGCCCCGTTTGCCCTCGGTTCGCCTGCGCAGGTTGTGGCCAACACGCTGTCCAATCCGGCCGACATCGACTACAGCCACTACAACGCCACGGTCGGCGTGCCGGAAAACAGCGCGAATCGCGTCACCCTGCTTCCCACCGATTGCGAAGCGTCGATCTTCGGCAGCGACTTCGAGCAATGACCAGCGGCAACGCGATCGTGCACCTCTCACTGGCTAGAGGCGTGACGCGCGCCGGCATTCCGCAACGGATGAGCTTCGAGCGCTGGGTGCTCGCTGCCGCCAGTGCAGTTCGACGGCGCGATGCCAGTGAACTATCGATCCGCATCGTTGGCATCGAAGAAGGCCGTGAACTCAACCAGCGTTACCGGCAGCGTGACTACGCCACCAATGTGCTGTCGTTCCCTGCCGATCTACCGCCAGCACTCAAGCTGCCGCTGATTGGTGACCTAGTCATCTGCGCGCCGATAATCGCCAGCGAGGCGCAGACGCAAGGCAAGAATCTGCGCAATCACTACGCCCATATGACGGTCCATGGCGTCCTGCACCTACTTGGCCACGATCATCAAACGGACGACGACGCCGAGCGAATGGAAGCGCTGGAAACGTGCATCTTGGGAACACTGGGTATTACCGATCCCTACGCCTGACTGGCCAAGGAAGTATGGGCGGCATCAATCATTCGAAATCGGCGACTAGCGACGCCAGAATCGCCAGCGGTGTGACGGCATATAGCGATGTCGCTCGCCGCTGCTGAAGACAAGATCAAGCTTCGATTGTCCAGTGCCGACTCCGTCTGCGACGAATTTATCTAACGCTGCTGACAACGCATCGCCGCGCAATTCGCGCAAATCAATGATGGCGTTATTTGTTTTCACACCCGTGGCGAACGCATCCAAAGAATGCGTGGGAACCGTCGCCGCGCGCGCGAGTGCAATCGCAAGCGAGTCGTCGCCGAAGTAGGCGTCTGCATCGCTGGTGACGGTCTTGGGTAAATACCCGCCGCCCCAGAACCAGAGTCCGTTGACCGGCGCCGCGCCCCTCGTAACCCGGCTCTGGTTGACCGGGTGATTGTGCAGCAGCACCTGGATGTCATTGCTCAGTACGCGCCAGAACTTTCCTTCGCTGCCGGCTAGCGCATGCAGTCGCAGATCGTCACCCAAGGCATCGTCGGGATCGGCGAAATCCGGGATCGATATCGAATCCGGACATTCCAGATACCAGCGCGTCGAGGTCGGTGCGTCGAACGCTAGACCGTGCTCGGCGAACAACTCGAAAAGATTAGGTGTCAGTGCCGCTATTTCCGATGCTGACACTCCCAGTTCGCCATGCGCGAACATGCGTGCAGTGCTCATGTCGGCGCGCATCCATGCTGGGTCTGCGCGCAGCCAGAGCTTGTCTCCTGCGTCGCCGACATCGACCTGGCGGGTCTGCGCTGCGGCGGCTAGTGGGCCATCAAACGTGAAGACGTCACGCAGCAACGCCTCGTAGCCGGGCGCCGAATCAGGAAGTCGGTCGCCTTGCAGGAGCCAACGATCAATCGCAGCTGACACTGCGAGGCGACGTTCCGGCAATAGCAGCGTGGTCATCGTAGTTTCAGCGCTGGTCGCGCGAGTCGGCAAGATTCCCCGACGACTCAGTCTTCGTAGCTGACACCGACGATTTCGTAATTGCGGGTGCCGTTCGGTGCGACGAATTCAAAACTGTCGCCCTCGCTCTTGCCGATCAGATTACGCGCGAACGGTGAACTCACGGCGAGCAGGCGCTTCTTGATATCCGCTTCAAGGTCGCCAACGATCTGGTAGCTGATCGCTTCATCGGTGTCCTCGTCGACCAGATCCACCTTGGCACCAAACACGATGCGCTTGCCAGCGTTGAGCTTGGACGGATCGATGAATTCCGCATATGACAACGCACCCTCGATCTGCTGGATGCGGCCTTCGATGAAACCCTGCATTTCACGCGCAGCGTGGTATTCGGCGTTCTCTTTCAGGTCGCCGTGGGCGCGCGCTTCGGCGATCGCGGCGATGATATTCGGGCGATCGTTCGACTTCAGCTTGTCGAGCTCTGCGCGCAAGCGTTCGGCACCCTTCAGGGTCATCGGTGCGCGTCTGGTCTCTGCCATGGTGTTACTCCATCGATGCAACGCCATCGCAACGCGTTGGCGACGGCAAAAAATAAGAGATCTGCCGTGAACCGGTGTTCGCGGCGGAGCGATTCAGTGGTGGCGAACGCCGTCGAGCTTAACGACTGGCCAGCTCGCCGTGCAATTCCTGCAGGCTGTTTACATCACCCGCGCCGCGGAAGTCCAGCGAGTGCAGGAGCGCAGCGGCACCCGCCACCGTGGTCGAGTAAGTGACGCGCTGTTGCAACGCTTCGCGGCGGATCGAGAACGAATCGGCAATCGCCTGCTTGCCTTCGGTGGTGTTGACAATGAACACGATCTCGCCATTCTTGATGCTATCGACGATGTGCGGACGACCTTCCTGCACCTTGTTAATCGGTTCACAGACCACGTCGTTCTCGGCGAGATAGCGACAGGTTCCGCGCGTGGCGGTCAAGCTAAAGCCTCGAGCGATCAGGTCGCGCGCGACCGGCAACAAGCGTGCCTTGTCGTTGTCGCGTACCGACAAGAACACCTTGCCGACCGGTGGCGCGTTGATTCCAGCTGCCTCATGTGCGCGTGCAAAGGCTGCGCCAAACGTGCGGCCTACGCCCATCACTTCGCCGGTCGAGCGCATTTCCGGGCCAAGGATCGGATCAACGTTCTGGAATTTCAGGAATGGGAAAATCGCTTCCTTGACCGAGTAGTAGTCAGGAACAACTTCAACCGTCGCGTCTTGCTCTGCGAGCGTCTGCCCAACCATGCAACGTGCAGCAATTTTGGCGAGCGCAATACCCGTCGCCTTGGACACGAATGGAACGGTGCGCGATGCACGCGGATTCACTTCGAGTACGAAAATGTTGTCGCCCTGAACCGCAAATTGGGTATTCATCAGCCCGACCACCTTCAGCTCACGGGCCATGGCAGTGACTTCTACACGCAGTCGATCCTGGATTTCTTTGGAAAGCGAATACGGCGGCAGCGAGCAGGATGAATCACCTGAGTGCACGCCGGCTTCTTCGATATGTTCCATCAGGCCACCGATCAAAACATTGCCTTCATGATCGGCAATGATGTCGACATCGACTTCGATAGCATGATCAAGGAAACGATCAAGCAACACCGGTGAAGTTTCGGAAACGCGCACCGCCTCGCGGATGTAACGCGACAGATCGGCATCGTCGTGGACCACTTCCATCGCACGACCACCAAGCACGTAACTCGGCCGCACCACCATCGGATAGCCAATCTCACTGGCTAGCGCCAACGCTTGCTCCGGGTTACGGGCCGTGCGGTTCGGCGGCTGCTTCAGGCCAAGCTTGTTGATCATCTGCTGAAAGCGCTCACGATCTTCGGCCAGATCGATCGAATCGGGCGAGGTGCCGATGATCGGCACGCCATTGGCTTCCAGCGCACGTGCGAGCTTCAGCGGGGTTTGTCCGCCGTATTGCACGATCACACCCTCGGGCTTTTCCAGATCGATGATTTCCAGTACGTCTTCCAGAGTGACCGGTTCAAAGTAAAGTCGATCCGACGTGTCGTAATCGGTCGACACTGTCTCCGGATTGCAGTTGATCATGATGGTTTCGTAGCCGTCCTCGCGCAGTGCGAGCGCGGCGTGGACGCAGCAGTAATCGAACTCGATGCCCTGCCCAATCCGATTCGGGCCACCCCCGAGGACGACGATCTTTTTGCGGGTTGTCGGTGCGGATTCGCATTCTTCCTCGTAGGTCGAATACAGATAGGCCGTGGACGTTGCAAACTCGGCCGCACAGGAATCCACGCGCTTGTAGACCGGTCGCACGCCGAAAGCGTGGCGCAAAGCGCGGACGGCATTCTCGTCGGTATCGAGCAATTCGGCGAGTCGCGAGTCGGAAAAACCCTTGCGCTTCAATCGACGCAAGGAGTCGGCATCGAGGTTGGACAATACTTGCTCTCGAACCGCCGCTTCCGCGTTGACGAGGTCTTCGATCTGGGCGAGAAACCACGGGTCGATCCAGGTGAGTTCATGGATTTCCCTAGCGCTGAAGCCGGCACGGAAACCGTCGGCGACATGCAGAATTCTTTGCGGGCCAGCCTCTTTCAACTCACGTCGCAGATGCGAGCGAGCGTCACTGCCCTCATAGCTTTCCTGCACTGGCGACAGGCCATTCCAGCCCATCTCCATGCCGCGTAGGGCTTTCTGCAGCGATTCCTGGAAGGTACGGCCGAACGCCATCACTTCGCCGACCGATTTCATCTGCGTGGTCAGTCGCGAATCGGCGGTGGGGAATTTCTCGAATGCAAAACGCGGAATCTTGGTGACGATGTAGTCGATCGAAGGCTCGAACGATGCCGGGGTCAGACCACCGGTGATTTCATTGCGAAGTTCGTCAAGCGTATAGCCCACCGCCAGCTTTGCCGCGACCTTGGCAATCGGGAAGCCGGTTGCCTTTGACGCCAGCGCCGACGAACGCGACACGCGCGGATTCATTTCGATGACGACGACGCGGCCATCGGCAGGATTGATACCAAACTGCACGTTTGAACCGCCGGTATCCACGCCGATCTTGCGCAGCACGGCCAGCGAGGCATCACGTAGTCGCTGGTATTCCTTGTCGGTCAACGTTTGTGCCGGAGCGACGGTGATCGAGTCGCCGGTGTGCACGCCCATGGCGTCGAAGTTCTCAATCGAGCAGACGATAATGCAGTTGTCCGCGGTGTCACGGACCACTTCCATCTCGAACTCTTTCCAGCCAAGCACGGATTCTTCGACCAGCACTTCGTGGGTCGGCGAAAGTTCCAGTCCGCGCTTGATGATTTCCTCGAACTCTTCGCGGTTGTAGGCGATGCCGCCACCGGAACCACCGAGCGTGAAGCTGGGCCGGATGATGGTCGGATAGCCAACTTCGGCTTGCGCCACCACGGCGTCATCGAAGTTCCGCACGATGCGCGCCTTCGGACAGTCGAGGCCAATTTCGCCCATGGCGACGCGGAACAACTCGCGGTCTTCGGCCATGCGGATGGCCTCGCGCTTCGCACCGATCAGTTCGACGCCGTACTTATCCAGCACGCCGTGGTCGGCCAGATCCAATGCGCAATTGAGCGCGGTCTGGCCGCCCATGGTCGGAAGCAGCGCGTCGGGCTTTTCCTTGGCGATGATTTTCTCGACCGTCTGCCAGTTGATCGGCTCGATGTAGACCGCGTCGGCGCTGCCAGGATCGGTCATGATCGTGGCCGGATTGGAGTTGACCAACACCACGCGATAGCCCTCTTCCTTGAGCGCCTTGCAGGCCTGCGCGCCGGAGTAATCGAACTCGCAGGCCTGGCCAATCACGATTGGCCCCGCGCCGATGATCAGGATGGTTTTGAGGTCAGTACGTTTAGGCATTATTGACTCCGGGACTCGGGACTCGGGACTCGGTTTCGAGCTTCCGGAACAGCGATTGGTGAAGGCTCAACAGCATTTTTCCAACCCTGTCACAAACGGCTAGACAGTCATCGACCAGCTCGGCATCCCCGAATGCCAGATCGCGGGAACCTTGGGAGATCGAAACGAATCGGGCGTAATCGCGGGTGCCCGATCGCGCATTTCCTTCGGCGATATTCGACGGTATCGACACCGCCGAGCGCCGCAATTGCGACGTCAGCCCAAAACGTTCTTCCCGCGGAAAATTCGAAGTCACGCCGTATATCAGCTTGGCCATCGACATGGCGATTTGCCAGACTTCCAGTTCTCGAAAATGCGATGGACTCACGCGCTCCTCTCCAAGTCCCGAGCCCCGAGTCCCGAATCCCGCATTGCTTCGACGAATCGATCAAACAGCGGCGCGACATCAGCCGGGCCGGGACTCGCTTCGGGGTGGCCTTGGAATCCGAATGCCGGTGCGTCGTCGAGCGCGATGCCTTGCAGGCTGCCGTCGAACAGCGAGCGATGCGTCGCTTTCACATTCGTCGGCAAGCTGGCTTCGTCGATGGCGAAGCCATGATTCTGGCTGGAAATCATCACGCGGCCGCTGGCAATGTCGATCACGGGATGGTTGGCGCCGTGGTGACCGAACTTCATTTTGGTCGAACGTGCACCGCTGGCGATACCGAGAATCTGATGGCCTAGGCAGATTCCGAACAGCGGTATTTTTGCCTTCACGAACTCACGTGTCGCATTGATCGCGTAGTCGCAGGCCGCCGGGTCGCCAGGCCCGTTGGAGAGAAACACGCCGTCGGGATTCATCGACAGCACGTCCGCAGCGCTGGTCTGCGCGGGAACCAAGGTCACGTCGCAACCGCGATCGACCAGCATGCGCAAGATGTTGCGCTTGGTTCCGAAGTCGTAGGCGACGACGCGGAACCGCGCCGGCGTGCTCGTGAATGCGTTGCTGTCGAGATCGAAACTGCCTTCGGTCCAGGCTTGGGTTTCGCGGATCGAAACGACTTTCGCCAAGTCCATGCCTTCGAGACTGGCGCAACCACGAGCCTGCGAAAGCGCTGCGTCCGCCGTCGCGTCCGCGCCCGCCATGATGCAGCCGTTCTGCGCGCCCGATTCACGCAGGATGCGAGTCAATCGCCGCGTATCAATGTCACTGATGGCAACCACGCTGTTCCGCGTAAGATAACTGCCGAGGTCTTCCTCGCTGCGCCAACTGCTGGCCAGCAGCGGAAGATCGCGAATCACCAGGCCGGCGGCATGCACGCGATCTGATTCCGCGTCGGCCGCGTTGCAACCGGTGTTACCAATGTGGGGGTGGGTCAGTGTCACGATCTGTCGTGCGTAGGACGGATCAGTGAGGATTTCCTGATAGCCGGACATCGCCGTGTTGAACACGACTTCAGCGGCGCTGCTGCCGTCGGCGCCAATGGCGCGGCCATGGAAAACATTGCCGTCAGCGAGGGCAAGGATGGCAGGTCGAATCATGCGGGCACCGTATCCGTATCGAGGGAATCGCTACGCTCCGGACCACGGCGCGCGCTATCGAATCGGACCGAGTGCTGCGAGTCCGGGGGCGCCACGGGGAAGCGCGACATTGTACGCGGAATCGACTAGCGGATGAATTGGCTTGCGACGTTTGGCATCGAAATTCGCGTTGATTGCTGACGCGTAAAACCGTAGAGAGCTATGCCGTAAGCCGTTTCAAAGCCTTTTCGAGTCGATCCAGCCCGTCGTCGATGTCGTCGACCGGAATATTGAGTGCCGGTACGAAACGCAGGACGTCGGCGCCGGCCTGAAGCAGCAACAGGCCCTCGCCCGCCGCGAAATCGAGTATTTCTGGCGCTCGGCCAGCGTATGCCGGCGTCAGCACGGCACCGAGCATCAGGCCACGACCGCGCACTTCGCCGAATACGCCATGCGCATTGCCGATGCGTTCCAGACCCAGTTGCAGATGCAGCCCCTGCTTGGCGACGTGGGACAGTAAATCTGCCGCCGACAGCTTGCGCAACGCAACGCGAGCGACAGCCGCAGCGAGTGGATTTCCGCCGAACGTGCTGCCATGCGATCCGAATTGCAGCGTATCGGCCGCTTTGTCTCCAACCAGCATTGAGCCAATCGGAAAGCCGCAACCCAGTCCTTTGGCAACGGTCATCACGTCAGGTTGCACGCCGTCCCATTGATGCGCCCACAACTTGCCG
This sequence comes from Lysobacterales bacterium, assembly GCA_038236135.1. Lineage (GTDB taxonomy): Bacteria > Pseudomonadota > Gammaproteobacteria > Xanthomonadales > Rhodanobacteraceae > Dokdonella. The sequence continues at coordinate 112,103 of JBBSTF010000004.1, forward strand.
GTGCGACCGACCCCGCATTGGATTTCATCAAACACCAGCAGCGCGCCATGGCGGTCGCAGCGTTCGCGCAAGGCTGCGAGAAAACCCTCTGCCACCGGCAAGACGCCACCTTCGCCCTGGATTGGTTCGACGATCACCGCGGCAACGCTGTCGTCGAACGCCGCATCGAGCGCATCCAGATCGTTGAACGCGCAGTGGAGAAATCCACCCGGCAATGGCTCGAAACCTTGCTGATATTTTGGCTGCGCCGTCGCGGTGACAGCGGCCAAGGTGCGGCCGTGGAACGAGCCACTGAAACTCAAAATCACCCGGCGTTCCGGCGGCCTGCCCTGTGTGTCTGCCCAACGTCGGACCAGTTTGATCGACGCCTCGATGGCTTCGCTGCCGGAATTGCAGAAGAACACGCGCTTTGCAAAACCGCTGGCAGCGACAAGTTCTTCGGCCAAGCGCAATGGCGGCTCGCTGTAGAACGCGTTGCTGGTGTGCCAGAGCTTGCCGGCCTGCTCGTGCAGCGCGGCGAGAATGTCCGGGTCGCCGTGACCGAGCGCACTGACCGCGATGCCAGCCGCGAAATCCACGTACTCGCGACCTTCACTGTCCCACACTCGCGAGCCCTTCCCATGATCGAGGATACGTTCGCGCTGTCGATAGGTCGAGACGAGGAAGTCGCGACCCTTTTGGATCAGTTCGGCGCTATCGGGACGTAGTTCGGTGGTCATAGCTGCAGCGCAAGATGGATATGGGCTCACGCATGTGGGTACTGATCAGGCCAGCGAGATCGCTGGCTGTGATCAGGGTCAGGGAGCACTGATGGGGCAAACCGCTTGCTCGACGGTATTTGTTCGCAGCGAAGGCTCGATGGCTGCACCAATGGCGTTTTGTGCGGACGTGATTGCACCGGCGATCGCAGGCTCTATGGCGCTATTGAGTTCCGGGCATCCGGTCCTTGTGTAGCTGACGATTGTGGCGGTCGGCGTCGCCAAGTCATCGCTGTAGATGCCGTCCAGTCCGTCCAGCCGCAACAGGTAATCAAGGTCATAACGAGTCACGATTGCGCTCAGCGTCAACGTGCACGAGCCTGGAAATCCGAAAAGGGTGTACATGATCGGGATCGGAATATTGTTGACCGTGCCCGGCGCCGTAAACGCCCCTGTCATGAAGTCTCCAGTGAACGCGCCGGAGTGGATCGTCACCGGGCAGCCCGGAACGCCGGTCCCGCATCCATTCGCCGTGTTGCAGGCGGTGTATGTTGCACTGCCGCTAGTGCCGGATTGCGGCGGCAGGCAACTCATTCCGCCCTCGATGCTGTTGCGCATGGCGGTGAGAAATGCCGGCATGGTCACCGCCGTGGCGAAGCAGACTTCAAAGCCGTTGTGGCTAACCAGATCGGCCGCACTGGCGCTGCCCGCAGCGAAACCAACGATGCCAGCGAAAACAAGACGCATCAGATTCGACATGACAATCCCCAGTGATGAAGGCCGCAGCGGCGTTCGTTGCTGCAAAGTATGGATCAATCCAGGAAGTAATCGGGCAGCGGCCACTTGGACGGATCAATCGCGTACGGATCGAAATCGGTGACGCCAGCCTCGCGCAGCACTTCCTCGTCGATCAGGAACTCGCCGCTGCGTTGCGTCGATGGCGCGCTGATGATGGCGTGGGCCGCATCGGCGACGATCTCCGGAGTACGGCAGCGATCCACCGGCACGCCTTCAATCATGTTCAACGCTTCAGTTCGGATTACCGTTTTCGGCCACAGGGCATTGACCGCGATGCCATCGCCGCGAAACTCCTCGGCCATGCCGAGCACGCACAGGCTCATGCCGTATTTGGCAATGGTGTAGGCCACGTGCGGCGCGAACCATTTCGGCGCCAGGTTGATCGGCGGCGACATCATCAGAATGTGCGGGTTGTCGGATTTTTTCAGATGCGGCAGGCAAGCCTGCGAGACCAGAAACGTCCCGCGTGCATTGACCTGATTCATCAGATCGTAGCGTTTCATCGGCGTGTTCGCGGTGCCCTGCAACCAGATCGCACTGGCATTGTTGACCACGATATCGATGCCGCCGAAATGCTCGACCGCCTGTGCAACGCCAGCGTAAACATCAGCCTCATTGCGGATATCCAGTTTCAGCGCCAACGCGTTGCCACCAGCGCGCTCCACTTCGGCCGCGGCGGTGTGGATCGTGCCCGGCAACTTCGGATTGGCTACGTCACTTTTCGCGGCGATCACGATGTTTGCGCCGTCACGTGCGGCTCGCAGCGCAATGGCCAGGCCGATGCCGCGCGATGCGCCGCTGATGAAAAGCGTCTTGCCTTGCAGGCTTGCCATGCGGTGCCTCTCGTTTGTGTTCGCTAAGATTTTTCAGTCGCGCTGGAAGCGCGGTAGATAGTGCATCAACTGATCCAGCCTTTGCAGCGGATCGTCGATCTGCAACAGCAATTGGCGCTCGGCATTGACCAGTGGGAACGCCTCAGCCAGGCGGAAGCCCACCCAGCTCGCGTCGTCGTAGCGCTCTCGATCAATCGGTCCGATCGTGCCGCCTACGTGCTCGTGGATGCGCTCCAGGATGGTTGCCAGCAACACATATTCGGCGGGAAGCTTCAACAACGGGTCGGCCGCAAACCAATGCGCTGTGCCAATCAGCAGATGATCGGCCCGCGCGTGCGCTGACTCGATGCGATAGCGGCGTCTTCCTTCCACGCGAATGCCAAGCAGGCCATCTTCGCGGCTGAAGAAATCCACGATATGTGCTTCCGTGCCGACGCCGGCCGGCATAGGCGGCTTGCCAGCTTCGTCGTCTTCAATCAACAGGGAGACGCCAAAACCACGATTCTCGCGCGTGCAATCGCGTACCAGATCGAGATAGCGCGGCTCGAAGATGCGCAGTTCAAGCTGGCCACCCGGGAACAGCACCATCGGCAACGGAAACAGCGGCAGTTCTTCCGCGCCCGGAGTTTGGATGCTCATTGCATTGCGGCCAGCATGTCGACGAAGCGGCGCGGCGCGGCCTCGAAGCCGCCATTCGACATGAATACGACGTGGTCGCCCGGTCGCACCATCCCGCCAAGTTTTTCGATCAGCGCATCAACCGAACTCGCGGTCGAGCCGCGCCCGGTCAGCGCTTCGGTGACGGCTTGTGCGTCCCAGACCAGTTCCGGCCGATGCAGGAAAACCACCGCGTCGGCATCGGCCAGCGATGGCGCTAACGCATCGGCATGTGCACCCATACGCATGGAGTTGGAACGCGGTTCCATCGCGACCAGAATTCGCGCCTTTCCCACACTGGCGCGCAAGCCGGCAAGGGTCGTCGCGATCGCGGTCGGGTGATGGGCGAAGTCATCGTAAACACGAATGCCGTTCAACTCGCCGACCATCTGCATGCGTCGCGCGACGCTCTGGAAATCGGAAAGCGCGGGCAACAAGCTGCCCACATCGACGCCAATTGCGCTTGCGGCGGCTATGGCCGCGAGCGCGTTCATCACGTTGTGCCGCCCCAGCAATGGCCAGCGCACGATGCCGATTTCAACGCCTCCGTGCGATACCGAAAATTCCGAACCGTCGGCTTCAATCATTCGCGCTCGCCAGTCGCCGGCATCGATGCCGAAACTATCGACAGGCGACCAGCAACCCATCGCCAGCACTTCGGCCAACCGTGGATCTTCCGCGTTGACGATTAGGTGCCCGTTGCCAGGAACAATGCGGACCAGATGATGGAATTGGCGCTGGATCGCCGCGACATCGGGAAAGATGTCGGCATGGTCGTATTCCAGATTATTGAGGATCGCGACGGTGGGCCGGTAGTGCACGAACTTGGAACGCTTGTCGAAGAATGCCGTGTCGTATTCGTCGGCTTCGATAACGAACGCCTCGCCCTGCCCCAGCCGCGCAGAAATCCCGAAATTGGCCGGAACGCCACCAACAAGAAACCCAGGATCCAAACCTGCACTCTCCAGCAGCCAAGCCAGTATCGACGTCGTCGTTGTCTTCCCATGCGTCCCCGCGACAGCCAACACCTGGCGATCAGCCAAGACCGTTTCACCTAACCACTGCGGCCCGGAAACGTAGCGTAAGCGCTGGTCCAGCACGTGCTCGATCGCCGCATTGCCGCGCGACAGCGCATTGCCGACGACTACCTGATCGGGCGCCGGTTGTAGGTGTGCCGCGCTGTAGCCGGATTTCAAGACAATGCCGAGCTGTTCGAGCTGATCGCTCATCGGCGGATAGACGTTCGCGTCCGACCCTTCGACCTCATGACCCAGCTCGCGAGCGAGGGCCGCGATCCCGCCCATGAAAGTGCCGCAGATACCGAGGATGTGGAGTTTCATGGTTGTGTTGGGGAGTGTTTTCGCAAGCGCCGGGCCGACCAAAATAATCTTCGTCATTCCCGCGAAGGCGGGAACCCATTTCGATTCCGCTGTTCTTTCATCGACATGCCGAAGATCAAAATGAGTCCCCGCTCTCGCGGGGATGACGACGGGTTGTGGTTCTACGACAGATCTTTCGGCAGCACCGCGAGGATGCGCTCGAACACTTCATCAAGTTCACCCACGCCGTCCACCGTCACCAACTTGCCGATCTGCTCGAAGTGGTCGGCAACAGGCGCGGTCTGCTCGGCGTAGATGCGCAAGCGTTCGCGCACCGTTTCTGGTTTGTCGTCTGCGCGATGCTGAGCGGCGTAGCGAATTTCACAGCGGCCGATGATCCTGGCATCGGAAACATCGAGCTTCACCGCGATATCCAGCGGCTGTCTGATGCGCTCGAGCAAGTCTTGCAAGGCCTGGCACTGGGCGACGTTGCGCGGATACCCATCGAGGATGAAGCCCCGCTGCGCATCTGCTTCGCTCAAGCGATCTTCAAGCATGCCGAGCACGATGTCGTCGCAAACGAGCTTGCCGGCATCCATCACCATCTTGGCCTTCAGGCCGAGCGGCGTCCCAGCCTTCACGGCAGCTCGCAGCAGGTCGCCGGTTGAAATGTGGGCGATGCCCAGCTTTCCCTTGAGCAGGGTTGCCTGGGTGCCTTTGCCTGATCCGGGAGCGCCGAGTAAGACGATGCGCATGAAGTTCCATCGCTGACGCGGCCATGCCGCAGGATTGCCCGCATTCGCTAGAATCAGTCGCGAATTAGCGCCGACCGTCACGAATGCCCGGGCAAGTTTACATAGACTCGTGCGTAGCGTCCCCGGCGTCAACCACTCGATCAGCCGATGAAGAATGGAGTAGCCATGTCCCGCGGAACCTTGTTGTACGCCCAGTCCGGTGGCGTCACCGCCGTCATCAACGCCAGTGCCGGCGCGGTCATTGAGACCGCTCGTGAAAACGGCATCAAGGTTTACGCCGCCCGCAACGGCATCGTCGGCGCGCTGCGTGAAGACCTGATCGACACCAGCAAGGAAACCAAAGCGGCGATTGCTGCACTGCGCTACACACCGGGCGGCGCGTTTGGATCGTGTCGGTTCAAACTGAGATCGCTGGAGGAAAGTCGCAGCCAGTACGAGCGACTGATCGAGGTCTGCAAGGCGCACGACATCCGATGGTTCCTCTACAACGGCGGCAACGATTCCTCCGACACCGCGCACAAGATTTCACAAATTGCCAAATCGCTTGGCTATCCGCTGGCCTGCATCGGCGTGCCGAAAACCGTCGACAACGACCTTGCCGTCACCGACTGCTGTCCGGGTTTCGGATCGGTCGCCAAATACACAGCGGTATCGGTACTGGAAGCGAGTTTGGACGTTGCTTCGATGTCGCAATCCTCGACCAAGGTTTTCATCATGGAAGTGATGGGCCGCCACGCCGGCTGGATTGCTGCGGCCGCCGGACTTGCCGGCGAGGGTGACGACGAAGCGCCGCACATCATCCTGTTCCCGGAGATCCCGTTGGACCAAAAAGCCTTCCTCGCCAAGGTGAAGGCGACGGTTGAACGCATCGGCTGGTGCACCGTGGTTGTCTCGGAAGGCGTGCGCAACAAAGATGGCGATTTCCTTTCGGAGGTCGGTACGAAAGATGCCTTCGGCCATGCGCAGCTCGGCGGCGCCGCACCGATGATCGCAGGCATCGTCAAGGATAATCTGGGCTATAAATACCACTGGGCGGTGCCGGACTATCTGCAACGCTCGGCGCGCCATATCGCATCCAAGACCGATGTCGAGCAGGCCGTCGCGGTCGGCAAGGCTGCGGTTGAATACGCCATGGCCGGTATGAATGCCGTGATGCCAGTGATCGTTCGCAAATCCGACGCGCCGTACCGCTGGAAGATCGAGCCGGTAAAACTCTCCAAGGTCGCGAACCATGAAAAGAAGCTGCCAAAAAATTTCATCAGCCGCGACGGCTACGGCATCACCCCAGCCGCGCGCCGCTATCTGGAACCGCTGATCCGTGGCGAAGACGCACCCCCAACCGGAAAGAACGGCCTACCTGCCTACGTGCGCCTGCGCAACACACCCGTCGCAAAAAAGCTGGAAGAGTACGTGATCGAAGACAAGTAGCAGTTTCTACTTCATCACTAAAAATGGCCTTTCAACGTATTGATACGACAGCCACGAGACCAGCAGAATCAGGGGTGCCGCCATGCCGAAGAGGGCAACCAAGGACCATCCGCCAAACCAGCCAGCACCTGCCAGGTATTGCCACACCTGTAATAGCGGGTAGTGCCACAGGTAAAGGCTGTAACTGATCAGGCCCAGCCAGACGACTATTCGACCGGCGAACAATTGCCTGCCCAATGGTGCGCCGGCGGCGACGCCGAGTATCAGCATCGCGAACGCAGCGGCCAGCAGGCTATGGTGGAAGAACAGCCACGGCGCGTCGAACCGGATCAGGAAGTCATCGCGCGGGCCGGCACCGATCACCATCGCGAGAATTCCGAGCAAGCCTGCTGCCAGCCACCAGCGCGGCTGGCGCACCCAATGCGGTCGTCGTATCAGGATCCACGCTGCGAACATTCCATAGACAAACTGGTCGAGCCGCGCCGGTAGCTGGTGGATGCTGGGATAGCCGATGTACTGCGCGATGGCAGGATCGAACCAGCCGAGGTAGGCCAGTAGTCGATAAGTCAACGACCAGGTCAGGGCGAACACGGCGACCAACCAAGCGGGTGCGCGAAACATCAGGAATGCGAGTAACGGCAACGCGACGTAAAAGTCCCACTCGATCGGCATCGACCAATACACGGGGTTGAGCAGCTGGCCACCACCCCAAAGATTTTGCACCAGGCCCATGTGTGACGCGACATTGGTCGGCTGGATACGATCAAACTGACCCAACCACGCATAGGCAATAATCAAGACCAGCATTTGCAGCCAGTACGCCGGCAGCACGCGACGCACGCGGTGGTACCAGAAACGAATTAGTGATGGCGCCGGCGTGCCCTGCTCGGCGGCACGGTGCCATGGCAAGGACAGCAGAAACCCGGACAGCACAAAGAATAGATCCACGCCGAAGTAGCCACAGGACAGGAACCAGGTCGGGTCGAACGTCCAACCGGCCAGCGAAAGCGGATGACGCACGCCACCGCTAAATTGCCAAAGGTGCAGCGCCAGCACCCACGCCGCCGCCACGCCGCGCAGCCCGGTCAATCCGCGAATATGGTCCCGCTCGGCCATTTTTTTCCATCCCTCGCAAGCGTCGGCGATCTTATCCGATGCGGGTCGCGGCTATACTTGGCGTTCATGACCGCCGCCGGGCCAGCCTTGGCGGCGTCACGAAACCCACCGGGTGACTGTGCAGGGACCGCCGCGCAAGCGTGTCCGGGACGAATCGCGTCCGGGGCAGACTGCGGCACGCACGACCATCCAAGAATTCATCATCCAAAAGTAGAGGGGAGCTTCCGATGCAGATTTTGCAGCAGCACGGCATCCTGATTTCGTTGATTTGCGCGGTCCTCGCGCTGGTCTACGGCGTCTGGTCTATCCGCTGGATCCTTGCCAAACCAGCCGGCAATGCGCGCATGCAGGAAATCGCCGAGGCGATCCAGCAAGGCGCCGGTGCCTATCTCAATCGCCAGTACCGCACCATCACCATCGTCGGCGTGGTGCTGTTCATCGCGATCGGATTTGCGCTCGACTGGTTGACGGCCGGCTTGTTCGTACTCGGTGCTGTGTTGTCAGGGCTTGCCGGCTACGTCGGCATGAACGTTTCGGTCCGCGCCAACGTGCGCACCGCCGAAGCAGCCCGCAGTGGCTTGGCAGCGGCTCTCGATGTCGCATTCCGCGGCGGCGCCATCACCGGCATGCTGGTGGTTGGCCTTGGCTTGCTCGGCGTTGCCGGCAGCTACGTGGTGATGGCGCATTTCGGCTATCAGCCGAATGAAATCATGCACGCACTGGTTGGTTTTGCGTTCGGCTCATCGCTGATCTCGATCTTCGCGCGCCTGGGCGGTGGCATCTTTACCAAGGGTGCCGACGTCGGTGCCGATCTGGTCGGAAAAGTCGAAGCAGGCATTCCAGAGGATGACCCGCGTAATCCGGCCGTTATCGCCGATAACGTGGGCGACAACGTCGGCGACTGCGCCGGCATGGCTGCTGACCTGTTTGAAACCTATGCGGTCACGTTGATCGCGACGATGCTGCTCGGCGTCATCATGGTCGACCAGACCGGCCCGTACGGCGTGTTGTATCCGATGCTGCTCGGCGGCGTCTCGATCATCGCCTCGATCATTGGCACTTTCTTCGTCAAGGTCAGCTCTGGCGGCAAGATCATGAATGCGCTGTACAAAGGCGTCATCGTTTCCGGACTGCTCGCACTGATCGCGTTCATTCCGGTTACCCAAAGCCTGATGGCAGACAGCGTCTACGGCGTCTGGAATATCTTCGGCTGCGCGGTAATCGGCCTACTGCTTACCGGAGCCATGGTCGTCATTACCGAGTACTACACCGCAACCGAATACGGTCCGGTGCAGCACATTGCCAAGGCATCGGAAACCGGCCACGCCACCAACATGATCGCCGGCCTCGGCATTTCGATGCAGTCGACCGCACTGCCGGTGCTGTCGGTGTGCCTCGCGATCTGGGGTTCTTACTATCTCGCCGGCCTGTATGGCATCGCGATCGCCGCAACGGCCATGCTGTCGATGGCTGGCATGATCGTCGCGCTGGACGCTTACGGCCCGATCACCGACAACGCCGGCGGCATCGCCGAAATGGCCGACTTGCCAGCCGAAGTGCGTGGCGTGACCGATCCGCTCGATGCTGTCGGCAACACCACCAAGGCCGTCACCAAGGGCTACGCGATCGGTTCGGCCGGTCTCGCCGCGCTGGTTCTGTTCGCGGACTACACGCACAAACTCGCCGCTGAGCATCCGGACGTGATTTACACCTTCGATCTTTCCGATCACATGGTCATCATCGGCCTGCTGATCGGCGGACTGATTCCGTACCTGTTCGCCGCGATGGCAATGGCTGCGGTCGGTGAGGCAGCGGGATCGGTGGTCGAAGAAGTACGCCGCCAGTTCCGCGAGATCAAGGGAATTATGGAAGGCACCGCGAAGCCGGATTACACCCGCGCCGTCGACCTGCTGACCAAGGCCGCGATCCAGAAAATGATCGTGCCCTCGCTGCTGCCGGTTGCAGTGCCAATTGCGGTTGGCTTCCTGCTCGGACCGAAGGCGCTCGGCGGCCTGTTGATCGGCACCATCGTGACCGGCATGTTCATCGCCATCTCGATGACCACCGGCGGCGGCGCTTGGGACAATGCCAAGAAGTACATCGAAGACGGCCACCACGGCGGCAAGGGCAGCGAAGCCCACAAGGCCGCGGTCACTGGCGACACCGTTGGCGATCCCTACAAGGACACCGCTGGTCCGGCCGTGAATCCCTTGATCAAGATCATCAACATTGTTGCGCTGATGTTGGTACCGCTTCTTTGATTGGTTTTGATCGCTGACGCGATCACTTGATTTGCATTTGAGGCCCGTGGATTCCACGGGCCTTTTCTTTGGCGGCTGTCGCCAGACTGGTCAAGCGTTTCGCCGGGCTGCCGCCCGCCGCTTCGCTCGTCCGCTTCGCTCTGTGTGGCCGTCACCCGACTGGTCAAGCGTTTCACTCGCCTGCCGGCGAGCGACCTACCTTTCTCCTCGCCGGTATGTGTCAAGGTAGTTGTCGCCTCGCCGGTCATGCTGCTTTGGCCTGGATGAGGTCGAGTCTTTCAGGGTTGAGGGTGA